>NZ_LYBM01000163.1 GCF_001707825.1 Veronia pacifica | reverse complement strand
TTGTGTCCACGGTGGACGACGGCGTGTTTGAGGGCGACGAGGACTTCACCCTGACGGTGGCGACCACCATCGGCGACCAGTCCCTCACCGCTACCGGCGACGCGACCCTGGACGATGCCCAGGACGCCCCGTCGACCCTGACGGTCGGTGACGCCGGCACCGTCAACGAAGGGCAGGATGCAACCTTTGACGTGACCCTCGGCACCCCGG
>NZ_LYBM01000162.1 GCF_001707825.1 Veronia pacifica | reverse complement strand
AACGGTATTGAGCTCTGTTTGACCGTCTGCTGACCACAGGGTGAAGGTACCGTTGGTGTCTTCCTCAAAATCCCCCTTGTTGCCTGGATTATTGATATCAAGACGCAGGGTGGTACTGGTGGCTGAGGCATTGTTGAGAGTGACCGTCCAGGTCAGATCAACATTATCGTCTTCGGTGACGTCAGTCCCGGCAGGGGTCACCGAAGCCACGA
>NZ_LYBM01000161.1 GCF_001707825.1 Veronia pacifica | reverse complement strand
GTTACTTAGAGGATGGCAGGCTTAAAATTGATAACAATCGCGCAGAGCGAGCTATAAAACCGTTCGTGATCGGGCGAAAAAACTGGTTGTTCTCTAAATACCAGTAAGGTGCACATGCCAGTGCGATACTTTATAGCCTTGTTGAAACCGCAAAGGCCAATGACCTTGTAGTGCATGATTATATTTCTACTTGTTTACAGCACCTAGCTGAGCAG
>NZ_LYBM01000160.1 GCF_001707825.1 Veronia pacifica | reverse complement strand
GCACTGAACAGCTTTCCAAGATTATTTTGCCTTCAGTTTTTAGAAAACTGGAAGTAAAACAGAATTTGCTTGGCGACCATAGCGTTGTGGACCCACCTGACTCCATGCCGAACTCAGTAGTGAAACGCAACAGCGCCGATGGTAGTGTGGGGTCTCCCCATGTGAGAGTAGGACATCGCCAGGCTTAAACATCGTTTTCATCTTTTTGAGAAAAAGA
>NZ_LYBM01000159.1 GCF_001707825.1 Veronia pacifica | reverse complement strand
GGATGGAGGCGCGTCCCGGAGTCGAACCGAGGTCCACGGATTTGCAATCCGCTGCATAGCCACTCTGCCAACGCGCCGTACTTATCTATTTTTGAATCTGGGAATTGGTTGCGGGGGCCGGATTTGAACCGACGACCTTCGGGTTATGAGCCCGACGAGCTACCAAACTGCTCCACCCCGCGTCCGTATTTCATTATTTAAGGCATAATGACAGCCTGAATTTGGA
>NZ_LYBM01000158.1 GCF_001707825.1 Veronia pacifica | reverse complement strand
CTCAAGACGTAATTTTGAAGCCATTGTTAATCTTTTGCACAGTAATACCAACTGAATTAATTCTCTACTATTTGCAGGATGAAATAGCTCATTTACTTAACACATTTGGTATAACAATTTTTAGCTTATGCTAATTAGCTGGCTAACTCACTTCTGCCCTGAGTTTAGGTTAGTTAATTTAATTGCATATCCAAGAAAAATAATGGAGTGTGCTGCGCTCCTTTATTTTTGTGCCAGCAAATTTATAGC
>NZ_LYBM01000157.1 GCF_001707825.1 Veronia pacifica | reverse complement strand
CGGGCAAACTCCATATCTATACCGGGGCGGACAACGACCCGCAGTTGGTCACGGTAACAGATATCAGCCAGCCCGTTATCTGGGACCTCCCCGCAGGGACCCAAAATGTGCAGGTCTTCGTTGAGCCAATGGATGATGCATTGTATGAAGGCAATGAAAGCCTGATCCTCAATGCCAGAGTGGATGCGCCCAACACCGACTGGGTGGTGTCCGACACAGTACAGCTGATAGATACGGAATCCGCCCCGG
>NZ_LYBM01000156.1 GCF_001707825.1 Veronia pacifica | reverse complement strand
ATGATAGGCTCAGTACCGTCGGGGTCACCCTCAGTGCAGATAAAGAGGAAGTCACTGAAGGCGGGTCTGTCACCTATACCGTTGAGCTCACCCATGTCGCCCCTCCCGGCAGTATCGTGACGTTTGAATATACCCTCACTGATGCCTCCGGGGCGGATATTGTCCAGAAGACCTCTGCCGTGGTCGACAGCACAGGCATGGCCGCTGAGCTGGTGATTGATACCGTCGACGATGTACTGAAAGAGAACAACGAAGAG
>NZ_LYBM01000155.1 GCF_001707825.1 Veronia pacifica | reverse complement strand
ACAAACCTTGTGTCCCATTCGTCTAGAGGCCTAGGACACCGCCCTTTCACGGCGGTAACAGGGGTTCGACTCCCCTATGGGACGCCACGGGTCGTTAGCTCAGTTGGTAGAGCAGTTGACTTTTAATCAATTGGTCGCAGGTTCGAATCCTGCACGACCCACCATTCTCTCCATGAGGGAATTAAAACTATCGTGGGCGATTAGCTCAGTTGGGAGAGCACCTCCCTTACAAGGAGGGGGTCACTGGTTCGAGCCCGGTATCGCCCACCAC
>NZ_LYBM01000154.1 GCF_001707825.1 Veronia pacifica | reverse complement strand
GCCGTCTCCGCCACGCAAAATATCATCACCTGCGCCGCCAGAGAGAGTATCGTTTCCTTCCATGCCCTCAAGGGTATTATCTGACGCATTACCTGTCAGGTTGTCATTGTCTGAACCGCCCTTCGCGTTCTCAATATCATCGACAAGTGTAAACTCAGCCGCTCCCTCACCATTGAAGATCAAGGTATCTGTACCGGCTCCACCGGACACCGTATCTGCCGCATCCGCATAAAGCGTATCGTCGCCTTCACCCCCTTCCAGCGTTTCGGCCTGTGATGTACTG
>NZ_LYBM01000153.1 GCF_001707825.1 Veronia pacifica | reverse complement strand
TTCCATGCCGAACTCAGTAGTGAAACGCAACAGCGCCGATGGTAGTGTGGGGTCTCCCCATGTGAGAGTAGGACATCGCCAGGCTTTGAATTTAGGAAGCCCGTTGAGCGCAACGGGCTTTTCTTTCGCTCCGACTGATTGCAATGTGAGCGGCGTCAAAAAAAGGTTTTCACTGCATAAGAAATTATGCAAAAAAGATGAAAGTTTTTTCTTGACTGGATATCAGAATCGCGTAAGATACGCGGCCTGACTTGCTGAAGCGCACTGCGCCAAGGCACTGAAAGTCAACG
>NZ_LYBM01000152.1 GCF_001707825.1 Veronia pacifica | reverse complement strand
GAGGCACTTAGGTGCCTCTTTTTTTATGTCGCAATGCCCCTTTTCTTTCCCATACCTCTCTGCTCCGAACAGGCGTTTTAAGCTCTGAACCACCTGACGTTAGCTTGAAGTCATTGCTCGGGAACTATTACTTACCGTCTGTCACTTAATGATATTCAATTCATTTAATACAACCTAAGTGCGCATCAAAAATAATGATAGAGGCATGGTGGGTTATTCAGTGGCTGTTTAAGCCATGGACGGACAACGTCAAAGTCAAACAGGAGAGGTAAAAAATGACATTTATCCCCACATTCACG
>NZ_LYBM01000151.1 GCF_001707825.1 Veronia pacifica | reverse complement strand
TAGACCAAATCGCATGGGCAGGTAAAGGCGACGGCGTGCTGGCCTTCGATGCCAATGGCGATGGCACGGTAGGTGCTGACGGAAAAGAGCTGTTGGGTAACAACACCGACGTGAACGGCGATGGCAAGCGTGATGGCTTCAATAACGGCTTTGAGGCACTGCGTGCGCTGGCTATCCGTCACCTTGGAGAGGCCGCTGTGGCAGACGGCAAGCTGGACGCTGCCGAGCTACAGGCGCTGACTCAGAAAGCCGGGCTGAGCATGCTGGTGGACGGTGAGAATAAGTCGCTGGCTGAGCTTGGCATTACCGA
>NZ_LYBM01000150.1 GCF_001707825.1 Veronia pacifica | reverse complement strand
TGTATGGACCGTTTGCTTTCGCTTTCCTGTTTATTTTCACTTTTCAAAAGTGAAAACAAATAGGGGCGAAGACAACACAGCAACCAAGGTGTTCTTAATAGAACATGTTCATCTTTCGATGAACGATTTCGCCGGACTCAAATATGTTTATCCTTCTTTCGAAGATAAACCCAAGAACACTTGAATGTGTTTGGTGTTACTTAAAAGTAACTATTGAGAACTTTACTATCACTTCTTATTGAAGTGATATTGTTTAATCTTTCGATTAAACAGTCAGCTTTCCAGATTTTTAAAGAGCATGTGACGATTCG
>NZ_LYBM01000149.1 GCF_001707825.1 Veronia pacifica | reverse complement strand
ACCAAATTTATATGTTCTTGATGTGTTGAGAACATCGCCTTCATCAGGCATTAAACGATGAAACACGGACGCGGGGTGGAGCAGTTTGGTAGCTCGTCGGGCTCATAACCCGAAGGTCGTCGGTTCAAATCCGGCCCCCGCAACCAACTCTCAGAAATTCTGAGAACAAAGCGACACTAGCTCAGCTGGTAGAGCGCGACCTTGCCAAGGTCGAGGTCACGAGTTCGAACCTCGTGTGTCGCTCCAAATTTATGTGTTCTTGATACGTCGAGAACAAGCGAACGCAAGCGTTTTGCCAAGGTCGAGGTCAC
>NZ_LYBM01000148.1 GCF_001707825.1 Veronia pacifica | reverse complement strand
AGCTGTCATGTTTGATGAGTTGACGGCCAGCTTTCGTCTTGTCTAATGGAAACTGGTCATCTTCGTCAGCAACCCCATCACCATCGTCGTCATTGTCAGCATTGTTGCCGACACCATCACCGTCTGTGTCTATCCATTCATTGGGGGCATTAGGGAAGCCATAAGCAGTAACTTTATATCCATCGCCGTCGTCGTCATCGTCATCGTTGTTTCCGATACCATCACCGTCTGTGTCTATCCATTCAGTAGAGTCAAGCGGGAAGGCATCAACGTTATCATCATAACTGTCGCCGTCATCGTCGGTGTCGCGATGATTT
>NZ_LYBM01000147.1 GCF_001707825.1 Veronia pacifica | reverse complement strand
TGAAGAACAACAAGCCAGTGATTTAACTATCACTGACTATTGCCAGCAAAATGCTTTATCAAAAACAACGTTTTATGCCGCACGAAGTAAACTTAATGCCTCATCAGAAAGCTTTGTTCGAGCAAAAGTTACGAAACACGTCGATGCCATCGAACCGCAACAGCCAATCATCCTCTCGATTAGTAAAGTAAAAGTCAGCTTACCACCCACAACGTCTGCATCTTATCTAGGCCAATTACTGCGCGAGCTTGCCTGATGAAAATGTTTGTTGAACCTAAATGTATTTACTTATACCGCGATGCTGTGGATTTTCGAAAATC
>NZ_LYBM01000146.1 GCF_001707825.1 Veronia pacifica | reverse complement strand
ACCGAGGCCTTGAAGATCGGGAACCTTGTGTGTCGCGTCAAAATTTGCCGTGTTGATTGATTATTCAATTCAGCATGAAGATGGTGTCAACCATTGCAATCAAGAATTGCGTGCCCTGGTGGTGGAATTGGTAGACACAAGGGATTTAAAATCCCTCGACGTTCGCGTTGTGCCGGTTCAAGTCCGGCCCGGGGCACCATCTTTAAAGCCGCTCATTAATGAGCGCAATATTCAAAGATGACAATTGCTATAAGCAAGCACAACTTATTAAAGGTTGAGCGGATTTTTTGTCTCTCTGAAAATCAGTCACCAAGCTCAACAT
>NZ_LYBM01000145.1 GCF_001707825.1 Veronia pacifica | reverse complement strand
CCTATCTGGTCACCATCCGTGTCCACCACGCAGGCTTTATCGTAGCGAATATACTCAGCGTCACAGCCTAAATCGGCGTCAAATGCCTTGAAAACACGTTTCATTGTTTGCAAATCAGTGTTTCCCTGAGACCGATTCCATATCAGCATTTGCTTTATTGCTTCACTGGCTTGCCGGATATCGTTGAGACCTGATGGCGAAGATGCCTCAGAATTGTTCAAAATGCCCGGTGGAATGTCTGCGGCATTTTCGGGTAATAGGCCCGAAGCCACCAAGTTCAACGCCACATAGTGCCCATCAGTCTGCTTCTCTTTTACAAAATCTGAT
>NZ_LYBM01000144.1 GCF_001707825.1 Veronia pacifica | reverse complement strand
AAAAATAATTCAGGGCAATAGCACTACTCGAGTCTAATACCGAGGTTTTAGATAAGAAAATTACATCTAACATTTTCCGTCAATCAGGATGTAGGATTTCTCGATACTTGGTGTGTGCGGTAAGACGAGTAGAACACACTGTATAAATATACGAGCCAGCCAATTCGTCCAATGCCATTTGTATTTCCATTTTGGTGTTTTTTCTCGCATAGGACTTTGGACAATCCTCTTCGCGCCAGAGTGTTCGGGGGTGCAGAGGATCGCAAATTTCACCCATAAATTATATTGGACAAATCGCAGGAATTATATTGGACACTTTGGGGTATA
>NZ_LYBM01000143.1 GCF_001707825.1 Veronia pacifica | reverse complement strand
ACCGTATTGTGGTGTACCCAACCGCCCGTATTGCGGCGGTGGTGTTGTTCCCGGTTTACACCATCTTATTCAGAAGCTGCTGTTTTGCGCCTTAGGGACTTTCCATCACTGTCATATCGGTTTTCCGTGTGCGCCATTTTTACAAGGGTATGGTGTGCCCGGCGCAGGGGTGGGCTATACCCCGCTGCAACCCGGTGACAGCATGAATTGGCTCGGTGGCACGCCTTTTTTTGACGAGAGAACAGGTCAGTACCGTAATCCTTTCATGCCCGGTGGCAATCCCTTTTCTGGTGGCAGATATCATCCATTGGGTATGTTTAACCAGAATGTGGCGCG
>NZ_LYBM01000142.1 GCF_001707825.1 Veronia pacifica | reverse complement strand
AAGAAGAATGAATCATCAAAAAAATAATAAAGATCATCTTGGCTAAAATCTATATTTGAATGATTGATGGCATGGAATTCTAAGTGATTTTTTAAACCGTCCTTATTGAGCGCAGTGTCCATGTGCTCTCCACTTATAAATGAGATAAGACCATTAACTTTTCCATTCTCTTTATCAAGTAGGCAGTTTGATAAGTTCATATCAAAGGTAAAAATACCGCTTTTTTTGTAATTTATCTGGCCACTAGCCGAGCAACCCACAAAATTTTCAGACGTAAACTCACCACTCGGACTGATATCTATTGTATACCCTTTTTTAACCGACCAAGCTCCAGTGATACTTGTTTGG
>NZ_LYBM01000141.1 GCF_001707825.1 Veronia pacifica | reverse complement strand
ACGTTGACAATCAGGATGAGGTCTTTGGTGGCGAGGGTAACAACACCGTCATTATCAGCTCTGAAGCAGATGAAACCAGTGGTTTTGACCTCGCCAATGCCACGGATGTAGCCAATATCACCGGGGGCGCGGGCAACGACACCCTAACCGGTGACAGCAATGCCAATACCCTGACCGGTGGTGACGGTAACGATACCCTGATGGGTAATGGCGGCGGTGACAGCCTCTATGGCGGTAAGGGTGATGACACCCTGTATGCCAGTGATGATGCCACAGTGCTCGATGGCGGGGCGGGTTTTGACACCCTGAAAGTCTCGGGTACCTTCAATGCAGATAACGCAGACGTTGAGAG
>NZ_LYBM01000140.1 GCF_001707825.1 Veronia pacifica | reverse complement strand
GTCGCGGCAAATTCCGAAGGCGTCAAATACCCCAGAGCTGAATGCGGGCGGTTTTCATTATAATCGAGCCGCCAGGCACTGATGATTTCTCGGGCATGGTGAAGGTCCCTGAACCAGTGTTCGTTTAGGCACTCATCTCTGAATTTGCCGTTGAAGCTCTCGATATAGGCGTTTTGCGTTGGCTTTCCTGCCTGTATCAGTTTTAGCTTTACGCCATGCATGTATGCCCACTGGTCGAGTGCTTTACCAGTAAACTCTGGGCCTTGGTCTGTCCGCACTGCTTCTGGGTAACCACGGAAGGCGGCAACCGCTTCTAATACTTTGACCACCTCATCGCCTGACATCCCCATGGCTACCGGGAT
>NZ_LYBM01000139.1 GCF_001707825.1 Veronia pacifica | reverse complement strand
GAAGGTGCCGTTGGTGTCTGTCTTGAAGTCACCGTTGTGACTGAGGTTGTTGATATCCAGTTGCAGGGTGGTGTTGGAGGCCGAGGCATTGTTTAGCGCCACTGTCCAGATGAGGTCCCCGTCGTCATCCTCGGTCACGTCAGTCTTTGAAGGGGTTAGCGAGGTCACAACGGGTGAGGATTCATCGTCAGTCACCACCACGTCTGCGGCCGCTTTCCAGACCCCGGAGCCCTTGATGGCGGTATTAAGGTTGAAGGTTTCCGTGCCCTCATAGACGGCATCGTTGTTAAGCGTGGTTTTCACCTGCACGCTGGCGTGGCCGGGTGGGATCACGATATCCACAATGCCGTTAACGGCATCGGCCATGTT
>NZ_LYBM01000138.1 GCF_001707825.1 Veronia pacifica | reverse complement strand
GGTTGTATGGTGCCTCGAGGCGGAATCGAACCACCGACACGAGGATTTTCAATCCTCTGCTCTACCAACTGAGCTATCGAGGCGATAAATGGTGCCGACTACCGGAATCGAACTGGTGACCTACTGATTACAAGTCAGTTGCTCTACCAACTGAGCTAAGTCGGCACACTTTATCTGCTTTGTTTTCCCGCATTACTGCCAGAAAAACTAATGTGGCGGAGAGATAGGGATTTGAACCCTAGATACGCTATTAACGTATGCCGGTTTTCAAGACCGGTGCTTTCAACCACTCAGCCATCTCTCCGTAAGTGCGGCGAATAATATGGGATACCTCGGACCTTGTAAACCCCTAAAAATGTCGTTCGAACAACATTTGG
>NZ_LYBM01000137.1 GCF_001707825.1 Veronia pacifica | reverse complement strand
ACTCAAGTTGGTTTACTGGGATAAAACGGGATTTGCATTGTGGTACAAGCGGTTAGAAAAACAAAAATTCAAATGGCCAAACAAAGCGAGTCTGCAAGAATTTGAACTCAGCCTGAGCAACTGGATTGGTTGCTGTCGGGATATGATGTGCTTGGTCATGAAGAGTTGCAGTATCAATCTATGATCTAATTAACAGTAAACGATCATTGCCACACATCCTATTTTATCTGCCATGCAAACGAGAAAGGAGCATAAAATTTTGTTAAATTGCAGGTATGAAACTTGATGCACACTCACTGCCTGACGACCCAGAACAACTCAAACGCATGTTGCTTGAGTTGCAACAGCATATGGATGAAAAGTTAGCTGAAAAAGACGCG
>NZ_LYBM01000136.1 GCF_001707825.1 Veronia pacifica | reverse complement strand
AGACGGGCAGCTTCACCACCGACACCAACGGCACCTTCACGCTCTATAGTGCTGACGGGACTCAGGAGCTGGATACGGTGAACGTGAGCACGGCAGTGAACGGTATCGTGAAGGTCGATATCCCCCCCGGGCACAAAACCTTCAATATCAAGACTATACTGAACAATGACAATGTCTACGAGGGCACAGAGACCTTCGCCCTGAAGGCGGCAGTGGACGGCACCGACCCCGGGATCACCGCTGATGCGATCTCGGTGACTGACGAGGCGGATATCCCCATGGTCTCGACGGTCTCAGACACCACTATTGATGAGGGCGAACATGCAGAGGTGACCATCACCCTCAGCCACCCCTCCACCACTGTCACCAACGTGACCATTGATGCCCTGA
>NZ_LYBM01000135.1 GCF_001707825.1 Veronia pacifica | reverse complement strand
GTATCCACTTTGCCATTGCCATTCAGATCAAACGTCAGTGGAGAGTTAGTTTTTCTCTTCTCAAACTCTGTACTGCCACCATGGCTGTCGACATTTCCGCCACCTGCCTTGGGTTTGTACCAACAGTTGAGCCAGTTACCTGTATCTCCCTTACCCCAGTTTTTGTCGTCAGCAGGACCGCCAAAGATCCATCCTTTATCTAAAAAGTTGAGCTTCTGGCCGGTCCGGGGGCCGCCAGATGGGCCTTTTTTCATGTTCGCAATCAATCCATCCCAGTCTCTTTTGAAACCAGCCATTTTCTCTGGGTCTCTCAGTTTCTTCTGGAGCTCAGGCGGCAACTCGTGCCACTTGTGTGGAAAATCATCAGGCAGTTTAGGGGGGTGCGCCGCA
>NZ_LYBM01000134.1 GCF_001707825.1 Veronia pacifica | reverse complement strand
CTATGTCACTGACCTGGAGGGCAATCAGTTATCCAATCCAGACCGGACCGACGGTTTATTCCCAGTCAGCTACGGAGCCTCCGGGGCCAATTTCTATGTCCCCTTACCTGCCGGACAGACCGGGATCCGGGTATTCGCCAAACCCATTGATGATGAGAGGTATGATCCCGGTGAGCAACTGTCACTGCGGGTGAATATTGATGGCTCCCAGTATGTATTTTCAGGTAAAGCCACCCTGCAGGACGATGAGAGTGCCCCTGTTGTCAACGCGATAACCACGAACGAGACCACAGTCACCGAGGGTGACAACGAGGAGCTCATCTGGACAGTGGCGCTAAACAATGCCTCGGCCTCCAACACCACCCTGCAACTGGATATCAACAACCTCAATCACAACGGTGACTTCGAGACAGACACTAACGGTACCTTC
>NZ_LYBM01000133.1 GCF_001707825.1 Veronia pacifica | reverse complement strand
AATGCCAGCCAACGGTTTAACGACAAGTGCATATCCGGCCTTATGGCTCATGAGACACGTTCACTTCATAACTTACTTCACTCATCGGCTCTGGCCACTGCATTGGTCCCAGAGATGGGCTATCAAAAAGTCGCCGACATTGTTAGAGATAAGCATCAGCCATCAAGGAGCTTTATGGATACACTTGAACAAGAGGGATTAATGACAAAAGAACAGGCTGAAGACTGCCTGCAAAGAAGTGTGGCACGCGATAACTCAATAGAGTGACAGAGTAGCTGTTACTCATTGAATCGGATAATACCCTACTTTTTTAGGATATTATCCGCAACTGAGTCTTAGTTTAATACAGAATACCCATTAACATATGCATTCACTTTTTAAGTAATAGATACATAAGGTTTACTTATATTGTTTCGTGGTCAGTGTTATATATTAATACCATG
>NZ_LYBM01000132.1 GCF_001707825.1 Veronia pacifica | reverse complement strand
ACAAGGGTGTCATCGCCTGCTCCACCTGCGATCTCGAGGCCACCACCGTGTCCATCCAATGATTCAATCTCAATATTGCTGGCTTTAAATGTGCCGGCAAAACTCGAATCTATATAGAAGTCCGGGGTATCACCGCTGTAGGACGTCTCACGGACTACATCACCGTTCCTGAGGTACTTCACGCTGCCATTGTTGACTTCAATACTGAGAACATCCCCTTTAGCAAGTGCACTGACCCGCCCTATGGAACGGCCATTTTCGTAGATGTAGAGGTTGGTATAAGACACATAGAGCGCGTAGTCGATATCGGTATAAGAGGCCGTGCTCTCTGAGCGAGCCAGACCAATCATTGAAGACGCCGTTTCATTGACGGTCATATTCAGTCGATAGTGGTCGGTAAATCCATATTCTGACATGCGTTTGGAGTTAGCCTGCTTGTTCCAGCCACCCCCCGTTGACGATAAC
>NZ_LYBM01000131.1 GCF_001707825.1 Veronia pacifica | reverse complement strand
ACCACCTGAAATTCGGTTGTTGTTGCCGTCTCCGCGAATGATATCTGAAGAAGCTGAGCCTTGAAGTGACTCAATAGAGCTATAGACGATGTCTGACAGGTTAATTGTTACACCAGCAGAAGCAGCTGCGGCAGATAAGGTATCGTCACCTTCACCGCCGTCGACGACCGCATTGTCTCCCTCGTAAATGAAGGTATCGTCACCTGCACCACCATATAGAGAGTCAGAACCTTCACCACCGATCAGGGTATCGTTACCATCATTACCTCTCAGGGTGTCGTTGCCTTCACCGCCATCAAGCTGATTGGCATCATTGTTACCCTCCAAGGTATCGTTGCCCGCCCCACCTGTGACATTAGCAACATCATTGGCATTTGCCAGATTGAAGCCTCCTGTCTGACCGGCTGCAGAATCAACAATAACAGTATTGTTCCCTTCACCACCGAACACTTCGTCATGTTCGTCCACAT
>NZ_LYBM01000130.1 GCF_001707825.1 Veronia pacifica | reverse complement strand
CCAGTTACCATAGATGTTGATACGACATTTAGTTTTTCATTCGAGCAAGCAGTGCATCTTTCAACCTTCTCTGCCGAGGGGAGTTCTGGGTTCTCAGTGTCACGCGACCTAGTAGATAACGAAGAAAATAGTATTTGTAGAAACTTTACGTCCGATAGGATTTGTTTCATAAAAGGAAACGGTGGAGAAAAATTCTATGCGACGGTCACTGTGGATGAAAATAGTCAATCGACTGTTAAATTGTCTTTGCCAGATATTAAAGAGTTGGATATTAACAGTGAAATGACTTTTTCACATGATAATAGGACTCAAATATTCTCCATAGTGACCTCAAATAGTGATAGTGAGGTTATCTTGAGTGGCGGTAATGGTGATGCGAATCTAAATATAGTCAAGGTTTATACAGGTGGCGCTCTGTTCTCTCAATGCAGTTCAAATGAGCAAGGAAACAACGATAGATGTGTGTTGAACTCAATTGCA
>NZ_LYBM01000129.1 GCF_001707825.1 Veronia pacifica | reverse complement strand
GCGACACACGAGGTTCCCGATCTTCAAGGCTTAGGCGTGACCTCGACCTTGGCAAAACGCTTGCGTTCGCTTGTTCCCGACGCATCAAGAACATAAATTTGGAGCGACACACGAGGTTCGAACTCGTGACCTCGACCTTGGCAAGGTCGCGCTCTACCAGCTGAGCTAGTGTCGCTTTGTTCTCATAATCTCTGAGAAATTGGTTGCGGGGGCCGGATTTGAACCGACGACCTTCGGGTTATGAGCCCGACGAGCTACCAAACTGCTCCACCCCGCGTCCGTATTTCACTGTTCAAGGCACAATGACAGCCTGAAATTGTTGGCACACTTAGTAAGTGTCTTGCTCTACCAGCTGAGCTAGTGTCGCTTTGTTCTCAGAATCTCTGAGAAATTGGTTGCGGGGGCCGGATTTGAACCGACGACCTTCGGGTTATGAGCCCGACGAGCTACCAAACTGCTCCACCCCGCGTCCGTATTTCAC
>NZ_LYBM01000128.1 GCF_001707825.1 Veronia pacifica | reverse complement strand
TCGTTTTCATCTGGGCTTATCGATGACACCATGGGTGCCGATTCATCGTCTGTCAGGGTCGCCTGTCCAGCGTCGACAAAGCCGCCGGGCAGGTCGAGATAGTGGAGGTTATCGACACTGTTATCCCAGGAGACAAAACTGAGCGATGCGCCAGCATCAAGCGCAGGGCCCCCCACTTGAATGATGATTTTGCCATCTTCCTCACCACGGTTTCCTGCCGACATATGACCGTCTGCATTCATGTCGACATCGATTTCGACAAAGGTGTAGAGACTGCCGTTATCGTCCTGCATCACAAAGGTGAAATCCAGATTGGCTGAATAGGCTATACCGTCAATTTCAACACGCTGATTGATGTCATTGATGCCTTCTTCACCAGAATTGTCCCCCATAAGAATATTGTCATCATCGAGGAATCTGACGGTGGTAGCCGGATGGGTCACCTCAAGAGGGTCACCGACGTTTGACGCGCCGGAGAGGAAATTATTACC
>NZ_LYBM01000127.1 GCF_001707825.1 Veronia pacifica | reverse complement strand
AATAAAGTAAGGGATAACGTTTACACGTTTTATTATTGTTTTGTTCAGTACGAGAGGCGTGTTGGAGACAATATTATCGTTTAGTGTCTCTTTTTCATCGCGACGTCTTCTGATTATAAAAATAAAGCTACATGAGATTACAGGCTTTCCACGCCCTAATCCATAACGATATATTCCACTATATTTATATTCATTATGTTGAATATCAGTAAGTGACAGAAAATAAGAAAAAGTTCCCGAGCAATTACTTCAAAGGTGCATTTAACATGTGAATCACGGTAACATCGCATGGATATATGAAGATTTTTAGAAAAAAAAGAGGCACTTAAGTGCCTCTGTCATTTGTGTAAATATAGGGTTTAGCCTTGTATCATCTGGAACCAGACATCATTCAGTGCCTGATTGGCTTCCCCGTTGCGGGTAAATCCAACACCTACCTGTCGGTGCTCGTTGCCATTCTCGTCCGGGTTGAGGCCCGCTTCTGTATAGCCCAGATTGATC
>NZ_LYBM01000126.1 GCF_001707825.1 Veronia pacifica | reverse complement strand
CGCGGCGCAACACCTGAAGACACCCCAGAACCAGACGAACCAGACGAACCAGACGAACCAGACCCAGAATGTGGCGCACGCAGCGCAACACCCTAAACTGCCTGATGATTTCCCACACAAGTGGCATGAGTTGCCGCCTGAACTCCAGAGGAAACTGAGAAACCCAGGGAAACTGGCTGGTTTCAAAAAAGACTGGGATGGACTGAGTGAGAATGTCAAAAAAGGCCATCGGAACAGCCAGAAGGCCCTTTTAGAACAAGGATGGATCTTTGGTGGTGCTGCTGACGACAAAAACTGGGGTAAGGGGAATACAGTAAACTGGATCAACTGTTGGTACAAACCCAAAGCAGGTGGCGGAAATGAAGACAGCCATGGTGGGGGTAGCAGTAAAGAGTTTAAGAAGACAAAAGAAAACTCTCCACTGACGTTTGATCTGAATGGCAATGGCAAAGTGGATACTACGGGCATCAGCAAGGCGTATGACCTCGATGGCGACGGCAAGA
>NZ_LYBM01000125.1 GCF_001707825.1 Veronia pacifica | reverse complement strand
ACTCACCTTCAGTGACCTCATTTTTATCCGCACTGAGCGTGACTCCGACCGTACTGAGCCCATCATCCACAATTATGGTGTTGACGGTGGCGCTGTCCAGGTTGAGGTTCTCAAAGACGCTGTTGTTACTGCCGTCGACCACATTGGTGACAGCCACTGAGAACCCTTCGTTGTTCTCTTTCAGTACATCGTCGACGGTATCAATCACCAGCCTGGCGGTCATGCCGGAACTGTCGACTACGGCAGAGGCCTGCTGGACAATATCAGCCCCGGTGGCATCGGTGAGGGTATATTCAAACGTGACGATGCTGCCGGGAGGGGCGACATGGGTGAGGTCAACGGTATAGGTGACAGACCCGCCCTCAGTGACTTCCTCTTTATCTGCACTGAGGGTGACCCCGACCGTACTGAGCCCATCATCACGATCGTGGTGTTGACGGTGGCGGCGCTGAGGTTGAGGTTTTCAAAGACGCTGTTGTTACTGCCGTCGACCACATTGGTGACGGCTACCGAGAA
>NZ_LYBM01000124.1 GCF_001707825.1 Veronia pacifica | reverse complement strand
ACAAGGGTGTCATTGCCTGCTCCACCTGCGATCTCGAGGCCACCACCGTGTCCATCCAATGATTCAATCTCAATATTGCTGGCTTTAAATATGCCGGCGATACTCGAATCTATATAGAAGTCTGGGGTATCGCCGCTGTAGGACGTCTCACGGACTACATCACCGTTCCTGAGGTACTTCACGCTGCCATTGTTGACTTCAATACTGAGAACATCCCCTTTAGCAAGTGCACTGGCCCGCCCTATGTAGCTGCCATTTTCGTAGATGTAGAGGTTGCTAGAAGACACATAGAGCGCGTAGTCGATATCGGTATAAGAGGCCCTGCTTTCTGTGCGTCCAAGACCAATCATGGCCGAGCCCGTTTCCTTAACGGTTATATTGAGTCGGTAGTGGTCGGTAAATCCATATTCTGACATGCGCTTGGAATTAGCCTGCCTGCTCCACCCAGAATTGCTTGTTGTCGACAACTCATCGTTGGAATAGGTAACCCCACTCAGTGCTGCCCACTCAGTAACTGCAACCCTTTGCTGAA
>NZ_LYBM01000123.1 GCF_001707825.1 Veronia pacifica | reverse complement strand
GAAAACTATTTTCTTGCCGTCCAGCTCCTTGGAGTTCGGCAGGTGGAACTCTTTCCGCCACGCACCTTCCTGCGTCTTGACGTTTACTGTATCTGCTGTCTTCAAGATGCTCAGAAATTTGGCCTCATCAAGTGCATACAGTGCTGCTGCACTTTCCACTGTGACGTCGAAGCTTGATGGAAGAGCAAAATCTGACATGCTCCCACTCCATGTAAAATCTTTTGACTCCTCCAGATGCCCGGCAAGAGGCGGAAGCCAGCGAGGAGAGTCCATCGGGATGGATAAACGCGCCTGACCCTCTCTGTCCAACACCTGCATCGTCAGCGAGTCGCCTGATTGTGCAACTTGTTCGGGCTTCACCATGACGAGTGTTTTTCGGTTCCCGACCAGGTGAGGATGAATGTCTTCCCTCATGTTGCCTTCGGCAGTGTCGTCTTGAATGTGGTTTCCGGCAGGAATGATGGAATGCTGGGCAAAGAGCACGTAGGCACTCAGTTCCCCGTCTAAATCATTAAAGCTGTTTTCATTGAATGCAATAT
>NZ_LYBM01000122.1 GCF_001707825.1 Veronia pacifica | reverse complement strand
TAAACTTGCCCAATATGGCGGCGTCAAGATGCACTTATGGTCGTATAACGCCGATTGGCACTGGGCTGAAAATGTCTATATCCCCGCGGCATCAGCCGAAAACGCAGGCGATCTTGTCAAAATAAAACATACTGCGGCGCCCCGACTTCATTGCATATTAATGGCGGTATCGTCCAACTTACCAAAGGTTCTGATAAAACGTATGAATCGGATGGAAAAACATGGGCGGAAATAACCGCATTAACCGAATGGTCGGGTGGACTGGAGCCGCGTAAGCCAATTCGGTTTGGTGTTCCCGTTACCACGATAGTGGGATACTTCGACCCTGAAAAAGAACTCCAGAGTTATATTTTTCCTGCCTTGTATGGCTCGTATGGCATGGTGTATCCGGATGATAAATTGCCGTCGACAAGATTGCCAAATGAGTGCCACCTTGAAGTGACAACAGTGAATGGGTTGAAGACCTTTGAACTGGCTGATCATCGATTCGTTAGAACGCGGATGAACCAATTCCAGGTCAATATTGAAACGTCTTCTAAACCATC
>NZ_LYBM01000121.1 GCF_001707825.1 Veronia pacifica | reverse complement strand
TCGGCACAGTCAATTCGTTTTGCTTCTGCTTTTAAAAGCGGAGACAAAACAACAACAGTATTTCATTGAGCCGTTATCTTCGGATAACACAAAATTCTAATTGAAGAGTTTGATCATGGCTCAGATTGAACGCTGGCGGCAGGCCTAACACATGCAAGTCGAGCGGAAACGAGAAGGTGCTTGCACCTTCGGCGTCGAGCGGCGGACGGGTGAGTAATGGCTGGGTACCTGCCCTGATGTGGGGGATAACAGTTGGAAACGACTGCTAATACCGCATAACGTCTACGGACCAAAGAGGGGGATCTTCGGACCTCTCGCGTCAGGATGGGCCCAGTTGGGATTAGCTTGTTGGTGAGGTAATGGCTCACCAAGGCAACGATCCCTAGCTGGTTTGAGAGGATGATCAGCCACACTGGAACTGAGACACGGTCCAGACTCCTACGGGAGGCAGCAGTGGGGAATATTGCACAATGGGGGAAACCCTGATGCAGCCATGCCGCGTGTGTGAAGAAGGCCTTCGGGTTGTAAAGCACTTTCAGCTGTGAGGAAGG
>NZ_LYBM01000120.1 GCF_001707825.1 Veronia pacifica | reverse complement strand
ACAGTGTCGACCCTGTCTCCGGTAGAGGACACGGTGACTGAGGGAGACAATGTGGAACTGGCGTGGACCCTGAGCCTCAATAATGCCTCAGCCAGCCCCACCACCCTGCAACTCGACCTCAACAACCTCGGCAATAAGGGCAGTTTCACTGATGACACCAACGGTATTTTTATCCTCTACAGCGCTGACGGTACACGCGAACTCAACCGGGTGGATATCAGTGACAATACCGACGGTATTGTCGAGCTGGTGATCCCGCCAGAGCACCATACCGTGCAGATCAAAACACAGGTAAACAATGACGTCGCGCTGGAGGGAACGGAGACACTGGCCCTGAAGGTCAAAGTAAAAGATACCGGGAACTGGACCACCGCAGACAGCATTACCCTAGAGGATGATGAGGGGGCGCTGTCCATCGCCTCCACCTCTGTTTATCAGCACGGTCAGGAGGATGCAGACGGTTACACGGACGGTCCGGCATGGGAGATCCGGGTCAGCCACCCCGCCGACAAGGCCACCACCTTTAACATCAATTTTAACGATCAGGACTACAACAGCTCCTTTGGTAAATTTGAAGCCTTTATCTATGT
>NZ_LYBM01000119.1 GCF_001707825.1 Veronia pacifica | reverse complement strand
TATCATTGCTATTGTTGTCGCCAGCAATAAATTGGCTGGATTGACCAATATCCATCATAGTGCCATCGGCGAACTCAAGCTTCTCGACAAATCCACTCTGGTAAAAGCCCTGAACAATAACTTTGTCTTCTCCGTTATCACCGTCGCTTATGCGGATCTCCAGATTGTCACCTGCACTGTTCAGAGATATGTCGTCACGGCTGATACCTGCACCAAACAGAATGCGGTCAGAACCAGCCGAATCGATAATAGTGTCAGTGCCATCGCCGCGATTTATCAGATAGGTATCGTTGCCAGCACCGCCCTGAAGGGTATCTGTGCCTGCGCCACCTGTGAGTGTGTCACTCTGGCTGCCCGTCGTGACAACATTGTTGCCATCGTTTCCTCGCAGAGAGTTACTGCCGTTAGTTGCGGTAACATTTTCAAAATCGGCTTGAAGTTTGCCACTCATCTGGGTGGCATCTGTGTAGACCAGGGTATCGGTACCCTCGCCCCCTGTAACGGTATCATCACCGTCGGTGTGAATGGTGTCGTCACCCAGACCACCCTCAAGGGTATCGACACCGCCGCCGCCATACAGCGTATCGTCGCCAGC
>NZ_LYBM01000118.1 GCF_001707825.1 Veronia pacifica | reverse complement strand
CATTGAGCGTATTGAGGGGCGGGACGGTAATGACCATATAACCGGCAGTGCGAACCCGAGCCAGAAAAAAGTTGCAGTTACTGAGTGGGCAGCACTGAGCGGGGTTACCTATTCCAACGATGAGTTGTCGACAACAAGCAATTCTGGGTGGAGCAGGCAGGCTAATTCCAAGCGCATGTCAGAATATGGATTTACCGACCACTATCGACTCAATATAACCGTTAAGGAAACGGGCTCGGCCATGATTGGTCTTGGACGCTCAGAAAGCAACTCATTTCTTGCAGATATCGACTACGCGCTCTATGTGACTTCTAGCAACCTCTACATCTACGAAAATGGCAGCTCCAGAGGGCGGGTCAGTGCACTTGCTAAAGGGGATGTTCTCAGTATTGAAGTCAACAATGGCAGCGTGAAGTACCTCAGGAATGGTGGTGTAGTTTATGAGACGTCCTACAGCGGTGATACCCCAGACTTCTATATAGATTCGAGTATCGCCGGCATATTTAAAGCCAGCAATATTGAGATTGAATCATTGGATGGACACGGTGGTGGCCTCGAGATCGCAGGTGGAGCAGGCGATGACATCCTTGTCAGTACATCAC
>NZ_LYBM01000117.1 GCF_001707825.1 Veronia pacifica | reverse complement strand
TCGGTTTCGGGTCTACGTCATGCAACTGTGCGCCCAGTTAAGACTCGGTTTCCCTACGGCTCCCCTATGCGGTTAACCTTGCTACATAACGTAAGTCGCTGACCCATTATACAAAAGGTACGCAGTCACCCCACAAGGAGGCTCCCACTGCTTGTACGTACACGGTTTCAGGTTCTGTTTCACTCCCCTCACAGGGGTTCTTTTCGCCTTTCCCTCACGGTACTGGTTCACTATCGGTCAGTCAGGAGTATTTAGCCTTGGAGGATGGTCCCCCCATGTTCAGACAGGATATCACGTGTCCCGTCCTACTCGATTTCACCTTAAATACGCCGTCGTGTACGGGGCTGTCACCCTGTATCGCTCTCCTTTCCAGAAGATTCCACTGACGCATAAAAAGCTTAAGGGCTAATCCGGGGTCGCTCGCCGCTACTGCCGGAATCTCAGTTGATTTCTTTTCCTTCGGGTACTTAGATGTTTCAGTTCCCCGAGTTCGCCTCGCCACGCTATGTATTCACGTGACGATACTTACTTGTGTAAGTGGGTTTCCCCATTCGGAGATCCATGAGTATAGTGACTCTTACCGTCTTCTCATGGCTTATCGCAGGTTAGCACGTCCTTCATCGCCTCTGACTGCCAAGGCATCCACCGTGTACGCTTAGTCACTTAACCATACAACCCCAAGAGGTCTTG
>NZ_LYBM01000116.1 GCF_001707825.1 Veronia pacifica | reverse complement strand
CGCCTTTGATGTCCGGTTTGATACCTTCGATGATACCCAAAATGAACACAATGAAACCTTCACCATCAGTGCCCAAACCACCCACCAACAGAGTGCCGTCACAGGCACTGTAACCATAAACGATAACGATAGCGATCCTGCCTGGCAACTCACCGCCTCTGCTCCAGTGACAGAGGGGCAAGATGCTTACCTTCAATGGGAAGCCACCCTGTCCTCTCCCAGCCTTGGCGAGAGCTGGACGCAAATAAACGCTATCGGCATTATTGCTGGCGGCCCAGACAGAGAAGAGGCAACGCTGGGTGGAGAGACCAGTGACATTGGTGAATTTGAAATCTCGGTAGATGGCGGCATGACATGGAATGTTCAGAAAGAAAACGTGCAGAATGAGGGAAATTTTTTCTTCAGGGCCCCCTCAGGAACCTCATCTGTGCTTATTCGAGCAGCACTGCGGGATGACGATGTCTATGAAGGCACCGAAGTGGTTATGCTGAATATCATTGAGCATAGTAATGATGCGGGGATTGCTCGCCCATTATTCACTTCAATGGCGACGGGCACCATTTACGATGATGAATCTGCACCAACGGTTGATTCACTCACCGCCGACAGCACCACCGTTGCTGAAGAGGACAACACCAACCTCAGCTGGACCCTGAGCCTCAACAATGCCTCGGCCACCGCCACCACCCTGCTGCTGGATATCAGCAACCCCGGCC
>NZ_LYBM01000115.1 GCF_001707825.1 Veronia pacifica | reverse complement strand
TGCCTTTGATGTCCGGTTTGCGACCCTTGATGATCAACGTTACGAAGATACCGAAACCTTCACCATCAGTGCCCGTACCCCTGACCAGCAGGACGCCGTCACAGGCACCGTCACTGTCCACGATGAAGACGACAAGCCCCAGTGGGAGATCGCGGCCACTTCCGCGACGGAAGGGGAAAACACCTATATCCAGTGGGAAGCCACCCTGTCCTCCCCCAGTCTCGGGGAGAGCTGGACCCATATTGCCAGCCTGACCGACCCGGACGCCGACTCACCAGCACAGTATGGGACAGACACTGGCCTCATCCAGATCTCGGTGGATGGCGGTCAAACATGGGATGTCCAGAAGGAAACGGTCCCCGGGGAAACAGGGATCTTCTTCCGGGCACCGGCAGGTACCACATCGGTGCTTGTCCGGGCGACAGTCAATGATGATGACCAGTATGAAGGCACCGAAACCCTGCTGCTGCAGATGACCGAGCGCAGTAACACAGCGGGTATTATCACTGGCATGACCTCAAAGGCCGTGGGCACGATCTTTGACAATGAGGAGAGCCTGCAGGTAGACAGCCTGACCCGGATCCGTGACGGGCAGGAAGACGGCGGCTCAGACGACAGCCAATGGCCCGGCTGGACCCTCAATGTCAACAATGCCGCCGATACCGACACCCGCCTCTCACTGCGCTTTGACCCGGCACAACAGGCCACACTGGGTGAGGACTTTA
>NZ_LYBM01000114.1 GCF_001707825.1 Veronia pacifica | reverse complement strand
ATGGACTTATCCGGCTAGCGCAGAAACAGCGCAGGGATAAAAAGCGATAGCAAGGCGGTTTGTGAGTCGAGCGAAGGCGTGTACATCTGTACATAACTGAGTGAGAGAGCAAACGAACGCAGCGAGCGGTTTTTATAGCCAGCGGGATAAAGCCTCAAAATTTGCTTGGCGACCATAGCGTTGTGGACCCACCTGATTCCATGCCGAACTCAGTAGTGAAACGCAACAGCGCCGATGGTAGTGTGGGGTCTCCCCATGTGAGAGTAGGACATCGCCAGGCTTCAAATTCCCTTTTTTCTTCCCATGAAGATGAAAGAAAAAACAGAAAAGCCCTGACCATAACGGTCGGGGCTTTTTTCGTTTATCTGTATGTCTGCACTTTGAGAAAGACGATAAAAAATGGTTTTCTTACTCAGACCAAGAAAAAATCACATCATTTTATGAAGACGAGTTAAGATGCAGGTCTCAGAAATGAAGGCGTGCTTACAGTTTCTCAATTATTGATTGTCGACATTGACTATGCCATTAAAAGAAATAGTTGGACAATGCAGTTGTTTTAACTGATGCTTTCACCTTTGAGAGGTGAAGTGAAATAGTTGGATTGTGCACTTCTTACACTCATGATCTTACTTTAGGTTTGTTTGATTATTGATTTTCATTTTCAATTTAATCAAGTAATTACACTACTTTATTTTTTGTTGGTTTTTTTAAATACATATTAAATTTTAATTGTTTTAATAGATAT
>NZ_LYBM01000113.1 GCF_001707825.1 Veronia pacifica | reverse complement strand
ACTTGCCGTCGCCATCTAGGTCATACGCCTTGCTGATGCCCGTGGTATCCACTTTGCCATTGCCATTCAGATCAAACGTCAGTGGAGAGTTAGTTTTTTTCTTCTCAAACTCTGTACTGCCACTATGGCTGTCGTCATTTCCGCCACCTGCCTTGGGTTTGTACCAACAGTTGAGCCAGTTTGATGTATTACCCTTACCCCAGTTTTTGTCATCAGCAGCACCACCAAAGATCCATCCTTGTTCTAAAAGGGCCTTCTGGTTGGTCCGCTGGCCTTTTTTGATGTTCTCATTCAATCCATCCCAGTCTTTTTTGAAACCAGCCAGTTTCTCTGGGTCTTTCAGTTTCTTCTGGAGCTCAGGCGGCAACTCGTGCCACTTGTGTGGGAAATCATCAGGCAGTTTAGGGTGTTGCGCCGCGCGCGCCACATTCTGGTTAAACATACCCAATGGATAATGTCCGCCACCAAAAAAGGGATTGCCACCGGGCATGAAAGGATTACGGTACTGACCTGTTCTCTCATCAAAAAAAGGCGTGCCACCGGCCCAATTCATGCTGTCACCGGGTTTCAGCGGGGTATAGCCCACCCCTGCGCCGGGCGCACCATAACCTTGTAAAAATGGCGCACACGGAAAACCGATATGACAGTGATGGAAAGTACCTAAGGCGCAAAACAGCAGCTTCTGGATAAGATGGTGTAAACCGGGAACAACACCACCGCCGCAATACGGACGATTAGGCGTACCACAATACGGC
>NZ_LYBM01000112.1 GCF_001707825.1 Veronia pacifica | reverse complement strand
TGCCCCCGCTTTCTAATCCATCGTTAACTTAGTAATGTTCATCAATCAGCGAGGAAGATGAACATGAAAAAGCGATTCAACGAACAGCAGATCATTACCATTCTCAAGGAGGCAGAAGCCGGCGTTTCCGTTAAAGAGCTCTGCCGCAAGCACAACATCTCTGATGCGACGTTTTATACCTGGCGTAAAAAATACCAAGGTATGGACGTCTCTGATGCCCGACGATTGAAGGCCTTAGAAGAAGAAAATGCACGTCTGAAGAAGTTACTGGCTGAGTCGATGTTGGATGCAGAAGCGCTCAAAGTCGCTCTTAATCAAAAGTACTGACCGTCGATGACAAGCGCAAGGCCGCGCATACCATGCAGGATGCATTGAAGATATCAGAGCGCAGAGCCTGTCGACTCGTCGGTATTCATCGCGCATCTCAGCGATACGCCTCCAGCCCAAGGCTTGATGATGGAGAGCTTAAAAGGCGTATCAGAGAACTCGCCTTCGAACGGCGTCGGTTTGGCTATCGCCGGATCTACCGTCTGTTGAGACGAGAAGGGTTTGAGGTAAACCATAAACGGGTCTACCGGCTATATCGGGAAGCGGGGTTAATAGTGAGAAAGCGACGTCGCAGAAAGTCACTGTTCATTGAGCGGGAGCCACTGGTGCTTCCTGCATGTGCGAATCAAACCTGGTCGATGGATTTTGTGATGGATGCGCTTAGCTCTGGTAGGCGTATCAAATGCCTGACCATCGTTGATGATCACACGAAAGAATGTCTAGAT
>NZ_LYBM01000111.1 GCF_001707825.1 Veronia pacifica | reverse complement strand
GGGCAGGGAGAAGTGTTCACCCATTATGAAGGCTTGATGAACGTCATACTCAAATGGTTCATCGCCGTCGTGCCAGCTGTTGGCATGGTCGTCCAGCGCGACCCGCATTGAAAGGGTCTCACCCGCCTCATAAACCGCGTCATCGACCAAAGTGGCAAAAACCTGAATTCCCTGCTCTCCCGCAGGCACGACAATATCTGCGCCATAGCCAATACCGGTATTGGTGAGTGCCCAGCCACCATTGGGGCCTTCCGATCCTGATGGTGGAGAAAGTACATTACCGTTCAGGTCAAGCACTGTCACCTCTTTGATCATGTCATCGAAAGAGGCTGAGAAGTCACTCTCTGCAAAGCTGACTCTGAGTGTGGTCGGTTCACTGGCTGTGTTGTTCAGTGAGACCTGCCAGGCCGGACCGTCCGTGTAGTCACCGTCAGCCTTTTCTTCACCATGCTTCAGAACCTCAGCGCGCTCAATGGCAAGTGTTGCCTGACTTTCATTCACGGTGATCGTATCTGCGGTCATCCAGTCTTCTGACCCTTCAACAGTGGCCTTGAGTGCAAACGTTTCTACGCCTTCAAACACGTCGTCATTGGTGAGTGGGACCTTGAGCTGCACGGATTGGTTACCCGCAGGGATCACGACCTTGACGATACCTTTATCTGCTGTACTCATGTTGACACTGGTGATCGGCGTTTTACCGTCAGCCTGATAAAGGGTAAAGATACCGTTGGTGTCGCCAGTAAAGCTGCCTTTGTTGCCGAGGTTGTTGAGGTCAATCAATAGGGTGGTGTCACTGGCCGAGGCATTATTGAGGCTCAGAGTCCATGCCAGTTCCACC
>NZ_LYBM01000110.1 GCF_001707825.1 Veronia pacifica | reverse complement strand
GGGCAGGGAGAAGTGTTCACCCATTATGAAGGCTTGATGAACGTCATACTCAAATGGGTCATCGCCGTCGTGCCAGCTGTTGGCATGGTCGTCCAGCGCGACCCGCATTGAAAGGATCTCACCCGCCTCATAAACCGCGTCATCGACCAGGGTGGCAAAGACCTGGATCCCCTGCTCCCCTGCGGGCACGATAATATCTGCGCCATAGCCAATACCGGTATTGGTGAGCGCCCAGCCACCATTGGGGCCTGCGGCCTCGCTGGGAGGATCGATGATATTACCATCGAGGTCACGTACAGTGACTTCTTTGGCTATGTCATCGAAAGAGGCTGAGAAGTCACTGTCAGAAAAACTGACCCTGAGTGTGGTCGGTTCGCTGGCTGTGTTGTTCAGTGAGACCTGCCAGGCCGGACCGTCCGTATAGTCACCGTCAGCGTTTTCTTCACCATGCTTCAGAACCTCAGCGCGCTCAATGGCAAGGGTTGCCTGACTCTCATTCACGGTGATCGTATCTGCGGTCATCCAGTCTTCTGACCCTTCAACGGTGGCCTTGAGTGCAAACGTTTCTGCGCCTTCAAACACGTCGTCATTAGTGAGCGGTACCTTGAGCTGCACGGATTGATTGCCCGCAGGAACCACGACCTTGACGATACCTTTATCTGCTGTACTCATGTTGACACTGGTGATCGGCGTTTTACCGTCAGCCTGATAAAGGGTAAAGATACCGTTGGTGTCGCCAGTAAAGCTGCCTTTGTTACCGGGGTTGTTGAGGTCAATCAATAGGGTGGTGTCACTGGCCGAGGCATTATTGAGGCTCAGGGTCCATGCCAGTTCCACA
>NZ_LYBM01000109.1 GCF_001707825.1 Veronia pacifica | reverse complement strand
CCGCTTAGTGTGATTTCCTCGTTTGTTCGCTCATTGATTATACATTTCTGAGTATCTATCGATAAAAAATTTCGTTGATAAAGCTAATCAGCCTTACCCATGAAACAGTCATTATCCTTCACGATGACAAAGAAAACGGCCGAAGAAGAGATCGATGACTAAAAGATGCACTGATGAGACTGTTCGTTTGCAATGGCAAAGCAGTAGACGATCAAGCCAAAGACACAAAATAGCTTCAATCATATTACCGAGGGCCCGAGAATAGTGTTTCTATTTGCGTTCTTGAACTTGAAGAGCTCAATGACACCTTCTGATCACACTACAAACCGGGAATATAAAAAAGCACCGTGGTTTTTACCAAAGCCCTAAATGAGAATGCCACTTTGAGAGTTATTGGGGCTGTCTGGGTGGGGCTGTCTGGGTAGAGACACCTAGGTCAGCGATATATTGAGGCAAAGCCTCAAACAACAGAAACAAAAAAGCCCCAGTCTCTCGACTAGGGCTTTGAAGGTGGCTCCCCCTGCTGGCCTTATCGGGGGCGCCTAGCTGGGGCCGCCCAGGTCAGCGACATATTGAGGCAAAGCCTCAAATAACAGAAACAAAAAAGCCCCGGTCTCCCGACCAGGGCTTTGAAGGTGGCTCCCCCTGCTGGACTTGAACCAGCGACATACGGATTAACAGTCCGCCGTTCTACCAACTGAACTAAGGGGGAATTGATTGTTCAACGAATTCACGTTGGACACCAATATGTGGTTGCCTGTGAACGGAGTCGGCCACGCACAGCTAGGTACTGACACATGTATGCGAAGCATACACAGCATTCAGCACCTTTTTGTAATGGTGCCTCGAGGCGGAATCGACCGCGCCCGGCTAGGGACCGACACAGGTGTGCAAAGCACACAATGGATCCAACACCCA
>NZ_LYBM01000108.1 GCF_001707825.1 Veronia pacifica | reverse complement strand
AGTTAGCAGGTCAATCGAATCAAAAAGTCGCAGGATCAGTGCGTTAGGTGACTGATTTGATCAACAACGCCGGTGCTGAATATACTGATGTATCTATCCACTTTCTGCACTCCGTTTTACCATCTGGAAAATAAAGAGCGATAATACTGGGTTTTTGACATATAAATTCAGCTACCTAAATATTCAACCATTGACATAAAATATATATTTTTATTGATAATTAAACACTGATATTTTTATTTTATAATTTTTATGCAGTACGCTTTATATTAATATTTTTTATATTCAACACGATGTTTATTTTACTGATATTTATATAATTTAATTAGGAACTTTGTTCTTCTATCCAACACCAAAAAGTGAAGTGAAGAAAATAAAGTTAATATTTAATTTTTGAATATGGAGAGTAGAAAAATGGTATCACCTGTAAATAACTTTTCTATGAATAGATTTCCAACAGAAAACTTATGGTCATCATTCGCGGAAAAGAAAGCGGAACCAAGTACAGTGGAAAAGCCAGATGCTGACCTGCGAAAACACTTTTGGGAATCACTTGATAATCCGTCCGAATGGGCCAATAAAGCGAATGGTCCGAGATCACCAAAACTGGCTGCCGCTTTTTCAGGTCAATATCAGCAACGCAACGAGAAAGACCAACTAATTCAGCAAAACTCGTTCGACCCTGACTTTTGGATACCGAGAGAGCGTGGTCCTGGAGACCCTCCTCCTCACTTTATAAAAGCTGATACCGTCGCTGAAAAACCTACAGCTGCTGCTCTGATGTTACAAAAGCTGGCTTCCGTTTTTTCAGGTCTATATCAGCAATCCAACCAGAACAAGGTCTAATGGAAACAAAGAGAAACCTGATAGATACAGCGAAAACGTCAGTTGCTGACCAAAGCCTTACAAAACACATACTTGTTGTG
>NZ_LYBM01000107.1 GCF_001707825.1 Veronia pacifica | reverse complement strand
TCGCGGGCACAGCCGAAAACGATTACCTCGAATCCTTTGCGGGCAATGATACGGTAAACGGTAATGAGGGTAATGACACCATGATGGGTGGTCGTGGAGACGACACTCTCAATGGTGGCGTTGGTGATGATGTTTATATTTTCCGTAAAGGGGATGGGCACGACACCATCACAGACGAACATGCGGGTGTTCGGACGGTGGAGTATCAGGCTCAGGAGTCCTATCAGGTTCAAGTGCCCTATACGCGATACCGAAACGTGACCGTTGGCAGTGGTAAAGATAAAACGACGCGGCGTGAGGCGTATACCGATTATCGCTGGGAAACCCGTTATCGCAATGTCACCCGTACCCGCGAAGAGAACTTTGATGACTTTGCCGGGAACGATGTTCTTAAGTTGCAAGGTGGCATTACTGCTGCAGATATTTTGCTGAGGAGAGACGGTAGTAATTTAATTGTCGATTTGGGTGATGGTGACAAAGTGACCATCAAGCGTATGGACAGCAGCAACAATACAATAGAAAAAATAGAATTGGACGATGGTACTGTCGTCGATCTCTCCACCTTTGCTAGTAGCGATTCAAATAGTGGTGAGGGGACGGAACTGAATGATGAAATCATCGGAAGTAACGGAGATGACACGATCTACGGTCGTGGCGGAAACGATATCCTCTCCGGCGGAGACGGCAACGATATTCTTCACGGTAATGAAGGCGCTGATAACCTTGATGGCGGGGCTGGCGACGACACGATTTATGCTGATGAGCAAGATACGGTTAATGGTGGAGAAGGTACAGACACACTCATCTTTGAAAACTCTCAAGCCGTCGATATTGATCTAACGGGCAAGGGTATTGAGATTGTTGAAGGATCGGCGGGCAGTGACCAGATCACTGGCGGCGCTGAAAATAACCGCATTGATGGTGGTGCGGGTAACGACGTGCTTGACGGCGGAGACGGC
>NZ_LYBM01000106.1 GCF_001707825.1 Veronia pacifica | reverse complement strand
GTGATGACTTCAGCAGGTAGACCCAGACGCGCTGCTGTAGCGTCTATCTCGGCCTGATAGGGGGGCGCTTTGGTTCCTGTTTGCCTGAGCTCGAAATCAAGCAATGTTGTCAGAGGGGTAACAATCTGGTAGCTCGGAGGCGACGAGAGCATGAAATCATACAATACTGGCGATTTTGTATCTTGGTCGATGGTCTTGCCTTTGAATGCTAAGGCGACTAAGGGGTATTTCTTTACGTCGTCGATACCGGAGATATCGATACTTGCGTCACCGTTTGCTCCGGTAACGGCAAAGGGCTCACCGTCGTCCAGTTCATAGTCAGCATCAACATCCACCCATACCTTCGCCCCTTCGAGGTATCCATCAATAACCGTAACGCGATAACATGCACTCAAACTGAGCGCTAAAAGGGCAACTGAAAGCCTCGAATATTTCCTAAATTTCACCATTCCACCTCTGCTTATCTAATTATCTCGTTATCGAGCTTTTCTCTACGGATACTCTACTCATGAAAATTTGGCAGCTCCTAAAGGTGGTAATCGTGAATCGCCCGGGTTTTATTGAAACCAGTTGCATTAGTGTGCAACTTGATTTCAATTACAAATCACAAATAATTTAAACAAAATGCGATATACAATATATTTTTAAATTAAATTCTCATTTTAATTACATTAGATTGTGCTGAAAGTCAGGCAGACACGGATTATCTGAAGACAATAGAGGAATATCAGCTAAAAAAAGCGAACCGCATGGTTAGCTTTTTATTGTTTGTTTTACCGGCCCTACCCGAGCGATCCTGCAATCTGATGCTCAGCCACACTCTGAGTGAAAATAGCCTGCGGTACAGGCTATTTTTTTGGTTTTTTACTGTGGCCTAGGTATCACGTGGGTATTGAGTTTTTCTTTCTTCGGCCCCTCTAATACTCGCGAATGAACCGTATCATTACCACAAATTACCGCCGCTCTT
>NZ_LYBM01000105.1 GCF_001707825.1 Veronia pacifica | reverse complement strand
AAGCGTCGAGACCACTATCCTCGATAATGAGGATGCGGTGCAGGTTGACAGTATCGCCAGACTGCGGGACGGTCGGGAGGACGGTAACGCGGACGAAGATCACTGGCCAGGCTGGACACTCAACGTGAATAATGCGGCCGACACGCCAACAACCCTTACCCTGCGCTTCGACCCCGAACAGCAGGCGACACTGGGTGAGGACTTTACGGGCAAACTCCATATCTATACCGGGGCGGACAACGACCCGCAGTCGGTCACGGTAACAGATATCAGTCAGCCCGTTATCTGGGACCTCCCCGCAGGGACCCAGAATGTGCAGGTCTTCGTCGAGCCGATGGATGATGCATTGTATGAAAGCAGTGAAAACCTGATCCTCAATGCTAAGGTGGACAGCGCCAATGCCGACTGGGTCGTGTCCGAGACCGTATATTTGACTGACGATGAAAGCGCACCGGTCGTTGACACCCTGACCCCGGACAGCACCACCGTTGCTGAAGAGGATAACACCAACCTCAGCTGGACCCTGAGCCTCAACAATGCCTCGGCCACCGCCACCACCCTGCTGCTGGATATCAGCAACCCCGGCCAGACGGGCAACTTTACCGCCGACACCAACGGCACCTTCACGCTCTATAGTGCTGACGGGACTCAGGAGCTGGATACGGTGAACGTGAGCACGGCAGTGAACGGTATCGTGAAGGTCGATATCCCCCCCGGGCACAAAACCGTCAATATCAAGACCACACTGAACAATGACAATGTCTACGAGGGTACAGAGACCTTCTCCCTGAAGGCGGCAGTGGACGGCACCGACCCCGGAATAGCCGCTGATGCGATCTCGGTGACTGACGAGGCGGATATCCCCATGGTCTCGACGGTCTCAGACACCACTATTGATGAGGGCGAACATGCAGAGGTGACCATCACCCTCACCCACCCCTCCACCACTGTCACCAACGTGACCATTGATGCCCTAA
>NZ_LYBM01000104.1 GCF_001707825.1 Veronia pacifica | reverse complement strand
GCCACCGGGGCTGATATTATCCAGAAGACCTCTGCCGTAGTCGACAGTTCCGGCATGGCCGCCAGGCTGGTGATTGATACCGTTGATGATGCCCTCTACGAAGCCAGTGAAACTTTTACCGTCAAGGTAGACAGCATCACTCTTGATGGCAACCCGGTGTTTGAAAATCTCAACTTGGACAGTGCTACCGTGGACACCGTGATAATGGATGACCGGGGGCAGGACACAGCAGACACCGTCATCGTCACCCTCGATGGCGACGCGCAGGTCAATGAGGGGACCAGCGCCACTTATACTGTGATGCTGGATAAGACCGCCCCTCCCGGTAGTAAAGTCCTCCTGACCTATACCTATGATACAGCCGACGAGCAGGATATCACCGAAATCCATGAAGCCATCATTCTGTCCGATGGCAAAACCGCCAACTTCTCCGTTGAGGCCAAAAATGACAGCATGTATGAGGGTCCACAGGCCTTTACCATCAGTGTCCATGGCATTGTCCAGCAGGATGGCACGACCCCGGCCTTTGAACATATTGACGACACCGCTGCCCATCTCACCACCACCATCATGGATGAGACTGACCGACCTGAAGTGACCACACTGACTGCGGACAACGGCGGACAGGTGACCGAGGGAGACACCGCCAGCTGGACCCTGTCCCTGAACAACCCATCAACCACCCCGACCACTATTACCCTGACGGTCGCAGACGGCGCTACTGCAACAGGAGGGGAGGACGTAGCCACCGTTTTCCGTATCATTGGCGATGGCAACGTGATACTGGATACCACCTCCGGTAACCCGCCCACCTTTACCCTACCGGCCGGGCTGGACACAGTTCGTATTGAGCTCGACACCCTGGATGATGTCTATATCGAGACGCAGGAAACCCTGACTCTGCAGGCCCGCACCGACAACCAACAGAACTGGACCGTCGCAGACCATGTCACTACACTCCATGACGACCGGGGTACGGATGCAGCAGATACCGTCGCTGTCACACTGACGCCGGACAAGGATGACGTCACCGAAGGTGAGG
>NZ_LYBM01000103.1 GCF_001707825.1 Veronia pacifica | reverse complement strand
TTTGACGTTAGCAGCAGAAGAAGCACCGGCTAACTCCGTGCCAGCAGCCGCGGTAATACGGAGGGTGCGAGCGTTAATCGGAATTACTGGGCGTAAAGCGCATGCAGGCGGTCTGTTAAGCAAGATGTGAAAGCCCCGGGCTCAACCTGGGAAAGTCATTTTGAACTGGCAGGCTAGAGTCTTGTAGAGGGGGGTAGAATTTCAGGTGTAGCGGTGAAATGCGTAGAGATCTGAAGGAATACCGGTGGCGAAGGCGGCCCCCTGGACAAAGACTGACGCTCAGATGCGAAAGC
Organism: Veronia pacifica; assembly: GCF_001707825.1. Taxonomy (GTDB): domain Bacteria; phylum Pseudomonadota; class Gammaproteobacteria; order Enterobacterales; family Vibrionaceae; genus Veronia; species Veronia pacifica. The sequence goes on along the minus strand of NZ_LYBM01000103.1, from coordinate 806 downwards.
GTGGGGAGCAAACAGGATTAGATACCCTGGTAGTCCACGCCGTAAACGATGTCTACTTGGAGGCTGTGACCCAGAGTCGTGGCTTTCGGAGCTAACGCGTTAAGTAGACCGCCTGGGGAGTACGGTCGCAAGATTAAAACTCAAATGAATTGACGGGGGCCCGCACAAGCGGTGGAGCATGTGGTTTAATTCGATGCAACGCGAAGAACCTTACCTACTCTTGACATCCAGAGAAGCTTGAAGAGATTCGAGTGTGCCTTCGGGAGCTCTGAGACAGGTGCTGCATGGCTGTCGTCAGCTCGTGTTGTGAAATGTTGGGTTAAGTCCCGCAACGAGCGCAACCCTTATCCTTGTTTGCCAGCACGTCATGGTGGGAACTCCAGGGAGACTGCCGGTGATAAACCGGAGGAAGGTGGGGACGACGTCAAGTCATCATGGCCCTTACGAGTAGGGCTACACACGTGCTACAATGGCATATACAGAGGGCAGCAAGACCGCGAGGTGGAGCGAATCCCAGAAAGTATGTCGTAGTCCGGATTGGAGTCTGCAACTCGACTCCATGAAGTCGGAATCGCTAGTAATCGTGGATCAGAATGCCACGGTGAATACGTTCCCGGGCCTTGTACACACCGCCCGTCACACCATGGGAGTGGGCTGCACCAGAAGTAGATAGCTTAACCTTCGGGAGGGCGTTTACCACGGTGTGGTTCATGACTGGGGTGAAGTCGTAACAAGGTAGCCCTAGGGGAACCTGGGGCTGGATCACCTCCTTAACGATACTATCTTCCTAGTGTCCACACAGATTG
>NZ_LYBM01000102.1 GCF_001707825.1 Veronia pacifica | reverse complement strand
CAGCACTGTTAACTGGATCTGAGAGTATGTGGCAAAAGATCAAGGACATGATTCTTGGAAAGCCTCCAGTTGAAATGGAGCATGAGTACTTTGGCAAGATACTTTTCATGGGTGGGGACGAACCAGCCGATGATGACTATTGGGAAGCCGAGGCATCAATAAATGAAGCGAAAGAGCCATTAACAATACTAATTAATGCACCCCTATCTGGGCCAACTGATGTCCATGTGGTGTTTTATAAAAATGCAGTTTCTGACCTCGAAGCTTTGTTTGACAAATGTTGGCCAATATTCGAACCAGACTTTCAGCAGTGGACAGACAAGCAATTCAGTGGCAACTGGAAAGATGACTTCGAACTAATGAGCATAGAAATACCAAGGGACGCTGATGAAAAAAACGAGTGGACTGTTGGTTACTATGTAGATGCCGCCAAGCACTATTTCACAGCCCGATTTATCGATGGTAAACCCACGTATAACGAGATCGATGGGTAATCCAGTTAACAAAGCCAGCCAGAGGGACCAAAAAACCGCCGCTTCGCTCTGGTTTTTCGGCCCCTGCTGGAGGCGTTATGCCTATGACTAAAGGATTGAGTACGGAAGACTGTGAAAATTGTATTAGTTATCTTCTGGATAGGTCTGAAGATGCAAATACTAGAGTTGCTGCAGCCGAAAGCCTTATGTATTGCATCGGGCAAGCTCCAAAAGATGCACTTTTCAAAGTCCTAATGGATGACTCTGAACCAGATTACATGCGTGAAGAAGCTGCTGGTTCACTTGGGACTCTGTGGGCTGAATCAGAGATTGAATATGAGCGCCTTATAAAAATCCCACCACCACTATTGGACGAGGTTCTATGTGACTTTGACTTGTATAATTTAAAGTTAAATAAATTGAAACTAGGCAAATCACTTCGTTTATTTATGCAGCGCTATGTTGATCGTAAGTTTATGGCCTAGCTTCAAGTTTGAAGTGCGGCACTTAACCTGATTTATGTTCGGTTTTTAAAGCTTAATCGTTTTCTGGGGTGACCTGCTCACCAAAAACTAGAACATGCAGCACTAAATCAAAAACCCATTAGTTTTTATTATCAAAAATTAAATCGGGTAACTCATCTTGCCAACTTGATTCTGTCT
>NZ_LYBM01000101.1 GCF_001707825.1 Veronia pacifica | reverse complement strand
TCTACGATTTTCGCTACAACACCAGCACCTACTGTACGACCGCCTTCACGGATCGCAAAACGCAGGCCTTCATCCATCGCGATTGGAGCGATCAGCTCTACAACCATCTTGATGTTGTCGCCTGGCATTACCATCTCAACGCCTTCTGGCAGTTCGATAGTACCAGTCACGTCAGTTGTACGGAAGTAGAACTGTGGACGGTAGCCTTTGAAGAACGGAGTATGACGGCCGCCTTCTTCTTTTGACAGAACGTATACTTCTGACTCGAACTTAGTGTGAGGAGTGATTGAACCCGGCTTCGCCAGAACCTGACCACGCTCAACTTCGTCACGCTTAGTACCACGCAGAAGAACACCAACGTTCTCACCAGCACGGCCTTCGTCAAGAAGCTTACGGAACATCTCAACACCAGTACAAGTAGTCGTGGTCGTCTCTTTGATACCAATGATTGCTACTTCGTCACCAACGTTGATGATACCTTGCTCTACACGACCTGTTACAACAGTACCACGGCCTTGGATAGAGAATACGTCTTCGATTGGCAGGATGAACGGCAGGTCAATTGCACGCTCTGGCTCTGGGATGTAAGAATCCAGTGCTTCAGCCAGCTCAACAATCTTGTCTTCCCACTGTTTTTCGCCGTTCAGTGCACCCAGTGCAGAACCTTGAATTACTGGGCAGTCGTCGCCTGGGAATTCGTATTCAGACAGCAGTTCACGAACTTCCATCTCTACCAGTTCCAGCAGCTCTTCATCATCAACCATGTCACACTTGTTCATGAATACGATGATGTAAGGGATACCAACCTGGCGACCCAGCAGGATGTGCTCACGAGTTTGTGGCATTGGACCGTCAGTTGCCGCAACAACCAGGATACCACCGTCCATTTGCGCAGCACCGGTGATCATGTTTTTAACATAATCGGCGTGTCCTGGGCAGTCTACGTGTGCGTAGTGGCGAGTTGGAGTATCGTACTCTACGTGAGAAGTAGAGATAGTGATACCACGCTCACGCTCTTCTGGTGCGTTATCGATAGACGCGAAGTCTTTCGCTTCACCGCCGTAAACTTTTGCCAGCGTAGTACAGATAGCAGCAGTCAGAGTTGTTTTACCGTGGTCAACGTGGCCGATAGTACCAACGTTAACGTGCGGTTTCGTACGTTCAAATTTTTCTTTAGACA
>NZ_LYBM01000100.1 GCF_001707825.1 Veronia pacifica | reverse complement strand
CAGTCAACGGCTGCCTGGGATCCAGCCATTTTCTATGGCGACCGAAAGGCAAGAATGAAGAGAGGATTCTCACTGGTTTTTGTCAATTATGAGGGCGTTTGGGTCTACGGTGGGGATATTGAGCTGTCACAGGTCAAGTATGGCGAAAACTTCTGGTCAGCGTCGATCCCTGCAGAATATATCGAAGCTGGCATGTCTCTTCGCTTCTCATATGCCGGGACTGATAGGGATTCAACAACCGGAATGCTCAATGACATTAAAGTGGGGGCGCCAACAGAGTTACTATTACATACCATTGATATTGGCATGCTGACAAAAAATCAGGGTAAATTCACGTTTCAGGAGAGCGATGAGTATGCCAGACAGTATTTCCACACTATACCCACCAGTCGTTTGGTGGTGTCGACTTATGAGCCAGTATATCTCAAAGAGGTGATGACGAGAGAAGGTGTGTTGCTGAAAGAGCGCGCTCCCGATAACGGCGGGTGGCAAGCAGGCTCATTGCGAGATTGGACAGCGACAAATCTGATCACACATGGCATCTATGCCGCCAACCATGGCGCTAACGTGACGGATGTTGAATGGGAGGTATTTCGGGGTCCCTCGTTTTCTGCGGCACAGATTAGTGCTTTCCTGTCCGTCGGTATGTACCAAAATGGGCGTCAAGCACACGGCGGCAGTGGCGCTTATAACCGTGGTGCGTCAATTAGCCAAGGTCAAGACCTTGGCACTGAGTGGAGTCGCGAGCTCGGGCACAATTTTAATCTCGGGAATTATGGTGGTGGTTTTAAACGCTGGGCACATCAGCCCGCTGATGAAGTGAACTCAACGTGGGGCTGGGACAGCGACAACAATTTCTTTTTGCCCAATTTCATGGTGCCTAAATCTGACAAACCGCTCTGCCATATCGATAGCAATAAGGGGAAAATATGCCAAAAATCTACGTTTAGTGGATATACGTTTGGTACGTCTCCAATGTCGTCGGGTGAGGCTCATTTACCCCAATACAATACTTATGGAGTGTATTCACCCTTCGAGGCCAGCCTCATTCAGAAATATCTTGAAGGGAAAGCGGTATTTTCTCAGACCTCGCCGACAGGCTTTATGAAGTGGGACAGCGACAGCCAGACTATGCGTGAATGGGAGCACAGGGTGCCAGTTAAAACTGTCGTAGACGTGAGTCCGGGTGACGTAAGTGAAGACGTAAGTGAAGACGTTATTGCCAG
>NZ_LYBM01000099.1 GCF_001707825.1 Veronia pacifica | reverse complement strand
AAGTCAACGGTTCCGGCTGCCTGGGATCCAGTTATTTTCTATGGCGACCGAAAGGCAACAATGAAAAGAGGATTCTCACTGGTTTTTGTCAATTATGAGGGCGTTTGGGTCTACGGTGGGGATATTGAGCTATCACAGGTCAAGTATGGCGAAAACTTCTGGTCAGCGTCGATCCCTGCAGAATATATCGAAGCTGGCATGTCTCTTCGCTTCTCATATGCTGGGACTGATAGGGATTCAACAACCGGAATGCTCAATGACATTAAAGTGGGGGCGCCAACAGAGTTACTATTACATACCATTGATATTGGCATGCTGACAGAAAATCAGGGTGGATTCACGTTTCAGGAGACCGATGAGTATGCCAGACAGTATTTCCACACTATACCTACCAGTCGTTTGGTGGTGTCAACTTATGAGCCAGTATATCTCAAAGAGGTGATGACGAGAGAAGGTGTGTTGCTGAAAGAGCGCGCTCCCGATAACGGCGGGTGGCAAGCAGGCTCATTGCGAGATTGGACAGCGACAAATCTGATCGCACTTGGCATCTATGCCGCCAACCATGGCGCTAACGTGACTGATGTTGAATGGGAGGTATTTCGGGGTCCCTCGTTTTCTGCGGCACAGATTAGTGCTTTCCTATCCATCGGTATGTACCAAAATGGACCTGTCGCACACGGCGGCAGTGGCGGTTATAACCGTACGTTAGTTACCAAAGGTCAAGACCTTGGCACTGAATGGACTCACGAGATCGGGCACAATTTTAATCTCTGGCATTATGCAGGTGGTTTTAAACGCTGGGCACATCAGCCCGCTGATGAAGTGAACTCAACGTGGGGCTGGGACAGCGATAACAATTTCTTTTTGCCCAATTTCATGGTGCCTAAATCTGACAAACCGCTCTGCTATACCGATAGAAATAAGGTGGAAAGATGCCAAGAATCTACGTTTAGTGGATATACGTTTGGTACGACTCCAATGTCGTCGGGTGTGGCTCATTTACCCCAATACAATACTTATGGAGTGTTTTCACCCTTCGATGCCAGCCTCATTCAGAAATATCTTGAAGGGAAAGCGGTATTTTCTGAAACCTCGCCGACAGGCTTCATGAAGTGGGACAGCGACAGCCAGACTATGCGTGAATGGGAGCACAGGGTGCCAGTTAAAACTATCGTAGACGTGAATCCAGGTGACGTAAGTGAAGACGTAAGTGAAGACACTATTGCCAT
>NZ_LYBM01000098.1 GCF_001707825.1 Veronia pacifica | reverse complement strand
TTGGACTAGTTTTTGGGGAGCAGGTCAGAGGTATCTAATCAATCACTGCAAAAAGCTCATATGCAATAGTTTTAGCTAATAAATAAAATCCATAACTCCACTACCTATATTGAAGAAAAATCTCAAGTGCAACAGGAACGGGGCTCGTCGAGCAACTTTTTAAATGGAGATATGTCTGATTTTTCTCAATTAATTTTAAATAACTTCATAATCATCATTGTTTTAGGTAGCTTACTTTTCTTTGAAGTAAGCCAGCCATGAGAGCCGAGAGTAATTTCAAGCTCAGCTCGACTTCTAAATTTCCGACATTTTAGCAAATCTCTTACCTTAACAGCCAATTCACTGTCTCTTTTAGCCCAATCAACTCGTTCTACTTGCCTCGTTTTGCTTTTCTTTGGCAGAGAGGTATTCAACCACTCTTTTGAATGCTTATATAACCAGAAAAATGCAGCCTGGCAGTTACTTTTAACTTCTTGTCTAATAGCATTAGGATGGCATTGCATATATCGGATTATCTGACATTTAGAGCGCCGCTGCTTTGACTCGAACCTGCATTGCTTCCGCCATGCTACGAGGCCTTCAGTCGTGGAAATTAGCATCTCAACACTACCTGATGAAATTCCGTATCTTCTGGCAATCGCTTCTCGATGAAAGCCCTTTTTCGCCATATTAACAACTTTACTTATCAATTCTTTTGTCAGAATAGTCGGTGATAATCTTTCGGTTTGACCGAAACGGAGTGCTACGCCCTTAACATAGCAGCGGCTTTTTTTTATTCTGCGTGCAATCTCTGAATAGGATAAATTTTCATCAAGAAGCGCTCGACAAAGAGAGCCACTGTCCTGTTTTTTTGACGGACTAACCAGAGCAGATATCACGGGACTTTTATCCGGCATTCTCATCAGCACAAAGTTCATCACAAGATGCTTGAATGGGTGTTGGTTAGGGCACCCAGACAGCAAAGAAGCCCAGTATTTTATGTCTCTTGAATCGGAGGGAAGAAGTGGGCTTGATTCAGGGAAAAGCTCAGTACAAACAGACCGAAGCTCCTGGACAAGAGGTTGCCGCCTTACATTGCCATGAGGGGTAATAAACCCTTTCTGATCTAAAAGCTGTTTGTAGCTTCCCACCCTCTCAGAAGGATCGTTTCTAATTTTCTCTAACTCTCCCATAGCAAACTTGGAGAAATCACCGGCAATGTTATTGCAGGGGGAAATAGAGGCACTAGCGCTTCGCGGTAGATAACCTCCGACTAAGTGTGATCGCCCCTGAAGATTATAATGACCCAGCCAAACACCGTGAGCGTGGCAAGCCTCCACTCCGGGTACTTGATGGTGGCAGTGCCAATAAGCGACCCCAAAGTTATAGATATCCTCATACACGCAAACAGGACAATACTTAGCCGATAAATTATCCGTTTCTCTGATTGTCGAAAACTGACATGCCCTTGTAAGCATCTGTAAAGATGAAGATCTTGAATAGAAAATATTCGCGTAAGTGGGGAGGTAGTATGCGAAAAACGGTAAAAGGGTTTGCTGAAGAACCACGTCATCCACCAACTCTCCGTCAGGCAACTTAAGCTTATCAAGATTGGATGCCAGAAAGGGGTGGGCAGACATTCTCTCACCGCCAAGTACCGCCTTTCGATATTGATTAGCTGTTACCCTCGACGTTTCGACACCTCTGCATAATCGGCTGAAAAGGGTTTCATCAGGTAATGCCGAGGGTAAAAGAATGATTGATGCCTCAGTTAGTAACTAGTTACCCTTTAATTCTAGTCAAACATAGTAAGTGGATCGTCAAGAAGCACACCTCGATTTCTTAGGTATTCAATTGAATCTTCCCTATCAGAAGCTTGTTGCATCAAATCCGGATCGTTAATTCGGCTTAGTAGGTCAACTGCATTAACTAATTCCGTTTGTTTCGACGCAAACTCAGGATGTTGTGGCTTTGTTATATCTCCAGTTTTATCAGTTGTTTGTATCGGGGTTGACCTGCACCCCAAAAACTAGTCCAA
>NZ_LYBM01000097.1 GCF_001707825.1 Veronia pacifica | reverse complement strand
AGCTGATTCTCTGGGAAGTCGTGTGCGCAGCCGTTTAGGCGGCACTGAAGTTTGTACCAAAACTCTACACGCTCCCCTTTTTGTGCGCAGCCGTGTAGGCGGCACTGAAGAATGACGTAATATTCTTCACGCATTCTACGCCGTGCGCAACCGTGTAGGCGGCACTGGAGTACCAAGCATCCCCCTCTAACCAAAATCTACCGTGCGCAGCCGTGAAGATGGCAACCCAGATTCACACCCTGTCCGATACGGAAAACCATAGAGCCAATGTGTGAACCCTATTTTCGGGTATAGTATGGGTTTATATACAACCACGCTCAACAATACATATGAAGCCTTTCAACGTATTCAAAACGCATACCTTCAAACTACATAACCTCACTGCCAAGAAGAAAGCCCTGCTAGATAAAACCTTCAAACAAAATGAAATGGCCTATTTCAAGGCGTTAGAGGCAGTTAAAGACGACGCTGAAGCACTGATTCCTCTTGATAAAAAAGAGCGAAAGCAGGGGGTTGCTGCTATTAAGAAAAAACTGCAAGCCATTGTAAAGCCTTTGCCTTTTGGTAATGCGCTTAAAGCCGCAGTGATTGAAGATGTGGCGGCACAGGTTTCAAGCTATGTAGAGCTTACTCTTTCGGGGCAGGATGCTGGCTACCCTACCCGCATTGAGGCTGAACATCAGTATCACGAAGCACTCAATGATTTACTCCGCTCAATGAGCAAAGAAGAAGAAGACAAAGCCAGAGACGAAATGGCAAGAGCGGCTTGTAATAAAGTTCGCCCTCTTAGCTTTTATAAATACCGTGTCAGTGATGGCTTTATGTTACTTGCTGATGATAAAAACCGTGTGTTTACCTTTCTTAACCTTTGGGGCGCAAGAGACAAACGGGCGACAAGGCTTGTTATGGATATGGTTGATACCCGCACAGGCGAACCTTTCAAAACGTCAACAGGTACAGGCTTACTTATGCCGCTGGCTTATAGTGACTGGCATACCGATGCAATCACTGTTGGCAATGCTAAATCGGCCAAGCTTTATGAGCGCGGCGGGGAGTACTACTTGGCGGTAGCTGTTGAGTATGTGGTTGAACGCCGCGAAACCTCTGCCGTTATGGGTATTGACTGTGGTATTGATGAAATTGCCTCTTATGCTGTGAGAAACAATAGCGGTCAGGTAATTGCGACCGGCACGTTTGATGGCAAGGTATTGCGTGAGCACCAACGAAAGCTTGAAAACAAACAGAAAATGGGGCAGAAAAAGGGCAAGGCACTGGTTCAAGCTTGGTCGAACTATTCTGATAACTTGGTACATCACATCGCCAATGCGATTGTTGATGTTGCTGAAAAATATAATGCTGAGGTGGTCATGGAAGATTTAATCGGCATTAAAAATAACCCTCACCAAAAGCGAAAAAAAGGTGGTCGTAAATTAGCCTTGCGCCGCCAGCTCAGCCGTCAGCAATACGGCAAACTTGAAAATATGCTCGAATATAAGCTGAATATGAAGGGAATTCCGAAACCCTCTTTGGTACACGCTGCCTATACCAGCTTAACCTGCCCTTCGTGCGGCCATTCTGACAAAACTAACCGACCTGAGCGCGATACCTTTAGATGTGGACAATGCGATTACAATAATCACGCTGACATTAATGCTGCCATTAATATTGCAGGTAAAAAGATTTGGCTTGAGGCAAATAAAACAAAGCTGAAAAAGGATTTACCCGACCATCTGAAATTCAGTAAATGGCAAGCTGTTAATTTGTCGCTTGATTAACCTCGAAGTTTTTTCTTCTCATCATGGTCTTTGCTCTGCACTTCAGCTAAAAACATAGCCGTGGGTGCGGGGCGTAATTCGCTTTATCTTCTCATCCTGTTTCTGGTGTTTCGGTGTATGCGCAACGCCTATGTTGCCTTACCTTTACCCGGTACGAAGCTTGCCTGTGACAATCACAACGAAGCAGAGCTTTTGCGTGTAGAGCGTAACTCGTGTCACTGACCCTTTTTATCAGAGCTAACATAAGGCGTTGATTTTATTGGTCATAAAAATATGGTTTAAAAAAAGGGTTTTTTGACTCTTTTTTCGCGCACACCACGTCACAACTGGGTTACTGGTCTTTTCGCTGCGGTGCGAAGCCGTGTAGGCGGCATGGAAGAGTCTCCAAAAAGTTGTTAGAAAACTGGCTGCGTGCGAAGCCGTGTAGGCGGCAT
>NZ_LYBM01000096.1 GCF_001707825.1 Veronia pacifica | reverse complement strand
CAAAACCCCTTGGGTGTTGTATGGTTAAGCCTCACGGGCAATTAGTACAGGTTAGCTCAACGCCTCACAGCGCTTACACACCCTGCCTATCTACGTCGTAGTCTTCAACAACCCTTTAGAGAGATGTAATCTCTAGGGATGACTCATCTCGAGGCTCGCTTCCCGCTTAGATGCTTTCAGCGGTTATCGATGCCGAACTTAGCTACCGGGCAATGCGTCTGGCGACACAACCCGAACACCAGAGGTTCGTCCACTCCGGTCCTCTCGTACTAGGAGCAGCCCCTCTCAATCATCCAACGCCCACGGCAGATAGGGACCGAACTGTCTCACGACGTTCTAAACCCAGCTCGCGTACCACTTTAAATGGCGAACAGCCATACCCTTGGGACCGACTTCAGCCCCAGGATGTGATGAGCCGACATCGAGGTGCCAAACACCGCCGTCGATATGAACTCTTGGGCGGTATCAGCCTGTTATCCCCGGAGTACCTTTTATCCGTTGAGCGATGGCCCTTCCATTCAGAACCACCGGATCACTATGACCTGCTTTCGCACCTGCTCGAACCGTCATTCTCGCAGTCAAGCGGGCTTATGCCATTGCACTAACCTCACGATGTCCGACCGTGATTAGCCCACCTTCGTGCTCCTCCGTTACGCTTTGGGAGGAGACCGCCCCAGTCAAACTACCCACCAGGCACTGTCCTCAATCCCGATTAGGGACCTAAGTTAGAACATCAAACATACAAGGGTGGTATTTCAAGGATGGCTCCACATCATCTGGCGACAATGCTTCAAAGCCTCCCACCTATCCTACACATGTAGGCTCAATGTTCAGTGCCAAGCTGTAGTAAAGGTTCACGGGGTCTTTCCGTCTAGCCGCGGGTACACAGCATCTTCACTGCGATTTCAATTTCACTGAGTCTCGGGTGGAGACAGCGTGGCCATCATTACGCCATTCGTGCAGGTCGGAACTTACCCGACAAGGAATTTCGCTACCTTAGGACCGTTATAGTTACGGCCGCCGTTTACCGGGGCTTCGATCAAGAGCTTCTCCGAAGATAACCCCATCAATTAACCTTCCGGCACCGGGCAGGCGTCACACCGTATACGTCATCTTTCGATTTTGCACAGTGCTGTGTTTTTAATAAACAGTTGCAGCCACCTGGTATCTGCGACTCCCGGCAGCTTAGAGGGCAAGCCTCATCACCGCTGGGAGCGTACCTTCTCCCGAAGTTACGGTACCATTTTGCCTAGTTCCTTCACCCGAGTTCTCTCAAGCGCCTTGGTATTCTCTACCCGACCACCTGTGTCGGTTTGGGGTACGGTTCCTGATAACCTGAAGCTTAGAGGCTTTTCCCGGAAGCATGGCATCAATGACTTCACTACCGTAGTAGCTCGACATCGTGTCTCAGCGTTAACAACGGTCCGGATTTACCTAAACCATCCGCCTACACACTTGAACCAGGACAACCGTCGCCTGGCCCACCTAGCCTTCTCCGTCCCCCCATCGCAGTTATCAGCAGTACGGGAATATTAACCCGTTTCCCATCGACTACGCCTTTCGGCCTCGCCTTAGGGGCCGACTTACCCTGCCCCGATTAACGTTGGACAGGAACCCTTGGTCTTCCGGCGAGGAGGTTTTTCACCCCCTTTATCGTTACTCATGTCAGCATTCGCACTTCTGATATGTCCAGCATGCCTCCCGGCACACCTTCAACCACTTACAGAACGCTCCCCTACCCAACAGTCCTAAGACTGATGCCGCAGCTTCGGTGTATCGCTTAGCCCCGTTACATCTTCCGCGCAGGCCGACTCGACCAGTGAGCTATTACGCTTTCTTTAAATGATGGCTGCTTCTAAGCCAACATCCTGGCTGTCTGAGCCTTCCCACATCGTTTCCCACTTAGCGATAACTTTGGGACCTTAGCTGGCGGTCTGGGTTGTTTCCCTCTCCACGACGGACGTTAGCACCCGCCGTGTGTCTCCCGGATATCACTTACTGGTATTCGGAGTTTGCAAAGGGTTGGTAAGTCGGGATGACCCCCTAGCCTTAACAGTGCTCTACCCCCAGTAGTGTTCGTCCGAGGCGCTACCTAAATAGCTTTCGGGGAGAACCAGCTATCTCCGAGTTTGATTGGCCTTTCACCCCTAGCCACAAGTCATCCGCTAATTTTTCAACATTAGTCGGTTCGGTCCTCCAGTTGATGTTACTCAACCTTCAACCTGCCCATGGCTAGATCAC
>NZ_LYBM01000095.1 GCF_001707825.1 Veronia pacifica | reverse complement strand
GCTTGGCAAAAGCTCAACGCTGAAAACGATAAAGTAAAATGCGCGCTTTACCTCATTGAGCTGGCCCGAGAAATTGATCTGGCAAAAATAGACCACATAAAGCTTCAAACCCCATTCAATCAGTTTTTCTTCCATGATAATTTCCTCAAATTTGAGGATCCCGACGAGGCAAACTGGCACGTCAAAACATTCAGTGAGTTTAAAAACGAACTTGCCAGCGATAACACCCTCGCACTGCTCGCCGCCGCCCAGTCAGATGATGCCCTTGCCCGCGCAGATATCCCGGCCTCTATCTCCGGGATCACCGAAGGTGTCATGAATGGCGATGAGGACGTGGTCACCGGCACCCTGCTTATTCAGGATTCTGATAAGGGTCAGTCCCCTTCTTTTCCCAACACCACGGTGGAAGGGAAATATGGCTCCCTGACGCTGATCGACAGGATCTGGACCTACACCCTGGATCCCGACAAGGTCGCCCCCCTCAAAGACGGGGAAGTCGACAGCGATGTGATCACCCTGACGGCCACCGATGGCAGTCAACAGAACATCACAGTCACCATTACCGGCAAGGACGACCTGCCTGAGATCCAGGGCGCATCGCAATCGACACTGGATGAAGGGGTATTGGTCACCTCTGGTGAGGTGTCGCTGTTTGATCCCGACGCTGATGTGCAGCCCACCCTGAATGATGTCAAACTCGAAGGCCTGTACGGCACACTGACCCTGACCAATGGCCGCTGGACCTATCAGGCTGACCCGGACAAGGTCCGGCCACTGGACGGTGACGAAACCGCCCTCGACAGCTTTACAGTCAGCGCGTCTGACAACACCACACATAGCATTACTATCACAGTGACCGGCTCAGAAGATGCCCCTGTGGTCTCCGGCCTGTTCAGCGCCAACCTGACCGAAACGGATATTGATGAGGCACTGCCCTCGGCCACGGGCACCCTTGCCATCACGGATGCAGATACAGCTGACACCCCGGCCTTTCCCGATACCGTCGTGGATGGCCAGTATGGCTCACTGGCTCTCAAAGACGGTGAATGGACCTACACCCTCGACAGGGCTAAATCCGGCCACCTCACAGCCGATGATACCGTCGAGGACACACTGACCCTGACCGCCACAGATAACACGGTGCAGGTGATCACCATCAGTATCACCGGCACAGACACCACGGCGATCATCACCGGGCAAAGTGCGGCGACCCTGGAAAAAGGGGAGACGGCCGCCAATGGTCAGATCGCCCTGTTCGACCCGGATGCTGAGGTGCAGCCCACCCTCGCCGCTGAGCAACAACCCGGCCTCTTTGGCACCCTGATCCTGAACGGGGATGGCAGCTGGCAGTATCAGGTCGACCCGGAGAAGATCGTGCCGCTGGATGAAGGGGAAACCGCCACCGATACCTTCACCTTTATCGCCTCCGACGGCTCCTCCCATGATATTGTCCTCACCGTCACCGGGTCGGAAGACACGGCCATTGTCAGTGGTATTTTCTCGCAGGGCGTTACCGAGCCGGACAACTGGGAGACCCCGGTCACCGCCACAGGTACCCTGAGTATCACTGACCCGGACACAGCTGACACCCCCGCTTTCGCCAATACCTCAATGAATGGCAAGTACGGGACACTGGTCCTGACGGGCACCCAATGGGTGTATACGCTGGACAAGGACAAGGCCCCAGATCTGGCTGCCGGAGAGAAGCAAACCGACACCTTTACTCTGACCGCCAGTGATAACACCACCCAGCCGATCACCATTGATGTCAGCGGGACCCCCACTAGGGTCATGGGGGTCAGCCACTATCAGGACGGGCATGAAAATGCGGGCATGGATGACAGCCAGTGGCCGGGGTGGACCATTGAAGTCAACAACCGCGGCGCATCTGACAACACTGTCCTGCTGAGCCTTGGCACTCCAGACGACAGTACGTCTATGGGGGACGACTTCACCGGTATGATGCATGTAATGTCCGGCAGCACCGGACAAAAACTTGCTGACGTCAACTTTGACCCAGCCACCGGGCTCACCAGTGTCACCCTGCCCGCCGATGAAAACCAGATCCATATCCTGTTGCAACCGAACGATGATGTGCTCAACGAGGGCACAGAGGACGTCAGTATCAAAGCCATGATCACTGGCACCAATGAGGACTGGGTCCGCTCTGAGATGGCAGCGATGTCTGATGAGAGCGGCCCGGGAGATACCGTGGACGTGCGCCTCAGTGCCGATAAGGATGACGTCACTGAAGGTGAGGCTGTCACCTATACCGTTGAGCTCACCCATGCCGCCCCTCCCGGCAGCGTGGTGACGTTTGAATATACCCTCACCGATGCCTCCGGGGCGGATATTGTCCAGAAGGCTTCTGCCGTGGTCGACAGTTCCGGTATGACCGCCAGT
>NZ_LYBM01000094.1 GCF_001707825.1 Veronia pacifica | reverse complement strand
TATCGGGATAGATGGCGAACGACTTGATGCGTTTGTTAGAGCGCTGCTAAATCTTCTAAATAGCCCATGACACTTCCAGAAGTGAGCTTGAACATAGGTGATATGTCCAGACCCATACTTTGCAGCCCCTTCGCTGTCCACTTATTACAAGTATTCATTAGGTAGTATGAGCCAACTCCTTTGTAAAATTGACTGTCTCCGTAGATGCCATTCTTCTGAGCTAAAACAAGGCCATTGTTTCTAGCAAAACTGCCAGAAATGAACTGACCTAGGTTCGACAACTCAGCGTTGGTAAGTTTTAATTCTCTAACATCACTATTTGAGAAATACGCGGCAATATTCTCACTAGGAACTGCAACCGCATGTACCACCGAATCAGTAGGTAAGAAAATAGCCTGCAATGTAATTTTTGTCGTAATCTCCTGAGCCTGATAAAAGCCTTTGTCTCCCCAACCAAGCTCAATATATGGCGCACTTGGAAACCTTGATTTAAGCTCGGGAACATATTGAATAATGGACGTTGATGGAACAACAAAGCCTGTATGCCACCCATGACTAACCACAAAGACTTTATTCTTTCCTTGGCCAGAATAATCAATACCACTTTTTACTGCTTTAGGAAGTGTGGAACAGGCAGATAAGAGTAAAGAAAACATCAAAGCAGCAAATACTTTCAAGATTACCTCCATTAGCCCTAACAGTGTTAAATACCCCAAAGTGTTCAATATAAATCCTGCGATTTGTCCGAAGTAATTCAAGGGTGAAATTTGCGACCATCTATACGCCTTTAATTCTCAAGTCTTTGGGCAAGCGGGTTCATGCTCGGGTGAAAGGTCTGGATGCGCCTGAGATACATGGGAAGTGTGAATTTGAAAAGCAGAAGGCGAGGGAGGCAAAGCAGTTTACGGTTGCGTTGCTGCGGGGTGCGGAGGTGATCAGGCTAACGAATATCGAGCGGTGCAAATACTTCCGGCTGCTGGCCGATGTTGAGATAGATGGCGAACAGCTGGCAGAAAAGCTGATTAAGGCCTGGTTAGCCCGACCTTATGATGGGGGTAAGCGTTTGGGGTGGTGTAGTTAACGCCTAAATCAGGTGCGCCGTAGGCGTCACCTGGATTTATTTGTTAGCCGCGTGTTGATTGTTTTGCATTTGTTTGGCCACAGAAATATCAGAACGGTTCTCAGAACTTGCCAGACCATTTACAACACCTGAATAATCCGAAGCTGACTTGTTTTGGCTTAGTTTAAAATTACCAACGATACTTTCTATAGTAATTTCTATGCCGACAACTGCATTGATAAGTTTCTCAGTGAAATCTATTGGAGCATCAGAAACTGACCAAGGGATATTCTGATCTAGTTCATGAAAATCAGAAATATCGTTGAGAAGCTGTAAAATCCAGTTAGTTTTATGCTTGAAATGAATGCGCCCTCTGACATGAACGACTGAATAATTCCATGTTGGAACAGCTTTACCTGTTTCTTGCTTTGATGGGTAGAAGTTTGGGCTGATGTAAGCATCTGGCCCATGAAAAATGATTAAAATCTCTTGACCATCAGCGCATGATTTCCATAACGGATTTGCTTTAGCTATGTGACTTTGCAAAATTACCTGATCATTTTCACCTTTCTTCAGGTAAAACGGAATATGATCTGCATCTATGAAATCTTCCGCTGAACTTACCAGTGTTCCTAACGAATTCTCTTGAATGAATTTATACAAGACATCCAAGTTTGTTTCTTTGAATTTTGATGGAATGTGCATGTTTACTCTTAACGGCTAACGCCGCTATCACTGGACAGCGGGCTGTAGTTGTAATTTATGTTAACGGAGCGGCAGCGTAGTGCATAAATTACAACGAAGGACTGCTGTTCCGGTGCATAGCTTTGTTATATGCCGCGATTCTGCCACTTTATGTTGGAAACCTCTATCCGTTGCTCTGTTGTTCCGTTCCATATCACTTTAAAACCTGACTTTTCGAGCTCAGATTTTAGCTTATTTCCTATATCAATTTTTTCTGGTACATCGCCATTTATATGATCATACGCCAACATTAAACTGCCACCCTGAAGGATGCGCTCTAGGTCTTGCCCATGATAAAAACAATAACCTTGAAACGTACCTTTCGGGTAGTTTTGGATTGCCTCATTAGCATCATAATGCCCATCAGACATCGTGTAACCAGCATTGTGTAGACACAACACACCTTCATTTTTTAACCGCTTGAAAACTTCATTCAATTTATCTACATCGGTATTCTTCGGCCAACTGTCTTGCTCTTTTTTTTTTAAGAATCTCATTTTTTATTGCAGCAATGTAAGGCTGTGTATCTTCTATCCCTTCGTTTTCAACTATATCGGTAATATGAAATTTTATTTCGTTGAAATCAGAGAACCCACCCCAAACTAAATATTTAATTTGCTCCATTACATATTCATTTTCATCTGCCACAGCAGCATCTCCTTTTAAGATAATGAGCGAATATAATGCTGAAATACAAAATAGATTCTTGGTCATGTTTACATAT
>NZ_LYBM01000093.1 GCF_001707825.1 Veronia pacifica | reverse complement strand
GGTCACGATGAACAATCAATCACTGACGGTACCGTAGACTTTGATTATGGAATGGTATGCAACCAAAACCACGACCCAATATAAATTATGAGGTTCGTGCACACATTAGTATGGGTCATAACGTTAGCATAATGGGCGTTTACTAGCCCAAACTGATTGAAACACCTAAATCACAGCATTTCTATGAAAAATGCGCAACGAGTAAACGTCCCTCGTTCATGCTCTTGTTATGTTCAATGCCTACTATGCCACCTAGTCATTTCTGTAACGGTACTTGCATATACTTTGCTGCTCGTCACTATTCTCGATGACAAATCAAAATGGAACATTACCACTTTGTTTTTATGAGTTTTTACTTTGTCAGTGTCAATTTTTACAGTGAGGTAGGCTTCGGTCAAATGTGACAAATCGATGTTGTCTCTGGCTGCGCTTTCTTTTAGCCACTGAGAAATCTCTACAGCAATCCATAGCTCAATGTTCCCAACTAATGAGTGAGTCGCAGAACCTTTTAGGATGTCAATGTCGATAACACCATTTGGTAGCTCAGAAAGTGCTTCAAGATCATCGCCCATTCTCCATCCAGCGAATATCTTGGGAATTACATCAACGTAATGATTGAGCCGTTTTCTCCTCATTTTTCACCTTGAACATAACGTCAGCATAACGGGCGTTTACTATCCCAAGCTCATTGAAACGGTTAAATCACCGCTTTTGAAAAAATGCGCCACGAGTAAACGTCCCGTTAATGCTTTTGTTAGGGCTTAATTCCAGCTTAAATACGATATTGCCCGATTTAAATTGTTTTAGCTTAATCGCTGAATTGTTTAATGTTGCCGCAGCGCCAGCTCCTAACCAAAAGTTTTTAATAGATTGGGTCGCAGGGTTCTCTGATTTTTCGTTGTAGCAAACCAGTGCGTTGACGCTACGTTTTTTAAGCCAGTCTCTTAGTTTTTTGTAAACTGACTCAACTGCCTGACGCGACGAGAAGTTGTAAGCCCCGTCTAAATCAGTTGAAGCAATTGCAATGCGGCCGGAAGTAAGAACTCCGTCTTCTAGGCGACTTCGCTCATATTGAATGAAGCCATCACCCATTAGAATCTCATCGAAGTGTTTGCCCTGCTTGATGCTGATTCCGTCAATGCTTCGAAGATGATCGTCAAAGACCGCATGATCATCTTGGTTCATGAAGTATTGAAATTCACTCCGCATCTCGATTCTTTTGTAGCCCTAACGCCGCGCTCTGCGGCAAATTTGGAGCGCAGCGGAAAATTTGTCCGGCAGCAGCGCTTTGTTAGGCATGTTGATACGCAGCCCAGTGTGTTTTAAAAATACTACCATCATCGTCATTTATATTAGTTTTATGGGCTATTTTCATATCTTCGTAGTCTTTAGACATACACGAAATAAGCTCAAATAACCCCTGAACTGCTTCTTTGTTCCACTGCGGCCCCATGCGGTAGTCCAAGGACAAGCAGTCTGTAAAAACGAACAAACCCAACTCAGGGATATGTTTGCCACTTGGACTGTTAAGCCCATCAAAACACAAATGAAAAGATTCCGCTTCGCCAGAGATAACCTGTATGGCAGGGTTATCTTCGAAACCAAAAGGAACATCGCAATCTTTTGATGTGGACCAATAACTCGGTTCCTTTGAAGAAATCCGAGCTGCATGGTTCCTTATGAACTCATAGCCACGAATCACTTCATCAGCGGAAAGATGGCCTAGCTCTATATCTGGCAGTGAACCATCATCCGTTCCGAAGATTTCTAGCAGGCTATCCCAGTTATCGATCACTATGTATGCCTAACGTCGCAATAACGGGCGCTTATCAAACCGCCCAAAACTACTTTAATCCATTGTATTCGCAACACTTTGAAAAGCTACCACAGTGACAAAGCGTCCCGTTCATTGCCTTGTTATAAGTTACCAAACCTCGAACTGCGACATTCCCTATTTGGATTGTGGGGTAAGCAATTGACGTAAGCATTAGCCTTGTGCGTGCGGCCTATATCATCGAGAATTTCACATATGAGGGTACAAGGCTTGCCTAGCTCACAACGCCAATAGTGATGTTCATGCTGATACTCAACATCAAACTCCACTCTTATAGTGACGGAAACCAGCCAAGAGTTAGGTAGTTCTCTCTTTCCCATGAGCCGAAACAGCATTTCCGAGTATGAGCAAACCATCAAATCGAATTCTTTAGCACTTGGTTTAATTCCGCGATTTTTTAAATTTACTGTTATTGCTTTTGTACTCTGGGACTCTGCGAACTTATAGAGCTTACCGATACCCCAGTAGCCATCAACATCATTGTTTCTACTAGCAAAAGAACCAACAATGCCGCTTGCAATACTTCCTAGCTCTCTTCTTCGTCCCATATATCTAGTAACTTATAACGCTTGCCAGCACAGGCAAAAAATGGCAGAGCGGTTTTTTGTCCTGTGGCTGCATTTGTTAGCCTTTACTCCATGTCTTTCTCGGCTTGCCGCCAGCACCTTTTGAAAAAGCTAGCGCATTTCACTTTGTCGCAAACCGTGTTTAAACCACCAAGAGACAACAACCTGAATGTGATTTCAAATATGTAATTGGAATTTCAGACACGTCACTCAAACAAAGGTAGTTCAATGATTTCGACACAAACTTGCGGTTATGAAAAGAGGAATTTGGCGGCTAAACCTTGGGACTCAAAACTCTAAAATTGATGGGGGATAACGCCTTGTTAAGTAGCAGCTAACTTCCACTACAACCAAACAAAGACACCGTAATCACTAAACTCAACCAAACTAAAATCGCCGACTGTTAGCTGCCTGCTTGAATAATTTGTCATGTGCTTCGGAGCATCATATGCACTGGCAGCTTTTCGAAACCTTGCTTTCTCCAGAAAACTGAGGTTTTCTCTAGATTCAATACAGATACTGTTGAAGCGCCTTTTAACTTAAAACGTTTAACTAGCTCCTCAATGAGCTTCGTTCCAATGCCGTTGCTTTTCAGCGTGTGCGAAACCGAGACCAGTTGAATTTGTGCGCGGGAACCATCGTAGAAGCCCTTTGTAAAGCCAGCGACCTTACCCTCTACTTCAGCGACTATAAAAACTGCGCCGTCACATTGAGACACCCTTTTCATTGAGTGCTTGTCTTCAACTTCGGGATAATCGAACTGACCATTTTCAATTAAAATGCTCTCTAAAATATCTCCGTCAGATTCAATAAAATCCCTTAATTTTATCACCACAGCTAACTACTCCTTGTTGGCACATAACAGTGCTA
>NZ_LYBM01000092.1 GCF_001707825.1 Veronia pacifica | reverse complement strand
CATAGAACCTCGGTCGAAAGACCGAGGTTTTTTTGTTTATGGTTTTTACTTTTTGGTACTTACAACTCCGTCATAAACTGATGGTGAACGAGGTAACGTCACTCAAGTGATCTCGACTAGACCACCCAGACAGCTCTAATACATGAAGCATCAGCTACCAATCATAGAACCTCGGGACGAGTCCCGTTTATCTCCACATCTTATTATCGAAGCGGCCCAATATAAGGCGAAATTCGCTATCTAATTACACATCCGAATAACCACCTTTTTATGATGATAAGTAATTATTCTTTTTTAACGGAATGAAGTGACTGGCATATGTCTTATTCACCATATTCAGGCAAAACTGGCGGTAAACAATCCTCTTATATTGCGTTCGACGGTGTCGGGAACTCGATGTTTGTGCCCGCTATAATGAAATTTGCTGATAAGTGGCTATAAAGCGATAAAAGAAAGCACAAATAGAGAAAAATCCATAGAAACAACGTATTTGAATAAGAATTAATCTATGTCGCAGCATGCGATGTGAATAAATGTACACAAAGTAAACAAAACAGCAGGCTAAGTGTTGTTTCTTTGTAATAAATGCCGCAGCAAAAGGTTAAATGCTCGAAAGATGGTTCATAAAATTAAAAACAAATGGGCAATTGGTTGTTAAAGGTGGGACAAATATCGATAATAGCGACATTATTATTAGCGTTCGATTACTGGCATGACTGAGTATTTATTGCTTCTCATTGGCACGGTTCTAGTCAATAACTTCGTTTTAGTGAAGTTTCTTGGACTTTGCCCTTTTATGGGTGTTTCCAAAAAATTGGAGACAGCTATAGGAATGGGACTCGCAACCACATTTGTTCTTACACTAGCATCCGTATGTGCATATTTGGTTGAAACTTATATTTTGCACCCATTGGGCATCGAGTACCTGAGAACACTCAGTTTCATTTTGGTGATCGCCGTTGTCGTTCAGTTTACTGAAATGGTCGTGCACAAAACCAGCCCAACTCTCTACCGTTTGCTCGGTATATTTTTACCTCTGATCACCACGAACTGTGCGGTTCTCGGGGTAGCGCTGCTTAACATTAACGAACGCCACAACTTCATTGAGTCGATCATTTATGGTTTTGGTGCAGCTGTTGGTTTTTCCTTAGTACTGGTTTTATTTGCTGCAATGCGCGAGCGCATAGCGGCGGCTGATGTTCCTCTACCGTTCAGAGGCGCATCGATAGCGATGGTAACTGCTGGATTGATGTCACTTGCCTTTATGGGCTTCACAGGGCTGGTCAAACTGTGATCGCTGGTATTTTAATCGCTATCGTTGCTCTGGGTGCGCTCGCTGCCCTATTTGGCTTGCTACTGGGGTTTGCCTCTGTCAGATTTAAAGTGGACGCGGATCCGATTGTTGATCAAATCGACTCTGTTTTGCCGCAAACACAATGTGGTCAATGTGGCTACCCCGGTTGTCGTCCTTACGCCGAGGCAATCGCTAACGGTGATGCTATTAATAAATGTCCACCGGGTGGTCAGGCGACTATTGAAAAACTGGCAGACATGATGGGTGTCGAAGCGACGGCACCTGCCAGTGGCGAAGAAGAAGCAGTAAAAACTGTTGCATTCATTATTGAAGATGATTGCATTGGCTGCACAAAGTGTATTCAGGCCTGCCCTGTTGATGCCATCGTTGGTAGCACCAAGGTACTGCACACTGTGATCAAAGAAGAATGTACAGGTTGCGACCTCTGTGTTGCCCCCTGCCCAACTGACTGTATAGAAATGAGACCTGTTGAAACAACCCCAGAGAACTGGAAATGGCAACTCAATCAGATCCCAGTGGTTCAGCTTCCTGCTGATAATAATCAGGGAGTGCAGTACCGATGAATACGTTAGTGCAACAGATTAAAAACGGCCAGGTATGGCAGTTTAGAGGCGGGATCCACCCACCAGAAAATAAACATCAATCAAGCCGCAACAGTGTCCACCCTGTTACTATTCCAGATGAGCTGGTCATTCCGCTCAAGCAGCATATTGGTAGTAAAGGCAAACTGTTAGTGGGTGTCGGTGACAATGTTTTAAAGGGGCAGCCGTTAACCAGCTCTGATTTGATACAAAGCTGCCCTGTTCATGCGCCGACGTCAGGCACCGTTGTTGCCATCGAACAAAGGCCTATTGCACATCCATCAGGACTTTCAGATCAGTGTGTTGTGATCCGTCCTGACCATCAAGATACATGGACAGAGAAACCATCAATTCAGGATTTTCGCGCCATTTCGCCTGAAAGTCTTATTGATCATATCCGGAATATGGGTATCGCCGGCATGGGGGGAGCAGGATTCCCTTCAGCTAGAAAGCTCCAGACAGGTCACGGTCGCACTGAAATTCTTATTATCAACGGCGCAGAGTGCGAACCTTACATCACCGCCGATGATAGGCTGATGCGTGAACATGCACGAGAAATTGCAGAGGGCATAGAAATACTCCAGTACTTGGTGCAACCGCAACTGACTGTAATGGCACTGGAAGATAATAAGCCGGAAGCCGTTGCCGCTCTTGAACAAGCACTGAGCGGAATGGCAGATACCATTGTACAGACGGTACCCACTAAGTACCCTTCAGGTGGTGAAAAGCAGCTTATTAAGTTAATCACTGGCAAAGAGGTACCCAGTGGTGGCATTCCCGCCGCGATTGGCGTGCTGATGCAAAACGTCGGCACCATACATGCAATCAAGCGTGCTGTTGTTGATGGTGAACCATTGATTCAGCGCATCGTGACACTGACAGGTAAAACCCTCAAAGATCAGTCAAACCGCTGGGCACTCTTGGGTACCCCAGTGAGCTATCTCCTAGACCAACATGGCTACAAAGCGGACAAGAAACTTCGGCGTGTGATTATTGGTGGTCCTATGATGGGGTTCACAGCACCGCATGAAGAAATTCCTGTCACCAAGACAACAAACTGTGTCTTGGTGCCAACAAAGAGAGAGATAGCCCCGTCGCAAGGTGAAATGGCGTGTATCCGCTGTAGTGCCTGTGCTGATGCTTGCCCGGTTTCATTGCTGCCTCAGCAATTACAGTGGTACGCGAAAGATCAGGACCACGAAAAGTGTCAGGAATATAACCTGTTTGACTGTATTGAATGCGGTGCTTGTGCTTACGTGTGCCCAAGTGAGATTCCGTTAGTCCAGTACTACCGTCAGGCAAAATCTGAAATACGCAGTCAGAATGCTGAGAAACAAGCTGCTGAGCGAGCTAAGGAACGTTTCGAAGCGAAGAAAGCTCGCTTAGAGCGTGACAAAATGTTGCGTGAAGAAAAACACCGTATTGCAGCTGAAAATCGCCGTAAAGCAATGGAAGAGAAAGGCGGTGACGATGCAATTGCTGCAGCCATTGCAAGAGTAAAAGCGAAAAAGGCAGACAAGCCTGAGGTCAAACCTGCAGTCGCAGCAGCTATTGCAAAAGCCAAAGCTAAGCAGGCTGAAGCCGCCTCTCAGGGTACCAACGAACCTGATAATTCAGAGATGATAAAACTGCGTGAAGAGCGCAAACGCCAAGCCCGCGAGCGAAAAGCCCTGAAAGAGAAGGCGATTGCCGAAAGTGTCAATGCCTCTGACGACAACGAAGAAATGAGCACTCAGAAAAGTGCGGTTTCTGCCGCTATTGCCAGAGCCAAAGCACGCAAGGCCGCTCAGCAGGCAAACGCTGACACAGAAAACAACGAGTCTGAGAAAACAGAAGCGGCTGAAGAC
>NZ_LYBM01000091.1 GCF_001707825.1 Veronia pacifica | reverse complement strand
CTGGCGATGAAAAAACGGTTTGGGTGGTGTCGATGGGCCATCTGATGGGCTTGTTTGATAACGACTGGCTGGGCATTCCCAGAACGGGGAGGATGGCCTTCCTTCGTTATTGCGAGTTTACTGAGGTAGATGTCACGCAGCTGGGCGGAGGAAAAATTCTTCAGTCTGCCATGTTCGTCGATATACCCGGCGTCATGGTACAGGCTGGTGTGAACCCATTTCCACCGCAAACAGGTGCCCAGTTAATTCAACCCGGCCCAATGACTCATCAAGGGTTAGCATTAGAGACTCAAAGCCCGTCCGAGTCAGAGAAAACACTGGCACTCATTAACAAGATGATCTCTGATTTAGGTAACTGGGATAACAGGTTAAGCCTTGAAGACGAATTGGCGCAGACCTGGCATGATGACATGATTTGGTGGGGGCCAACGGGCATAGGTGCAAGCTATACGATTGAGCGATATATCAAGCAACATTCTGGTGTTTTTCGTGCAAGTTTTTCCGAGCGAATTTTCAATGGTCATATTTGTAAATTTGCAGAAGGTCAGTTTGGTGGTTTTTTTGGTTGGCCAAACCTTAGCTTGAAACCGATTGGCGGCTTCATGGGTATGGCTGCCAGTGAGCAGTTTTATGATATGAGGGTCGTCGATATTTATCGTCGTGATGGCGAAAAACTGGCGGAAAATTGGGTCTTCATCGATCTGTTGTACTTCTTTAGTCAGCAAGGTATTGATATTCTGTCGCGACAAAAAACGCTTTCTCCTGCGAAGCAGACAAATTAAATTCCAGTTTGATGAGAGAAATGGTTGGTACTTCTTTCAGCACCAACCATTCTTGTCTTCTGTCTTCTGTCTTCTGTCTTCTGTCTTCTGTCCACAGCAGTTTAACTGTGGAGACGAGTAATATTAAGTGACGCTGTCACTCATCCACTGAGTCGCCGTATCAATGACAGATTGAGGGGATTTTACCCAGCTAAAATGATCAAAAGGTCTCTCTCCTTTTGGCGGTGTCAGTTCAATCTGGGTAATATCTGCAACAGTGAGTTTGTTCGCTAACGCATCTGCGCTGCTTTTAGGCACCCAATGATCACCTGACATAGAAATCATAAGAACAGGAAGATTGAGTTCTTTGAGTAATGTGTTGTAGTCGGTTTCTGAGTTACGTACTGAGTACTCCCCATCCAGCGCCTCGTAATACCAGTCAGCCATGAGGTTTTGTGGTTGTCTTCCTGCAAATCCTAATTTATGCCCGGGAAAGTATCCCAACGTTTGATTAACGAGCTTAATTGCGGTGATCTCCAGATATCTTTTAGCGACTGCAAAACGATTTGTCAGCGTATTGAAATAATTACTTCCTGCAGCAACAAGGATCGCACCGGAAGGTTTGTGATTGTTGTTACACGCATGCAACAAGGCAAATTGACCGCCAAGGCTGTGGCCGCAAATCCAGAAAGGCAGTGCTTCAAAGCGCTGACATATCACAGGGACAATAGTAGCAAGATCAATTTCCAGCACCTCACGATAGCCAAAGTTTTCTTTTCTGACATTGTTGATCGAGCTATGACGCATGCCACGGGACTCGATTCGGGCAATCACGTATCCTTTTGTTGACCAACGCTTGGCTAGATCACGGTAGTAATCAACCGATACTCCAAGGGCGGGTAGAAAGATAATTAACCCTAGAGGTGATGAGTCCGGAATATTCCAGTGGATCTCGGTTTGATGAAAATCGGGTAAATCGATACGTTGGACTGACATGATATTTCCTTCCCCAATTAAAAAATCCATGAAAAATGAATGCTTACGCCTGTTATTTTTTAAAAAGCTATTTCTAATATATTTGAAAGATGATAATTGCCGCTCCATGAGAAAATACATTAAATGGCGGATTAAGCACAATTTTTGGAGACATATGGGCGTCTAAGAGAATTTTACATTTCTATAGCCGATACTTTAGAAGCATATCAAAGTTATTAATTGAAGTCAGTCGCAAAAAAACCAGATTTTTATAGTCAATTTAAATTGTATAAATAATATGACATTTAAAATTAAAACAACGATAGAAAATTTATTTCAAATGACTTCTTAATCCGCCTGATAATATATTAATGGATGAATTTAATTTTTCATTATTAAACACTCTCCGCTCATTGATGAAATGAGTTGAAGTCTATTTATACAATAAAAACAGTAATTTACATATAAATATCTTTTTTTGAGGGGGTTATTAAAACCCCTCGTTTATATCCAATATAGGAAATAATATGAAAAATAAAAGGCAACCTATACCCATTATAATAGTCGCTTCTCTTGTTGCTGCTGCTTATTCTTCTCATGCAGACGCGTCGCTGGATATCCTGAATATTAAACAGCATGGACAATACTGTGATGATGGATTCAGACCGTTGACATCAGATGAAGTTATGCCGTTGAAAGGAGAATTACTCAAGCGAATGGGCCATTGGCAAATAATTAATCTTGCTGATGGATATGTAGTCATGGGAGCAGGGCACTTTGGCAGAATCAAACAAGACGTTCTGGCACTAAATACGTGGTGTACTGATGTTATTCAGCCAGATCACTCTCTGCCAGAGTATTCCCCGATCATTCTACCCGGAAATTCTGAAGCGTATACAGAATGGCATTTAATAAACGATAAAAAATTCTACAAACCGCTTGCATTATTCGCACATTATTTAGGGTTTGCTTGGGCTGGCGGCAGTGCCAGTAAATTTGTGGGTGATGATATGGTGACGTCTACCGACGGAAACGGGAGCTATCATATCAACGCAAATAATGGTGGGCCGTGTGAGGGATATCGGTGTAATGAGCGATTAAAAATAAATATCTCTGAAATTGAGTATCACATTGACCCCAATACATTTTCTGCAGGAGAGATTATTCAGTCTGATAAAGAAAAAATAGGCCAGCGGACTGAAGTGGTCATTAACGAGTCAGACGTGAAACAGCAGTACCGGGTGACATTCAGTTACGATAAAACGACGAACTGGTCAAAAACAGATACCTATGGGTTGAGTCAACGCGTTTCGACAAAAAATACTTTTGAATGGCCATTGGTTGGAAAAACAGAATTATCGATTGAAGTTGGCGCAAATCAAAGCTGGGCATCGACAACAGGCGACTCACAGTCAAAAGGTATATCTAACACCATAGTGATTGATGTACCGCCACACTCTAAACAAGAAGTCTCCATGGAGATTTTCCGATCATCTATCAGTTACCCATATCAGTTTAACGCAGCACTCAGCTATGAAGTCGCATTTACAGGTTTTATGAAGTGGTCTGGTAACGCATTAAGTGACCACCCTCAGGATCGTCCGACTTATACCAGTCGTTGGGTTATCGGCCGCCATGGTGGAAAGGACAAAAATATAGCGTACCAATATCAGCATAGAAACATATCATCGACAGATAGTGAATGGGATTGGCCGTGGCTGTTGCGTGAAAATGATATCAATGACGTAAAAAGTGTTCTGGGTGAGATCCTTACACCGATTCACACGCATATCAGCGGTCACTTTTTCGCTGAGGCTTCATATGGCTCAAATGTTCGCTATGGTAAAACCATTCCGTTATACACATTGAAGAGCAGGGTAGCGGAGGAGCATTCCATGGCTAATTCTGAACTATCGGCCGTAGGAATTAAAAACTTTAAGGTAAATATTACCCCTATCCCTATGATTTAACGTTAATTATTGGCACTGCCGGACGCGTGGTTCTTTCCGCGCGTCTGAAGAACAACATAACGTATACACCTTTCTCGCTGGCGTGTACTTCATCATCCTCATGTATTAGTGACAATGAACTTTATCCAACATCTGAATAAATGTGATCAAAGTCAATTATTGATGTGAATAGAATTTATAGCTAATATTAGCGTTCAATTAATTTATAATTGAGTGTTGATGTGCAGTCCTTTTTGATAAATCAAATTAAAAATCAAAGTTTAAAAGCTATCTATTTACCATTTCTATTTCATATAAAGTAAATTGCATATTTTTTTGAAAGCCTCATAACACAAATGAAAAAATAGATTTTTATCTTAAATTCCTATCTGCATGTTAAATATATATTATTTTATTAAAAAA
>NZ_LYBM01000090.1 GCF_001707825.1 Veronia pacifica | reverse complement strand
GGCAGTCTCAGAACAACAGACAGTGCCAGAGCAAGCGACAATTTCAGAAACAACGGCACTAGAAACTGCAGCATCAGAAACTACAATACCGGAAACAATAGGACAGCCCGAGCCGCAGGACAGCCCATTTAATGTGCCTGCCGAAGGTCTCGAAACACTTTCAGACGATCAGCTAGGTGAGTTTTCTGAGGAAGATGCGCTACATGCCGCTTTCGAAGAGCAACGCGAATTAGACGGCACCTTACCTGAGCAAGAAAGTGAGGCTGGACATGCTGTTGAGGCGGAAACTCTTGATGTTACAGCTATGGACGATGAGCAGTATCAGGTTGCAGGACTTGATATGGACGCATTGCTATCCGATCCCGACTTACAGGATATAGACCACCCCATCCCAGAGGAAGAATCAGCGGTATGGAATGCCGAACAGACACCTGGCCCAGAAATTGAGAGTGAGGACTGGTCGGAACAACCTCATGTATTGGGTGAGGATGTTGCTGACCTTGAATTCGATACGGATTTAGATAGCCTGCTTGAGGAAGGTCAGAGTGAACTGCTGGAGACATCAGAGGAAGATAACCCGTATATCAGCATCGAAGAATTAATGAAAGACGATGGCGAGCCACAGGCTGATCCTGACGCCCAGCCCATTGACCTCAATGTTGGCCTTGATGATTTCCCTGATATGCTCAGTGAAATTGAGCCTTATGATGTCGATAAAGCGGGAGATGTCGCCAATGATATGGACCTTGCTAAAGCTTACCTAGAAATGAATGACGTAGATGGTGCGCGCGCATTACTGGAAAAAGTAATGGCATCCAGCGACCTCGAGCTAAAAAATGAAGCGAAAGAGATCATGGAAAAACTTCACTGATATATAGCCCCGAGTTAGTGAAGAAAACGGCGGAAATTACCGCCGTTTTTTTATGATTGTTGGTATTGAACAACCAGCGTAACCGGAAAAACAGCTCATTTACTGCCACTGATTGGTATATAATACTGCCCCTTTAATTTGAATACAGAGAACCGGACGATGAGAATTGCCCTGGGTGTGGAATATGATGGCGCACAGTATTATGGCTGGCAGCGACAGCGGGATGTACCAAGTGTGCAGCAGCACCTTGAAAAAGCCCTGTCAAAAGTGGCTAATCAGCCCATAGAGGTGCAGTGCGCGGGTAGGACAGACGCAGGGGTTCACGGCACGGGGCAAGTCGTACATTTTGACGTTGAGACATCAAGACCGTTAAAAGCGTGGACGATGGGAACCAACAGTAACTTACCCGATGCCATTGCAGTGCGCTGGGCGAAGGAAGTGCCTGATGAGTTTCATGCAAGGTTTACTGCCACGGCAAGACGTTACCGCTACATTATTTACAACCATGCATTCCGTCCGGGTATATTCCGTCATGGCGTTAGCCATTATCATGGTGATCTCGATGAGAAACTCATGCATGAAGCAGGACAATTTCTATTGGGAGAGAACGACTTCAGTTCTTTTCGGGCTGTTCAGTGTCAGTCTAAGTCACCGTGGCGTAACCTGATGCACCTCAATGTTTCTCGTCAGGGTAACTTTGTGATCATTGATATAAAAGCCAATGCTTTTGTTCATCATATGGTTCGAAACATTACAGGTAGCTTAATCACTGTGGGACGTGGAGAACAGAAGCCTGAGTGGATCAAGTGGTTGCTGGATGCAAAAGATCGTAATCTTGCCTCAGCGACAGCGAAAGCAGCCGGGCTTTACCTGGTTGAAGTTGATTATCCTGCAGCGTTTGATTTACCAAAAGTTGCACCCGGGCCCATTTTCTTGTCAGACATCGATTTTTAATCATAAAAACTCTCGGTTTGATTCTGAAACGAGAACATGTTTAATGGTAATCTTAAATCTACCACGGAGAGGTAAGGACGATTTTGAGTCTCAACAGTTATTGAGTAGTCATTTAATCCGGTTTGAATTCATAGATCACAGGCCACTTGCTTCAGGTAAGTGTTGCATGAAGAAAAGGTAGTCCATGAGCTGGCTTGAAAAAATTCTGACAAAAAGCAAAATTGGTTCAACGCGAAAGGCGTCAATACCAGAGGGAGTCTGGACCAAATGCACATCGTGCGAGCAGGTTCTGTATCACGCCGATCTTGAGCGTAATCTAAATGTATGTCCCAAGTGCGACTATCATATGGCGTTCAGCGCTCGTAAACGCCTTGAAGCGTTTCTTGACGAGGGAGATATTGAGGAACTGGCCGGGGAACTTGAACCTCAGGATCCGCTAAAATTCCGCGACAGTAAGAAATACAAAGACAGACTGTCTGCAGCACAGAAAGCCACAGAAGAGAATGAGGCACTGGTGGTAATGAAAGGCCACTTACTCGGTATGCCAGTAGTCGCCTGTGCGTTTGATATGCGTTTCATTGGTGGCTCTATGGGCTCAGTGGTCGGTGCCCGTTTTGTCAGAGCGGTCGAGCAGGCAATGGAAGACAACTGTGGCATGGTCTGTTTTTCTGCCAGTGGCGGAGCGCGGATGCAAGAAGGCTTGTTCTCTTTAATGCAGATGGCGAAAACCAGTGCAGCGCTTGAGCGTCTTACAGCGAAGGGACTGCCCTTTTTCTCAGTGATGACAGACCCAACCTTTGGCGGTGTCACCGCAAGTTTTGCTATGTTGGGTGACATCAATATTGCTGAACCCAAGGCCCGTATTGGTTTCGCTGGTCGCCGTGTTATCGAACAAACGGTGCGTGAGAATTTGCCAGATGATTTTCAGACCAGTGAATTCCTGCTTGAGCATGGCGCGCTGGATATGGTTGTTGACCGTCGTGAGATGCGCCAGCGTATTGGTGGCTTGCTAGCGAAGCTGACCAATCAGATATCTCCTTTGGTTGTGCCAGTTCAGAAACCTCTGGAAGGTGAAGTGGTTGTAGAAAATGATGAGAGTGATAATCCGGTAGACGACCAAAACTGATTCTGACTCGATGATTGATAAAGGGTGCCCTATGGCACCCTTTTTTGTGTGTTGGGCGACAGTTTGAATCGGGGCCTGACTTTTTCATCTTTGGTCGTCTATCCTTACTGGATCGCCACCTATCATCATGAAAGTATTAATATTTATTGATGTTTACAAATTTTATCAGTATCTGTTTTATTCGGGTGTATATCCATGTTTCAGATAGGTACAACCAGTTTTTAGTCCCAACAACCAGAGAGTTGTGATTTAATCCGGTCTGAATTTGTAGATCACAGGCCACTTGCCACAGGTAAGTGTTGCAGAAAGAAAAGGTAGTCCATGAGCTGGCTTGAAAAAATTCTGACAAAAAGTAAAATTGGTTCGACACGTAAAGTGTCAATTCCTGAAGGAGTGTGGACCAAATGTACATCGTGTGAGCAAGTCTTGTATCACGCAGATCTTGAGCGCAACCTAAATGTGTGTCCCAAATGTGACCACCACATGGCTTTCAATGCCCGTCAACGTCTGGAAGCATTTTTTGATGAGGGGGTTATTCAGGAGCTGGGTGCAGAACTCGAACCTCAGGATCCGTTGAAATTCCGCGACAGCAAAAAATACAAAGATAGACTGTCTGCTATGCAGAAGGCCACAGGCGAGAGTGATGCTCTGGTGGTAATGAAAGGCCAGCTACTGGGGATGCCTGTTGTGGCCTGTGCCTTTGATATGCGTTTTATCGGTGGTTCCATGGGCTCAGTGGTAGGTGCCCGGTTTGTTAAAGCGGTTGAGCAGGCCATAGAAGATAACTGTGGCATGGTTTGTTTTTCCGCGAGTGGCGGTGCCCGAATGCAGGAAGGGCTTAACTCTTTAATGCAAATGGCGAAAACCAGTGCAGCACTGGATCGCTTGTCTGCTGAGGCACTTCCTTTTATTTCAGTGATGACAGATCCGACTTTTGGTGGTGTAACCGCCAGTTTTGCCATGTTGGGAGATGTTAACCTTGCAGAACCTAAAGCACGAATTGGTTTTGCTGGTCGTCGTGTTATCGAACAAACTGTCCGTGAGAATCTGCCTGATGACTTTCAGACCAGTGAATTCTTGCTGGAGCACGGGGCGTTAGATATGGTGGTTGACCGCCGTGAGATGCGACAGCGTATTGGTGGTTTGCTGGCAAAACTTACACATCAAGATTCTCCGCTGGTGGTTCCGTTACAGAAACCGCACGAAGAAGAACAGGTATCAGACGAGATTCATGAAGACGCTGAGTCTCTTGAAAACGCTAACTGAGCCTTCTCAGGGTCACAGACAAGAGCGCCTTATGGCGCTCTTTGTCCATAAGCTGATATGATTAAAGTATTATTGACTCTAGTAAAAGTACCATGCCTGAACCAACTGCTCCTAAAGCCACAGCAACTCTAAGCGAGTGGCAAGCCTATCTGTTAAGTCTTCATACCAGTGCGATTGATCTCGTCTCGACCGGGTTGGAAAAGTGGCACAGGATGCTAACTTGACCAAACCCGCGCCCAAAGTGATCACCGTTGCGGGAACCAATGGTAAAGGGTCGACCTGTGCGATTTTGGAATCCATCTTGAGAGAGGCGGGTTATCGTACAGGGGTGTATAGCTCTCCACATTTGGTTCGTTATAACGAGCGGGTAAGAATTAATGGCCATGAA
>NZ_LYBM01000089.1 GCF_001707825.1 Veronia pacifica | reverse complement strand
CCACCGACCACGGTACCGACGCCAGGGAAAATCATGGTGCCGATAGCCGCACCTGCCGCGCCGCCTGCAAGCGATCCACCGATATCACCCGCAGCCTCACCCACCAACTCGTTGTCACCTTCAATTAACCCCTGAGTGATCTGCACACCACTCATCGCCATGCCTAGCGGTTTAAGGACCTTTGAGATCCCCATTTTCCCGGCAACGTCTGCGACATCTCCGCCAATGCCGATTGCCTCTTCAGCAATCGCTCCCATCGGCG
Source organism: Veronia pacifica (assembly GCF_001707825.1). Taxonomy (GTDB): domain Bacteria; phylum Pseudomonadota; class Gammaproteobacteria; order Enterobacterales; family Vibrionaceae; genus Veronia; species Veronia pacifica. Next base: position 4,687 of record NZ_LYBM01000089.1, on the reverse strand, counting down.
CCATTGCTACACCGCCACCAGCAAGGGAAAGTGCCGCGAGTTTGGGATCAAGCATTGATGATGGGTTGAGTCCCAAAGAACCTGGCGAAGAAGTGTTATTGGATTTTGATAAGGGAGGAGTTGAGGCGGGAGGTAATTTATTCAGCGCAACCGGCTTATCTTTGGGTGATTTATCTTTCGGTTTGAACCAGTCGATACTTCGATCGAGTACCCCTCTCAGCCCTCTCCTGCGTCTTCTGGGTCGGCTTCTCGGCTCAGTTTTGGTCTCTGTTTTTCTTTTATCACGGCCTGAACGGGTTTCGGTATATACATCACCTCTCTCTCTTCTCCCCGAAGGTGTTGAGCGAAGTTCACGGTTGAAACGTCTTAACTGTCTCGTCGCATACGCCGCAGCCCTTCCCTCATCATGGGTGGCATCTTTTAACCTATTACGGAATAACCGACCTTTATCAAACGTGTTCCCCATCAACAGTGCGGCAGCTTTACCTGCCAGCATTGCAACTTTCAGTGCACCTAATCCAGCCGCCGTGATACCAATCGCTGCCGTCACCTGCTCATTTTTCTGAGCAAAGTCGGCCAGCCAGTCCACCAATTCACCAACAGGCTCAAGCACTGCATTCAATGCGGGGAGTAGCGAGTTACCAAACACCACACTCAGGCGGCTAAGTTTATTGGTGAATACGTCCCAGCTATTGGCAGAGGTATCAATACGGGCAGCAAACTCCGTTTGCAGTGATTGTAAATGCGCCTGCTCACCATCCCGCGCCAGCTTGAGCGCCTTGGTCAGCACTGAGGTATTTCCCGCCAGTGACGCCACCGCACCTTTGGCCTCTTCCCCGAAAATCTGGGTGATAAGGGCAGACTGTTCCTCAAGCGGGGCAGCACTTATTGCATCGAGTACCTGAATCAAGGTACCGCTCGCGTCTTGCTGCATTGAGACTGACAGCGCCTGAGCATCAAAGCCTATCCGGTTAAGTGAGCGTTTTTGCGAGCCTGAGGCAGCATCACCGAGCGTCAGCCGCCCGGAAATATTCTTGAGCGCCGTGGCGGAGCGTTCCTCACCCATACCCATAGACAGCAATGATGAGGACAGCGCCGCCGCTTCATTGACCGTAAAGCCGGAGGTGGTTGCCGTCGCCCCCTGTCTTGCCATCACTGCCGCAATGTCTTTGGCTTTGGCGTTGGAGTTGTTGGACAGGTAGTTTGATAGTCCAGCAAGGCTCATGGCACCGGACTGGTCAAGCCCCATCGACGCCTTGAATGTTGCCAGTGTTTGCCCTGCATCCTCGGCCTCCATGTCAAATGCAACGCCCATCTGGGCACTGTCGAGCACAAAACGTTTCAGCTCGGCAATGTCTTTGATACCACTCTGACCACCTGCCGCTAACATGGCATTGATCTCATTGGCACCCATGCCGCCACCGTCTTTGCTGGCTGACATTTTAAGCGACCATTCCCGCAGCGCCTGCGACTGCTCCGGGGTCATATCGACCACCTTTTTCACATCGGCAAAGGTAGACTCATTTTTCATTGCCATTGCCACGGAGCCAACTATAGGCGCGGCTTTAACCGCCAGTCCAGCCGCCTCTCCACCCAGCTCACCAAACTTACCATTACGGGCATCAATACGGCCTTGAATGCCCTGCGTTTCACGCAGTCTTTGCCCCTGCTTACCCAGTTTCTGAGTGGCTTTCTCTGTTTCTTTTGCAAGGCGTTGCTGCTCACTGGCAAGGTCTTTGGTGTTAACCCCGGCCTGCCTGAGCTGGCTGCGCAAATCACGGGTTTTATTGATTTGTTTTATCTTGCGATCAGTGAGGGTTTGCACTGACTGACTGGTTTTGCCCAGTGCGGCTTTTAGCTCAAGGGCTTTTTGCCTGCTCTGGTCAAGCTCCGCTCCCAGACCTTCGAGTTTGGTTTCAGCCATTGAGATCTTTTGGCTCAGTACCTGAGCACCCTCTTTGCTCGCTGACTGCATCTCTTTTTTCAGGCTGGCAATCTCACGCTCAGTGCGGAGGGTTTCATTTCTCAGCACAATATTGTGCTGTTTCTGGGCGTCATACTGCTCACCCAGTGAGGCCATTTTCTCTTTGGTATTATCGAGCTGACCACCCAGCCTTTTCAGCCGTTGTTTGCTTTTGGCATAGGCATCCGCCTTTTTCATCTGGGCATTGAGGTTTTTCACTTCCTCGCGTTGCTCTTCCACCGCCTCACTGAGTTGTTTGGTGGCTTCTGTGGTGGCGTTAATCTTTTTCAGCCCCTTCACCGCCGCCGCGATCTCAAAGCTAATCTTCTCGCTCATCGCTTCACCCCTAATTTATCAAGGATCATTTGGTACCGCCGGAGCGCCACATCCTGCCGCCATGTTCTCAGCTCAGCCTCTGTGGTGTTGCGGTGCATCGGGATCAGGTCGATAAGGGCTTCAACATCGTCCGGCGAAAGAATGCCGCCGATTGCGTAAAAAAAGCGCCCACCTGTGGCTTTAGCGCAAGGTAATCATTGAGCGCCATTGCCTCCAAGTCTTGTTTTTCCAGCCCACACACGGAGCGGAACATAAACAGCTCACGCTCTGCGTCGTCTTCGAGCGCCGCCAGTGCTTCCGAGTGACCAACTGTCGGTACCTCAAAGCGAATCTGGGAAATGGTTTCACCCAGCTCATTGTCAAAGGGAAACAGCAGGTCAAAGGCAAAGGTCTCACCGTCCAGCGGCTCACCTTTCAGCACATCAGAGGCGCTATTGATAAAGGCAGCAATGTCCCGGCTGAGCTGGTTAAAATCCGCTGCTTTTAACTGGCTGAATTCATCCTCAGTAATGTCTGTGCAGGCAAAAATACTGGCTTTGTACTGGGCAAACAGCTCCGCCTCCGACAGCTCACCTTTTTTGATATGTGGCAACTTGTTGAATGCGCCAAAAGTTATCGGGGTAATGGCAATCTGGCTGCTCGCGCCACGGGTAAAAAACGGCAGGGTTGAAAGTTTATCCATCCGGTTGTCATTCCTTTAAAAAGAAAAAGGGGCGCACATGCGCCCCGTATTGGGTTGATGGGTCAAAAGTAAATGTGGTTAAAGAATTCCTGCCTCACCCATGAGGTCAGTGCCAAATACCACGGTTTTACCCGTATCCACATTAATGTCGTGAACCAGTACGCCCGTGTCCGTCAGCTTGTAGCCCGTACACACACCCTCAATGGTCACAGAGGGTTTTTCACCCATCTTGAACGCATCTTTTTTCACTCTGGTTACTTTGGAAAACAGCGAGTGCGCCTCATGAAAAAGCATACCGTCGGTGGTCTTGCCCTTCTGATCAACGTTGAGCTGTCCCGGCTTCATCTGGAATGCCGCCAGTGATACGCTGACTTTTTTATGGTCGCCGCGCACCTTGAGTGACCACTTGAGCTTTTCAATGCCCACGGTATCGTCAGTGGCAACAAAGGAACCCTCTGAATCTGCCGTTTTATAGGTGATCTCAGGCGGGGTGAATTCGATGATCTCATTCATCATTGGCAAGCCGTCAAGCAGTGCCGTTTGTCTTACCAGAATACGATCAGCCATTGATAACTTCCTCCAAGAATGTAGCAATCAAGCCATCGTCCACGCTCATTTCATACACCATGTGCTCATTGGGCGAATAGCGGCCATAATCTACGCACAGGTACCAACGGCCTGATTTGTAGTTTTCGACATTGTTTTTGTCTGGGTGCAGGTAGGCAACAAACTTGGGAATGACTTCATTCGCGACAAGGCTTTGCCCCCAGTTGGTCAGGCGTTCGACGACCTGTTTCATAAAGTCACTGGTGAGGTTTTTGCCCATCAGCGGCTGGCTGGTTTCTTCCAGCTTACGCGCCATCAAATCTTCCAGCCCCACATGCGAGATAAAGCGCCCGGTGTTGGTGCGGTTGCCAATAATCGAATACCCACCCATGCGGGTGCGGGCAATCGTCACCACTCCATGCTTGTTGAGAAAGTTGGCTTGCGTGGTTTTGTCATTGATTTTATAGGACACATTACGCGCCGTTTCATCACACAACACCGCTAGGTTTTGCGGGCTTTCCCAGCCATCCACGGAGGCCATCGCCGCCACCAATGCGATAGAGGCAGGCAACAACACCTGTGCCCCGTCGTAGGTTTTCAAAAACCATGGGTCAACAATGCTGAGCTTATCCTGCCCGGTTCCCTCAGCGCCAAACCTCGCAGCAAACTCTGCGGCGGCCATGTCGTTGGTATTGGGCGCATCGAGCACAGCGCGGCAGCGCACATCACGCGCCATCAGCGCCAGCTTTTGACCGACCACCAACGACGCAAAACCGGGAGCAGCAATAATGGTGGGGGTTTCCGGGCAGGCTTTGACCGTCTCAAGGCCAGTGATTTCTCCGGTTTGCGAGTTGACGCCGCCGATCACATTGGCTTTTGTCGCCTCAAAGTTCGCCCCTTCTGGTACCACGGTCACATAGAGAATGCATTTCACGTATTCAAGCAGGTAGCGCACCACATTAGGCAGCGAACCCTCACGGGTGCCCTTGGTATCGAGCGCCATCATTGCGCTGGCATAGTTAAACAGGCGCGTTGGCTCATTGTGATTGAGCGTGGTGTGCTTTGCGGTACCGACAAGGTGAACCACCTGCGCCGATAAACCGCCCATGCTTGGCTGAGGCTCGCGGGTATGCACCTCAACGCCATTGTGTTCAAAATCA
>NZ_LYBM01000088.1 GCF_001707825.1 Veronia pacifica | reverse complement strand
AGAAGCAAATTAAGGCCGAGTTAGCTCGGCCTCATGATGGGGGTAATCGGTTGGGGTGGCGCGGCTGCACTTATTACGGCAAAAATCTTGGTTCAACAACAATCCCAGTAGAAATAAGCATTCACAAAGTTTTCTACTTTTAGATCTTCAGGGTTTATGAATATATGCCCAACACCACTATCCCCAAACATTATGTGATCATCTACATCAATTTGGAGTAGTTGAACGTCGTTCTTTTGTTGTTTGCTGTAATCGCGTGGGTCGCCCTGAGTAAAATCAGCATACCCTCCAATTTTATGACCAGTGCAAGAAAAATAATTATCGAACTCGTCTTTATCTATTTCATTCAGACTATCTTCGAAGTCCCAATAGTCTTTCGAGCCAAACATAAAGGAAAATTGTGAATCTTCACTACAACCTGTATCAATAGCTTTCTTAAAAACCATTTCATGGATTTTATTTATAGGCAGCTCATCATATGAATTTTCGTGAATAAATGAAAAATCAGTGATAGGACTTTTATCTAGATCACTGCTCTTGTGGAAGATGATCTTACCTGAATCCATATCCCACCAATCATCGGTAGGGAAGAAAAGCTGCAATAGCCCAGATGATGGAAAGCCTTCTAATTTAGGAAGTTCTGAAAAATTGATTTGGGCCAGCAAAACCATTGGAGAACCGGCCTTATCTTTCGGATATTCAGAATCAATCGGATAAAAAGGAAAACCAAGAAACTTGCTTCTTGTTAGGCTTAAAGGATCAGTAGAAACCTTACAATTTAATGGTATGGCTTCAACTGAAATATATTCACGTTGTAGCTTTACAAGGCCATCTTCAAAGTCTTTAAGAACTGAAGGAATGACGACTTTATCTTCATTTGAATTCATTAAGATGTTCCTTGGTTGAAAGGGCATAACGCCTGCCAGTACGATTTGAAAAAGCTACCTAACTTTGCGCCACCACAAACCGCATGTAAGCCACCAAGAAACAACAACCTGAACGTGAATACAACTGCGTGATTGGAATTTCGGACACGCAACGCAAACAAAGGTTATTTGCCGATTTCGACATAAACCAGCGGCTATAGAAAGAGGAATTTAGCGACTAAACCTTGGGTCTCTAAACTCTAAAATTGATGGGGATAACGCTGCCATAAACGGCGAGCAATTTTTGCCAGTCCAGCGCCCGCAGGGCGCGATGTTTGATGGCCCTGTTAGTTTGCATTAGCTTTTAACCAGTTACCAATATAACTTGTCGTATCATTAATTGAAGCCACTTGGTCAAATACCAAATCAGAGTTATTCCTTACTTGCCTTACTGTTGATATATAAATTTCTCTGACGTGATCCTCATATTTATCCAAGTAGTTAGAAATAGAGAGTGCTGAATTAATATTAGGTTGCTCTGTATGTCTTTTGATAACACGAGCTAAGCATAACTCCATTGGTTGATTTAACAAGACAACGTAATCGACCAAAGACGACATAGAGTCACGCTCTTTACCAAAGGGTTCTTCAATAAAAATATAACGACTGCTATTGTTTGAAAGTAAACTTTCTAATGAAATGACAAATTTTGGAGTTTTAATTAGAGAAACGTTGGCTCCATTTTTTAGCCAGCTTTTCATATTTTTTGGGTATGTACTTTTATCAGTATGATCATCAAAAAGTAAAAATGGACAATCAAACTCACGAGCTAGTTTTTTAACAATGGTGGTTTTACCTGAACCAGATGCTCCACTGATCGCAACTACCTTTGTGTTATTCATACTATCCTATTGTTATAGAAATTGATTATAAACTAACGCCTGCCAGCACTGGCAAGAAATGGCGGAGCGGTTTTTTTTGTCCTGTGACTGCATTTGTTAGGTGTGCTGTGTAAGCTACTATGCCTATGCAAATTAGTTAAGCTTCTTTTTGAATACGTCTTTCGCGCATTATCGCCCTATATGGCATAAGTAGCACAAGAATTGTCGATGATACTGCTACTAACTTATTGCTTAAAAATGAAAAATGAACTCTTCGATCCCTATTAATTCTTTGATAGAGAAGTACAAACCAACCCCCAAAACTGCAGCTGATATTAGCTCTATCCAATCCTTCTTGAACCGTCCCTCAACACTTGCTCGCTGAGTAAAAACGAGTGAAAGCAGAAGGAGCGTATCTAGCATCGAAAAAGTCATACCTATATTCAATAAAAGAATTGAAACACACCATCCAACGCAGCCAGTTAATGATAAGACTCTGTTAAATTTGCTCATATATCCTTATCTCGAATGTATTGTGAAACACATAACAGTGTTTTATACCCCAAAGTGTCCAATATAAGTCCTGCGATTTGTCTAATATATTTCAAGGGTTAAATTTGCGACCCCCTATACGTCTTTAATCCTCACACCTATGTGCAAGCGCGTTCCCATTCGAGTGAAAGGGGGGGGACGCGCCGGAGATTCGTGGGAAGTGTAAATCTAAAAAGCAAAGGGCGAGGGAGGCAAAGAAGTTTATGGTTGCGTTGCTGCGGGGGCGATCAGGCTGGTTAATATCGAGCGGGGCAAATACTTCCGGCTGTTGGCCAATATCGAGATAGATGGCGAACGGCTGGCAGAAAAGCTGATTAAGGTCGGATTAGCCCGGCCTTATGATGGAGGTAAGCGGGTCGGGTGGTATTATTAACGCCTGCCAGCACAGACAAAAAATTACGGAGCGTTTTTTGTCCTGTGGCTGCCCTTGTTAGGCACATTTGAGAGTGTGGACCTCAAAAATTCTATACGGTCTAGGTTCACACCTATCGAATTTTCCCGATTCCAGCAACTCCCTAGCATTAAGAAAGTTAGCCAAAAGACAATGTTCTGTTACCGCGGTGTCTTGAGCTAAATGATTACAGGATAAAGGTGAGCATTCCGCATCATTTTGATTAAGGAATGTGACGATATCAAAACCGTGGGAAATAGTTTCCTTTGGAATTTTGACGTTTATATCAAAGGAAGATTCGGGTTGATATTTCTCCCACCGCCTTTCAAATTCATCCCACTGATATTCGTAGGCAGTGTAATAAAATAGAGTCATTTCGCGTAGATCAATATCGTTTTTAATTGCGAGCTTTTCGATATCTTTGGGGCTGTTAAAGAACCAATACCCATTATGCTCCCAGTAGTTTATCCAATCGGCAAAATCCTCAGAAACACAGCTGCTGACTGAGTAAATATCAGATACCTGCTCAGTCTTGAGCCAATCGGGCCGCTCATGAACAGTCTTATACATATAACCTACTGGTATCATTCTTACCCCCTTGGTGCCTAACGCCGTGCTAAGCGGCAGAAAAGTTTGGCTTAAAATTAGTGAGGCACGAACTACAAGCCAAACTTTTGTGTCCGCCCTTGAGCACCTTGTTATACGACCTAAGTATCGTAATAACCGCTATCCCATGGCTCGAAGAAAGCCATGTAATTGCAAGGTAAAAGTTCTACAGCCCAAACATCGCCATCATCTTCTGGTTCTCGAACAATTAACCCAATGTTTGTTCCTTTGTGATCTACGGAAAATGGTTTAACTTCAATACGCTGGAACGTTACATTTTCTAGCTTTTCCAATTTTTCATAATATTTTTTATTTGCATCATCCTCAGAGTAAGGACCTCTTGGACCAAGTTCCTCAATTTCCGAATCAACTAGATTACCAGCTGAATCAAATAGAAATAGAGTTATATACTCGCAACCAGCAATATCAGGTCGTGCTGGTTCAAATGGATTCGTTAAAAAAAATTGATGGCCATTAGGTGTTAGTCCTATATGTTGCGCATGATAGTCATCATGCTCTATCGCAATTAACTCAGGCTTTCCGTTAGACATGAAACCTCCGTGGTCGTATAACGCCTACCATAAACGGCGAGCGTGTTTTGCGAGTTCAGAGCCTGTAGGGCGCGATGTTTGATGGCCTTGTTATATATCGTTCCGTTCAGAGCCACTTTATTATCCAATTGGATTCCTCGAAGTAGCATTCAAGTTCTTCTTCATTCGACACCCAACTATCAAATGCCTCTACGTTAGGGTCGCTGAGATTTTTTCCTGTGAGTATAAGCAAACCGCCAGTACTCTCAGAGTCATCAATGACTTTCACCTGAAAACCAACATCGTCTCCAGATTCGATTACTCCAACTTTTCCAATCTCAATCACTGGCTACTCCGCGACATATAACAGTGTTAAATATCCCAAAATATAATTCCTGCAATTTTTCCAATGTAACTCAAAGGTAAGATTTGCGGCCGTCTACACGTATTGAATTTTCTGGGCTATGAGGGTGGCCGAAATCAGAGGCGGAAAACCACACCACCACCAAACCCAGCCCACCCTTGATACATCTCAGCAAAGCAAAGTACTGTAAATAAATACTTTTACCTTTCAGAGTCACCGATGGGTGAAACAGAAAACCCGCCAGGCTTTTAGATGGAAATCATGGGAGGGAGCTAAAGCGCGTCTTTTCGGCCGAGAGCTTTGGACGATGTTGAAACGGGAGCAGATAGACGTTGATGGGGAAACTGCTTGCGTGCGCTTCTAAACGCTCGCAGGGTAATTGTGTCCGGAGGAAAGCTCTCTGACAGGCCAATCAAAAATTTGCCACAGAACCGACTGTTGTCCAAAGCTTTCTTCTCACCCTATTTTTTTATCTCAATTATGATACTCTGGGATTATTATCCGGCAGAGACGCAGTCGCCATAAAACTCATTAAATAATAATGACATAAATAGTTTACCTAAGTCGTTTTATCCTGCATCAGGCACAACGAAATCGGAGTTGGCATACAATGACAAAAGCACTCAACCTCGTAAATAAACACCTCAGCTTTCCAGAAGTCACCTTAATAAGCCCATCGGAATCCAAATTTATTCATATCGCAGCAGACGTAGATTCAGGCCTGCCTTTTTTACCCAACAGTAAAGTAAAAAACCAGCTTATCTCTGATGTGAAATCGGCGTGCGATAAATTTTTAGAGATGCAAGGTGTGGTTGGCGCACATGTCTTTAGTGCTATTTTAATACCTCCCGGAAGAGGGAATTTCATCAAACAACGAGAAGACAAAGTACATATTGCAAACTTTGACCTTGTTGTATTAATTGAATGCGAATCCGAGCTTGTTGAGGAAACACTTCGCAGTAGTAGTGAATTTATGAAAATGATCTCTAATATTGACACCCGGTCCAAATACACCCATGAGGTCAGTGCATCAAATGCTCGACGAATCGGGCCCGTTGATCACTCCAAGCAAGGCGTGTTTCTTTTCAATTATTTCTTCGCTGACGATGTTGAACAGAATTTGGGAGTTTGGAACTACACAGCAGGCTGGTTTGAAGCGGAAACACAGCTTGATAATTCTACGTTACTACTGCCACGTGAGAAGAGTGAATCGAAATACACAGTGATTAATCATTGCCGATGGGATTCACTTAGAGAGATACTCCCGTCTTTGATTTTCAAATCGACGTTCCGAAAATACGTGCTCGATAACTTTGAAGCTAACAATGTTGCGGCAATGCCAATTCTTTACAAGCTTGCCTGAAAACCTAAGTCAACATACTCGCTGTAGAGGTAAATATTCGGGGCGCTCAACATACTCTTCATGACAACGCCCCGATGAGCTCTGCCAGATAAGGAGCTGGCATGCCTTGAGGAATACTCCACTCAACATCATTGACGAGAGGAGTCATGTGAGCTGTTGCTATTTGAAGTTGATATTTCGTTGTCTTCTCGATGACTTTGGCTTTGATAAAACCGCCTGAGCTTGCCGTTTCTGAACGCATTAATTGCCGGCACTTGACATAGAAAGTGGAAACGCTCAGCCTGTGCTGCTCACAGAAAATACGTTGTGATAGTTAGCTGGATTTATAGTCTTCCAAAGGGTTTTCCATTCTTGGTCGGTGCGTCGATTGGCCATATCAAAATCTCCTTGTGGCGGGAGGCTTGATCTTAAGGCGAACTCAACATGATAGAAATGTGGGGTTTATGGATCGGATACGGTGTGATGCTGATACCTTCCGGGTTGATATTGATGGCTGGCCGGATGTGGTGAGCAAGCGGGTTCCCGTTAGGGTGAAAGGGGTGGATGCGCCTGAGATTCGTGGGTAGTGTGAATCTGAAAAGCAGAATGCGAGGGCGGCGAAGCAGTTTACGGTTGCATTGCTTCAGGGGGCGGAGGTGATCAAGCTGGTGAATATCGAGCGGAGC
>NZ_LYBM01000087.1 GCF_001707825.1 Veronia pacifica | reverse complement strand
CCCCACCACAAGTGCGGGGCGGATATTATCAAACAGGACAAAGCTGTAAAGTCTTTTCTCAAAAAAGCGGCGCGTTTGCTGGTTTTTTCGACGTGACGCTGTGATGTTATCCAATTTTGGCCTTGTTCGGCAGTTTTAAAACATTCATTCACATTAGAGACTTTGTCGACAGTGCTACCAGAATATGGTTTACCCTGCAGGGTAGGAAATTTGCGAATTGTGAGTTGGGCTGTTCTTTTATTGGCGTCTCCTATACCGATATTTCCATACCCATTACGATGACCGTCACCACGATAAATAAACGCTTGCTTTCAATACGATGAGAGAAGATGAAACAACGGAAACAGGGAGTGTTACAGATAATGCTTAAAAAAATAATGATGGGCACAGTGTTGTTGCTTGGTGCCCTTTCTGCACATGCTGCGCAATTTAAAGAGGGAAACCATTATAGGGTATTAGACCAACCCAAGTCTGAGGCTCCCAATGTCACTGAGTTTTTCTCATTTTACTGTCCTCACTGTAATAATCTTGAGCCAGCTATGGTTGCTCTGAAAAAACAGCTGCCAGATAACGCCAAACTCTATAAAAATCATGTGTCCTTTATGGGTGGGAACATGGGCATAGAGGTGTCTAAAGCGTATGCGACGGCTGAATTGCTCAAAGTTGAAGATAAGATCACGCCAGTATTGTTTGACCGTATCCACAGGTTGCGAAAACAGCCCAAGAGCGTTGATGAACTCCGCCAAATCTTTATCGATGAGGGCGTATCAGCGGATAAGTTTGATAAGACCTTTAACTCGTTCCCTGTGAATGCAATGTCGAATCGATACATGGCTGCCTTTAAGAAAACAGGCCTGACAGGTGTACCCGGACTTGTTGTAAACGGTAAATACGTCGTGCAGATGCAGAGTCTCAAATCGATAGATGAGCTCTTCGAACTGGTTGATTATTTACTAGAGCGATAATTCTGTATTCGACAGAACAAGACTGTGGGGTGATTTTTCTGAGGCGACTCGGCCCACCCCATACTTATTTCCCCTTCTCATTAGAAGTGATCAATAACCTCACCCCCCTCTCATTTATCTGCTTGCGTTACACATCAATGGAAATGACGGCTAATCATAATTAGCAATGTCTTAAGTTTGATTGCGCCTGGTCTACAACGGTCAACTATGTTTGTTATCTATCTGAAAGTGAAAGCCACGCTCTTTTGCTCAGTGTTCTGTCGTTACTTTGACTCCGTTGCAACAAAGGTACGCCCTTATTTATGCAGATTACCAAAAGACACGTAAGACTATTTACTGTTGAGCAGGGCTTATTTCCCGTGTTGGGTAATGCATTCGGTAATGGTATCGGTGCATGGGTTGCTTTTGGCGCGATTGGGATTGTGCCTATGTGGGGCTGGGTCAGTATGGCTGGCGATATTGCGCTGACTTCATTCCTTTTACCTTTCCTTACCACGCTTATCACCAGTGCGATCATCAAAAAGCAGGTGTCATCCGGTTCGGTGCCTCGCGTGCCCACAAATTATCTGAAGCATGTTGAGTGGTTATGGTGTTCGCCCTTTTTAATTGGATTTTTTCTCGGAGGGCTCTCTTTTACAGTAACAGGATTACCTCTCATTCTTATCCTTACCGCTCTTCAGGTTGACCAAATGACTGTCGTTTCGTTTTCTATATTTAAAGCTGTGTGGACGGGTTTTTTGGCTATGGTGTATTCGCCTTTTATTGCTACATGGAGTCTATGTAGAGCAAGTCAGGTAGCGTGAACGAAAATACGTTCTGGCCGTCATACCTCATCTGGAAAGACAGCTTTATACCCGTCGGACATAATTATATGATTAACAGACAAAAGAGTTGCCAGCTGGTAGCCCTTTTTTACATTACTGAAAAAATACGATTGATATACCGAGACAGCCTTTCCCTCGCATTGATGAGGGGGTAGGCGTAAATCACATTTTCTGTGTAGGAGAGAAAAATGTCAGAAAAGATTGATGATTCGCTTCAGGATAAGTTGGATGCAGCTACCTTCAGACGTTTCCTCCACCACCTAGAGACGCATACTGATGTCCAGAACATCGACCTGATGATTCTGGCTGATTTTTGCCGAAACTGTTTAGGCAAATGGTACATGGCAGAGGCAAAAAAAGAGGGGATAGAGGTCAGTTACGATGAGGCACGTGAACGTATATACGGCATGCCTTACAGTGAGTGGAAAGAGAAATATCAGTTGCCGGCACGCCAGAGCAACAAGCGGCTTTTGAAGCGAGACAAAAAGAAAAGGCAGAGGCAGGTAACTAATATACCCTCTCAGATAGCGACGACTTCTACTAAAAAAAGCGGCAATGCCGCTTTTTCTTTATCGCCACCTGACTGCACTGTGACAGATATCAGGCAGTTTTACTCTCCAGTGCAGCCATAACGGCACCCGTGTCTGCCAGATAATCATCAAGGCCACGTTGACGGAGATCGCAGGCAGGGCAATCACCACAACCCGGACCAATGAGACCGTTATAGCAGGTCAGGGTATTCTCGCGGACAAAATCAAGCTTGTTGAATTTATCAGCAAGTGCCCAGGTTTCCGCTTTGTTCAACCACATCAGCGGCGTTTTGATCTCCAGGGCTTTATCCATTCCCAGCACCAAGGCATTGTTCATTGCTTTGACAAAATTATCGCGACAGTCGGGATAGCCGGAAAAGTCGGTTTCACATACGCCAGTGATCAGGGTATTGGCACCCAGTTGATAAGCGTAGATACCTGCAAGGGTCAGAAACAGGATATTCCTGCCCGGAACGAATGTATTCGGCAAACCGTTATCTTGCAGCTCATGAGAAACCGCAATATTGTCACGGGTCAGAGAACTGATCGCCAGCTCGTTAAGCAAGCCCACATCCATGATTTTATGGGAAGAAACACCAAGTGTATTTGCCACTTTCTTGGCGACTTCAATTTCCTCAGCATGGCGTTGGTTGTAATCGAATGTGATGCAATGTACTTCATCAAACTCCGACAGTGCCTGAATCAGACAGGTCGTGGAGTCTTGACCGCCACTGAATACGACAACGGCTTTATTCATAAGGTTACCTTCCGGCTCTGATATCTATGGCGGCATGGTACTTGAAAACGAGCAGCCCGAAAACCTGCAGCCCGAAAAGCAAGTATTTAGCAACTCCGTCAGGTGCCATTTCACTCATGCTGTTCTGGCTTGCGGGGTGAAGAGGCACCGCTGTTACCAAGGCTAGCAATAACAGGGTGACTTGACTGAAAACAAGCCTGATAGCGACCACCTGTCTCCAACCCAAGAGGTGCCAGTGTGTCGGTATTCATCACAGAAAATACCGTATATCCACCACCGATATCCAAACACACTTCAGACTGATTGCCCTCTGCTCGCACACTTACCAGCTTACCAAGCAGGGCGCTTTCACCAGCATTGGGCTGATCTTCCTGTGTGGTGATCCTGACAGAGGGGGCTTTCAACAGCAGCAGAATATGACTGCCGACCTCTAGGCCAAGCCGTTTACTGCTGGCGCGGGTGACTGTGGTCTCACAGCCTTGTCCGCCGGGGAGTGTGGTCACAATCCTATCGTTGATCCCAACAGAGATGATATCGGTGATCTTGGCAGTAAATTGGTTTCGGGCACTGGTCTGCAATGAAAAGTGTGCCATCAGATCCAGTAGATTATCCATGGCGATATTCTGGTCCTGAAGGGCGTTAAGGGCCATATCCTGAACCTGACGGGTGAGGCGGTAAACGGTAAGCAACCTCTGACCAAAGGGTGTGAGCCTTGCTCCGCCACCGCCTTTGCCACCTTTCTCACTCAGGACAACGGGCGTATCAAACGCACTATTCATGGCGTTAACCGCGTCCCAGGCTGCTTTATAACTGATATCAGCCTGTCTGGCTGCCTGATTCAGCGATCCTGTCTGCGTGATTTTCTCTAGCAGGGCAATACGCCTTGGGTTGGCAAACACTTTATTGTTCAGCGAGAGAGTGAGACTGGCATCAAGCTGCATGTGTAAATGGCTCCTGAGCAATGTGTCTGACACCGGATCGTTCGAATATATCGCCGCCAATGATGACGTGCATTTCTAATCCCTATGCTGAAAAGCCTGATCCGGCGCAATGAAGTTGCAAATCCCTCCAGTTTAGCTTGTCTAAGCGTTATTTACTAAGGTATATAACGCTTGCTAGTATTAATGTAGACAGAGCAGAGAATGGCAGTGGGCAGAGTGATAAAACGACAGCGACAATTCTGGGTGATGATCTTGATGCTTTTTTGCATCAGCTCGCCAGTTTCGGCGAAGGAGCGGGTGCTTGTGTTTGCCGCCTCATCAATGACCAATGCACTGATGGATATTGGTCGTCAGTTTGATCGCCAGCATGACAGTGAGATCGTCTTTTCGTTTGCGTCGTCCTCAGCACTGGCGAGACAAATTGCTTACGGTGCGCCAGCTGATCTCTACCTCAGTGCCAACCAAGAGTGGATGGACTACCTCGCGGGTAAGCAAGCAGTAGTTGCCGACTCAACAGTGGTTTTGCTGTCAAACCAACTGGTGCTGGTCAGCCCTAAAGTGAATTCATCAGCTGCTGTGACATTGAATTCTGACTGGGATTTGGTTGCGGCTATCGGTGACAGTCGCCTGGCCATTGCTGATCCAGACCATGTTCCTGCCGGGCGATACGCCAAACAGTCACTTGAGCACCTGGGGCTTTGGAATAAGGCTTCTTCCCACCTCGCTCAGTCGGCCAATGTGCGAGCGGCACTGGCATTGGTAGAGCGGGGCGAATCCCCTTATGGCATCGTTTATCAAACAGATGCCAAGGTGTCTGATAACGTGAGGGTTGCCGCCACATTTCCGCCAGACAGTCATTCTCCCATTCTCTATCCGCTGGCACTGGTTAAACGCGATACCTCCGAGATGACATTAACTTTTTATCGCTATTTGCAGGGGCCTGAAGCTGCAAAGGTGTTTCGTCATTATGGGTTTGAGGTTAAGACACACAGCGTCGGAGAGGAATAAATCG
The DNA here is from genome assembly GCF_001707825.1 of Veronia pacifica. Lineage (GTDB taxonomy): Bacteria > Pseudomonadota > Gammaproteobacteria > Enterobacterales > Vibrionaceae > Veronia > Veronia pacifica. The sequence continues at coordinate 1,202 of NZ_LYBM01000087.1, read as the reverse complement.
TGTTAAGTGAATACGAGATCGCCGCACTGCTGCTTAGCCTCAAGGTCTCATCAGTGGCGGTGCTTGCCAGCCTGCCTCTTGGCATTCTGTGCGCATGGGTACTTGCCCGTTGTGATTTTTACGGCAAAGCTGTTTTTGATGGCATCGTCCACTTGCCTTTGGTGCTGCCCCCAGTGGTCGTTGGCTATCTGCTGCTTGTCGCTATGGGACGACAAGGCCCGGTTGGCCAGTTGTTGTTTGACTGGTTCGGTATCAGCTTTTCATTCAGTTGGCGTGGCGCGGCACTTGCTTCGGCTGTAGTCTCTTTTCCATTAATGGTCAGGGCGATCCGGCAGGCTATTGAAGGCATTGATGTCCGGCTTGAGCAGGCGGCTCGCACCCTTGGTAGTCATCGTCTTCGCGTTTTTATTACCATCACCCTGCCACTCAGTCTGCCCGGCATTATTTCAGGAATGATCATTGCGTTTGCCCGCAGTCTGGGCGAGTTCGGTTCCACCATTACCTTTGTGTCAAATATCCCCGGTGAAACCCGCACCATTCCGCTGGCGATGTACTCCTTTATTGAAACACCGGGTGCTGAACACGAGGCCATGCGGCTTTGCATTATCTCTATTGTGATTGCGTTGCTATCGCTGGTGGCATCGCAATACCTCACAGCAAAAGCCCAGAAAAGGATGGCAACTTCATGCTGAACAATGAGACTGACACGCTGGATATTGAAATAGAAAAACAGCTTGGCGATATCAGACTCAGTGTCTCGGCGACACTGCCGACAAGCGGTGTAACTGCGGTATTTGGTCGTTCAGGTGCCGGGAAAACCTCTCTGGTTAATATCCTTGGCGGACTCAGCGCGCCTGACCGGGGGCATATTCAGCTAAAAGGCCGGAGTCTGTATCAACACGGGAAGATTAATCTGCCACCGGAGAAGCGTCATATCGGTTATGTGTTTCAGGAATCCCGTCTGTTCCCTCACTACAGCGTCAGTGGGAATCTGACTTATGGCACCCGGGGCAGAAAACCTGCGCACTTTGATCAAATCGTTGACCTGCTGGGGGTGCGCAAGTTGTTGCATCGTTATCCTGCGACTCTGTCTGGTGGTGAAAAACAGCGGGTGGCGATTGGCAGAGCTTTGCTGACCTCGCCCGAACTGCTGTTGATGGACGAACCACTGGCCTCGCTCGATGCCCCCAGAAAACGCGAGT
>NZ_LYBM01000086.1 GCF_001707825.1 Veronia pacifica | reverse complement strand
GTGGGGTGGCTAACGGGACTTGAACCCGCGACAACTGGAATCACAATCCAGGGCTCTACCAACTGAGCTATAGCCACCACTGTATTTCTTTTGCCAACACCGTCCTAAAAACCTTGGACCTACTGGCGCGCCCGACAGGATTCGAACCTGTGACCTTTGGCTCCGGAGGCCAACGCTCTATCCAGCTGAGCTACGGGCGCTTGCCCCTGTCGGCGGAAACGCATATTACGGATATGGCCCCCTGCCGTCTAGCATTTTTTTCAATTTTTTTTCTGACCGCTTCGTTTTTAACCAATAAGTACAAAAACGAATCACAGCCTTTCATCTTAACGGTTTAATGCAACAATCTAAAGCGTTATAATTACCGTACATTTACATGGGTTTTACAAACGTTAATTGCGATGGCCCAAAGTTCGCTACTTTTATTTGTGGCATCATTACAAAAAACTGCTGGTTGCTGGTTTTATGACCACTTGCAAGCATAATTATATAAGAAGCAGGCTTAACGTTTGTTAAGACCAATAAAAACTGGGAGTTCAACAGTGAGCACAAAGGGATTTTTTCTGCGAGGTATAGCCGTTATAGCGATCTCGGCTTTATCTCTTGTAGGCGCTGTAAAGGCGACCGACATGTCTGATGAAGCAATTGCTAGTCGTATCGCTCCGGTAGGAAGCGTCTACAAAGATGGGGAAGCACCGGTCAAGGTGGTTTCCGCAGCGGGTGGACCGCGGTCTGGTGATGCTGTTTATGGCACCTTCTGCGTGGCTTGCCACTCAACTGGGGCTGCTGGCGCTCCCATCAGTGGTGACGCTGGCGCTTGGGAGCCACGCCTTGCGCAAGGTAAAGAGAAGCTATACAAGCACGCGATCAATGGCTTTAATGGCATGCCTGCTAAGGGCACCTGTATGGATTGCTCAGATGATGAAATCATTGCCGCGATAGAGCACATGCTGAGTCTCTAACTGACAAAAAAAGCTACCCGATAAGGTAGCTTTTTCAATATCAATGGCTGCTGTTAATCTTTGTTGAGCATTGCCTTCAGATTAGCGATAGCGGCCTGCCCCTTTGCCATTCTCTCTTGCTGACTCTGTGGTTTTTTCTTTTCCTCCCACTCGAGGTCATCTTGCGGCAACTCCTCAAGGAACCGGCTTGGAGTCGGCTTTATCAGCTCACCATACTGCCGACGCTCTTTACAGAGGGTAAAAGTCATTTCGCGTTGAGCACGGGTTATACCTACGTATGCCAGGCGACGCTCTTCTTCAACATTGTCCTCATCAATACTGGATTGGTGAGGCAGTAGCCCCTCTTCCATTCCAACAAGATAAACATATGGAAATTCGAGGCCTTTGGAGGCATGAAGTGTCATCAACTGCACCTGATCGGCTTCATTATCGTCCTCTCCCCTTTCCATCATATCCCTCAAGGTAAGGCGCTGAACGACCTCTCTGAGCGATTTTGGCTCATTATCATAGTTATCCCCCTCGAGGTCCGCGACTATCCAGCTATAAAGATCTGACACGTTTTTCATTCGCATCTCGGCCGCCTTCGGACTGGAGGACGTTTCATATAGCCAATCCTCATAGTGAGAATCCCTAACCAAAGAGCGCACAGCCTCTACGGCATCCCCACGCTCGAATCGGTCTGACAGTTCAACAACCCAACGTGTAAAGCCCTGAAGGGCCTCTAGGCCTCTCCCTGTCAATGTTTGCTGCAGACCAAGTTCAAAGCTCGCAGCAAACAGGCTTTTCCCTCGCATATTGGCATAGCTACCCAGCTTTTCGAGTGTCACCGGGCCAATCTCACGTCGTGGTGTATTTACAATTCTCAAAAACGCATTATCGTCGTCCTGGTTAGTCAGGAGTCTGAGGTAAGCCATAATATCTTTGATTTCTGCACGAGCAAAAAACGAGGTACTGCCAGAGATCTTGTAAGGTATCCGGTTCTGCATCAATGCTTTCTCAAATAACCTGGACTGGTGGTTACCCCGATATAAGATGGCGTAATCTTTGTGATCAGTTCGATTCATGAAGCGGTGAGCTATCATCTCGCCGACGACCCTCTCTGCTTCATGCTCTTCATTATTGGCTTTCAGCACTTTCAACATTTCCCCGTCGGGGATCGCGGAAAAGAGTGTTTTTTCAAATACGTGTGGATTGTTATCTATCAATATATTGGCCGCACGAAGAATCCGGCTGGTTGAGCGGTAATTTTGCTCCAGTTTAATCACTTTCAGCGACGGGAAATCTTGATTGAGCAGAATCAGGTTTTTCGGCTGTGCACCTCGCCAGCTATAGATTGATTGATCATCGTCGCCCACGACGGTAAAGCGCGCTCTCTCGCCCACAAGAAGCTTCACTAGCTGGTACTGACTGGTATTGGTGTCCTGATACTCATCCACCAACAAATAGCGGATGCGGCTCTGCCACCTTTGCCTTACTTCCTCATTCATTTTAAGCAATAAGACAGGCATCAGAATCAAATCATCAAAATCCAGCGCATTATATGCTTTCATTTGCTTCTGATAAGCTGCGTAACAATGTGCGAAAAGTTTATCCCTGTCACCCATTGCCGCAGACTCAGCCTGTGCTGGAGTCAGCATGTCGTTTTTCCAGTTTGAAATTGTATGCATGAGCTGATTGAGCAAATCTTTATCACCATCAAGCTGCTCTTCGGTCAGTTCCTTAAGCAGAGCCATCTGATCCTGATCATCGAATAATGAAAAGCCCGCCTTAAGGCCCAGCACTTTGTATTCACGGCGGATTATATTGAGGCCAAGTGTGTGAAAAGTCGAAACCATCAGACCACGCGCTTCTTGTTTACCCATAGTCTGACTGACACGTTCTTTCATTTCCCGAGCAGCTTTATTGGTAAAGGTAACAGCTGCGATATTTCTTGCTTTGTACCCACATTGCTGGACAAGATAAGCAATCTTATTGGTGATCACCCGGGTTTTGCCTGAACCGGCACCAGCGAGAACCAGACAAGGTCCTGATACATGGCGAACAGCATCATTCTGAGCAGGGTTCAGTTTCATTTGAGCCTCTTTGAAAAATCGTGCGTAGTGAAGATTGCATTTTAAAAGGAAACCGGGCGATGTCTATCCTTGTACTCGTGTAATCATCACCCTCGTTTTTCATCGCCAGATAATTCAGTTTCGCGAAGCGATACTTCGACAAAAATAGGCTAATTGCATAGAATAGCGACAGTTACCTAAGGAGTTTTACATGTTTGATCCCAAAAAGCTTGAGAAGGTTGTTCGCCAGATCCAAGACTCAATGCCGACACCGGTCAAAGAGCTCGGCGCTGATGTCGAAAAGAAAGTAAGAGAAGTGATTCAGGCGCAGCTTGAGAAACTGGATGTGGTAAGCCGGGAAGAGTTTGATGTGCAGACTCAGGTGCTCCTGCGAACTCGCCAGAAGCTGACTGAGATGGAGCAAAAAATGGAAGCACTGGAGAAAAAATTCAGTGCAACAGAAAGTGATAAAGAATAAAAAAACCCGGCAGTTGCCGGGTTTTTTCTTTTTTTAAGCTGAGTATGGCTTTTAGTCGCCTACTGCTATGCGTTTCATGTCAGTCATATAACCACGTAGCTCCTGACCTATCCATTCTACAGGATGCGTCCGAAGCGCCTCGTTAACCGCAATTAACGTCGCGTTATCGACATGGTTACTCTCTTCGTTCAGTCCCTTACCAATAACATCGGTCTCTACACCTGGCATAAACTTCTCACGAAGTAGAGGCGTCGCCACATTTGCAAACAGGTAGTTACCGTATTCGGCAGTGTCAGAAATAACGACGTTCATTTCGTAAAGGCGCTTACGAGCAACCGTATTGGCAATCAGCGGCAGCTCATGCAGTGATTCATAGTACGCAGACTCATCGATGATGCCTGATGCTGTCATTGCCTCAAACGCCAACTCAACACCCGCACGAACCATGGCAACCATCAGAATACCGTTATCAAAATATTCCTGTTCAGTGATCTTAACGTCAGATTCTGGATAGTTCTCGAAAGGAGTATCCGCAGTCTCTGCACGCCAGCCTAGTAGTTCTTTATCGTCGTTCGCCCAGTCAGCCATCATGGTGCTAGAGAAATGGCCAGAGATGATGTCGTCCATATGCTTGTTATAAAGCGGACGCATCAGGTCTTTTAAATCTTCAGACAGCTCAAAAGCACGAACTTTTGCTGGGTTAGACAGACGGTCCATCATGTGGGTGATACCGCCAAATTTCAGGGCCTCGGTAATCGTTTCCCAACCAAACTGCAGCAGTTTACCGGCGTAGCCTGGTTCAATACCGTCTGCTACCATCTTGTCATAACAAACAAGCGTACCCGCCTGCAGCATGCCGCAGAGTATCGTTTGCTCGCCCATCAGGTCAGATTTCACTTCAGCAACGAACGATGATTCCAGAACCCCTGCACGGTGGCCGCCTGTTGCCGCTGCCCACGCTTTGGCAATTTCTAAGCCATCGTCATTTGGATCATTTTCAGGGTGAACCGCGATCAGGGTAGGTACACCAAAGCCACGCTTGTACTCTTCACGTACTTCCGTTCCCGGACACTTAGGAGCAACCATCACAACAGTGATGTCTGAACGGATCTGCATGCCCTCTTCAACGATATTAAAACCATGAGAATATCCGAGTGCAGCACCCTCTTTCATCAATGGCATAACAGCACTGATCACGCTGGTATGCTGCTTATCAGGTGTCAGGTTAACAACCAGATCAGCTTGAGGGATCAGGTTTTCATAGTTATCAACATTGAATCCATTCTCAGAGGCATTTTTAAACGACTGACGCTTTTCATCAATGGCCGCCTGACGAAGGGCATAAGATACATTTAAACCAGAGTCACGCATGTTAAGCCCCTGATTGAGACCCTGCGCACCACAACCGACGATGACCACTTTTTTTCCTTTCAGATAATCCGCTTCTGACGCAAATTCATCTTTATCCATAAAGCGGCATACACCCAGCTGCGCAAGTTGCTCGCGCATGTTTAATGTATTGAAGTAGTTAGACATCTCAGGCTCCATTAGTTTGTCTTTATTCAATTTCGCGACCCTTTGGACTCTGGCCGACGATGATGGTTCATCTTAGATCAGGCAGCAAGTTGCCTAAAGTGATATATTAACAACAATACATTGCACAAAATGCAACGTGAGTAGTGGGATGAACATTAAAAACCTTCAATATTTTCTGCATCTATGTGATAGCCAGTCTTTTAATAAAACCGCAACCTCAATGCACATAAGTCCGTCAGCATTGAGTCGGATCATTCAACGACTAGAGCAGGATGTTGGACAGAAGTTATTGACGAGAACAAACCGTTCTGTCGCTTTAACGGCCGCAGGGAAGCAACTTGCCCCCGTTGCGATGCAAATCGTCACGGATTGGCAAAATATAGTGTCAGTGATTCGTGAAGAAGACCCTAATCTAAAGGGTCAGCTGAAAGTATTTTGTTCTGTGACAGCCAGCTATAGCCACTTACCTGATCTATTAAATCGGTTCAGACAGTTCTACCCACAAATAGAGATACTACTTCAAACTGGCGATCCTGCTCTAAGTACCAGTCAGATCATGGACGACAGCGCCGATATCGCTATTGGCGCAAAACCAAAGCTGTTGCCTAACGACCTATATTTCAAAGTGTGGGATAAAGTAAGTATGTCAGTGATTGCGCCGAGTTTAGGCACCCATCTAGTGGGTAAAACAAAAGATGACACCAACTGGGATAATGTTCCATTGATACTCCCTGAATCCGGTAGAGCAAGAGATAACGCTAACGATTGGTTAAAGCGGTATACTCGCAAGCCTAATATCTACGCACAAATATCTGGTCATGAGGGCATAGTAAGTATGGTTGCACTCGGCTGTGGTGTGGGCATAGCACCAGATGTGGTTATCGACAACAGCCCAGTAAAGGACAAGGTAGAAAAACTGAACCTAGAACCTGTTGAAGCACTTGAGCTTGGACTTTGTTGCAGGAAGAGTCGCTCAAATGAGCCATTGCTTGCCGCTATGATGAGTTTGTTATCTTAAGGTTTGAATAAGATTAAAGTCGTGGAGTCTATCGTGTCTATGGCTTTAAGAATAAAAGTAGGACGTAAAACGCTAGTTTAGATAAAAGTGGATGGAAAGAACGTATCGCAAAGTGTATTTAATCAGGAAATAAATCGCGATATCACAAACGAAAAAAAGCCCCGCTATGTCTAGCGAGGCTTCTTTATAAG
>NZ_LYBM01000085.1 GCF_001707825.1 Veronia pacifica | reverse complement strand
CTAAACCCGCGATTTATACAAATGACAGAGGCACTTAAGTGCCTCTTTTTAGTCTATCCGCCTGTTATCTGACAGCATCATGCATGCTAATAGGCAGGGCACTGGTATGTTTGACCTCATCGAGTACGAAGAGTGTTTGTGCTTCTCGCACCTCAGGAAAGTTTCTGAGCGTTTTTAAAATAAATTGTGAAAGTTCTTTGTTAGTTCTGGCGACAACTTTCATAAGGTGGTCAAAAGGCCCAGATAATGAATAGCACTCTAAAATAAGCGGATGTTCCTGAACGGCGGTTTTGAATTTATCGAAAGCGGCCTCACTTTTTTGATCAATACTGACCTGAATAAATGCGGTGATGCCAAAGCCCGCTTCTTCGGCATCCAGCAATGCACTGTAGCCTTTAATCACTCCTGACTCTTCAAGGCTTTTTGTACGACGCAGGCAGGTTGACTCTGACATGTCTGTGGCCTTCGCCAGCTCAACAATAGACATTCGCCCGTTTTCCTGCAGACGCGACAGTACTTTTTTATCCTGATTGGACAGCATGATGATTCCCTTCATAAATAGTCGTTTTACTGCATGATATCACCAAAATTGATTGTCTCAAGGACGACTTTGACGGCAATCTTCACCTTTTTTCGGTTAAGATTTGTCTAGCTTTAGTTGGTGACCAAGGAGAATGTTATGTCGAACGAAAAGTTTTACCATGTGGGTGAGTTGAGTGCGGAACAACCAGCAACAACCCAATATCAAAAATCAAAATTTGCCAAAGCCCGTCACCCTGAACCTTACCGTTTTGAGGTGAACCTAAGTGCTGAAGCTGGCGATATGCAGAAGAAGACGGGTGTTGTATCGGTTAATATTCCGGGCTTCAGCCCAGTAAAACTTTACTGTGATGAGCAACCACCTGTTGGTAACGACACTGCGCCGCCACCTCTGGCTTTCTTCTCTGCAGGCATTGGCTTCTGTCTTATGACGCACCTGACAGATATCCTTACTGCGCGTAAAATTCAGGTCGATTCTCTGAAGCTTGAGCAACGCATTGTATTCCGCACCAACCTTGGCCATATGCGCGATCATGGTTACATGACTGATGGCGGTTGTGACGTGGTAGAAACACATGTGATCATCGACAGTCCTGAGCCAGAAGAGAAGATCAAAGACCTTCTGGATGAAGCAGAAAACGGTTGTATGGCACACTATGCTCTGAGAAATCCAATTCCGTGGTCAACGCGCCTTGTTTACAACGGTAAAGAAGCAATCAGCCGTTCTGGCGAGTAAGTTCGCTCCGACGAAATCGAAATAATAAAACGCTCCGTATTTTTACAGGTACCCAGCAAGCTTTCAGTTGGGTATCTGTTTTTTCGCTTTAACCGTCCTACCTACGCTTCTCCTCTTTTATCTGTGCCTCCTCAGAGGAGGGCTGAAAAGCCACTTTTGAAGCTCTTTCCATTCTGTCAGTTTTAATGAATTGGCTCGGCATGAGCACAGCTATGCTGTGGTTGTTATCGTTGAATATTTCGACTGTGTTAGATTAGCCTCAACGGTTGGGATATTTACACGTTAAAGGTTACAGGCAATGGTACAAAGAATTGGCGCATCTGCACTGGTTGTTGAGGGTGGGGCGATGCGCGGCGTATTTTCCTGCGGTATTCTGGATTATTTCCTTGAGCAGAACTTTTCTCCCTTCGACAGTTTTTGGGGAGTGTCTGCCGGTGCGAGTAATCTGGCGGCATATCTGGCAAATATGCCGGGACGAAATCGCAAAATCTATCTCGACTATAGCCTGCGTAAACCTTTCATCTCTCCGACACAACTTCTTCGGGGAGGAAATGTGATGAATTTGGACTGGATGTGGGATATCACTCTCAGGGAGTTGGGGATTGATAAAGCCAGACTGGCCGCCGAAAAGCGCCCTTTTTTCATGGGTGTCACCCGTCAGGACACTGGGCAGGCTGAATATTTGACACCCTCTGCGGACAGGGTGACAGAGACGATGAAAGCAAGCAGTGCAGTACCGATTTTATACCGAGAGGGTGTGACGCTCGAAGGTGGTCTTCGCTATGTGGATGGTGGGGTGACGGATGCTATCCCTGTCGCAGAAGCAATTAAACGTGGAGCGACTCACATCATGGTGCTGAGAAGTCGTCCTGCCAGTTATCGAAAGTCAAAGGGAAAGCTGGATTGGTTGATGAAACCTATGCTGAAGGATACGCCTGCGTTGATCGCCCCAATGATGACCCGATATGAGCGTTACAACCGGGCGATAGAGATAATAAATCACCCACCCAAAGGTGTGACAGTTACTCAGATTTGTCCTCCTGAACACTTCACGTTAACGCGATTGAGCCAATCAACAGAGAAACTGGAAGAAGCCTATCGACTTGGCCTTGAGGCGGGTAAAGAGGCAATATTTCGCTGGTGTGCGACCTGAAGCGGCCAGTTCAGCAACGCTGATAGTACAATAAAAACGGCCCATGATCGGGCCGCTGTGTTGATGATTGTTTATTGGGAGAGGGCGGTTTTAGGCCCCAATCACGCCGCCATCTTTGCGTGTAATGCGCATTACGGTTGAGCGTGGAATTGCATTTCCACCTTCCGGGAAGTGCGATGGTGCGAGGTCTTCGCCCGGGTGTTGTACACCAACGAACATAGTCTTGTGATCAGGTGAGAAGGTCAGGCCGGTAATTTCACAGGCAATTGGACCAGTAAGGAAGCGGCGGATCTCTCCTGTTTCCGGGTCTGCACACAGCATCTGGTTGTTGCCCATGCCTGCAAAGTTATCTTTGTTGGAATATTTACCGTCTGTCTGTATCCACAAACGCCCTGCTGCATCAAAACCAATACCATCAGGGCTGTTGAACATGTTGTCCTTGTTGATATTTGACGAGCCAGTCATCAGACCCTCTTGCACTTCTGGGTTACCCGCCATGACAAAAATATCCCATTCGAAGCTGTCCGATGTGTGATCACTTCCAGTAGGTTGCCAGCGAACAATGTGTCCATAAGGGTTTTTCTTGCGAGGGTTGGCAGCATTCAGTCCCTGATTCTCCCGCACACCGCGATATTTATTGTTGGTCAGGGTACAGAATACATGCTGATTATTTGGATGGACGGCAACCCATTCAGGACGGTCCATTGTCGTCGCACCTACTTGGGTAGCAGCCTCACGAGCAAAAATCATGACTTCAGCCTGACTGTTAAAACCATTTTCCGGTGTCAGTCCATTTTTGCCGAAAGTGAGTTCAAGCCATTGTCCTTTACCTTTCATTTCTTCTTCTTTGCCGTCAAATTTGGCGACAAACAAGGTGCCTTCTTCAAGGAGATCAAGGTTTGAGGCGTGAGTGCCCGGCTTGTATTTGTTTTTGGAGACGAACTTATAGAGGTGCTCTCCGCGTTCGTCATCACCGAGATAGACAACAACATGTCCGTCTTTGTTAATGGTGAGAGCGGCGTTTTCGTGTTTGAAGCGGCCAAGAGCAGAGCGTTTTTTCGGGGTGGAATTTGGATTCATAGGATCGATTTCAACGACCCAGCCAAAGCGGTGCGGTTCGTTCGGCGTTTTGGCGACATCAAAGCGTTCGTCGTGTTTCCACCAGTCGTACCCCCAGTCTTTCGCTCCTACACCATAACGCTTGTAGGTACCGCCGAGATCGACGTCTTTAGACGCGGCAAAGTAACCATTAAAGTTTTCTTCGCAAGCCAGATAGGTTCCCCATGGGGTCTGTCCGTTTGCACAGTTGTTGTAGGTGCCCAGAATGCTGGTGCCAGTTGGGTCAGCTTTGGTTTTCAGCAGATCATGACCTCTCGCCGGGCCTGTCATTTCCATTGGCGTGTAGGCGGTGATCTTGCGGTTCAGGCGACCATTGACGTTGGTCTCCCACTGACCTTTGACTTTTTTCAGCTCAATAATAGACACCCCATGAGCGGCCTGTCCTTTGCGTACATCGTCAGCTGAAATGGATTTGCCCTGATGGGCATAGAGGTATTCGTTGTTGGTGTATTCGTTATTTGCCACCAAAACCGCTCTGTCGTCAGACAATGGGAAAAAGCTCATGCCATCTGTGTTGTCGCCGTACTGCATCTCCTGCGCTTTCGAGTCGTTTGACTGACTGAACTTAGGAGAGTGGCTAAACAAGGCATCACCCCAAGAGATAAGTGGCTCTGCGATGTAACCTTCCGGTACCACAACAGTGTCGGCTGTTGAGGCAGGGATAGCGCTGAAGCCCATCAGTTTGCTCTTGCCAACCGTACCTGCAACGGCTTTTGCTACCGGGCTGGCGGCAAAAAATGCGACGGTGCCCGCCGCGCCGGTCGCGCGTAGAAAGTTGCGACGGCTCATCGCTGCTTCACTGAAACGGTTAAACTCTGGTTCTTTGTCCAGATGACGTTGGTCTATATGCTTACTCACGATTGCTTCCTTCCTAGAGATATTTTTTGTCGGGTCTCTTTGTTGGTGGGAGTCTCTTTTCTGGTTGTTAAGATTTCATGAATGCGAGGTGAAAGTGCGATCGCTGTCTTTAAAAATGTATATTTCTGATTGACTTGAGAGCGGATAGCTAGTCATTAATCTGCGTACTGTGTGTTATACACATTTTATTTGCATTGTCGATCTTGGCATGGCGGGCTGTGAAGTAGGTGAGTGATACCCGTACTTTATTGGTCGATTTTTATTAAAAGGCTATCGGTCAGCTTAAAAAAGGGGAGCAGTTACGCTCCCTTTTTTATCTGTGCAGAAGATATATCTGTGACGTTTTACTTCACGGGGATTGTGCCTCGTCTGACAGTGTTTTTCCCACAGCGTTAATGATTCGCCATACTGCGCCAGAGAGTAAAAATAAGGCTGCTGAGGTACAGACAATTGTCGGCCCTGTTGGAGTATCGAACTGATAGGAGGTTTCAAGACCAATTAGGCTTGAAAAACAGGCGATCACGGTAGCAGTTACAGCCATCATTTCTGGTGTTCGACATAAGGGCCTTGCCGTGGCTGCCGGGATGAGCAACATCGCGGCGATCAGCAATGCTCCAACAACCTTGATTGCAACGGCAACCACAACCGCAAGGGCAATGGTGAGAATAAATTGCTCACGCTTGGGGGAGAAGCCGCTGGCATGAGCGAGGTCTGGGTTCATGGTAGAGAGTAACAACCCTGACCAACGAAGCACCAGCAAAGCGATAACCAGTGCTGCGCCTCCCCATATTATCATCAGGTCATTGACGCCCACCGAGAGGATATCGCCAAACAGATACGCCATCAGATCGATCCGGACACCCGATAAAAATGAGACTGCGACCAAGCCAATTGCCAGCGAGGAGTGCGCCATGACACCCAGCAGGGTATCCATTGCGAAGCAGCGGCCACTTAGAGTGGTCACCAGTGTCGCCATTAATAGTGATACCAAAAGTGGGCCAGCAAACATGGGGGCTGAAAACGTTAATGACAGGGCAATGCCCAAAACAGCGGCATGGGCAGTCGCGTCGCCGAAGTAAGCCATTCTTCGCCAGACAACAAAGCAGCCAAGTGGTGCGGCTGCCAGCGCGACACCCACCCCTGCAAATGCTGCGCGTACGATGAAATCATCGAATAAACCGTTAAACATTGCGCACGTCCTTGGTCTGAAGTTCGCAGTTACTGTGGCTGAAATCATGATGGTCTTTATGGAGATACAGTGCCGTTTCGCTCTCGTTCTCAAAACCAAAAAGTGCCAGGTATTCCGGTGTCGCGCTGACCACTTCAGGCTTGCCCTGGCAGCATATGTGACCGTTGAGACAAATCACCCGATCTGTTGTTCTCATGACTACATGTAACTCGTGGCTGACCATGATCACTGCGCAGTTGAGCTCACGCCTTACTGCTTCAATCTGGCGGTAAAAACCAATCGAACCGCGATGATCCAATCCCTGAGTTGCTTCATCAAGTAAGAGAATATCAGGGTTACCCAGCAGTGCTCTCGCCAAAAGGACACGTTGAAATTGCCCGCCCGACAGCGACATGACCTGTTGATTATCCAGCCCCAGTACACCCGCTTGTTCCAGTGCGGTATCAATGTGTTTTTTTGAAAAGGTATTTGGCAGGCTCATAAAACGCCGCACCGTCATTGGCAGGGTTTCGTCAATATGGAGGGTTTGCGGAACATAACCTATGCGAAGATTGGCGACTTTGTTTACTGTTCCTGAGGTGGCGGGAACAGCGCCAATCAGTGTACGAAGCAAAGTCGATTTTCCTGAGCCATTTGGGCCAATGATGGTCAAAATCTCGCCACGTTCAACGCTCATGCAGATGTTGTCGAGAATACGCCGTTTGCCTATGGATACAGATAAAGCCTCAGTAGAAATCAACATAAAAACATAATCAGGTTGCTTAAAAATTTTTT
>NZ_LYBM01000084.1 GCF_001707825.1 Veronia pacifica | reverse complement strand
GAGGAAATTGGCAGTTGGTTTGGCCGCAAACTGGACTCGCCGGATGAAACTGCAGAGAAAGTAGCCGAAGTGCAGCGAAAAGAAGCCGAGGCGCGACAACAACCCCCGGTCAACTTTGCCCCGGTGATCACGTCAATGGCGGTAAGGGACAAGACGAAAAAGCCATTGCTAACGAAGTCACAAGGCAAATGGATGCGCAATATTCCTACCTTACAGGCGGCAACTCCGTCTCCACCCGGCTTGCTTATGCAGCCATCGATCAGGGCTAAACCATGAACCAGCATTTAATCATTGGTGAGTTTGCGTTCAGCGTAGGGGGTAAAACCCCTATTTCCCGCATGACCCGTACCACGCCCGGTGCGTTTGTAGAGGTACCTGTTGTACATGGTGCGCGGTCAGCGTTTACGGGCAGGGCGAACGAAACTATCAATATCAACGCTAAGTGGCTCAGAACCGGCGCGGCTGAAAAAGTGCAGACGCTGAGAAACATGGTGGACTCAGTCCAACAAATCAGCGACGGCCAAGGCAACAATCTGGGGAAATGGACCATCAAATCACTTACTGAGGGGCGCACTGAGTTGATTGAAGATGGCCGCGCCATGGTGACTGAGGTTCAAATTCAGTTGATGGAGTACCGCAATGCAGACTGAGGCGCGAAAAGGTGAGCTGATCACCGACCTGATTTTCAAACATACCGGACAGGACAATGATGCGCAGGAGGCGGCTTTTTATCGCTTAAACCCGCATGTGCGCGGGGAGGTATTCACGGAAACCACCATCGTCACCTTGCCTGCCGTTATCCAAACCAACAACCAACGACAACCAACCCGGAGCTGGGATTGATGCTTGAACTTACTGGAAAACATGCTGATTTGATGCTGTCCCGTCTCAAAAGCTGGCGGCTCGAAGATGGCAACGGCATTGAGGGAGACGCCCTCACACTCACTATTGATTCTGATGATTTTGACGGACTGCCGCCCAAGGGGGAACGTTATCGGGTGGCGATTGATGGTGTAGAGCGAGACATTTTCTCTATTTCACAGCGCGGCTTCTCCCTGAATCCGAGAGATATCACCTTGGTACTTACTGTGGCCCCGTTCTCAATCAAAGACCAAAGCGGTTACCGGGAGCGAAAAAGTGCCAGTTGGGACAACGCAACCCTTGCAACTATTGTCGGCGATACGGTTACCCCCCACGGCTTCGCGTTTTTTATCGTCCCGGAATTACAAAAAATTGTAATCCCGCATGTTGATCGTACTGATGAGAGCACTCAGGCGTTTTTATCCCGACTGGCGAAAAACTTCGACGCCATTGCAAAGCCGGTTCACGATACCTTTGTGTTTGTGCCAAAAGGGAAGACCAAGAGTGCCACAGGCAAACCGATTGAAAACATTACCTTGTCACTTCCTGCAGATAATCGGCCAGACAGCCCCAACTTTGTGAACGTGTCCGGTGAGCTGGATGGCCGCAATGAGTTCAACGGGGTAAGAGCCTTTTATCTCTCCACCGCCGATGGCACCCGGCAGGAGGTAAAGACCGGATCGCCACCATTTAAGCTATTGGGCAGAGACAAAAACAGCCAAGCGGAGGCTGAACAGTCATGCGCGGCTGAGCTTCGAAAAATCCGTCGGGAAGGGCGAAAACTAAGACTTGAAGCACCAGTGAATCCCGCCGCTTTTGCAGAGGGATTGATTGAACTCGATACCAGCTTCCCGGCTATGGTCGCGGGGCGATTCAGTATCGATAAAGTGACCATTTCAGGGCAGGGACTGTCACCTGAGCGCATGACTATTCAGGCGACTGCCGCGGAGGAATAACTGCAGTGAATCTTAATCAACGGGCGTTTTTTGCCTCGACCATTCCCCTTAAAATATCCGATGCTCAAATCAAAAAACATATGCCCGATCTTCGGGTAAGACAGCTCAAAGATATTCGCACCTCACTGTACCTGCGATTTAATGCCGAGCGTTCCGGCGGCACATGGTGGTTTTATCGGTATCAGGATGGCAAACAACACAGCTACCGGATCGGCACATACCCCGCCACACAGGCCAAGGATGTGATGGCGTTAGTAAGCGCAACCACGGTTAACATTGCCAAAGGGGAAGTGGTGAGTTGCAACAAATTCAACACGGTAGATGAGCTGATCACCTGGCATGTTAAGCGGGAGTTCGCCAGAGGAAAGTCCAGCCGCGCCCGACTGAATAACCTGAAAAGCATGGCAGACAAGCACTTAATCAGTATTTTTCACGGCCAGCCTCTAACCACACTCGACCACGACACCTTTGATAATGAGCTCGTCCAGCCGCTGTTTGAGCTGGGGTACTCAGTAAGTTATGTAAAAGCGTTGTTTAGTATGGTCAAAACGGCTTTTTCAATGGCGAAAAAACTCAAGCAGATCACCTCAGACCCGGTGAGGGGCATTAAGTTTATGGACTTCTTTGCAGATAACTTCTCTCTGACTAAAGCACAGGTGAGAGGGTGCCGGCTCAACACGGACCAGTTGCCTGATATCTTACTCAAAACTCAGCAAAGTCCGCCTGCAGTGAGGGTGTTGATCACCATGATACTTGCTCACGGTACCCGTATTGGTGAAACCCGTAAGGCACAATGGAGTAATATCAGCTTTACGCAGAAAACATGGCGTATCCCGCAGACCGACACCAAAAACAAAAGCGAAATGGTATACCCGCTGAGCCCTGACATGATTGAGCTTTTGCGCTCATACCGCGACTGGCAAATTGCCCTAGGCTATGAGGGTGAGTGTGTGTTTCCGGTTTCCTTCAAAAATGACCAACCGCTGTATGGATCACTGGCGAGTGAATGGGTGAAGTCCGTATCGGGTAAAGCATGGTCAGCCCATGACCTTAGAAAACGGGCGAGGTCGATTTGGCAGAACATTGGTGTTGATTACATTGTCTGTGAGTTGCTACTGAACCACGCCAGAGACAAACTCGATCAAGCCTATATTCACAGTCACATGGAGTTGAAGAAGAAAGAAGCGCTTGAAGCCTATCATTTATGGTTAAAATCCTGCTGCGCAACCTGTTTTGAGCCTGTCTCGATAGATCGTTAATCCCTCATATTCTCCATTAAATTCAGATTGTTATATGTAATCTTGGGTAAATCCAAGCAAATGAACTTAACCTATGAAAAATAATCCAAATACTGCCCTTATTGACCCAAAATTGTCAGAAATCGCAAGGCAGGCGCCTCAACAAATTAATCGGATTAGACTGAGCAAAACGCAACTGAGAGTGCTTGAATCGATAAAAAGGGGTGAGACTGTCACCCCTCATGAGATAGCTAACCGCTGTGAAATTTCCCAGTCCTTTGCCAGTACATTACTCAAGCGGTTAGTTGAGAAAACCTATCTGGGCAGGCGCTCGGAGTCGTCCGGTACAGGTGGTCTGAATTATTTTTACGGTCTGATTGATTATGCTGCTTTTGGGAATCCTTTGGATAGCATTTCTAATCCTTCTTTGTAAGACTCTATCATGCCCATAAATTTCAAATACTCAAATGAAAAGAACAATAAACATCCAACTAATAAAGATGCTGACATGAAACACGCAAACGCCATTAAAATTAACTTTTTCATTCTTATAGCTCCCACAAAATAGACGATATTGTCTATTTCTAATAACGAGTCTAATGAAAAAAACGGAGTTCAAAACCTACCCAAATTGTGGTTTCGTTCGGGAAGTGTATCCTCTGGTGTGTGTTCATTGAAAAGCGGCTCCGAAACTAGCTCTTGGTGACACTCCTAGATATTTTTTTAATACTTATGTTTGTGCTTCATCGAACCCAAACGTCGGTTTTTTCAAGGGAAACTGTCAAGGTGATTTCCCTAGATTCCCTAAGCTTAGAGCTACAAAATGCATGCATCATTTGAACCGATAAGGTATTTAAATTGAAAAAAGTACAAAGAAATGAAGTGGCGAATATTTTGCGTTGGAGAGGTTCGGATTCATGCAAGCTAGGTTTCGGTAGTAATGATAATTGTCCTGAAATGTCACAAAAGTACATGACATTGTCGGTTGCGTGGAAAGCCTTTAAACAGGGTATTGCCAACTCAGAACAACAAGCACTGTGTTATGAAATCCACAAGGGGTTAATCAAAGGGCTAGTCGCGGATGGAGAATATCCGGCAATTATTCGCGGGGCAAGAGTTGAAAGCTTGGTAAAACCTGACCGACGGATTACACTGCGTGATCCAATGTCTATCAGTGAAGCTATTGAATATATTGCTAAAATGGATGGCAAAACTGCCGAATCAGTTCGAAAGCAGTGGAACCGTTGGCAAAAAGCAGAATCATCCGCACGTGAGGAATGGATGGAGCAATTTATGTCAACCAAGGTCTGTGATTTTACCTGAAATGATACAAGAGTTATGCACCAAGAACTAAGGCAGCAGTGCTGCCTTTTTGCATGATATTTATGCTCTAACTAATGGAAGCTGATTTTAATCACTGACAAATGCGGGAGTTAGTAACTCTCTCCACATAGCCCATTTAAGCTTGATACCTTGCCACGCTGCAAAGAGGGCGTTTTCGTTTTTCTATTGCAACCAATCCCTTATTGCCTTATCGTAAGAAAGCACTGGCAAAATCCAGTGTCGGGGTTGGTCTCCCGAAATTCGAAAGGGCGAACATCGCCAGCTTTCTGCTGGTTTTTTTGTTTGCGGCATCCGCACATCTCAATGGTGAGCTGGGTGAGAGCGCTCCGGCGCGCCGTTTCCTTTTGAGCGGTAAGACCAATCTCATTCAGTTCGCCACCAGTGGTTGGTCTCACTGATGGCGATATCAGCACGATATCAAAAGGAATCCATCATGCAGACATTAGTTATCGAATCCACAAGAATCAGAACACATCAAGGGCTTTACTGCCTCAATGACCTTCACAAAGTATCCGGTGCAGAAAAAAAACATCAGCCAGCTCTGTATTTCCAGAACCAACAAACTAAAGATCTGATTGTGGAGATTGAATCTCAAAGCGATCAAGGAAATCCTAGATCGGTTATGACTAAGCGAGGTGGTAACTTTCAGGGCACTTGGGTATGTAAAGAACTTGTTTATGCCTATGCCATGTGGATTAGCGCCAAGTTCCACCTGCAAGTCATACGGGCATTCGATAGCCTGCAAAACACCCCAAAAACACCAACCATTGCCCAGCCTCCACGCATGAGAATGTTAGTGTCGATAGAACAAGGGCAAGTGGTCAGCACACAACTCATTGCCCCTGAATGCATGGTGTTTGATCCAAATAAAATACATCAACTTATCGAAGAACCTGGCTACTTCAACGCCAACGATTACCGTCGCATTATCGAAGTCGCCACCGGAAAGCTGTCAGAACTCGCCGCAGTGGCTAGCCAGCGTTGAGGGTAGGGTATTAAAAAGGGCAGCGTTGCTGCCCTTGTTCGTTTTGGCGTCAAAATAAAATTCACATTGAAGCTGGCTACAATGATTTGGTATTTGGCAACTATGGTATAATCGAAAATAAATTCATTTTAGATGATAAATTTAAATTGTAGGTGACTCTAACATGTATTATTTGAATCTGGCTTTTTTGTTATTAATTTATTCCTCAAGTTGTTTTTCTGATACCTTTGTTGAGTTAAAACAAGAACAGATTATAAAAGATTTGAGCTGCAACCAACATTCTGACAAGCCTTATTGCTTTTTGAACTCAAAACTATTCAAAGAAAATGGATTCATGATTCTCAATTGGCAGTTAAATTTAGACCAAGTGATGAATGAAAAAGCTGATATTGAAGAAGTAATTTATGAAGTTTCAGTGCGACTCTTAGCCACGTTTAGTCGTGAGGGAAAAGAATATTATAAACTAGAAGAAGATGATTTAAAGTACTTGGTCAGAAATCAGAATAAAAATATCAACACTATGATTGGCACATTATCAAAATATAAAGGTGATATTTATGTTGGTTTTACAAAGGTAGGATTTAAGTCTCCACGTAGTATAACATATAAGATTATTAAAAATCCTAAAGGGATTAATAGCCCTGATGACTTAGTATTATCGAGTTGTCATAAACTTAAATTAGATGTGGATTTTTCAGAACTAAGCGACGAGATAATAAATTCAGTTTGCTACTTTGGAGTACAAGAAAAAGTTCGGAACTAAGTGAACTTTGACCTTATTACAACACCATCTGATTGAGTCTATGCTGTTTGAGTTAAGTGGCATAGGAAAACTCATCGAAGAGCCCGGCTACTTCAACGCCAAAGATTACCGCCGCATTATCGAAGTCGCAACCGGAAAGCTGTCAGAACTCGCCGCAGTGGCTAGCTGCCGTTGAGGGTAGGGCATTAAAAAGGGCAGCGGTGCTGCCCTTCTTTCTGGTTTCGGTTTTTCTTCAGTGTGAGCTAAAGCCAAGGCTGACGATAAATGGTTAATCATCATATGAG
>NZ_LYBM01000083.1 GCF_001707825.1 Veronia pacifica | reverse complement strand
CTGACCCTGTCCCACCTGCACCCGGCGCATTTAATCTACTACCTTTGTCTGTCCCTCCCTCCTCTGATGTCGGGACATTTCCTGTCACCCTGTCATGGGGGGCAGCAGTCAATGCAACAGAATATACAGTGTGCAGAAAGGACGAGACCTACAACGATAACTGCGAACCACTTGGCGTAGTATCCGACACATCTGCAACAGTGAATATCACTGGTGCCCTCAGAGACCATCTTTCTGATTTTTTCATTAAAGCGAGCAACGCTGGTGGAAGTTCTTTATCAAATGAACAATCGTTGACGCCGTCAGACGTGACAGACTTGATCGCCTTTATCAAGGCATCCAACACAGATGCTCATGACCAATTTGGTCGACGTATCTCTCTGTCATCTGACGGGTCGACACTGGCTGTAGGTTCAGCCAAGGAGTCATCTGACACGTCTGGGATAAATTCGATACCAAACAACCTGTCCAGTAATTCAGGTGCCGTGTACGTTTATCGCTTTGCAGAAGGCCGATGGACACAGCAGGCTTACTTAAAGGCGTCCAACCCCCAAAATTACGATCGTTTTGGTACTGCTGTCTCTTTATCAGCTGATGGAAATACACTTGCGGTGGGTGCAAATGGTGAGGATTCGTCTTCTACCGGAATTAACAGTGTACCGGATGAAGGCGCAAATAGTGCGGGTGCTGTGTATATTTTCCGCTTCAATGAAGGTAACTGGAGCCAAGAGGCGTATGTTAAGGCATCTAACACCCAGAGGCAGAATTTCTTTGGCCAAGCTCTCTCTTTATCGGCAGACGGTAATACCCTTGTAGTAGGTGCCAATAGATACTCGCCCGTGGGTGATACATGGTTGAGCGGCGAGGCATACATTTTCCGTTTTAGCGAAGGCAACTGGGCAGAGGAAGTAGCCATCGAAGACCCAGTCCCAAATGGGTTTTCTCATTTTGGTTACTCGATAGCACTCTCCGGAGACGGAAACACCCTCGTGGTCGGCGCTAGATACGAAAGTTACAACGTGCCAGAGGGCGATCCAGGTTACTCTGGTGCTGCTTATATCTTTCGTTACTCCGGCGGGAGTTGGTCGCAGGAAGCCTATTTGAAAGCTTCTAACGCTAGCTATTTGGCACTCTTTGGTACGTCAGTCGCTTTATCTGATGATGGAAATGTGGTTGCTGTAGGCGCTTACGGTGAAGACTCTGGTCCATCAGGAGGTGGTCACGGCTCTGATGATGAGGTAGAGGAATCGGGAGCAGCATATATTTTTCGGTTTACGGGAGGTAATTGGGTTGAAGAAGTCTTCCTTAAAGCCTCTAATTCTGGTGCATCAGACAGATTTGGTTACTCTGTTGCTTTGTCCTCCGATGGCAAAACACTTGCCGTTTCATCCAAGTACGACGACTCCGCTGCGGTTGGCCTAAATGGTGACGCTGATGACAACTCTGAAAATGCAACAGGCGCTGTTTTTCTCTATCGTTACGACAACCAAACGTGGACAGAGACAACGTATATAAAAGCATCAAACACGGGGAGTCTCGATCTATTTGGCGATTCAATTAGTCTGAGCAATAATGGAGAAAGACTTGCGGTAGGTGCAACGGGCGAGGGCTCAAGTTCATCTGGTGTGGGGAGCACACCCGATGATAATGCTGTAGAAGCAGGCGCCGTCTATGTTTATTAAATAAAGATGATGGTGTGGTTGGCTTTTGGGCTTGCTGCATTGATTCAAAGGCTAAGACCGTTTGGGTGTGTACTCAAACGGTCTAAAACCAGCCAACTTTGGGTGTTGAATTCGGATTCCGTCGACGTGTTTAACCCTATCGACATGTTTCATAAAAAGAGACCAAGACGTGGTTGCATTAAAGACTTCTTTTTAGCCTCTATAAATACTGCATATCTTGATCATTTGAACATAATAAACATAGCGTTCTCTTTATTCTTAACCCTACCGTCAACATAAACGCAGTAAATAGCCCAAACATCTAACTAGCTGTTCCCAATAGTAGATCTCACAGATATTCGAGCCCCTGACAAAGAAGAAAAGCGCACTCAGATATGTGAGGCGCAGGACAAGTGCAGTGTTGACCATCCGGTGTTTTATGAAGATGAAGTTGATATCGACTTTAACCTCAAAATCGGGGCTGACTGGACGGTAAAAGGCAAGCAGAAAAAGTGGTCACACCGGGACATAACTGCAAGTGCTATTTGGCAGGAGCGCTGCATTCTGAGTCAGGAAAAGCCCTTTACGTGTCGGGCACAAAGAAGGACTCAGACCTATTCATTGCCATACTGGAGAAGCTTAAGTGGCACTACCACCGAGTAAAAAGTATCACCTTGATACTGGATAATCACATCAACCACAAAAGTAAAAAAACGAAGGCGTGGCTCAAGAAGAGCCCAACGTTCAGGCCGCTGTTCCAGCCCGTTTATTGCCCTTGCGTCAACATCATAGAGCGATTGTGGAATGTTCTCCATGAGACAATTAATCGGGATCACAGGTGTAAACATATGGGGTAATTGCTCACGAAGGTGAAGCACTTTATGGATAGCGTATCGCCGCACCCGGGAGGTTGCCATTGCACGGCGAAAATGAAGCACTATTCGGATCAGTTATTTAGATGAATTGTCCCGCTCTCCATTTTGAAGGACAACCCTGTCACCATCTATATCTTCAAAGGTTTTACCAACAAGGTCCCAATAGCCGTTGTATGATGGAACAAGAGTAAAACCATCACCGCGCAGGATGTACTGGTTTCGCACCGTTTTCCGCCCTCCCCTAACAAACAGCAGGCGGGATGATACCGCAGGGAACGGCCAGCTTTGGCGACCCGGAAAAGGTAGGGCGGGAATATGCCCGTGATGGGATTTTACCTGTGAGTGAGTTGATTTTGGATGAGGTGAATAACGACCCGGAAATGCCGGGTCTTGGGGATTTCTAATTAATGTTTTCTTCCACTTTCAATTCTATTACGGACATCTTCTAAGTAACCTGAAAATTCCGAAAGTCTTTTTTTTCTTTTTTCAAATGAAAGGGTTTTAAGGATACTAATACTCTCTTTCAGTTTACTTTCCGCATCGGAGTAATTGGAAACACTTAATAGTGAAAAGCCAAGTTGACCTAAACATTCAGCTGTAAAAAAATCATTATTATACTTTGTTTCTTTAATGTCATTCAACACGTTAATATAGTGTTTAATGGCGTTAGGAAAATCATCTTTAATTACATAATAACGTGCAATGGAAGACTCTAAATTTAGTTTGGTACTAATTCCAATTATAGAATCCGTTTGATTAAAAGTTGACTCTGCCTTTTTATAAAAGCTATGAGATTCATCGACCATTCCAATTTCAGCGTAAGATACACCAATATTTGTATATAAGTTAATAAGTAAATCATCATGTTTAATTATAATTGAGTCTGAATTGTTAATTATAAATAGTGCTTTTTTATATGTTTTAATAGCTGCTAGATAATCCTCAATTTTTGAATATGAACAACCGAGCGCATTTAAATAAGCTATAAATGTATCTTTATAAATATCAGGATCAGAGGCATATCTATTTTCATATATTTCCACTGCTTCAAGTTGATATTTTTTAGAATCATAATAAAACCCAGAAACTCTCAAGAAACTAGCAAACTTATTAAGAGTATTAGTAAAATTCAAATCAAAGACTTGTGGTGTCTGCTCATAAATAATTCTATATAATCTAATTGATTCTTTGAAGAACTTTTTTATTTCACTTACATTATTCTTATTTTTTAAAATTAATGTTTGAGCAATTATACAATAGCTATTCGCAACTAACTCGATATGATGTAGACTGTTCTTCTCATCTAAATCATCGATTATATCAATGACCTCATAAAAAAGATCTATTGCGTCTTGATAAGCACCTGATCTGCTGACAAATCTTGCATATTGTAGGTGACTCCCTGCCGCACACAAGCCAAATGTTTCTAAGTCGTTTTTTGCTAATTCTCTTTTTATTCTTGACGCCTTAGATGCATAATTCATCGCCTCTTTAAATTTATTTTCTTTATCTAATAAAATTGATAAATTATGATATATTTTCGAATCCACTCCCCTATAGTATTGATCTACAAGAAATTTTTTAAAAACTCTAGAGACTCTAAATAATTAACTTTGGCAGCATCAAAGTCTTTTTCCATCTCATTGATGATTGCCATATTAAAAGTTAATATAAATTCATAATTTATTTTTTTATTATATTCTTTAACTTCACATAAGTATCCCTCAGCCTCTAAATATAGAGCTTTCGCTTTTTTATATGAGCTCATACTCATATAAAAATAAGCTAGGCTTATAATCCTTTGAATTGTTTTTGATGATTTTAATGCTTCATTATATAAAGTAGTCGCGGCCGTAATTCTCTCTTCACCTCTTTCATAATCTAAAAGAGTGAGCTTCGCTTTTAAGTCAAGTTCAGTAGCGTTGTCTTCAAGCTGTTCATCTATTAATTTTAATTTTTCATAATTTAAAAGTTTTGCATTGAGTAGTTTACTCTGCTCTTTTAATATATCATCTGTATTTAATGATTCACGTGCTTCGTTAAACAATCCTTTTTCAAAAAAATCCTTTGCGATTTTCGCACGTTCAGAATTTATATTTATTTTATTAATTTCGTTATATATATCTACTACGTCCTTCTCAAAACATACTAGTTCATTTTCAGAGTCTAACAGCTCTTTTTTGAAATCAGCATCATCTGGATATTTTTCTACGTTTTTTTTAGCCTTTTCCCTCCCTAATAGAAGGATTTTATAATCAGCAGATTTATAAATATTTTGTGTGATAAAGTTTTCCCTACCGACGCATACGATTCCATCAGTTGTAATATCTCCTACACTAATACCAGTCATTTTTATTTCTCAATACTGTTTCCATATCCAATAACTACACTTCCTTCAGCATTAATATTTCCTGTTTCTATATGAAAACTGTCTCCACTTTTTTCTGAACCCTCTAGTTTTTTTAAGTTTCTTAATAGTTCTTCATCATACTCGAGCAACATTTCTAGAGTACTCATAAATTCATCTTTTTTTTCGTCTTGGCAGAATTTCTGTAGGCGACCTAAGCCACTACCTAAGATTGGTTTTACTTTATCGTAGAAAATACCTCCAGAAAGAGCATTCCATGTAAAAGTACCAATTGTTGTTAGCGTTATTGGATCCATATTACCTCCAATTAAATTTTCTCGTACTAGTCGTCAAACATTTCAAAATGTATACTTTACTGGTTACTAATTAGCCGGATTAATAACCATGCGCATACTGTGTCAATGTGGTGCAGCGTCGATTATACATAGGGAGAAATCCCTGTCTAACAGTACCGACACCGAATTAATGTGCTCGTGTACAGACCCGGAGTGTGGTCACTCTTTTATTAGTGGGGTGAGTTATAAACACGCGACAAAACCGAGCCAGTTGTCACTTAATGAGCCCGTAAAAATTGGGGCGAGTCGTATTACGTGTGAGTGTGGATCGCGGGCGATAATAACTAAAACTAATCGGCTGTCGAATAATTGTGCGGATATTTACTGTCGCTGTAAAAGTAAGCAATGCGGGCATGAAATGGTGCTCTCGGTTTATTTTGTTGAAACCTTAAGCCTCTCTACCAAGGCAGCCCAGTGTTGCCAGATCACATCATCGCACTCGTTTTGAAAACGGATTATCCGCTCACGGTTCTCTTTGCACACTTTGTTGGGACTGATAGTTTGCAGCCAGCCAAACAGTTTGCGTAAGGGCATTCAGACCGCTGTTTGATAAGCTCCCTTGGTAGGTACCACCATCTTGATCACCCCCCATATTTCTGCATTTGAATTCAGCTTTCTGAGCTGAGGTTCCCACATTAAACCCATGCCTTCGACAATCGCTTTCATTGGGGTAAATGGCTGGTTTTGGCGCTCTGCTACACACAACCCAACACCTTTAAAAGGAACGGTAATTACTGTGGTCATGATGACCTCTAAGTGTCGTTATCTAGGTAACTCACCACTCAAAGGCACCAATCTCTGGGCGGAAAACTGAGCAAGGTTAGTCCTATCGCCCACAAGGTTGCGGACCGCCGAAGCGGCCTAACTCAGCACTCCATAAACTACAGATGTACAATGCCGTGCACAAAAAAACTAGCACGAGAAGGCTGGCGAATGTTCGCCAAGTATCCACATCGGGGGTACCAAACCCGGCACCGGATTTTGCTGATGCATCATTAGGTCAGCAATACATTGCGATGTGTGTCAATGGGTTGTGGTGTGATGCAATCATTTCTTTGAGGTGGGTAGGTGTTTGTTTTTAGAGCGATGCGGTGAACAGCGCTGAGGATTTATACAGGGCGGAATGACTTGTCCAATATAATTCATATCACCCATTTTGGTGTATTTTCCCGCCCCCGATTTCGACCGATCACCCACAGCCCAGAAAATTCAACACGTGTAGAGGATC
>NZ_LYBM01000082.1 GCF_001707825.1 Veronia pacifica | reverse complement strand
TGACAGTCCCTCTAAGCACGGTATTTTGGTGGCATTACGACCACACACCACAAACATAAGTTTTGTTGCGAATATTACAAATGGCTTGAAGTAACTTGGAAGAGAAAGGATGGTGCTGATACCCAGATTTGAACTGGGGACCTCACCCTTACCAAGGGTGCGCTCTACCGACTGAGCTATATCAGCACTTTAAGAATTGGAGCGGGCAGCGGGAATCGAACCCGCATCATCAGCTTGGAAGGCTGAGGTAATAGCCATTATACGATGCCCGCTTTCAGTTTCTCGTAGAGCTATTCAAACTATTTGAAATATGGTGGTGGGAGAAGGATTCGAACCTTCGAAGGCTGAGCCGTCAGATTTACAGTCTGATCCCTTTGACCACTCGGGAATCCCACCTTTAAATTGTTTGGTGCCGGCTGCCGGAATCGAACTGGCGACCTACTGATTACAAGTCAGTTGCTCTACCAACTGAGCTAAGCCGGCGACAAGTGCTGCGCATTCTATGCGATGGATTTTAGGGTTGCAATAGGTAAATAAAAAAATAATGCCAATTCTTTCTCGATGGCGTATTAATTAACCAATCAGGCAAAACTTTCTTTTAAATGTTGAGACCTCAAAACTTTATGCTCACTTTTACTCTGGTCATACATGAGGTATTGTCCTTTTCCTTACTCAAAGGAGACGCAGTGCAATAATGAGTGACATGCTAACCCCCTACCTTTCTTTCAGTCGTCAGCAATGGGCAGAACTTCGTGACTCTGTTCCAATGACACTCAATGAGAGTGATCTTGGAAAGCTTCAGGGCATTAATGAACACCTGACCATGGATGAAGTGCAGGATATTTACCTACCGTTATCACGCCTTCTTAATCTCTATGTCAAAGCACGAAAAGGAAGAACGCAGGTACTTGGTGAGTTTCTCAGCAGGGAAACCCGGAATGTCCCCTACATTATTGGTATTGCTGGTAGTGTTGCGGTTGGAAAAAGTACTACAGCACGTCTGCTGAAGGCGCTGCTGGAGCGCTGGCCCGAGCACCCCAAAGTTGAGCTGATGACCACGGACGGCTTTCTCTATCCTAATGAGATACTCAAGGCACGAGGGTTAATGCGAAAAAAGGGCTTTCCTGAGTCCTATGATATTCGACGTCTGGTTGAGTTTGTCGCCGACGTAAAATCAGCCAAACCACAGGTTGATGCACCTGTTTACTCTCACCTTGTTTATAACATCACAGACGAGGTTAAAACGGTTGAGCAACCTGATATTTTGATCGTGGAAGGGTTAAATGTGTTGCAAAGCGGGATGGATTATCCTCACGATCCACACCGGGTTTTCATCTCAGACTTTCTTGATTTCTCTCTTTATGTCGATGCAGATACGTCGTTACTAAAAACGTGGTATGTCGAACGCTTCATGGCGTTTCGTCAAGGAGCCTTCCAGAACCCTTCTTCATACTTCAATCACTACACCAAACTCAACGAAGAAGAAGCTTTGAAGAAAGGGGCATCGATCTGGGATGAAATAAACGGCAGAAACCTCATAGAAAACATTTTGCCTACCCGAGAGCGAGCAGGCCTGATCTTGCAAAAAGGGGCTAATCACGCGGTCCAAACTGTAAAACTCAGAAAGTAATTAGCCTGACGAACAACTATCAGCCTTCACCTCGAAGGCTGATCTCTCCTCCGACAAAGGGAACAAGCCCTTTTTCTGTCTCCAGTAATATGGCGCCCTGAGCATCAATGCCCCTTGCAATACCTCTTATCACCGACTCACCGATCAATAGCTTTACAGGCCGGTTGTAATAATTATCGAGTGCTTGCCACTGCTCGATAAACATGCCAAGACCATGCTGCTCATACTGTCTCAAGGCTGATATCAAGTCATTGATCAGAGCGGCAGCCAGCTGATTTTTGTCAGGTAAGGCCTCACAGGCATCCTCTAGACGGGTCCAAGGCTGGTCAAGCTGGCCCCCTTCTTTATCGCGCATGGAAACATTTAGCCCCAAACCAACAACAAGATGAGCCGCACCGCCTGCTTGCCCTGTCATTTCGACCAACACTCCGGCCAGCTTTTTGTCCTGCCAGTAGATATCATTCGGCCATTTAACTTTCACCCCATCAGCACCAAGGCGGTTCAACGTTTTAGCAACAGAGATACCGACAACAAGACTCATACCCATTGCTGCTGCCATACCCGCTTCAAGGCGCCAGTACATTGATGTGTATAGATTGGCACCAAAAGGTGAAAACCACTGTCGACCACGACGTCCCCTACCTGCCTGCTGATACTCTGCAAGGCACACGCTTCCCGAGTCCAACTCACCAATGCGATTCATCAGGTATTGATTTGTGGAGTCGATAATTGGCTGCAAGCAAACGGAGGGACTATCAGTTTGTTCTCTCAGTCTGTCTTCGTTCAACAAATCCAGCGGTGCCGCTAGACGATAACCTTTGCCCTGCAATTTATAAACGTCCAGCCCCCAGTCCTGAATCACCTTAATGTGCTTACTTATTCCGGCACGGCTCATACCGAGCTGCTGGCCAAGCTCCTCTCCAGAATGGAATTCTCCATCTGCGAGGAAGTTGATTAGGGCAAGACGCGGGGTGTGATCTATTGCTGGCATACGGCCTCCAGTGTCGTTTCGCCGTGTTTTCCGATAAAGCGAACTTCATGTTCAAGTGAGACGCCGAATTGATCTCTGACCTCAGAGACTACATGTGCTGCTAAATTCAATATGTCCTGAGGTGATGCACAATTCTTATTAACCAGAACCAGCGCCTGCTTATCATGTACGGCAGCGCCACCCATCGTCAGGCCTTTTAAGCCAGCTTTATCGATGAGCCATCCTGCTGCCAGTTTATTGAAACCCTTTGATGCCGGATAACAGGGCATTTCCGGGTAACGTGTGGTGAGCTGTGATGCAATGTCAGACGTCACAATAGGATTTTTGAAGAAGCTACCTGCATTGCCTAACTCATTAGGATCAGGCAGCTTACTGCTCCTAATGGCACAAACACGCTCAAAAATAGCCTTAGCAGACAACTCGGACTCTTTTTCAAGTTCGGCCAACGCCCCATAGCGCGCCTCTGGTTTCCATGACTTTGGCAATGACAAACCAACAGCAAGAATGATTGCCTTGTCTTGCAGACTGCGCTTGAAGACAGAGTCACGATATCCAAACTGACAATCATCGGCTTTCAGTCGGACTTGCTCACCCGTATCCGTCATTAAAATATCGACATAACGGCAAAAACGCTCAAGCTCGACACCGTAGGCACCAATATTCTGAATAGGTGCAGAGCCTGTCAAACCCGGTATCAAAGCTAAATTTTCGAGGCCAGGCATGCCATTGTCGAGTGTCCACTTAACCAATTGATGCCAGTTTTCACCCGCAGCGACATGCAGATGCCAGTGAGACGAATCATCAGTAACCTGAACCCCTTTTAGATGGTTTAGTACCACGACGCCCTTAAAGTCTTCACAAAAGAGCACATTACTGCCCTCTCCCAGCAATAACTTCGGCATATTCGCATAGGTGTCGTCGCACCAAATATGAGCAAGGTCTTCAACACATTCTGCTTGCAACAGCACAGATGCACTCACATCAAGTCCGAATGTGTGAAAGGGTTTTAATGAGGTATTGGACAGCGTCTTCATTCTCTGTCTGATTCAGCAGTAAGTGGCAATTGCGGTGTATACTAGCCTATCTGTGCTCACTTCGCAGTGATTTGATAATGAACGACTTACGATTTTCTTCACTCAATCCCCTCCGCTTTCCTCTGGTTATGCGGTTATACAAAACACACTACCCAGCCGGAAAACCTAAAAAAGATGAAGTTATCTGGACAGGAGAGGGTACGACAGGCCTCACTGCTGCTGTTCGGTTTCGTCAGTTCAGTGAATTCCAATTATTGACAGGTATGCTGGTGATCCCAGAGTCACGTGGAAAGGGCGTAGCAGAGGCTCTGCTATCGGCATGTCAATCTCAGATAATATGCCGCCCCTGCTTTTGCCTTGCCTTCCGTTACCTCGTGCCCCTCTATCAACGTGCTGGTTTTGATGTTATCGAACGGGACGCATTACCCAACGACCTGAGCGGGCGCTTCGACAGCTACTGTCACAGCGGTAAGGATCTGGTGCCGATGAAATTCAAAAAACCTATACGTCAAAGCGAGACGGCGGACATATCAGAAACAATAGAAACTTGATAATTTCTGGTACAATATTCGTCTAAATTATGCGTTAACCTGACCCACGAAGGTCGCACTACATGAGGTAACAATGGATTCAGCTACTGCAAATCGGCAGTTGATCGACCAGCTACCACGAATAGCGCACCAGCCAGAGCAATTAGAGACTCTGCTGGACGCAGTATCATTTCGTCAGCGCCTGTTGAGTGAAATCAGTCAGGCCAAGATCCGTATTTACCTTGTTGCACTGTATCTACAAGACGATGAAGCGGGCAGAAGCGTTTTGGATGCGCTTTACGAAGCCAAACAGAAAAATCCAGTACTGGACATTAAAGTACTGGTTGACTGGCACCGCGCTCAGCGGGGTCTTATTGGTGCAGAAAAATCAGACGGAAATGCGGCCCTTTATCGTAGTTACGCCGAGAAATACAAGCACAAAATTGATGTGCTCGGTGTACCAGTCAGAAACCGTGAAGTATTTGGTGTACTTCACCTCAAGGGCTTTGTCATCGATGACAAGGTGATATATAGCGGTGCCAGCCTCAATGATGTTTATTTGGCCCAACATAACCGCTATCGCTATGATCGCTACCATGTGCTGGAAAATAAGTCACTGGCAAACTGTATGGCTGAGTTTATCGGTAATACATTGGTATCGAGCGATGCAGTCACTTGTCTTGCACAGCCAAATCGGCCGGATACTAAGGTGCTTAAACCTGCCATACGTGATCTTCGCAGTCGTTTACAAAAAGCCAGTTACCAGTTTATACCGCAGCAAATTAAAGAGAATCAGATAGGCATTACTCCAATGGTAGGCCTGGGTAAGAGAAAGAACTTTCTTAATACTCAAATCTGTCGTCTCATAGCCAGCGCACAAAAAGAGCTCATCATCTGTACCCCTTATTTCAATCCGCCACGTAGTGTCGTGCGTGAAATAAGGAGAGCACTGGCTCGTGATGTAAAAGTCACGCTCATTGTTGGTGACAAGACAGCGAACGACTTTTATTCACCGCCAGAAGAGCCTTTCAAAACGATTTCAGCGCTACCTTATCTCTACGAGATAAACATGCGTAATTTTGCGCGTCGAAACGAAGCAGCCATTGCTAAACGACAGCTGTGTATCCACCTATGGAAACATAACGACAATAGCTTCCACCTAAAAGGTATTTGGGTAGACAGAAGCTATATGTTGCTTACGGGTAATAACCTGAACCCAAGGGCATGGAAACTGGATCTTGAAAATGCCATCTTGCTACATGATACAAACAGGCTTCTTGAAAAACAGAAAGAGCAGGAAATAGATACTATTCTCGAGCATACTCAATTAATTGGTAGCTTCCAGCACATTGAGAATATTGAAGACTATCCGGTACCAGTTAAACGCTTACTCAAGCGGATTAAACGTGTAAAAGCGGATCATATCCTCAACCAAATCCTGTAATTTCAAGGAAGAAGAAAGATGATAGCAGCGATAGATGTCGATCCCCAAAGGACCTTTACGCCACTATGCCCTGCAGAACTGCCTGTTGATGATGGGCACAATATTGCAGCAGCTCTCAATCGACAGGCAGAGGTGGCTACGTACCGTGTTCTAACCAAAGACGCACATCCGGCCAATGCTATCTGGGTGGTAGACAGTCATGACAAAATGCTGAAACCTCTTTCCCACCCAAATGCTGACCTGACTTGGGTGTCACACGCTGTGCCGGGTACAGAGGGGTTTGAAACTATACCGGGACTGCCAGCAGTCACCGAGTATGACCATGTTATTTGGAAAGGGATAGAAGCGGATCTTCATCCCTATGGAGCATGCTTCCATGATATTCGTGAACAGTTAAGCACAGGCCTTATCGAGTGGTTAAAAGCAAATTCAGTTGAAACAATACTGGTTGGTGGTCTTGCTACCGATTACTGTGTTAAGACGACAGCCTTACAGCTAAAGTTGCGTGGTCATTTTGATGTATGGGTGAATCTTGCCGCATGTCGGGGGATCGCTCCAGACACAACAGACAGTGCCTGCAGTGAAATGCAGCGCGCTGGTATCCACGTCATTGAATCTCTCGAACAGTTTCATCCCTAACTGATAATTCTCAGAAAATACCACCTCATTGGTGGTATTTTTTTATGAAAAATATTCAAATCAGAGGCCCTCCTAACGCTGAGTTGTTTATTCATACTTAGCTTTTATAGCAATAACAGATCTTCAATCAATCACAAATAGAGACGCCCCAGATACAAGTCATTCAGTGTCAGAGCTTTTAACTACCAGCTTCAAACTAAATTTTTTAACGCCGAAAACGAAAAAAGCCCTGACCGTTATGGTCAGGGCTTTTCTGTTTTTTCTTTCATCTTCACGGAAGACAAAAGGCAATTTGAAGCCTGGCGATGTCCTACTCTCACATGGGGAGACCCCACACTACCATCGGCGCTGTTGCGTTTCACTACTGAGTTCGGCATGGAG
>NZ_LYBM01000081.1 GCF_001707825.1 Veronia pacifica | reverse complement strand
GGTTAGCAGGTCAACCGAATCAAACAAACGTGTGATCATTACTGGCTCAAAATGATTGATCTCCAGTTGTCCATGAGATACCGCCTGCGACACGACGCTATCATTGCCAACAATTGAAAACCATATCTGTTGAACTAACATAGGGATAACGGGATTCACTTTACCGGGCATGATTGAGGACCCCGCTTGCTGTTCAGGTAAAGCTATTTCACCTAAACCTCCAGCATCATCAGAACCCAGCAGGGTCAGGTCAGTGGCTATTTTTCCGAGCATCTCCGCAGCAATTCTGATCTCAGCCGACAGTCGAGCGATATCGTCGGCATTTTGCATAACATCAAAGTGCTCATCGGCAGCCCTGAGTGTCAATCCCGAAATATCATTGAGGTTTTCAACAACACGGCTCCGGTAAGACTCTGCGGCCCCGAACCCGGTGCCAATGGCTGTCCCTCCAAGCGCCACCACATTGAGTGCAGTCATCGCTGTTTCAATATGAGAAGCACACCGTTTAACCACTGATGCATAGCCACTAAATGCCTGCCCCAGTGTCATTGGCTGAGCAGACTGCAAACAGGTTCTCCCCACCCGCAAAACTTGTGAAAACTCATCACGTTTTTGACACAGACTCTCGGCCAATTCATTTAAGGCGATGAGTAATTTGGGCACCCTCAATAACAAGGCGATATGCATGGCCGTTGGGATAACATCATTAGTTGATTGACTGCAGTTCACATCATCGTTGGGATGCAGTTGGTGATAATCACCGGGCTGATAGTCAAGAAGTTGTAGCGCACGATTGGCAATGACTTCATTGATGTTCATATTTGTTGATGTTCCGCCGGAGCCCTCCAGTACATCGGCGATGAGCCATTGACGATGTGCGCCGTTTGCAATTTCCTGACAGGCCGCCACAATGGCATCTCTTTTATCAGTGGACAGCACACCCAACTGGTGATTAGTGATTGCCGCTGCTTGCTTGACCATCACCAGAGCAGTGACATAGTCATGCTGGTCACCCAGTTTGACGTTGGATACCGCAAAGTTATCTCTGGCCCGAACGGTGTTGATGCCATACAGCGCACGACGATCAATGAAGACTGAACCCAAGCAATCTGTTTCTTGGCGCATACCTTCTTTTTTTGTTGTCTTATCCATATCATGACCTCTCATGGCTTTTACTACGCTGCTCCAACCGTCTGAACAGTAACGAGAGCCCGAAACAAATCACAAAATAGAACGCTGCCGTTGTCAGCCAGGATTCAAAGATAGCGCGAGTGGTGGCCACCAGCTCTGTTGTCTTATATGCCAGTTCCTGTACCGCGATAAGCGACACAAAAGCACTGTTTTTCACTAAAATGATCTGTTGATTAGCTAATGGGGGAAGTATTTTCCTGAATGCTTGGGGCAGAACGATATACCTCATTGACTGAAAGCGCGTCATGCCTATCGAGGATGCAGCTTCGTGTTGGCCTTTGGGTACCGTTTGAATACCCGTGCGGATTATTTCGCCAACGAACGCACTCTCAAAAAGTGAGAGCACCAACACACCTGAGACCAGGGAAGGGAAGCGGCGCATGTCTCCAAAGAAAAATGACCATATTCCACTGTTTTCTCCTCTGGCGATTTGGCGCGCCCAACTTTCAATATCCAGCGCCTGAACGATTTGCTCTGACAGAAAAAAATAGAACACAAAAATAATAACGACTTGAGGTACATTTCTCAGCAGTTCAAGGTACGTTCTCGCCAGCATCAACACCACACGATTTTTTGCGGTTCTCGCCAGTCCAAGTCCAATCCCCAAGATCAACGCGATGATACTAGAGTAAAGGGTGAGCCTGAACGTAGTGATCAATCCCTGAAGCAGAAGATTAGGAACCCATGAGCCAGTGTCTTCATCATAACGAATGACCCAGCTCGGGATAATTTCCCAATTCCACTTATAGTTCAGGGTTTGGTCTACCTGAACCCAGACATAGTAAAAAAACATTCCCAGTAAAAATAAAAGGACGTAATTTCCCCAGTGGAATTGCTTAAATGCATGCCTTATTGACCCATAAAATTGATATGAGGGACGGGCAGCGTCTGCTGCCCTGCGTGTTTTTGACAACTGACTCATTTCACTTGATCTTCCCAATCTGTAGTCGTGAACCAGTGGTCGTGACGCGCTTTCAGGAAGCCGTTTCTATGATTAATGGCAATCCAGTTATTAAAAAAGTTGAGGGCATCTGGGTCGCCTTTTCTCAGAGCGAATGCCTCGGCGGCTTTAGAGAAAATTTGGTCTGTCGGTATTGTCAGTGTTTCTGGATTTTTAGCGACTTCCGTCGAAGGGAACGGCTCAGATCCCATGGTCGCATGCGCTTTACCGTTGAGAACCTCTTGCAGGGTGGCGGCTTCTTCATCAAATTGCAGTAATCGAGCTTTTGGGAACATTTGTTGAATCGTATTTGCGGTCGTTGCGCCTCGACGCGCAGAAAAAGTGACGCTGTCACTATTAAAATCTTCCAGAGTGAAGCCCTTAGTCATGGCTTTATTGGCAATGATTTTCAGGCCGGAAAACGCATAGGGGTCAGAGAAGTTGACAGTAAGGTTCCGCTCAGGAGTGATAGACATACCGGAGATGATCACGTCGAATTTACCGGAGACAAGAGCAGGAATAATGCCATCCCATGAAACAGGAACAAACTCAACTTCGACTTTCATATCGTCAGCAAGCTTTTGTGCGACATCAACTTCAAAACCAATCAGCTCGCCTTTCTTATCTCTCATTGACCACGGAACAAAAAGAGAGATACCCACTTTCATGTAACCTCGCTTTTTGATCGTTTCAATCACACTTGAACGAGCAACATCCTGCTGTGTTCCGGCTACAGAGATAAATGATGTTGTAACTAACAGCAGTGTGAGGCTAAAAGCGGTGAACCATTTGACGATCCTATTCATAGTTTTTTCCTCTCATTGATAAACCAGTAAATTTAACGTCGAAACACAAAGCGCTTCTCAACAACATGGAAAACAGCAGAGAAGCTCAGTGTGATCACCAGATAGATGGCGGCGATAGTGAACCAGACCTCAAAACTCATGTAGGTATCCGATATCACATTCCGACCGATAGTGGTGAGTTCGACAACCGCGATCACACTGACCACGGCAGAGTTTTTTATTAGATGTATCAGTTCCCCGGTCAGTGGCGGAATAACGTAAGAGACCGTTTGGGGTAAAATAATGTAGCGGTAAGTTTGTAAGGGGGACATGCCAATAGACTTTGCGCCTTCCCATTGCCCAGAAGGGATAGCCTGAATGGATGAACGAAGAATTTCAGAGATCAATACCCCGTGAAACGCAGCAAGGCAGGCAATTCCGGCGACATCGCGCTCCATAGAAAAAACCGGACCAAACACGTAGTAAAAGAGGTACAGTAAAACAAGAATTGGAGTATTCCTGACCAGCTCAAGAATCGTGATAGAAAGGGCCCGGCCGACAACCAGATGAGATAATCGTAATGCCACCAATATCCCTGCAACTACACAAGCGATAAAAAAAGCCACAAAGGAAATTTTTAAGGTGTAGAGCACGCCAATAGTGAACTGTCCAAGCTCAAGGCTGCCGTCTTTAATAGAAAAAAAGTAAGGTGGAATTCGATACCATTGCCAGTTGTAACCCATTGCAGAGGCACCATCCAGAATCAGATATGCCAGACCAAACATGATGGTCAGATAGATTGACCACGATACGAATATGCCAGCCGGTTTCTCTCTCATCATTGCAAAGCCCTCTCTGTCAGTGCTGTATGATCTGACTCAAAAATTGCTGACAACGTTGATCTCTAGGTTGGGAGAAAAAGCTCTCAGCATCGGCATGTTCTATGATTTTGCCCTGATCCATAAACACCATGGTATCGGCTACCGCGCGGGCAAAACCCATTTCATGGGTCACACAGATCATCGTCATACCGCTATTGGCCAGTTCCACCATGACATCCAACACTTCCGAGATCATTTCTGGGTCCAGTGCTGAGGTGGGCTCATCAAACAACATAATTTCTGGCTCCATACACAGAGAGCGTGCAATAGCTACCCGTTGTTGCTGTCCACCAGACAGTTGACTTGGGTAACGGTTTGCTTTTTCAGGTATATGAACTCTTTCAAGGTATTCGTGGGCCAGGCGAATAGCGTCAGGTTCAGACAGACCTTTCACTTTGATCGGGCCGATGGTCAGGTTTTCCAGCACGGTTAAATGAGGAAAGAGATTAAATTGCTGGAAAACCATACCGACATTTTTTCGAATACTGGTAATGTGTTTGGTGTCATTTTCCAAACGGGTGTCATTGACGAAAATCGTACCCTGACTGTGTTCCTCAAGCCGGTTTATACAGCGGATCAACGTCGATTTACCTGACCCTGAGGGGCCACATATCACGACACGTTCTCCGCGATGGACAGAGAGGTTGATATCACTCAGCGCATGAAAAGCGCCGTAATGCTTATGCATAGATTGGATATCGACCAGCACATCATTGCTTCCATTCATGATTCGCCTCTTTGTGTTCCGTTGGGGTTCAGTCACTCACGGTCATATGCATTATGGGTTATTTATAGTAGCTGTGGTCAACCGTATACTTGCCAGCTCATTGTTCTGTCGTCGAACTAAGACAGTTGAGTAATGTTCGGTGCGTGAAAACACCACCATGTAGTTACCAATAAGGTGAGAATCAGCATGGATGACCCAAGGAGGAGTATAGACGCCATAGCCTAGCGGAATAGTAAAGGCAGAGAGCTCAATGACATCATCAGCCCGTTTTTTACCAAGAATTAGCGCGCCTTTGGTTTTATTATCTAGCGGCATATGGAAATGTGGACGATTGTGGACCTCCAGGTAGGCGCCTGCACCAAGGTTGGGGTGCATCAGATATCCATCAACATAACTACGTCCCACGGAGGTGATGGTTACTGGCAATGCACTGTCTCCTCCAAACCTGACAAATTCACCTACTCGAACCAGCTGACAACCATAGTAAGAAAGTGCGCCACGGGTTGCTTTCGATACAGGGATCTCCACATTATCTGTATCCTCAGAAAGGTAAAATCGGCCATAGTCTCCCAAAATATTTGCCGCTTGCTCACCTTCATTGGCGGTGATGAGCTGCTTCCACTCGCCAACAACTTTGCATCGTAATGGACTGGACGGCTCAACGTTTTTTATTTCAGGCGTATTTTCTGTCAGTTCAAACATACCGAGACCCAGCTGATAGTTTCGGTCGGGTTCAACAAAGCCAGTAATATTCTTTACCCTCATATAAGCATCGTCAGTCTGTCCCTTGCGGTTAACCAACAGAATAGGGATCTCATTCAATAGTGATTCAGGCAGTTCTCGCAATGATGCCAGCGCATCCTGAGTTAGATCATTCATTTCTTCTCCACAGAAAAAAATAACAAAGTATTAACAAACCCTAGCACCGAGGATAAAAACTGATCTATCCTCAATCACTCATGGACCCATTAGTTTTTACTTATTTCTTATGAAAATGCTGCCATCGCTACATACCCTGGACATCTTTGAAGCCGTTACCGAGCTTGGAAGTTTTTCCAAAGCCGCTCAGTCACTTAATATTAGTCAGGGAGCCGTGAGCCAGCACATCAAAACCTTGGAGGATCGGGTAGGTTTTAAAGTCTTTTTTCGCGAGGGAAGAGGGGTATCACTGACACCATCAGGCCAAAGTCTACTTGTTTCAGTGCAGCTGAACTTAGGACAGATACAAAAAACGATTGAAGTAGAGAGGCGGAAACAACATAAGAATGAACTTATAGTTTCTATTTATCCGGGTTTTGGCGTTCGCTGGCTTTTCCCCCGTCTGGATGCATTTCGTCGATTACATTCTGATATTAACATCACCTTCAACATCATTAATCCAAGGGAAAATATCGAGGCACACTACTCACATTGCCAGTTTGAATACAGCGTGGCGAGCCAACATTCACTGTTTATTGAGTCGATTTTTCCTGTCTGTTCTCCAGACTTTGCCAGGCGACATGGCCTCAAGCCCGGAGCGAAAACCAAAGAGCAGATTAAAGAAATGCTTAAACTGCCAATTGTATTCGACCGGGGGCCATCTCATCTGGATGCAAACTGGCAGCTTTGGTCAGAAAAAGTCAATGTCTCACCGCCAGTGGATTACAAACATTTTGATTCGCACGCCAATCTCACTTTACAACTTGCAGAACAAGGGCAGGGCATCGCAATGGGGCGTACATGTCTGGTGATTGATGCGTTGAGAGAAGGAAAACTGATATCGCTATATCCGCCCGTGGTGAGTAATCCGCACACATATAAACTGGTTCGAGTCATCGCAGACAGTGAGAATTTGGCTTATGTTGCCTTCCATCAATGGTTGCAGAGTATTAGTCACGAAATAAGCGACTTTGAGGCAAATCTTGCCAAAATGGGGCGTGGATAAAGTAAAAAGCCGCCTGAGATCAGACGGCTGTAGATACACACTTGCTGTTAGAGCTTATCGAGAGTGGCCCATATTGCGGCTAGCGTATCATGACCAAAAGCAACACTGCGGTCAGGTGACCAACCATATAACGAGTCTGCACGACTTATATGATCTTTGAACGGCATTTCAACCGTGTAAGACAGGCATTTGAACTGTTCAGCAACCCAATTTGAACCAACGGTCAAATTCGCTTTACCCGGTTCATCTTTTGTATAACCAAATTCGTCTTGAAACTCAGGGGTAATGGTTAGAAGAGCCTGTTTAAAAAAGGCTTCCTTTGTCGCTAATTCATTATCGTAAGAGGGAATACCTTCACTGCCTGCAACGAAGTTATACGGTATGGCCTCATCACCATGAATGTCGAGAAACATATCTACGCCTGTTTCCAGCATGCGTTCACGGACAAAAAAGACTTCAGGACTTCGTTCCACAGAGGGCGTCTGCCACTCTCGGTTAAGGTTTACCCCAATAGCATTAGTGCGGAGGTGACCACGAATACTTCCATCGGGATTCATATTCGGTACAACATGTATCACGGCGTGATCTAATAATGCACGGCCGACGGTGTCCGTTTCATCGAGCAGTCGTTGAAGCAAACCTTCAATAAACCATTCAGCCATTGTTTCGCCGGGATGCTGACGGCCAATCACCCAAATATTTTTCTTATCTTCTGAGGGCTCGCCGATAGTCAGCAAGCTAATATCATTATTGTCGAGTGTTGTCCCAAGTGTTTCAAGTCTGCAAGCTGGATGTGTCTGAGCACTATGAAGCAGATCCTGGTGTCTGTCATAGGAGTAGGGCGCAAAGTATGCAAAATACATTGAGCTACACTCAGGTATCGCTGTAAATGTCAGCGTGTCACCATCGAATTCAGAGGGAATACGGAACCATTCTTCCCGGTCGTATGACGCGACAACATCATAGCCTCTCCAACCTTCAGGATACGCAGAATTAGCAAGGTTTAGGATACTGAAAGAATGGGGCTGTTGTTTGACACTTTCCAGACGGAAATGAAACCATTGAGCAATATCAGTCTGGTTGTCTGCGGGAATGGTAAGACGTATATCATCTGGCGACTCTGCCTTTACAATATTAATATTACCACTTTCTAAATTAGACAGTATTTTCATATCAATAAGATATATTCACAATAAACAGGTGGCTAGACTAACATAATGACAGTCTGCCGCAATGCCAGATTTAGGATATATTCGTTTTTATATACTAAAGTTGAAAAATGATATTGAACGAGAAAAAATAATAGAATGGTCAGGTTTAGCGGTTTAATGCTAAGATTATTT
>NZ_LYBM01000080.1 GCF_001707825.1 Veronia pacifica | reverse complement strand
GATGGATTATTACCGGTACATGGCAGATGGATCGTTACCCTCGGTCGTTGTGATCGAAGATCTGGATCACCCGCATGCCGTTGGTGCCTTCTGGGGAGAAATAAATACCAATGTACACAAAGGGTTCGGTATGGCTGGTGTACTGACAAACGGAGTAATGCGGGACCTCGGTGATCTCCCTGACAACTTTCCTGTTATTGCGGGCTCTGTTGGCCCCAGTCATGCCTTTGTTCATGTAGAGAGCATCGGACAGCCTGTTTCAGTGTTCGGCTTAAAAGTTAGCGATGGTGACCTTATTCACGCTGATCGCCACGGTGCTGTCGTCATACCTGAAAATATAATTCCAAAATTGTCAGAGGCAATCTCTCAATTGCTGCGAAATGAGCAAATCATCCTGAAAGCATCGAGAGAAGAAGGCTTTGACTTTGAGAAATTTGAGCAAGCGTGGGCAGAGTTTGAACGCGTTCGGACCTGACATGCCTTAATACCCAAACATACTGAACGTTCAGAACCCGTCAATCTGAAAAAAGAATGTCTCTATAAGGCTGACGCTGACGTTTAGTACAAGACCCATCTCAAGAGGTCGTCTGGGTTTTTTCCCAAGAGAATTTGAACAACCGCGCACCTATGTTTTCCAAGGGCGCTGCTTACTTGTCTGTCGATAAATACAGACACTACAGTTCAATATTAAGGAGAAATACCATGAGATTATCGCTTCTGATCACTCTGGTGGCTGGACTCACCTTCACGGGAGCAGCAACTGCGGATACAACAATTCGAATTGGTCACGCAACGCCGGAAGTCTCTCCCATTCATCAGTCTCTACTGTTTTTTGAGGAGCAGATTGAAAAACGCTCAGGCGGAAAAATAGAAGTGGAAATATTCCCCGGTGGACAGCTGGGTAGCGTCAGGGAAATGACTGAACTTGTTCAGTCAGGCAACATCACTATGGCGACAGGGGCATCTGTCCATCTATCATCAACGGTGAATGAGCTGGCTATACTTGACCAGTTTCTGTTGTTTGCTGACGAAAAAACAGCAAGAAGCGTACTCGATGGCAAAGCAGGACAAGCATTGTCAACAGCGATGGAGAAACGCGGCCTGAAGTCGATGGGCTTTATGGAACTGGGTTTTCGCAGTTTCACTAACAACCGTGCGCCGCTCGACAGCTACGAAGCGTTTAAGGGTCTGAGGATGCGTTCAGCAGACAACCCTATTGCTATCAAGGCCTGGCGCTCTGTTGATGCCGTACCGCTACCACTGGCATGGGGCGAAATTTACTCCTCCCTGCAACAAAACCTCATTTTTGGTCAGGAAAGTGCCCTCTCCTCGATGATCATTGAACGTTTTTTTGAAGTGCAGAAATACGTATCACTGACTCAACACATATACTGGCCAGAACTCTGGATGGCAAATCTCGATTGGTACAACGACCTCAACGATGACGATCGTAAACTCATTAATACCGTTGCCCGCGAGACGGTTGAACTTCAGAGAGATCTTACGCTTGAGGCCAACAATAAAACGTTGGCTCAGTTGAAGGAAAACGGACTCATCGTAAATGAGCTGCCAGCCGCCGACCGTAAACGACTCGGTAGCACCATGAACGCAGCAATTGAGAAAGACATCAGAGCAAAAGTCGGCTCAGATTTCTACGACCTCTTCATGAAGGCGCTGTAAAGCAAAAAAAGAAATAACAATGGAGCTGGCCACTCGTTGGCCAGTCCTTTGTGTTTCTGACGTTTATAAAGGCCGCTCAAGGAGGTAGAAGCCTATGTTACGCACGATAGAAAAATACTTTGAACCGACCGTCATTGTGATATGCCTTACGGCAATCATGTTTCTGGTTTTTGCTGATGTCATCGCTCGTTTTGCCTTCTCAACATCCATAGCTATCGCTAACGAACTGGCAAGGATAAGTTTTGTTTATCTGATTTACTTTGGGATCAGTTATGCCATTCGGGAACATCGACATATGCGGGTAACGTATTTTGTCGATAAATTGCCCGCAACGCTCAAGCGTTTTGCGCTCGTTATCAGTGAAAGCATCTTTCTACTCTACTCCATCACAGTTTGTTATTACGGCGTTGAAATTACCCAGCAGGCTGTCGAAAGAGGAAAAACACTGTCTGCAACACAATGGCCGACATCAGTGCTGTATGCAGCAATTATTTTTTCTGGCTTATTGTGCTCTCTGCGTCTCCTTCATTCGCTTTACCGGATCATCGCTCTTGGCGAAACCGACCTGTGTCCGAAAGAGGAGATCGTCTCATGACAACATTAATCCTCTTTCTCAGCTTTTTCGTGTTGCTTCTGATTGGACTGCCAATCGGTATCGCACTGGGTTCTGCTTCATTGCTCGCGATCGCCTACATACCGTTTCTGAAGTTTGACCTGTATGCGCTTGGCCTCGTCAGTGGTATTAACAGTTTTACACTGATTGCAGTGGTTCTCTTCACCCTTGCGGGTAATATCATGAGTAAAGGTGGTATTTCGTCAAGGCTGATTGCTGTCGCAGACAAAATGTTTGGTGGTGCTCCGGGTGATTTAGGCACTGTCACTATTATTGCGTG
This sequence comes from Veronia pacifica, assembly GCF_001707825.1. GTDB lineage: Bacteria > Pseudomonadota > Gammaproteobacteria > Enterobacterales > Vibrionaceae > Veronia > Veronia pacifica. The sequence goes on along the minus strand of NZ_LYBM01000080.1, from coordinate 5,558 downwards.
TCTGTTCTTTGCCGCCATATCAGGTACTGGCTCTGCCACTGTTGCCGCTGTTGGTCTGGCGATGATCCCTGCACTGGTGCAAAGGGGCTATGACAGAGCATATGCCGGAGCCATGGTTGCCAGCGCAGGTGGATTAGGGGTGATGATACCGCCGTCGGTGGTGATGATAGTGTATGCAGTATCTGCCGGGGTATCGGTTACCGCACTGTTCATGGCGGGTATCCTGCCCGGGCTTGTTATTGCTTTGACGCTGATGACCTTTAACGTCCTGTATCGACAGCGCACAACCAAACATCTCGATTTGCCGCCACGACAGTCCAGCAACACGAAAGAAATATTCGAAGCGCTTAACAACGCCAAACTGGCTCTTCTTATGCCTTTGGTCATTCTCGGCGGTATTTATGGCGGTATTGTCACTCCAACAGAGTCTGCGGCCGTGGCTGTGGTGTACGCCTTGGTAGTGTCTTGTTTTGTTTATCGAGAGCTGTCGCTCAAAGCCCTTCCCAAAATCATGTTGGAATCAGCCATGCTGGTGTCAGCAGTGCTGGTGATCATTGGTGCGTCTGTGGCATTCGGTCGGATAATTGCGCTGGAAAAAATCCCCACAGAGCTTGCGCAGTTTGTTTTGTCGATCACCGACAGTAAATATCTTGTTCTTATCGCCATTATTGTGTTGCTGCTTATTATCGGCACCTTTCTCGAAACATTGGCATCCATTGTTATTCTCACTCCGGTACTCCTGCCGGTATTGACCAGGCTCGGTGTTGATTTGGTGCATTTTGGTATCGTAATGATTGTTGCGCTGGCTATCGGTTTTGTAACGCCGCCTCTTGGTGCAAATTTATTTATGGCTGCGCAGGTTGGCGAAATACCGTTTGATCAGATTGCGCGACGTATCTTTCCTTGGGTGGTAACACTGGTTGTGGCGCTGTTGGTCATTACCTTCGTGCCAAGTATTTCACTTATCTTGCCAGAGGTCTTTCTGGGTTACGGAAAATAAATCTGTCCCGGGCAATCTTTGACTTGACTGACATAGATTGCTTGGGCATTTGGCGTATGCATCTTTTTCGTGGCTATCTAATTCACAGCTTTCCCTACTTCCATATTTAATTAAGCATTACTAAATTATCGGGCCGTTAAGAGGTCGAGAACACTCTCACTTTCGTATGACTTAACCTAGCCATTGGTGCTCTCTCGATCTTCATTCAGAATTTCAAAGATATAATTAGTAAGAAACTCTACCCGACAGGCGCGATTAGATTGTTCAATATATGCATGTTTATTTGGTTTATCTGGCGGGGTAAATTTTAATTTGACTACATAGCTATGAATATTGTGTCATTAATATTATGGAAATAGATTTTTAGGTTGATATTCAAATAGTGGTATTATAAGTTTTCACCTTATTAGCAATAATATCGTTAACTTTATGGCAAACTTTATTATATTTGATAACATCAACGATTCATGCTTATTTCTAGTATAACTTTCACATCACGTTATCTTTATTTTTTGTGTGTGCGAAGATAGTTATAATTACCAATGACTACTCTCGGTGGAAAAACACAATTTTAATCACTAAAAAATCTTAAATACAAAATAAATCATAATAAAACGAATAATTAAAAAATAGGGGCCTAATGTTTATATTTCTTAGTAAACATTAACCCCATTAAAAAGTTTATATTTTTACCTTTATTAGTGCCAACTTCCATTGCTTTTAATGTTATCTTTAATTAATTTTTTCATGATATGATTACCTAGGATTGTAAAATTTATAATTGATAAAACAGTGGTAATCTTATTTTAATTCTTCTCATCAATAAAGTACTTATTGCCCATGTTGTCTACCTGATACGAATACCTGAACCTATCAGCATCATTTCTTACCGCCAAATATCTTTTCTCTGTATCGTCTGAACCTATCACTCTTTCAATATATATACTTTCTCGACGTCCATTAAATTGAATAGGCTGAGGATATATGTTTTCACTTGCAATGTCCTTTTCGCTAAACGATGGTTGAGAAGTTGTTATTTTAACTTTATTAAAATTATTTTTAATACTATTTACATCTTCTTCTGTATAATATCTTCGCTTAAGTTTACGTGGTTTTACTTGGCTGTCAGAGAAAACATCACCTTCATTCTGCCCAAATTTGTCTCCTGTTTTAGTATCTTCAAAGTAAAACCTATTTGATATAGAATCTGGATAGACTTTCTTGAATCGATACTGCTGACCAAATTTGTTTGAGGCAAGAAATATCTCTTGATCTGGACCTTTTTCGGTCAACACCTGTCTTTGACGGCCATCATAATAAAACGGCGCGGGTGTTAGACTGCTTGTTCCCCAAAAGTTTTGTCTATTTAAAGCATGGTTGAGCGCATCATCAAATGTGATATCACTCACCGAAGAATCAATATCTTGACTCTGATCGGATTTGGATACCTCAATTGGGTTGCTTTTTTGCTCCTGTAATTTTTCATTTCCGAAGACAAGTTGTTTATTTTCTTGATGTAGCGGAATATTTTCACCCGTTTTATCATTCGTTGCTGAGAATACATCAAACCATCCCAGACCATCGGCATGTTTGAAATAAGACCCTACACCGCCTTTTCCGATTGGCGATTTACTGTTTCTGGCAAAGCCGCCAAACGAGCCAGGAGACTCGCCCTTTGCATATCCAGCAACAGACAAAAAGCCGCTGGAACTGGTTGTTTTGGAAGTCGCAGGTACTTGGGTATCGTAGATGGCCGCTGTGCTTAAATTCGAAACAAAGTCACTAGGAGCTTGGGCCGCTGTTGATAGGAGCCCAGACAAACCTGGCACTTTCCTTGAGAAAAAACGTTCGACTAGTGCTGCTATACCAAGCCCTGCCTTGGTCCCTACTTGTGCCCCGAATACAGCTTTCGCAGCACCGGCTCCCCCTTTGTCTCCATCCCACGCAAAGTTCTGACTGCCCCCGATGAGACCAAATGCAATACCACCACCACCAACTTTTAATGCTTTTCTCACTTTGTTTGCCTCATCTGGTGATAAGTACTCGTCAAGTGAGCCCGTTCCCGAAGCATCAAGAATACCGAGAACGCCGGGTGTGCCCGCTATTTTTGTATTAAATTGCCAACTTTTTGGGTCGATTTTCGGGTTACCACTGGAATCTTTAATTACACCACCATTAACATCAGTTTCAGGTATGTACTCCCATTTCGGATTACCGTTTTCATCCAATGTATGTTTGGCGTAAAAAGAGTATGCCGCTTCTGTGCCAAACTCCATAAATGGGCCTCCAAGTAATGTGCCAGTCGCTTCGCCTCTCGGCTTATTCTGGTTGAGCAGGCCTGCTTTAGAGTTGCCCGCACTGACACCACTGATGTCCAAAAAAGGGGTAATATCAACAACGGAATGCAGCTTAGTCTCTATTTTTATCACGGATTCTTCTTTTCCGTTGATGATTGCCGTTCTTGGTGGATAGATACTTTGGGTACGCCGAACCTCGAGATTTCCAGCTTGTGCATTAAGCCCAAAAGCAGCGGCGTGTCCCTTGCTATTACTTGCAAGAGTTGTTGACTGAGAGTTTACTGTTCCAGCACTTAACGTCAGAGCAGAACCAAATGCTTGCTGAACATAAGTCAATGGCGTTAAATCACCGACTCGATAATCGTCTCCCCATGTTGGACCATTTTTCCTATCCTCCTCGTTCCGGTATAGGGGGAGATGACCAATACTGGATTGGCTATTGGCCCAATCTAAAGCCTCATTAAATACTTTTGGTATCTGTCCCTTATCCAATTGCACAGCAGCTTTCAAAAATTCTCCCGACTTAGCAAGGGAGTAGGCCGTAGCCACAGTGTTTGCAACGCCATTGACAATATCAAGTGCTTGCTCTGGTTTGATCTTTTTGACTCCTTCGAGTGCTTTATCTCCGGCTCTTTTTGCCGCATCCCTCAATGAACGCCCTACTGCATTAGCTTCATTTCTGGCAGCATTTAGGGCGTTACGCGCTCCATTGCCAGCGTTCCTTGCAACATTTGTAGCTGAACGAGCAGTGTTACTACCAGCTCTTACTGCCCCGTTTGCTAGACGGGAACCAGCTCTTGCAGCTCCGCTTGCTGCTCTCGCAGCTCCGCCAGCAGCTGCTCTTGCACCCGCTCCGAGAGCTCTAATTATGAATGGAATCGCTCGTGCAAGTGCAGCTCCGGCAGCAGCAAATACAGCAGGCCAAGCAGGATGTAGATTGTCGTCTGATTCGGGATCTTTCCCAACCGCCATAGGTTTAAGATTTGTTCCCTCAACTTTATTGATTGCCTCAAGAGTGTTTGCTTCGATTTTTTGAGCATCACTCTCCGTGTTCCTTCGCGTTTTGCCAGGATCATTTAAGGTTTGATCTTGTTGAGCATGTGCAAGCTCGTGAATAAGTAGACTTTGTCTTGCTTCATCAGACATCTGATCATAGCTTTTACCGTCAATATAAGCCGTATTTGTTATATCATCGTAAAGCGCTAACGCACCGTTATAATCTGGAAACTTATTACCAATATCTGTAATTTCAAATTTAGTTTTATCTAGAGTGTTTGAAGTGACAACAGGCTTTTGTGTAGAGGTATCTTGAGCACTGTCTGTCCTCTTACTCTCTTCAGTCTTTGTAAGGCGGGCTCTTAGCTTACTTATATCTTGATTAAGTTTTGCCTCAGACTGACTTTTAACATTGCTATAAGCACTTTTTCTTACAGCTAGACTGTCATCTTTTTTTATATCAGAAGCTACATTCTCTGAGGAGGAAAGTACTGACTCGTTACTCATTTTATGCTGTATTTTTTGGACAGGGGATTCTTGGAGGTCAATGTTTTTACTCTCCGAACCACCTACTTTTTTTGAATCCATACTATTTGATTTCGGAGTTTTATCACTTTCCTTTATGGGTTTCTCATTATCTTTTTCAGATTTATATTTATTAGATTTATCTTTCTCATTTAATTCATCTTGTTTTTTGTTAATTCTATCAATATTCATCACCGCCTTAGCATTAAACTTCTCCTCAGCTAAAAAGCTATTATCACTTCTGTTAGGTTTATTATTTTCTGATGTTTCCCTTTCGTTATCTTGTTCGTCATTTACATTATCCCTATGGTCATTTCTTTCAGTAACCGACGCTGCTTTTGACTGAACACTCACATCACTCATATGACTCTCCAATTTCTTGCATTCGTATTCAAAATAGCAGAGATAATAATTTTATTCCCTTATCAAACAAAAAAATATTTAAAAATCCCTAACATTTAAATTATTTAAAATCATAAGCTTGAAGATATTAATTAATTTATTTTCTTTTTTTATATGCACTTATAAATAACGAAAATATCTTAAATATTTGATAAGGATCACTAAAAAATTATGAATTAAAAAACTTATTGCATATGCAATTCTTATATTTAATAAATTTTATTTATCATTTAAATAATAAAGTGCAATGTTTTTTATATTATTAATTATTTGTTATCTTTACATATAGAAATATAAAATATGCTACATGATGTATATTAACTTTGTTGATTTGATTC
>NZ_LYBM01000079.1 GCF_001707825.1 Veronia pacifica | reverse complement strand
CTGCGGGCTTTTTTGTGGGTAACTGCTGTTAATTAATGGGCTCGTAGAATCCATTAGGCGGGCGGATATCACCCTTCATGCTAACCAACTGGCTCTTGTCGTTGAATTCAAGAATCATGGTTTTCTTTTCGGCTTTACTGTGGCTGGGCTGTTGCCATTGCACAAAGTACCAGGTGTTTGGATAGCCATTCTCTACCAACATTGGCGGCCCAAGCAGGTATTGCACCTGTTCTTTGGTCATACCAACTTTCAGCTCTTTCACTGCGCTGGCATCAAGAAAGTTTCCCTGATTAATATCAATACGGTACACCAGTTTATCGAATACGGTGCAGCCGGAAAGCGCGGCAAGAATAAGGGATACTGCGGTGATCTGTTTCCAGCCCATGACGTCTTGTCTTCTCTCTATAAAAGGAACCCGATAATAAACAAGCCAGCTCAAGATGTAAAAACTTCGAACTCAACTTTATGCTAAGACTCGTCAATCGCTTGAAAGTTCAGGCAAGGTGACGGCCTTTTAATACTCTCTGATAAGTGTGGCAGGGAAGAGGGATGCTGTGAAGTGTGTAGGGTGTAAGAAAATAACCCCGCCACTGGGTAGCATGGCAGGGTTGGGGGATCATGCGGCTATAAGCAGCTCTTTGGCATTGGCCAGCGTGTGCTCGGTGATCTCGCTACCACCGAGAAGGCGAGCCAGTTCATTAATGCGTGAGCAGTCGTCCAGCGGCACCATTTTGGTGGTGGTTTTGCCTTTGTTGCTCTCTTTGGCGACAAACATTTGCTGGTGTCCACACCCTGCTACCTGCGGCAAGTGAGTCACACACATTACCTGTGTTGATTTACCTAGCTGGCGCAGCAATTTACCGACTATGGCAGCGGTTGGTCCACTGATACCCACATCGACTTCATCGAAAATAAGCGTCGGCGTTTCTACTTTCTGGGCGGTGATCACCTGAATAGCCAGTGAAATACGGGAAAGCTCACCACCAGATGCGACCTTGCCTAGTGCCTGCATGGGCTGACCGGGGTTGGTGGAAACCAGAAACTCGATGTTATCAAAGCCCAGAGGTGACAGTGAGTTTTGCGGGTTGCCGTCGATATCAATATGGAATTTGCCCTTTTCCATGCTCAGTTCGTGCATGCTGGCTGAAATGCGTTTATCCAGCTCTTTGGCATAGCGTTTACGGCTTTTGCTAAGTTTTTCAGCAGCCACCAGACAGGCTTGAAATTTCTCTTCCACTTCCTGACTCAGGCTGTCGAGTTTCTCATCGCTGTTGCTGAATTTTTCAAGCTCTGTCCGCAGTTGCTGGTGCGTTTGATAAAGCTCATCAGGCTGTACCTGATGCTTGCGTGAAAGACGCATCACTGCTGCCATGCGCTCGTCGAGGTATGACAGGCGTTGCGGGTCCATATCTAGCCTGTCCATGTAGGCGGTAACCTCATGACTGGCTTCTTGCACCTGAATACTGGCCTCTTCTAGCATTTGCGCCAGTTCGTTGAAGTGGCTGTCCATGGTACACAGCTCTGCCAGCTGTTGCTGGGCCATTTGCAGAAGTTGCATGGCATTGGTTTCTTCGCCATCTGAGAGGGTCTGAATGACGGCTTGTCCTCCCATGGCGATATCGCCGCAGTTAGACAGTTTTTTATGCTCGGCTTCCAGCTCGGGAAACTCATTTTCGCCAATGCCCAACTCATCCAGTTCTTTCACCTGATATTCGAGCAGTTGTTTTTGCGCTTCAAAGGCTTCTTTGTTTTTTTCCAGCTGTTTGAGGGTGTTTCTCGCTGAACGCCATGCCTGATAGCGTTTGCCCATGGCGGCGATCAGGTTTTGATGCCCAGCGTACTGATCGAGCAGAGTTAGCTGTTCGTCGTTTTTCATCAATAACTGGTGTGCGTGCTGACCGTGGATGTTGATCAGTGTCTGCCCCAATGCGCGTTGCTGTGACGCTGGGACAGGGCTGCCATTAATAAAGGCGCGAGAACGGCCTTCTTTGGTGATCACTCGGCGCAGAATGCATTCATCGCCGTCGGACAGGTCATTGTCTTCTAACCAGCGACGTGCTGCATGGTTGTTTTTGAGGCTAAAAGTGGTGCTGATATCTGCTTTATCTTCATCCGGACGGACCATGGAGGCGTCAGCCCTATCTCCCAAACACAGACCCAGTGCATCAATTGCGATAGATTTACCTGCACCCGTTTCGCCTGTGATGGTTGTCATTCCACCCTGAAAGTCCAGCTCAAGTGTTTTTACAATTGCAAAGTTGTGTATGGTGATGTGCGCAAGCATGATGAGATACCTGTATTAATTAACACCTGTTAATGCATACAGTATACACTGTGCGTACATACAGTAAAGACTGTGGATTTTATGGAAATTAAAAAAATTTGATCCAGATAACAAAAAAGCAGGGGGTGCCTGCTTTTTTGTTATTAATTAGAGAGTTAGTTGTTAAAAGAGTTTGCTGGACCAACCAAGTTTCTTTCTCAACGTGTTGTAATAATTGTAATTTTTGGGATGAATCAGTTTAAGAAATGACTGACTGCGATAAATATGCACTTCTTCTCCGGGGCTGACTGGAAGCGCCACCTGACTGTCACAGCTTACTTCTAGCGGATTACCATTTTCAGGAGAGACGACTAGTTTTATCCGCCGATTGGCATCAACCACCAGAGGCCGGCTCGACAGGGTGTGAGGAAACATGGGAACCAGTGAAATCGCGCTGAGACTTGGCGATAAGATGGGGCCACCACCAGAAAGACTGTATGCCGTTGAACCTGTGGGCGTGGAAACAATCAGACCGTCTGAACGTAGCGAGAAAGCGAAGGTGTCGTCAATGTACACCTCAAACTCAATCATGTGGGCAACCTGACCCGGATGGAGAACCGCCTCATTTAATGCTGAATTAAAACTAACGACCTGACCTTGACGGTTTACCACTTCGGCTTCTAATAAAAAGCGGTGCTCTTCTACATATTCGCCATTTAGTACCAGCCTCAGAGGCTCTTCATACTGTTCAGGATCAAGGTCAGTCAAAAATCCAAGCTTGCCACGGTTTACGCCAATCACTGATACGTCATACTGGGCCAGCACCCTTGCCGCGCCGAGCATATTGCCATCACCACCTACTACAATAGCTAAGTCGGCTTTATCGCCGAGGGTGTGTAAATCAGCAAAACAGTCCTGCGGTAGATCGATCAACCCCTTTAATTTGCTTTCAACGAGGATTTCATATCCTTGATTGCTCAGCCAGTTATACAGACTTTCATGCGTTGCTATGGCCTCAGGGTGTCTTGGTTTTCCCACCAGAGCAATAGTCTTGAAAGGCTTAATCATCCTATTGATCCTAAAACGTTTAATGGCTTGATTATAAGAGAGTGAATCATAGTTGTCGTGTTTTGTCGGTCTTGACGTCTTGAAACGTGATGATACATCCCCATAATATGCACGAATATTTATTTTTTAAGCGACTTGTTAACATTAGTCGCGTAAAAACTGCACTTTGTGGCGGAGATAGCATGAGCGATAAAGAAAACCTTACCCCGGAAGACCTGCAAGACAACGTTGAAGCAGTTGCCGAAGAGTTACTGGCAGACGAAAATGCAGAAGCGATGATCTCGCGAATCACTGAACTTGAAGCAGCACTTGAAGCAAGTGAAGCAAAAGTAAAAGAGCAGCAGGACGGTGTTCTGCGTGCCCGCGCTGATGTTGAAAACATGCGTCGTCGCACTGAACAGGAAATAGATAAGGCGCGTAAGTTTGCGCTTGAGCGTTTCGCTGGAGAGTTGCTGCCTGTTATCGACAACATGGAGCGCGCCGTTGAAATGGCTGACAAGGAAAACGACGCAATTAAGCCTATGGTTGAAGGTGTTGAGCTGACCCTGAAAACTATGAAGGATACGGTTGAGAAGTTTGGCCTGAAAGAGCTTAACCCTGTGGGTGAAGCATTCAATCCTGAGCTGCATCAGGCGATGTCTATTCAGGAAAGTGCTGAGCACGAGCCAAATACCGTTATGCTGGTTATGCAAAAAGGTTATGAGCTGAACGGCCGTGTTGTTCGTCCAGCGATGGTGATGGTATCTAAAGCCTCATCAGCTAATATTGATGAAAAAGCGTAATCACTGATACGCTTTTTCAGAAAAAACCCGCTTCGGCGGGTTTTTTGTTCAGTTCCACTTGAAAGTGAAGAATTCGCCCTTATCTAAGGGACATCGAAAACGAAAAAAATTTCGTTGGTGGGGTTGAAGCTGAAAATGCCAACCCCATATATGAATCAACGCAACAAATAGACGAATTTTGGAGAAAACCAAATGGGTAAGATCATTGGTATCGACTTAGGTACTACCAACTCTTGTGTAGCAGTACTGGACGGTGAAAAACCACGCGTAATTGAGAACGCAGAAGGCGATCGTACAACACCTTCGATTATCGCATATACCCAGGATGGCGAGACACTGGTAGGTCAGCCAGCTAAACGTCAGGCTGTGACTAACCCGGAAAACACGCTATTTGCAATCAAACGCCTGATTGGTCGTCGTTTTGAAGACGAAGAAGTGCAGCGCGACATTGAAATCATGCCTTTCAAAATTGTTAAAGCTGACAATGGCGATGCATGGGTAGAAGCGAAAGGCCAGAAAATGGCTGCTCCTCAGGTATCTGCAGAAGTTCTAAAGAAAATGAAGAAAACTGCGGAAGATTTCCTGGGTGAAGAAGTAACTGGCGCAGTAATTACTGTTCCTGCTTACTTCAACGATGCTCAGCGTCAGGCGACAAAAGATGCAGGCCGTATCGCAGGTCTGGAAGTTAAACGTATTATCAACGAACCAACTGCTGCTGCTCTGGCTTACGGCCTGGACAAAAAAGGCGGCGACCGCACTATCGCAGTATATGACCTGGGTGGTGGTACGTTCGATATCTCTATCATCGAAATTGATGAAGTTGAAGGCGAGAAAACATTCGAAGTTCTGGCAACCAACGGTGACACTCACCTAGGTGGTGAAGACTTTGATAACCGTCTGATCAACTACTTGGTAGATGAGTTCAAGAAAGAGCAGGGTCTTGACCTGCGCAACGATCCACTTGCTATGCAGCGTGTTAAAGAAGCTGCTGAAAAAGCGAAGATCGAACTGTCTTCTGCACAGCAAACAGACGTTAACCTGCCATACGTAACGGCAGACGCGACTGGTCCTAAGCACATGAACGTAAAAGTGACCCGTGCGAAACTGGAAGCGCTGGTTGAAGATCTGGTTGTTCGTTCACTTGAGCCTCTGAAAGTTGCTCTGGCTGATGCTGACCTGTCTGTAAACGACATCAACGATGTCATCCTGGTTGGTGGTCAGACGCGTATGCCTATGGTTCAGGCGAAAGTGGCTGAGTTCTTCGGTAAAGAAGCACGTAAAGACGTGAACCCTGACGAAGCCGTTGCCGTTGGTGCTGCTGTACAGGGCGGTGTACTGGCAGGTGACGTGAAAGACGTACTGCTGCTGGACGTTACTCCTCTGTCTCTGGGTATCGAGACCATGGGTGGCGTAATGACTAAGCTGATTGAGAAAAACACGACTATCCCTACTAAGGCGAATCAAGTGTTCTCAACTGCTGAAGACAACCAGAGTGCAGTGACTATCCACGTTCTGCAAGGTGAGCGTAAGCAAGCGACTTACAACAAGTCTCTGGGTCAGTTCAACCTTGAAGGTATTCAGGGCGCTCCACGCGGCATGCCACAAATCGAAGTAACTTTCGATCTGGATGCTGACGGTATCCTGCACGTGTCTGCGAAAGACAAGAGCACGGGTAAAGAGCAGAAGATCACTATCCAAGCATCTGGCGGTCTGAGCGACGAAGACATCGAGAAGATGGTTCAGGAAGCGGAAGCAAACAAGGAAGCAGATAAGAAGTTCGAAGATCTGGTTTCTGCTCGCAACCAAGCTGACCAACTGATCCACGGTACGCGTAAGCAAGTGGAAGAAGCAGGCGACGCTCTGCCAGCTGACGAGAAAGAGAAGATCGAAGCAGCAATTACTGAGCTTGAAGAAGCGCGTAAAGGCGAAGACAAAGAAGCTATCGACGCGAAAGTTCAGGCGCTGATGGCGGCTTCTCAGAAGCTGATGGAAATCGCTCAGCAGCAGGCTCAGGCTACTCAAGCTCAAGACGCCGGTGCAGAACAAACTAAGCAAGACGACGATGTTGTTGATGCTGAGTTTGAAGAAGTAAAAGACGAGAAAAAATAAGATTCGCTAACGTTTAGAAACGCGCAATTTTATTAAGCACGGGCGTGGGAGAATATCTCCTTCGCCCGTAGTTGTATAAACACAGGTGACAATTAAACAATGTCAAAACGTGATTTTTATGAAGTTCTGGGTGTAGACCGCGATGCGAGTGAGCGTGATATAAAGAAAGCTTACAAGCGTCTGGCAATGAAGTACCACCCGGACCGTAATCAGGGCGATGAAGCAGCCGCTGAGCAATTTAAAGAAGTAAAACTGGCTTACGAAGTGCTGACTGATGACCAAAAGCGTGCAGCTTATGATCAGTACGGTCATGCAGCCTTTGAACAAGGCGGCATGGGTGGCGGTGGCGGCTTTGGCGGTGCTGGCGCTGATTTTGGTGATATTTTTGGTGACGTATTTGGCGACATCTTTGGCGGTGGTCGCCGTGGTGGCGGTGGTCAACGTCAGCAGCAACGTGGTGCTGATTTGCGCTACAACATGGAGCTGACTCTTGAAGAGGCTGTCCGTGGTATAACCAAAGAAATCGAAGTACCCACTTATGCCAGCTGCGAGCCGTGTAACGGTAGCGGCGCGAAGCCGGGTTCTTCACCTCAGACATGTGGCACTTGCCATGGTCATGGTCAGGTTCAGATGCGTCAGGGCTTCTTTGCCGTTCAGCAGACCTGTCCAACCTGTCACGGTCGTGGTCAGATCATTAAAGACCCTTGCGATAGTTGTCATGGTCAAGGTCGTGTTCAGAAGACGAAGACCCTGAGCGTGAAGATCCCAGCAGGTGTTGATACGGGTGACCGTATTCGTCTGTCAGGTGAAGGTGAAGCCGGCCAGTTTGGTGCACCAGCAGGTGACCTGTATGTTCAGGTGCATGTTCGTGAGCACAACATTTTTGTCCGTGACGGAAACAACCTCTACTGTGAGGTACCAGTCAGCTTTACGATGGCTGCACTGGGCGGAGAAGTAGAAGTCCCAACGCTTGACGGCCGTGTCAGTCTGAAAGTACCAACAGAAACGCAAACGGGTCGTCAGTTCCGTATGCGTGGCAAGGGCGTGAAGTCAGTGCGTGGCGCTGGCGTTGGCGACTTGATTTGTAAACTAGTTGTCGAGACACCAGTTAACCTCAGCAGCAAACAGAAAGATCTGCTCAAAGAGCTTGAAGAGTCTTTCGGTGGCAGTGCCGCGAAAAAGCACAAACCAAAATCTGAAGGTTTCTTCAATGGTGTGAAGAAATTCTTCGACGATTTGACTAGCTAATTTTGACTTAGCATCGTTCTAGGAAAAACCGGCTCTGTTAGCCGGTTTTTTTATCTCTAATGATTAAATCCAGCACCTATCGTTAACAATGTCATTGTTATCACTATCTTTATTCGATGTTTCTGACACAGCGTTGATTATCAGGGCATAGCATTCATCTTTTTGCTGGCGAGAGTCCTGTTTTGGTGTCGCAGTAATAATGTAGGCATTGTCACCAGAACCAGAATTATTTATCGAGAAGTTGTATTCCTCTGAAAGTTGGCATCGACTGCAATTCACTGCATTGGGATAAGTATTATTCTCGGTGTAGTGTTGCTCTGCCCATACCTGCAATTGATAGAGGCTAGTTTGCGCCCTATTTCTCTCCGCTTTTACTAAATGGTTTGTGTATGCAGGCACTGCCACTGTTGATAAAGCACCCATAATAAGTATGACGACCAGAAGTTCGAGTAGTGTCATACCTTGGCATGTATTTCTATTTTGTTTTGACATTAAACCCCTGCCTTAGTCGAAGAGATACACTCAATCAATGACCAATTTTTAGACAATGATAAGCTGGGTGCGACTAGTTTTTTATGCTGGGTTTAATTAATGCGAGTTAATTCAGGTAAAGGCTTTACCGCCCTGGAAATGATCATCACGATGAGTGTGATAGCGGTGCTGAGTGCAGCTGCCGTTCCTTCTTTTATCCAAGCTCAGAAAAAAGCACAACTCAAAGTCGCTGCGCAGGATTTAAAAGCCACTCTTGATATCGCTCAGTCTGAGACGATAAAAACAAGAAAGCCCATTTATGTTGCTTACATGGCACCAGATGGCAATAGCGGTTGTATTTTGTCGTCTGATACAAATGATATTGATGCACTTACTTGTGCAGAGACGAGTAAAGGGTTACCAAAATTTCACTTTGAGCATTATTCAGGTATCGAGCTGAATAACCCCCCAGAGCGGTCGAAGATTCTGTTCTATTTCAAGCCCCAAACAACACAACCTTCAGTAAATATCAGTCTTACACTCGCATTGTCGGTTGATCCCAGTGAACAGGCGGGTGTTCTGGTTCGACCTTACGCTGGGCTGAAAGGATGCAGTAGTAGCCAGTTCAGTTCGTGGACAACCTGTCCTTCTAGTGAGGAAGGAGCATGAAAAAACAAGCGGGCTTTTCTTTGGTCGAGTTAATGGTTGGCAGCGCTGTTAGCCTTATCGTTATTGCAACCTCTGTTGCTGCTCTCACTTCTAGTATGTCGATAGGGAATGAGCAGTTACAGAGAGACTATTTAACCTCTCAGCTCAATGTGATTGCCAATATGATGTCTCAGGAAATTTCTAGAGCCGGCTATTGCTTTGATTGTGGTGATGATAATCCTTACATCATTCACATCGAGGATAGTGGCGCATCAACGATCGTGATAGATGACTTAGCCAGTAATTCCACCGGAGACTGTATTCGTTTTGCCTACAATCATGACTCAAGAGCTGGTGTTGAGACGAGAGGGTTGGATGATCTCAAAGGTTTTCGACTTGACGCTAATAACGGCTTAATCGAGATTTATGAAAATTATGATGGGGTGAATAACTGGCAATGCAACGGCCGCAATTGGATGGATATCAATTACAACCGTTTAAAGATCACCGCTCTCTCCTTTAACAGGAAAGCATTGAGTACTTCCGGGGAAGACAGCACTGTCCAGCAGATTGAAGTCACACTGACAGCTGAGGTACGCGAAATGCCGGACATTTCGGAAACTCTCAAATTCAATGTCACAGTATGGAACGTGGATAGCTAAATGAATAAGTTTAAGCAGCATGGGCTGGGAACCTTAATGGTGGTCAGCGGAATTGCAGTCATCATTGCTGCGTTTTCTGCGGTGGTGGCAAAATCTGGTTTTTCAGAAGTTAAAAGGACGCAGGCTATTGTTATTTCGGCGCGAGAGGGTGGGGTAGCCAAAGCAGGGCTCCAATGCGCTGCAGCCCTTATTCAAAATGACAATCTTAATCCCAATGATGAGAACTTTATTGATAGCCTTGATAGTTGCAAGGAGACAGTAGGTGTCAGCTATCAGATCAACGACAGTGAACCTTGGGTGTTAACCTCTACTTTTAAAAATGCATCGTTCAAGCTGCTCATGGCGGCATCGGGCGGCGGTGGCGCAGCGACTTTTAAGACTACAGGTGATGTAACTTTCGAGGGGGCATTCAGCTGGGTGCCTGCAAGGCTAGAATTTGAAAAGACAGTCCATCCCTTTGATTACTATAAATGCAGTTCGATAATTGCAGGTGGCGATGTGACGATAGGTGGTGGGTTTCAGTCTGGACTTCAGCGGGCTGCTAGTAGCTTAGACAAGTGTATAAGTGGTTATACCACGACTGTTGTTACAGAAATGACCAATAATTTTGGGGCTGATATCCAACATGGGGTGGATATTAATAAACTCAACTTCTTCCAGGAAACCTTCAATAAAGATGCATCAAAGTGGCAGAAGGTTAGAGAATCATTTGATGAAAAATTTTCTTCCCTGGGAGATAAGTGTGGTCAAACGCTCAATGATTTAATGACCAGCGGTGAATACAAAGACAAGAGTGAAATCCGAATATGGATAGATGGGGACTGCCAGTTAGATGGTTTAAAGAAAGAGGGGCATCCCCCAAATCTCAACGCTTTAATTGTAATTAAAGACGGCGCTCTGGGCAGTCATGGTGCTATTGGTGGTGTAAATGCCTCCTTCTATCTTTTCGATCATCGCGAAAATAGTGACGATAAAGGATTTAATTATGGTTCCTCGTGGCTTGATAAAAATGGCAATTGCAAAGAAGGGCCTCTAGAACAAGTCTGCACAGCGAAGATTGACACAATATCTAATGAGGATTGGAAACGGATGCCATTTCTGTTTGTTGGTTCGTTCGATACCAATGGCTTCTTTATTGTTGATGTGGAAGGGTCTTACTCTCATATTTTTGCAGGTTTTGCGCCAAAATATGATGATGCATTTACAGGGGACAACCCAAATGGCGGCGTGCCGAAGATTGTAAAAGGGAGCTTCCATGACTTCTAACCGGGGTTTCTCATTTATTGAGATACTGATTGCTCTTGTGGTGGTCACTATTTCTGGAGTTGGCTCTATGAAGCTCTATAGCTACATCGAGCAGTTGAAGGGAGATGCGATTCATACGTTAAGAGCACAGCAAGTTGCGCAGCAACAGGTAAGTTTGCTGCAGACAATTAATACACAGGGACAAAACTGTACATCAGATGAAGGAGGTGAGGATATAACTCTCGATAATGTCGAGAATTGCAGTATATCTCTGGAGCAAAGCTCACCATTTGAAATAGAGACATCTGTAGAAAACATATTAAGCGACACCGATGGCACTTTCGGAAAGCTTCTGCAGGTGAAAGTGACTTGGGATGACAGAGCGGGGAACCAACAGAGCGTCACTATGCTCACAATGGTATCAAAGTTCAGCAACTTGATTACTTAATGGTCGCTTGAGCCACAAAGCACATCTTTTTTGTATTTTGCTATTGCCACAAAGATAAACCTCTCTATAATGCCGCCTCACTGACGCAGAGGCGGTATCCAAAACTGGATATCATTTAAACCTCACTCTCGTAAGAGACAAGTCAACAAGACATTTTGAATGAGTGCTTCAAACCTCAGAAAAACATCAAAATTTCTTCTTGACTTAAACGTCGGACAGCGTAACATACGCAGCCCTGACGAGATGAAGCCAAGCGCTTAATCAGTCAACGTTCTTTAACAATTTGACCTATGCAATCTGTGTGGGCACTCGTGAATGATAGACAAAAGCTTATTTGTCTTCACTCCTTTTTGGTCTTCACTTTTATAAAGTGAAAATAAACAGG
>NZ_LYBM01000078.1 GCF_001707825.1 Veronia pacifica | reverse complement strand
CCGGCAAGCTCCATATCTACACCGGGGCGGACAACGACCCGCAGGCGGTCACGGTAACAGATATCAGCCAGACCGTTATCTGGGACCTCCCCGCAGGGACCCGGAATGTGCAGGTCTTCATCGAGCCGATGGATGATGCATTGTATGAAGGCAATGAAAGCCTGATCCTCAATGCCAGAGTGGATGCGCCCAACACCGACTGGGTAGTGTCCGACACGGTACAGCTGATAGATACGGAATCCGCTCCGGTCGTTGAGTCTGTGGTCATCACAGATAACGAGGTGACTGAAGGCGATGACATTGATGTGTCATGGACTGTAAACCTAAACAATGCCTCGGCCTCCACTACCACTCTGGTTCTTGACCTCAAGAATGTCGGGGAAGATGGCAACTTTTTGAAGGATACAGACGGCACTTTTGTCATCACATCTGCCGATGGCACTACACCTATCACCACAGTCGACATGAACAATGCTATCAACGGCATACTAAAAGTAGAGATCCCTGCTGATGAAAAAACGGTTCAAATTAAAACATCACTCAATAATGACGCTCTCTTCGAGGGTACTGAGAAGCTCACTTTAAAAGTGGCTGTAGAGGATAGTAACGTCTGGAAAACCGCATCTGAACTTGTTATCAATGATGACGAAGTCTCGCCAATAGTGTCGACCTTAGATACCGTTGAAGAGACGGTTACCGAGGGCGATGACGTTAATTTAATATGGAACCTCGAACTGAATAATGCTTCAGCCTCAGACACCACAGTATTGCTAGACATTAGCAATATTGGTAAGAAAGGCACCTTCGCCGATGATACCAACGGTATCTTCACTCTCTACAGCACCGATGGAAAAACCCCACTGGGTTCCTTCAATATGAGTAGTGTTGACAATGGCAAAGTAGAGGTCACTATCCCTCCCGGACAAAAGTCGGTTCAAATTAAAACGACTCTCAACAATGATGTGCTTTATGAAGGCAACGAGGAGCTCACCCTTAAAGCGGCAGTAAAAGATTCAGGAGACTGGAAAACAGCTTCTGATGTTACTGTTATAGACAATGAAAGTGCACCACTTGTTACCGCAGTCACACCACAAAAAACGTCGGTCACAGAAGGTGACAACGTGGAACTCGGCTGGACAATTGATTTTAACAACGCTTCAGCCACCAGCACCGACCTGCGCCTAATTGTAAACAACGCTGGTAATGAGGGTGACTTTGCCACAGACACCACCGGCGTCTTCAAACTTTGGTCAGCCGATGGTAAGGAAGAACTGGGTACATTAAATGTTGACAAAATCGTTAATGGAGTACTTGATATCTCGATTCCTGCGGGTCATCAAAGCGTTCAAGTCAAAACCACACTGATAAACGACAACCTGCATGAAAATGATGAAGCATTCGCAATTCAGGCTGCAGTCAAAGGATCGGGACAATGGAAAACATCGGCCAATATTGTTGTTGAAGATGATGAAGGCTTACCAACCTTGAACGCTACTGCGACATTGATTCAGCATGGCCGCGAAGATGCTGACTCTTTCAAAGACGGTCCGGGCTGGGAGTTCACGACCACTCACGCGTCAGATGAAGACGGCACCATGCTTGTCTCGTTCAATGATAACTATTATTCATCCAGTTTTGGGCAATACGAAAACGAACTGTATGTTGAGGATATGGACGGCAACGAAATTGCACCGCCAGAGGACAGAGAAGGGCCAAATGGTGGATGGACAATCAGTAGCTGGTCTTCAGGCGCAAGCTTTGAAATTCCAATCAGTGCCGGAGAAACCGGGATCAGAGTATTTATAAAACCGAAAGATGATGCCGTCTATGAGCCGAACGACAGTATAAGACCGTTTGGCTTCCTCAACAATTCTCAGGCTAATGGCGAACTGGCGACACCCGATGACTCTGCCGATATCTCGACTACAGCCACCATCGTCGAAGATTCGGGGGTTATGATCGCGACGGGTCAATTCGACAATACTGATGACAACGGAAATTTACTCATTCCCTCAGGCACCTCATATCCCGGTGAGTTTGGAACAATCTTGATCACTGGTAATACATGGCAGTACACGGGCAATAATGACTTACTTCAAAAACTTGATGAGGGCCAACAGGAGAGCGATGTATTCCAGCTCAGCACATCAGAGGGAACGAAAACCATCTCCATTACACTGGAAGGTAAAGAAGATGTATCACAGCTCACTGACGACAGTGACACATCAGCATCTGTCGACTTAAGCACCCTTTCACCAGACAGCCATGATGCCAATATTCAACAGACTGAGGGTAATTCTGTCACCAATTTCTCCCTTTCTGATTACACAAGAGATGTCATTGACGATGCCAGTAATACCGATGATAGAAAGACGACAGTGATCATCGATGACCTTCCCTCTGGGGGCGCACTGTTTTTCATTGACAGTCAGGGTCAGAAACAACCCGTGGAAGCAGGACAACCCTATTCGAGCGATACACAGTTTGAGTTTGAGGAATACTCCCTCGATATCAATGCAAACAATCTGACGATGGATGGAGGAAGTAGAGTTGAGGCACATGGTGTTTCGATCACAGCGGCCATTTTTTCAGGCGATAAACCTGACACCAGCTCTACCCTGACAGAAACAACACTGCAACTCGATACAGGAGATGCGAATTATGGCCTCGGTATTGGCGGTGACAAGGAGCTCAATTCAGCGAACAAAGAGGTATTAGTTGCAGACTTTGGCGGTGGAAACAGTGTATTTGAAGCAAACATAAGGCTTGAGAGTGTCTACGGTAATTATAAGTCTAATGTGGCAGATGCCAGGGTCAACATACTCGTGATGAAGGATGGCGAGGTTATTGACGAGATTAACCTTGCTGACATGGCAACGAGTAACGGAACAGCAATGGTCAACGTAAAAAATGATACAGGCTTCGATGAGTTGAGGCTATTTACCACTGCCAATTACAATAGTAACCTCACGTTGGGCGCAATTGACACTATCAGTTCATCTTTAGACAAAGACTTCTCCTATCACGCAATCAATTCTTCCGGTAACGAATCTGAATCTGCAACCATCACTTTCAGCGAGCAAGCGACTACCCCGGCTATTGAAGGATCGACATTCGAACTGAGGGGCAGCATTGATATAAGCGATGTAGACGAGAATGATACTCCATCTTTTAACGATACGACCTTACCCGGAAGCTACGGCACACTCACCCTTACAGACGGAGAGTGGACATACGTTTTGGATAGTCAGGCCGTTCTGGGTATCGGTGAAGACGAGTCAAAAATTGACACAATAACGCTAACGGCAACTGACGGTACCACCCATGATATATCGATTACGATAGACAGTGCCGGAGCAATCGCGCCAATTACCATGGAGCAACGATCAATACCCACAATGGCGAAACTGAGTGGTGATACAGACGTTGAAGAGGGTGATAGTGCACGTTACGAAATAAAATTCAGTGGCAGTGATGCGAAAAGCCCTACAGGCGACATTTCTGTCAATGTCAGCTTATCCGGAGCCAAGCCGATTGAAAACCTCATCGTCAATGGTGACTTTGAAGCCTGGGGAAATGATCAGGACAATAGCGTTGCCCATGTAAGCAGCGCAAGTATGCAGGGCTGGTCATCAACAGACGGCAGCAACATTGAGCACCAGCAAGGTAACGTTAGCGGGATAGGCAACGATCGTACAAATACTATTATCGAACTTGATGGCTATAACAACGATGGTATTAAACAAAAAATTCATATTTCTGACCTAACGGCTGACGAACCGACTGTGCTGGATTTATCTTTTGATTATGCCAGTCGTGTAAACAACTCAACCACTAATCAATTTGAAGTAAAAGTGTCTGACCAAGACGGTAATATTTTACTCTACAGGCATTTTGACAACTCACAAAACACATCAGAATTTGAACATTTTGCTATGCCGGTTCATGTTGCGAAGGATGTAAAAGATATCTCAGTCACGTTTAATGCCTTAGGAACCTCTGATGGAAGTGGCGCGCTACTGGATAATATTTCTCTAAGCAACAATCCCTCTGCTGAAAATGGCGACTACTCCGCGGAAGAAAGCTTCACTATTTCCCCAGACGTCAATGGCAAGTACTTCTTCGATATTGCCACCATGAATGATGATGATATCGAGAACATCGAAGCACTGACGGTGGTGCTTAACAGTGTCACCAGCGAAGGCAACGATATTCCCGTGGATACTCAATTTGCGAGTTTTGTCACGCTGATTGAAGATAACGATCTCGCAAACTGGTCTCTCAACGAGGCTGCTGCAACTGAGGGTGAATACCTGGTCTGGGAAGCCACCTTAAATAGTCCTGCTACGGGTGAGACACTCACTAAAATTGGTATGGTCAATGACTCGGCAAGCCATGGCAAAGATACGTCTTTGGTTCAATTTTCCTTTGATGGTGGCCAGAACTGGAATGTAACCAAGCACTCTATGCCGGGCGGTGGCATTGGGTTTAAGGCACCTGAAGGTACCACCTCTGTGTTGGTAAGAGCAGAGACCAAAAATGACAGTGTCTATGAGGACACTGAGAGTATGCGACTGACTCTTACTGAATTAAGCAATGATGCAGGTATTCACGCAGGACAATTAATCAGTGCCGTAGGGGTAATTACTGATGCACAGGAAGCACCCTATGTTTCATCGATTAATCATGTTCAGGATGCACTGGAGGGTAATGCTGACCACTGGGCCTCATGGCAACTCAACCTCAGCTCGACATCAGACACCGCGACAAAAGTGAATGTTAATTTCTTTGACGGTGATACCGATAACGATGGAACGGCTGATCATACAGCCAGATTTGGTGAGGACTATACGGGTAAGATCAACGTTATCTCTCTTTTGGATGGGAGTACTCTCGCCAGCTTCACAATAGATGGTAACAACCCGGACAAAGAAGTGATGATCCCAGCCGGACACTCAGGGGTCAGGATTGACGCAGAAACGATTGCGGATAGCCGTAATGAAGGCACTGAAACGCTGACCATCCGGGCCAATGCACCAGATAATGATAAGGGATGGGTCGTTTCTGAAACGGCGGATATCATCGAAATTCCCCGCGTTGATTCCGTCACAAAATTGCAAGACGGCATAGAAAATGCGGGCGACGATGAAAGTGGTTGGATGGGATGGAACGTGAATTTTAGTAACATTTCTCCTGGCGCTACCACGGTGTCACTGACCTTGTCAGATCAAGTTGGAGATAATGGAAAAAACAGCCAGAAAGGAACCGACTACAGCACTGAAATGAAAGTGTATTGTGACCTCGCTGATGGCACTTCGACAAGCCAGGTTTACCAACTGAATAGTAGTGGGGATTTCAAAACAGATATCACAGTGCCAGCCAATACGACGAAGCTGCGGGTATTTTCAAAACCGCTGGACGATAACATCTATGAGGGGACTGAAAGCGTTTATCTTTATGCGAAAACAACCGCACCCGATGGTGATTGGAAAAAAGGCCTAGCAGATATTCAAGATAATGAATCTGTGCCAACACTTCAGCCTGTCGGCACCAAGCTTCAGGATGGGGTCGAGAACGCCAGCACACACAAGGATGGGCCCGGCTGGCAGTTCAACACCACCCACGCATCCGACGGAGACACAACCATTACCGTGGCTTTCAATGATAACTTTTATAATTCATCTTTTGGTCGATTCGATCAACAAATATATGTAGAAGATTTAAGGGGCAATCCTCTTTCTCCTTCCGGAAGTAGTGATGGTTTGTGGTCAATATCGTCAACACAATCGGGCGCAAATTTTTCTGTTTCGCTGCCTGCTGGCCAGACTGGGATAAAAGTCTACATAAAGCCAAAAGACGATAACATTTTCGAAGGTAACGAACAGATTATGCCGTTTGCCTTCCTAAACGGCTCGCAGGCCAATGGACAAATGGCAACATTGAATGACGACGCTGACAAACCAACAGTGAAAGAGGTCTCCGACACTGAAGTCGCAGAGGGCGATGATGCTGTTGTTACCATTACGCTTTCCAACACATCCAACTCAACCACCAAGGTCTGGATAGATGGGTACAACGACAGTGCCATAGAAGGATCAGATTTTGGTGGGAATCTGTTCGCTGACTTCGGAAGTGGATGGCAAGACCTCGGCGGCTTCGCTACTGGACGCTGGGTTGACGTCCCTGCCAATACCGAAACGTTCGATGTAAAAGTAGGAACGATTGAAGACAATATCTTTGAAAATACTGAGAACTTTACGCTAAGAGCCAATGTTGAGGGACAAACGCAAGTCATTGGCACCGTGACCATCAATGATAATGCGGACAAACCCGAAGTCACAACCATCACTGAGGAAAGAGAAGGCAAAGAAGGCGGCAGCTGGATTGGCTACAATCTCGATATCAACAAAACCTCAACCACAGACACAACCGTAACACTGAGATTTGATGACAGTCAAAATCAGGCCCAATACGGTTCTGATTACACAGGCAAAATTCACGTTTACACCAAAGATGCAGAAGGTGGTTGGTCCCGTATTGGCGGCGATTATTATATGAGTGGAAGCTCCCCACATACCGCCGATATCACAATACCCGCAGGAAAATCAGGCGTCAGACTTTTTGTCGAACCTGTCAACGACAGTAACGTTGAAAGCAATGAAACCCTTAAGTTCGATGCTGTTACTGAAGGATCAAGTAACTGGGTAACGTCTGACTCTGTTGCACTACTCGACAAGTCAGCTTGGATCATCTCTGAGCCAGCTCAAGCTAATGAGGGTGAGTGGTTAACCTGGGAAGCAACGCTTGCCAATCCATCAACGGGAAACAGTTGGACGAAAATTAATGTTCATGGAGGGGCCACTCATGGCTCTTCCTGGAATGCTTTTGAAGCCTCCTTTGATGGTGGGGAAACGTGGAGTGCAACCCGCTATTACGATGGCTATGTGATTGTTCCGGCTGGGTCGACATCATTTCATGTTCGCTCCAAATCAGTCGATGACAGCACCTACAAAGGCGAGAACGAAGTGACTCTAGAATTGATTGAGTACTCGAGTACCGCAGGAATAGTCTCTGGCACAACCACTCAAAGTGGGTATATTACTGACAACGATAATCCTGAAATCCCCGCGTTCATAATGGGCGAACACTTCAACGTTGTAAAAGGTAACCTGAATTATGTGACTGGAAATAACACAGCTCTAAGTTTTAGTAATGGCCCTAACAAGGTAAAGTTTTTTGATAATAACGATGTATTAATAGGCGATAATGCCAGAAACGATTATGTTATCGATTCAGCACAAAAAGTTGAGTTGAACGGAACTAAGTACACAGTTCAATTCGACTTTAATATCGTCGTCCAAGGAGGAAATGGGACTAAATATACATTTGCGGTGTTAGATGTTGACCTAAACTCTGACGGAAGTATGCAGACAAGTAATCACAACGAAGACGGCAAAGTCATCATTCAAGTTGCCGGGCCCACTGTTGCAAAAAATGAAACACTAGAGATAGTCTCGTTGGACAATTCGATTGACGCATACAAATACGAAGACCTATATGATGATGCCGAATCAATCACCCCACTGGTTCTCGACCTTGACGGAGACGGTGTAGAAACGATCTCTGTCGACGTCTCTAAAATCAATTACGATCTGGATGCCGACGGCACCTCAAACATCACAGGGTGGGCCAACAGTGACGATGGCTTTCTGGTTTGGGATATCAATCAAGATGGGTTAATCAATGACGGCAGCGAGATGTTTGGAGCCGGAACAGATATGGCAGACGGAACAAAAGCCAAAGACGGTATTGAAGCCCTCGCTCAACATGACGTCAACCAAGATGGCGTCATCGACCTAGACGATGCGATTTTTGATCAATTGAATGTCTGGGTAGACAGTAATGTAGATGGTATCACTGACCCGGGTGAACTCAAAACTCTCGCAGAACTCGATATCACCAGCATAAGTCTCGGGGCTGCGGCTACCGAAGAAATGGATAACGGCAACTTACTCGGTTTGATGAGCTCCTATACCAAGTCGGACGGCACCGTTCACGAGTATGCTGATGTTTGGTTTAAACAAGGCCAGAGCTCTGATTCAGAGCCATCAGATTCGATAGAAAGTGCACACGCAAATTTATCGACTGAAGATAATCAAACCACTACTAATGACCCACACCCAAATTTTGAAGGTCAGGCAAGCCCAGGTGCTTTGATAGAATTTGACGTTGTCGGCGAGAGTTTTACAACACGAGCAGATCAATATGGAGACTGGAAAGTCACTCTGCCACCTGATATCACGCTTAACAAGGGAGAGAATCCGTTTACGGTCAAAGTCACCGATACAGAAGATGGCACAGAGGTTAAGGCAGGGATCGTGACTCTTGATACAACACCGCCCATGATCCTGCTAGAAAATGAAAATGGATTGAGTGAAGGAGATAACTCTATTGGCGGATCTAACTATAACTCGTGGGATGCTGGGGCAATGGTAAAAGTCATGCAAGGTGACGTTGAGATCGGTGAGACAAAAATTGAAAGCGACGGCACATGGAAAATAGATAACCCTGGATACAAGGGAGGCTGCGATGTCACCATTTGCATTACTGATATTGCTGGTAACTCGACTGTTGATGACTTCAGCGTCGGATAGATCACTTTTTACATAACAATCTCAAATATCAACAAAGTGATTACCTATGCTAGAGCCGACCTGAAGCATCTTGTGAGTATTTGCCTAACAAAGCGGATTGAGGTTGCTTAACGCGGCCACTAAATCTCAAACGACCAAACTTGAACACTGTTTTTTGGTATCAACTTGAGTATAATTGTGACCAATATCACGTATGATTACTCAGTTCGACCTAAATTTTTATGATCACAACTGCTCTCGATACCCCGCAACACGAACGCGCCTCACAGATGGTTTTTTTCAGTACCCTGGTCCGGGAGCAAAACTTTACAGCTGCAGCTCTATCTTTGGGAGTATCTGTCTCTCAGGTGAGTAAACAACTTGGACTGTTGGAAAAATCTCTCAACGTAAAACTGGTTCAACGCACTACGCGCAGTTTTCAGTTAACCGAAGCTGGTGAGGAATACTTCTCTATCTGTGGCAAAGTCTGTGATGCTGTGAGGGAAGGAAACTTAAAAATGAAGGATGCAAGCAGCAGTTTAAGTGGCGTCATTAAGCTCGGTCTCGCACAGTCTCTCGGTACACTCCACATTATACCAGCACTGGAAAAACTGACTCGCCTCTACCCTGACCTCAACATCCAACTCAGGTTATTTGATCATAAGGCAGATATGATTGCTGACGGACTTGATTTGTGGGTTTCTAACTATGAGCAAATACCCGAAGGCTATGTCGCGCAGCGCCTCGCTGACTGTAAGTTTGTAGTTTGTGCATCTCCCGACTATCTCATAAGACATGGCACCCCAACCCACCCTGACGATTTAAGGAAGCATAACTGCATCATATATCGCAGTAAGCAGCGACATTACCCAGAGTGGGCCTTCAAAAAAGATGACGAGGAGATCATGGTTCCCGTAGCAGGTAATTACAGCGTGGATCTTGCGGAGGCTGTCCGCGATGCAACTATCGCAGGTGCAGGTATTTCTTATTTGGCCACATACTTGCTAAAAGATGAATTCCGAACGGGAAAGCTGGTTCAGGTGTTACCGGATTGGCAAACCAGTCAAAAAATGCCGTTTCATATCATTTATCCGTCCAGACAACACCTTCCCAGAAAGCTGAGTACTGTCATTACAGCAATCAAAGAGCATGTTGGTTTAACACCGTACTGGGATACTGACCTTAAAAAATGGATTAACCTCTGAGCAGAGTCAGTATCAAAGACAAGTGCTTTTTGAAAAATAAATGAGTCTGGTGTGTCATAAAATACCTGTTGTTAATGCTCTAAAACCGCCACAACAAGCATTCAATAGCGAGATATTACTCGCAATATTATCCCCACATGGGGATGAAGCTTTTCTTCACAGAAAATAACCATTAACAACTATAAATATAATCATAAAAATCAATATTTTAAAATAAAATCATTCTTGACGACCAACAAGAACAACAACTGATTAACATTACGCGTTTGCGTTCTTCAACCCGCTAAATAGAATTCGCCGCTCTATATACTTATCACTTCAAGGTTGTGATACATGTCTTCACTTCTGGGGATCCCGGCGATCCTGTTTATGGCGTGGCTCTTATCCACTGATCGTAAGAACATTCCGTTTCGCATGGTAACAACAGCACTGGCTATCCAAGTCGTGTTTGCCCTTTTAGTCCTCTATGTCCCAGCGGGTAAAGCGGCGTTGGATGCGGTGACTCGTGGCGTATCAAGTGTTGTCAGTTATGGGCAGCAGGGGATTAACTTTTTGTTTGGCGGTATCGCAGAAGGTAACGTCGGCTTCGTCTTTGCAGTTAATGTTCTTGGCATTATCATTTTCTTCTCTGCATTAATTTCTGCACTTTATCATCTTGGCATTATGCCCCGTGTGATCTCTATTATTGGTGGTGGATTACAACGCTTTTTAGGCACAGGAAAAGCGGAATCTATGTCAGCAACGGCCAATATCTTCGTCGGTATGACAGAGGCCCCGCTCGTTATTAAGCCTTACCTGAAAACAATGAGTGACTCTCAGCTTTTTGCTGTAATGAGCTGTGGTCTGGCATCAGTAGCAGGTGGACCGCTGGTTGGATACGCCGCGATGGGTATCGATCTTAAGTATCTGATCGCAGCGGCGTTTATGTCTGCGCCAGCCGGTTTGTTAATGGCTAAAATCATTGTGCCACCGTCAGCGGAAGATGCACACTCAAGCGCCGAACAGGATGTGGAAATGCCTGTTGCAACCAACGTTATTGAAGCGATAGCTGATGGTGCAATTGCCGGAATGCGTCTTGTGGCGGTGATTGGTGCAACGCTGCTTGCATTTATCGGCGTCATCGCACTGGTCAACGGTTTACTGGCAAGTCTGGGCGATCTGGTCGGTCTATCACTGAGCCTAGAGAAAATCTTTGGAATGCTTTTTGCGCCTATCGCCTTTCTTATCGGTATTCCATGGAATGAGGCCGCGACCGCCGGTTCTCTGTTGGGGAATAAACTGGTGATGAATGAATTTGTCGCTTTTGTTCAGTTCCTGAATGTGAAAGACCAGCTCAGCGAACACAGCCAAGCCATAGTGACGTTCGCGCTTTGCGGCTTTGCCAACATATCTTCGTTAGCACTGCTGGTCGGCAGCATGGGAACGCTGGCCCCTGAAAGACGTAGCTTTGTCAGTCGTCTTGGCCTCCGCGCCATTGCAGCTGGTGTGTTGGCAAACCTGATGAGCGCAGCCATTGTCGGCATTATTCTGAGTTTTATTTAACGTCGCTTATCGTAAA
>NZ_LYBM01000077.1 GCF_001707825.1 Veronia pacifica | reverse complement strand
TTTTTCCTGCTGGGCTTTATCAATGCCCGGGCCATTGTCAGATACTGATATCAGTAATTTATCGTTGATTCTGCGTACATCTATCGAAATCTGGCAGCCATGTCCGGCTATATCGACGGCGTTAATAACTAAATTTGACATCGCATTGGCTAACGCATTGACGTTGCCAAGTAAGGAATGAGATTCATCATTACAGTGAATTGAAAAATCCACATTTTGATTGACTATGGTGGCCTCAATCATAGGCTCAAATTCATTTAGGAGATCTTCAACGGTAAACTGACCAACCACCTTGTTATCGCCACCTTTGGCAAACAACAGCATGTCGTTAACCTGCTTTTCAAGGTCGTGCAGTCTGTCCACCAGCTTTCGCTGAAAGTGCTGGCGAGAATCTGGAGATAAAGAGGGAACGGCAAGGTTTTCTGCGTATAGAAGCGCACTTGATAGCGGCGTTCTCACCTGATGTGCCAGTGACGCCACCATTTTGCCCAATGATGAAAGGCGCTGGAGATCACTGACCCGGGACTGCAATAGGCGAGTCTCGGTCATATCAGTAATCACAATTAACTGTCCAAGTTCAGACGCTGAAATGGCTAGCTTTACTTTTCGACCATCACGTAATGAGACTTCGTGACCATCATCCTCTCGGGGGGCAAAAGCACGCTGAATAATATCCAGCCAACGCTCTTTTTCTAGTGGCTCCCCAAGTAAACGAACCGCTTCGGGATTGGCTTCAGCAACACAGCCTTGGGAGTCTAATAAGATAACTCCAGCAGGCATAACATCCAGCACTTGCTTATATCTCTGGCGTTGTTGTTCTAATGATCCCAACGGCGAATCAATGGCATCCATCTGTTTTTGCTAACCACGTTTAAATTTTGACATACCCCCATAAAGCACGGAATGTGCCAAAATTTTATCTCATATTTTTCAGTTAATTAGGAAAAGTGCCAATAAAAAAGCGAAGTCATTTTTTTGACCTCGCCTTCTATTCTTGGGGTTTAGATGTTAACTAAACAATATCATCTTTATTCAGACCGTACTTGCGCATCTTCTCAACCAGAGTCGTACGACGCATCCCGAGCATATCTGCTGCCCGAGCTACAACGCCCAGTTGAGCTTCAAGCGCCTGCCTAATCATGTCAATTTCCAGATCTGCAAGCATCTCCTTGAGGTTCACCCCTTCCGGAGGCAACTCATTAAGTGCAGAAACCGCGTCATCTATCGGATCTTCCTCATAGAACATCGCATTGAGGGCGTCCCTTTCCTGTTCTTCTTCCGTTTCCAGATATCCGGTTTCCGGCGTGAAATGAGGAATGTCCGTGTAACGGTAATTTGACGGCAAACGATTGACGTCAACCATCTGACCCGGATAAAGGATAACCAAGCGCTCGATCAGATTAGCCAGCTCACGGATGTTGCCGGGCCAGGAATGCTCCATCAAAGACGAGACCGAACGGGGAGTCAAATGAACCTGAGATCCCCCTTCCGCTTCCATTCTTGCCAGAAGTTCCTGAACCAATAAAGGGATGTCTTCAATACGCTCGCGCAGGGCGGGCATTTCGATGGGGAAGACATTAAGCCGATAGAACAGATCCTCGCGGAAGCCACCATCTTGGATCATGGTCGGTAAATGGCGGTGTGTTGCTGCAACAACCCTGACGTTAACTTTTATTGTTTTGTTGCCGCCAACCCTTTCGAAACATCGTTCCTGCAATACACGTAACAGCTTCACTTGCATTGGTTGCGGCATATCACCGATTTCGTCAAGAAAGAGGGTTCCTCCTTCCGCCAGTTCAAATCGGCCTTTCCTCGCGGAAATCGCGCCAGTGAATGCACCTTTTTCGTGACCGAAAAGCTCACTCTCAAGCAAATCCGGCGGAATTGCACCGCAATTAACAGGCACAAACGGGCCTTTTCCTCGGCTTGAGTGAAAATGAATATTTCTCGCAGCCACCTCTTTACCCGTTCCCGACTCACCAAGAATCAATACGTTGGCATCGGTCGGAGCAACCTGCTCAATTAAGTGACGCACCTCAGTGATAGTGTCACTGCGGCCAACCATACTTCTGAACAAGGTATTCTTCTGCTGAAGCTGAGGGATCTTAATAGCGGTCTTGCCAGAGAATTCCTGACAATGCCTCAACGCGTCAGATAACTGAGGATAATTCAAAGGCAAAGCCAGCTCGCCAACAAAGTTTGGCAATCCAGATACTTCACTGGCATGGGCACTTACGGCAATAACAGGGATATGGTTATTAATAGACAGGAAATGGGTTATCTGAGCAAGAGTCTCCGGGGAATGAACATGGCCGAGGAAGAAAGTACCCTCAGCTTGCTTCCACACGGACACGTCAAACTCAGTCGATGAACACGAGACAAACTGTTCACCTATGAATTCAAAAATGACGCCGAGATCATGACGGAACCTATCATCATCATCTACGACCAGGACCTTCGCTAAACATTGCATGAGTGAGTAGTATCTACCTCAAATTCCATTGATTTCTTACGCAACTGATGCCAATTAGCGTTGCACACCGCGATATTGTAGTTATTGTGCATCATAAGGCAACCGGAGACCCATAAAACCTGTGACTCCAGTGCCAATCAATAGGAATATGTTAAATATGCGACTTAGGCCCCTACAACGTTTGCGTTGTGATATTCAGCCGGAATTTGATCCCATGCTGACTTAATTTCCATGAGAATTTCGACAACGTCATCGATTGGCTGCTCGAGATTATCCCGATTGGCGACAGAAATCTGACGAATGACAAAGTCGTACAATGCATCAAGGTTCTCGGCGATCTCACCGCCCTCGTCCATTGATAAGCATGAACGCAAGCTAATCACTATATCCAGCGCCTTGCCCAGACGTTCACCCTTGATAGCGACGTTTCCAGCTTGCATGGCCGCTTTACCTTGCACAAGACGTTCAATAGCACCTGCCATCAACATCTGCACAACTTTGTGAGGAGATGCCTCACTGAGTTGACTGTCTATAGAGACTTTTTTGTAGGCCTTAAGGGAGCCTCTCATAATATTCCTCACCGGCTTATACGTTGGTAAATCTGCACCGACTTTCGCCCTTTTTTCATATTGAAAAGCTGTTGCGAAGCGATTTTATGGTGCTCTTGCATCTTGTCGAAAATCGCCTCACTCCTTGATATCGCCTCTTGCCAAATATCTTCATCAGGAAGTGCTTGTTGCTCGCGAATTTCGTCAATACATTGTTTTCTTTCATTCAATAAACATGCCAGTCTATCAACGTTCACCTCTTTCTCGGCTAGCAGCGTCAATAACTGGTCATCAATATCGCTAAGTTGATTGATCAGAGACATTTACTGATTTCCCATGGCAGGCATCATGCTCATCATGGCGGACATTTGATATTGCATCTGTCCCATGGCGCTCTCCATGGCAGAAAATTGACGACGAGTACGCTCTTCGAGCGCTTGCATCCTCATATCGAGCGCAGCCTGATCGTCTTGGATACGATCTTTCTGGTCATTAAGGCTGTTTTCCCGGTTTTTAATAGAGCCCGTATAGCTGGTGAATCGATCAATGGTTTTTTCGAGTGCTTTAGCAAAGCCATTATTGCCATCAAAAAATTCACCCAGTTTGCTGAAATTCTGATCAAGGTGCTTGTCCATGATGTCTCCATCAATTTCCAAGCGACCTTCACGGGTCGTCGTCACACCGAATTCACTCAACGTTTTCATTGACTCAGGTGCCCCCTCTATCGGCGAGGAGAAAACGGTTCTCAATTGTCCTGTCATTGAGCGGATAAGACTATCACCCACCAGTGCGCCGCCAGTTTGAGATTCCGGATCATATTTGGCGACTGACTGAGTAATTTGGAAAAAGGCATTATAGGAGTCTACAAACTCCTCCATCACTTTCTTGACGGCCGCCTTATCTTCGCTGACGGAGATGTTTACTGGAGAACCCGCGCTCAGTTCTTTTGCCTCGATTTTCACACCGGGGATCGCATCACTAAAAGTGTTGTTAGAACTGGTGATTGTTGCCAGGCCATCAACAACAATACGCGCGTCTTTGGCTTGTTGTACCTCGTTGAGGTTGGACACAGAGCCGGGGACATATGCGAGATTATTCAACTCACCCGACACACTGGAGTCGACCGAGAGAGAGATAGTATTGCTGGCTCCCGTTTTTTCGGAGCCGAGGATCAGACGCTCACCATCATCATCTTTAATGACAGCAGCGGCAATACCAGGGTTGGATTCGTGCTTGTTAATGAGGTTTGCGATATCAGACAATGAGTTCTCAGTGTCGCCAATCGTTATAGATAATGACTCACTGCCAAGTTGCAGCGTCATACTACCAGCACCAAAATCCATGCCTTCAGTGAAAGCAGAAGATACCAGTTTCTGCGATTGAGCGAGTTGCTGTACATCGACAGAATAGGAACCCGTCATGGCATCAGGCTCTGCAGAAACAGAAACAGCCTCCGAGTCATCGGAGGCTGAGGATCTGGCTGCGAACGTATGGTCATCACGAAACTTAGACATTACGTCTTTCATTTTATCCAGTGCATCTTTGAGTCGACCATAAGCACTGATATCTGTCTCGATATCATTCAGTTGCTTGGTAATACGACCCTGCTTGGGGGCACGTTCAGCTTCAACCAGTTGGGTGACAAGATTGTTAATATCTAACCCGCTGACTAAACCCGATGCACTTAAACCCATAGTTGCCTCTACTAAACTTTTTCCTGAACCAACCCTCTCGCATGAAGTGAGAGTTGCTGAGCAAGTTCCAGCATTTCTTTTTCTGGGATCTGACGTATCACATCACCGGTACTCATTTCGTACACTGTGACGATACTACGGCCAGACTCTTCATCCAGTCGAAATGACAGGCCCTTGTTAAAGGTAGAGACAAACTCATCCAAACGGCCTACCAGCATTTCAAGCTGCTCTTTTTGCAGCTTTTGCGCCTTGCCCAACTGCTCTGTCACTTGCTTGCTGCCAGTGTCTTTTTCGTCAGTAAGGCGCTGTCCCTGCTGGGTTGCGATCTTAGGTTGCTCACCATCCACATTTTTACCTGCAACATTTGTGCCTGATTGTGGATTCACTTGAGCCGCAGATGACAGTGAAACGGATGAATTGTCCATTGCTGTACACCTCTTATGCTATTGACGGTGAATGCCCATCATTCACCGCCGATGGCTTTCTACCTAATTTTAACCTAAAAGACTCAACGCTGCTGACGGCGCTTGTTTCGCCTGTGCCAGAATCGACGTACCAGACTGTTGCAGAATCTGCGACTTAGTGAACTGAGTCGTTTCTTTCGCAAAGTCAACGTCTTTGATTCGGCTATTCGACGCACTGACATTCTCATTAACACTGGTCAAGTTCGAGATAGTGTGCGTCAGACGGTTTTGCTTCGCACCGAGCTCTGAACGGTGAGAGTCAACATACTTCAGGGCATTATCAATAAGACCTACGGCAGTCTGAGCACCACCAACAGTACTTACATCAACATCCTGAATGCTCTCTGCGGTACCTGCACCATTAGTCATGTTCAGAGAGGTCGATAGACCACCAGAGAACGTGATTGTTGAACCTGATGCGGCGACAATCTCAAGCTTGCCATCTTCATTTACTGATGCTGAGACAGACTTATCAGACTGACCATTGATGTAGGTCGCCACTTCTTCAATATCGTCACCCGCTTTCGCGTTGATAGTGATGCTGTTAGAACCATCGATAACAAGCTTCATGGTTGATGCAGCACCTACAGTCCAGCCAGCAGACTTACCGTTACCGGCAGTGTGAACCTGACCACCCATCTCAGCTTCATCAGCTCGGACGTTTTTAAATTCCATCATTACGGCTTCACCAGCATCCGCACCTACTTGGAACGAACGGGTACCGAATGTGCCGTTCAGCAGCTTAGAGCCACCAAAAGATGTCGTCTCTGCGATACGGTTAAGTTCATCCTGAAGAGCAACAACCTCTTCCTGAATGGACTCACGCTCTTGCGAGCCGTTCACGCCGTTTGAAGACTGCAGAGACAGGTCACGCATACGTTGCAGGATGCTGGTGGTTTCTTCCATTGCACCTTCTGCTGTCTGCGCCATAGAAATACCATCGTTAGCATTTCGAACGGCGACATCAAGACCGCGGCTCTGGGCAGTTAGTCGGTTAGAAATTTGCAAACCCGCAGCATCATCCTTCGCGCTGTTAATGCGCAAGCCCGATGAGAGTCGCTCCATAGAATCATTCAACGAGTTGGTTGAATTGTTCAAAAAACGCTGAGCGGTCATTGCAGACACATTCGTGTTTACAGTAATAGCCATAACTATTCTCCATTCATTCTTTCTCTGATTTCCGCCCAGCTAATCCAGGGAAAACCAGTTCATTACTTCTCACCCTGTTTAACGGCAAGGTGAAGAAAACCTTTATATTTTTTTTTGCCTATTTAAAAACACAATCAAAAGTGGGGGGTTACTCTCATTCACAACGGCAATACTCAGCCGTTGTGGCAATACAGATCACACTTATCGCAGCAAGGACAATAAATTAATCGGTAATGACTTCGCCTGAACAAGCACAGAGGTGCCTACCTGTTCAAGTATCTGCGCCTTAGTAAAGTTGACACTTTCCCGGGCAAAGTCGGTATCTATGATCCGACTGTACGACGCAGACAGGTTTTCCTGCGTTGTCGACAGATTATTGATGATGTGGCCGAGTCGATTCTGAAATGCACCTGACTTCGCCCTCTCACTATCTATGTGCTCAAGTGCGGCATCAATAATGCCGACACCGAGTTGCGCGCCGCCAATCGTACTGATATCCAGATCGTTAAGTATTTTGCTTTCAGAAATGACCCCGCCCCCCGGCATTGGGCCGTTAAGTGATAAATCATCCTCCAACCCACCGCTCACAGTGAATGTGGCCATGTCTGCATCAGGCATAAATAGCCGGAGCTTGCCGTCCTCATCAACGGACGCACTCAGATTGCCATCGGCATAGCCGTTTATCAGGGTGGCTACTTCCTCAATATCATCACCGACATTTGCATTTATGGTCATATCGACTGTTTTTCCGGATCTGGAAACGAAGTCGATTAGCAACGTTGTGTTGCCCGCCGATACCGTCCAGCCAGCACTTTTCGCACTGCTACCAGTGACCAAGCGTCCACCCAATTCACTATTGTCAGTTCGCAAACTGTCCAACGACATCACTACAGCCTCTCCTGCTTCTGCGCCAAATTGGATCGCAGCAGAGCCGAACGTGCCGTTGAGTAACTTCTTACCTGCAAAACTGGTTGTTTCCGCGATACGGTTTATTTCGTCCTTCAATGCAGATATCTCTTCCTGCATCGATTCGCGTTCTTTAGCGCTATTGGAGCCATTAGAAGATTGCAGTGCCAAGTCACGCATGCGGAACAACATATTGGTTGCCTCTTGCATGGCCCCCTCAGCTACTTGCGACATCGACATACCGTCATTGGCATTTCTCATCCCGACATCCATACCTCTAATATGGCTGTTGAGACGGTTGGCAATTTGCAGACCTGCCGCGTCGTCTTTAGCACTGTTAATGCGTTGACCAGAGGCCAAACGCTCCATGGCAGTATTTAACATCCCGTTTGTCCTGTGCAGAAATCGGTATGCCCGCATGGATGACATGTTGGTCAAAATACTGAATGACATATTGCCTCCAGACAAATTGCAATAACGTGAGCATTTCTCTCGCGCTGCTATTGGTTATTTTGTCGGCAAAATATTGATTTTCTTTAGTAAGGCATCTTGTCAATAACGTTTTAAAAAGATATTCGAAAGAAAAGAAACGTTGTTTTATTCTCTCTAGGCCAGAGAAAACGAGGGGAGCAGAAAAATAAATTTATTTGAAATTTAGCCATAAAAAAAGCGGCAATTCTATGCCGCTTTTTTCGATTAGCCTCACATTAATTACCCAGTAAGCTAAGCGCGGCCTGTGGCAGTTGTTTTGCCTGAGCAAGAATTGATGTGCTGGCCTGCTGCATTATCTGGCCCTTCGTGAGCTGGGTTGTTTCCTTTGCAAAGTCCACATCCCGTATTCGACTATTGGAGGCCGAAACATTCTCTTGAATACTGGAGAGATTGTTGATGGTATGACTCAGTCGGTTCTGTTTGGCACCAAGATCGGCGCGCTGTCGATCAATATAGTCAAGTGCGGAGTCAATGATACTGACACCCATCTGCGCGCCGCCTGACGTACTGACATCGATACTCTGGGTAGTGACTGCAGTTCCGCCTGTGGTTCCATCGATGCCAAGAGCAGATGACAGCCCACCGCTGAATGTCACATTGCCGTTGACATAAGGGTCGCGGAAGAATATCTGTAACGATCCGCCCTCAGTGACCGAGGCACTGAACTTGCTTTCTGATTTACCATTAATGTAGGTAGCAAGCTCTTCAATATCGTCCCCCACCTTGGCATCAAAGGACACAGATGTCGTCGTGCCACTATCAGATGTAAAGACTATTTTCATATCTTTTGTCGCATTAGAGACATTCCAGCCAGCAGTTTTTGCTTCACTGCCACTGAACTTGACCCCGCCCATCCTGCTATCATCAGCTCGAATGCTGGTCATGGTAATGGTCATCGCCTCACCAGCATCAGCGCCTATCTGAAACGATGATGGACTAAAGGTACCGTTTAGTAGCTTACGGCCACCAAATGCTGTCGTTTCAGCGATACGATTCAACTCATCTTGGAGGGCTGTAATTTCCTCCTGAATTGCTGAACGCTCTAAACCACTGTTGGTGCCATTAGCAGACTGAAGCGAGAGGTCACGCATACGTTGAAGGATCAACGTTGACTCTTGCATGGCTCCCTCGGCGGTCTGCGCAATGGAAATTCCGTCGTTGGCATTTCGTACCGCAACATCAAGACCGCGGATCTGGGTCGTGAGTCGATTTGAAATCTGCAGTCCTGCTGCGTCGTCTTTGGCGCTGTTAATACGGCTACCAGAAGATAAGCGTTCCATCGACGTCCCAAGTGCGTTAGTCGACTGGTTTAGGTAACGCTGCGCAGTCATTGCAGACACGTTGGTGTTTACTGTTACACCCATTTTGCTCTCCTTTGACTTTCGCTTAACTCTGCGAAACAGCTCGCCCGCAACACAACAATTTAACGACCACGCGGGACTAGCTTTTCAGCTTTACATTTGTTCACTTGCCAAGAAATACTTGGACTTGCTCATTTTTTATTCAATTAGCGTGCCAACAAATTAAAGTTAGTTAACTCAACAACTTAGGAGATTTATTTTTTTAAGCGGCAATATTTTTTTTGATGTTTTCCGCAAAAGCGGCAAAAAGTTGTCCCTTAAATAACAGCAACGAAATTCATATTTTACAAGTCGATAAAACAATTACCTTTCAATGAAAGTGTGATAGATAGCAAAATATATTGCCCAGAGACGGCAGAAATCGTAGGTTCAGGCACGGTATTTGCTCAATTTCTCCTAGCCTGACAATCAGGTGTTAAAACTGTGCTAAACATTTTTGGGTGATCGCAATGAATGAGACCTCTTTGACAACTACCATGACCTTTGAACAAGCTTTTCAGCATGGTGTGTCTTTGTACCAACAGCAAAAGAAAACGCAGGCACGTGAGGTCTTTGAACAAATTCTCCAGCATGCACCAAAAAACATTGCCGTTTTACAAATACTTTGCGTGCTGGATATTGAAGATAATGAATTCGACACCGCAATGGGCCGACTGGATACTGCCCTTAACGTTGAGCCAGATAATCTTTCGGTATGGTTTGACAAGGCAAACTTACTTTGCCAGCTCGGTCATAATAATGAAGCGTTGTCGATCGTTAATGCGTTACTTGAGCAAGTACCCGACAGTCAAGATTTGCTGCGACTGAAACAACAGCTCGCCCAAGCTATGGGCCACAGAGCTGAAACCCAAAAAACCGTCAGAGAGTTACGCAACAAGGAAACAGAAAAGCGGCAAAACATCGCCACTGAAATCGAAAAAACCCTTTCTGTTGCCAAACAAATTGAAGCCCAAGGTAACTTTCAACAGGCTGCCGATTTGTATTCAGCGGTAATATCCATTGATGATCGCCATCTTGATGCTTACAAGGCATTAGCCCAACTTCAGATAGAATTGAGTCAGCCAGAATCTGCCCGGCAAACCACATTGCGTGCTCTTGACTTTGCAGATAATGATATCCGTTTACTTACGCTCTTAGCGAAAGCTGAAATTTTAATGGGGCAACACCAATCAGGGCGGAAAAATTGCCGTAAGATCTTAAAGATAAAGTCCGACGAACTGACCGCCCAACGCCTGCTGATCAACAGCTACGAACATCAGCAAAACTGGATTGAGGTAAATCGGCTTGCTTCTGAACTCAGTCGTTCCCATCCTGAAGATCGACTATTTTTGTCTCAAGCTGCTTTTTCCGGTTTTCATCTACTCAGAGCAAGACATAATTTCACTGCAGACAATATCCATGTTTGCAAAAATAATCTCGAACGAGCAATTTCATGGGCTGACACACAAAACCAGAAAGACAGATTAATTCCTTTTCTGGCAGAAACCGAATGGTATGCCGGAAACCCGAAAAAATCCTTGGCACTGTTAGACGAATACCTTGCTCGTAGACCCGATAATCTTGACGCCGCCTTTAACGCTTGTTTCGTACACCGGACTCTGGGGGATTGGAAAAACTATTATGCAGCATTTGAAAAAGGGATTGATTGTGGCAGCCGTCTGAGTTTTCAGGGCGAACTGGCTCGCTGGGATTTGTCGCGTCCAAAAAATGACAAGGTATTAGTAATACCTGAACAGGGGATTGGTGATGAAATAGAATTTTTTCACAATCTCGCAATGCTGGCAGAGAACTGTGCAAAGGCTTATGTCGTCTGTGAGCCGAGATTGGAGGCCGTTTTAAAGCTTGCCTATCCGCAGGTAACCGCAGTACCGGTAAAACGTGTCGAACATCAGGCGATAGATATCCCAAAAGATGTCATTGATGATATTGATAGCTGGATCGCTGGCGGTAGCCTTGGTGCTATCGCCTATTCAGCATACGGTAAACACCACTTTCTCGATAGTTACCTGTCACCACCCGATGTGCAGGTTGAATTGTGGAAGGAAAAACTCGAGACGCTGAAAGCCGAATCAGGAAAACAACATGTGGTGGGAATCTGCTGGCGAAGTGGTCTGGCAGGGGCAAGCAGGAACGTCCATTTCTTATCCGTTGAAGATGTCGCTCAGTTAGTTAGACAATGCCCCGACACCCTTTTTGTGAATCTGCAATATGACGATTGCAGCAAAGAAATCAAAAAAGTAAAAAAACTGTGTGGTGTAGAGATAGTCCAATTGGAAGGCGTCGATCTTCGCGATGACTTTATTGGCACGGCTGCGGTGATACAAGCTTGTGATTTGATAGTTAGTGCTGGTACGGCAATTTTTCGTCTGGCCTGTGCAATCGGCAAAGAATGCCACCTGTTTTATGCATGGGATAAAGATTCAGATCCCTCTCAGCCTGTTGATCTCATTTGGGGGCATGGCTTTTCTTATTACTATCCGCCATTGACAGACAATAAGTATCCGGTGGTTGACAGTATTGCTAAACATATCAAGCGACGTTTGAACTAAGCAGAGTCAAACTTCTAAAGGCCATAAAAAAACCCGCT
>NZ_LYBM01000076.1 GCF_001707825.1 Veronia pacifica | reverse complement strand
GCTTTCCAAGAAACGTTTGTCTCCGTTAGGGCTGCGAATTATACGAAGAAAAAAAGCCGATGCAATAGCAAAATAGCAAAAAAAGTTATTTTTCTTCGTAACGTTCACATTTCAATCAGATCGCGAAGATCTTTGTTCGATAATACTGCAATTCTGCAACCGATTCACGAATATCGTCCAATGCCAAATGCGTTCCTTTCTTCTTGAAACCTTTTAAAACATCTGGTTGCCAGCGAGACGCAAGCTCTTTAATCGTACTAACGTCGATGGTTCGATAATGAAAAAAGGTTTCCAACTCCGGCATGTGATCGAAAAGGAAGCGACGATCCTGACTGACACTGTTGCCGCAAATAGGTGATACTCCTGATGGCACCCATTGCTCAAGAAAGGCGATCGTTTGCTCTGTCGCAGACTGTTCGTCTATGGTTGAAGCCTTAA
The DNA here is from genome assembly GCF_001707825.1 of Veronia pacifica. Lineage (GTDB taxonomy): Bacteria > Pseudomonadota > Gammaproteobacteria > Enterobacterales > Vibrionaceae > Veronia > Veronia pacifica. The sequence goes on along the minus strand of NZ_LYBM01000076.1, from coordinate 11,435 downwards.
CTCTGTCCACCAGCCCACTGCCCGTGTGCGTATTGGTACACCAGTCGTCCATTTTTGCCAGCTCTTCATCTGGCTGATGAATAGCCAAGACGGGCCCCTCAGCTAAAATATTAAGCTCGGCATCTGTCACGATCGTCGCAATCTCAATAATTTTATGCTGCTTTGGATCCAATCCTGTCATTTCCAGATCTATCCAGATTAAATTCTTATCGCTGAATGCCATCCCAATTGCCTTTTTTAAGGGTAAACCGTGTATGATACTTAGCCTTATTTGAAAGCCAACTAACTTAGCGACAAACTCGTGGCAAAAAAGAAAAAGCTCACTAAAGGCCAACTGCGCCGTGTTCGGTCAAATCAACGTAAGCGCCTTGACCGTCAACAAGATGATGTCCAATGGGACGAGTCCCTTCTGGAGTCAGCCCGAGAGGGCACGGTGATCACCCGTTTCGGTCAACACGCCGACATTGAAGACAACACAACAGGCGAGATCCAGCGGTGTAACCTGCGCCGCTCTATCGAGAGTCTGGTGACTGGCGATCATGTCATCTGGCGCCCCGGTGTTGAGGCCCTTCAGGGGATCGCAGGTGTTGTCGAAGCCGTGCATGAAAGACGCTCGGTTTTGACTCGTCCAGACTATTATGATGGCGTAAAACCTGTCGCTGCGAATATCGATCAAGTGGTGATTGTCTCAGCTATTTTGCCTGAGCTGTCGTTCAATATTATAGACCGCTACCTTATCGCAACTGAACAGGTTGATTTCAAACCTCTTATCGTGATCAATAAGCTCGATTTGCTGGACGACCAGCAGCGCACCCACGTTGCCGGTGTACTCAATCTGTACGAAAAAATCGGTTACGACGTGTTAATGGTGAGTCGTGAAACGGGTGAAGGTATGGACCAGTTAAAAACCAGATTGGCTGATAAGACAAGCATTTTTGTCGGCCAGTCCGGTGTAGGCAAGTCCAGTCTGGTCAATAACCTTATGCCAGAAGTAAATGCCGATGTCGGTGAAGTATCGGAAAATTCAGGCTTAGGTCAACATACAACAACCACCGCCCGCCTCTACCATTTTCCTGACGGTGGTGACCTTATCGATAGCCCTGGCGTGCGCGAGTTTGGTCTTTGGCACCTTGAACCAGACGAAATCACTCAAGGGTTTGTCGAATTTCGTGAGTACCTTGGCGGCTGTAAATTCCGTGATTGTAAACATGGAGACGACCCTGGCTGTGTTCTCCGTGAGGCTGTTGAGCAGGGAAAGATCAGTGAAATGCGTTATCACAGTTATCACAAGATCTTGGAGAGTATGACGGAAATGAAAGCTAACCGTCAGTTCTCACGCAATAAGGAAAACTAGTGGCTAGCAGGCTACCCGAAAACTAGGTAGACTGTGTCGCTGATTGAAAACTGGTCAACAGGTAACCAACTGATGACCGAGAAATATTAGGATAAACTCTGTGTCTGACAACCTGAAGATTGGCTTGCAGTATTGCTTGCCGAAACATGCGTTAACCCGACTGATGGGTAAACTGGCTGCTGCTAAAGCAGGTTTTCTCACAACTTCAGTGATTAAATGGTTCATTCGCCAGTACAACGTAGATATGAGCGAAGCGAAGAACCCAGATCCTGCCGTGTATCCAACCTTCAATGACTTTTTCGTCAGAGAGTTGAAAGACGGTGCTCGTCCAGTGAACGACGACAGCCAGACTATCACTCACCCTGCTGATGCATGTGTCAGTCAGGCGGGTCCAATTGAGAAAGGCCGTCTTATTCAAGCCAAGGGACATACATTTGACGCCTGCGAACTGCTGGGTGGCGATCAAGCACTGGCGGAAGAATTTTCTGATGGCGAGTTTGCGACACTTTATCTGTCGCCACGCGATTACCACAGAGTGCATATGCCATGCGACGGCACTCTGCGTCAGATGATTTACGTACCCGGTGAGCTCTTCTCGGTTAACCCTATGACCGCAGAAAATGTCCCAAATCTATTTGCTCGCAACGAACGTCTTGTCTGTATTTTTGAAACGGCCTTTGGACCGATGGCACAGGTATTAGTTGGTGCGACGATAGTAGGCAGTATCGAGACAACATGGGCAGGCACTATTACGCCGCCGACTGGCGAGAGCATCCGCCGTTGGGATTATCCAACAGAAGGCGAACATGCGATTTCATTCAAAAAGGGGCAGGAAATGGGCCGCTTCAAACTGGGGTCCACAGTGATTAATCTGTTCCCTAAAGGCACTATTGAATTTGATGAATCCATCACCCCTGGGCAACCTACACGTATGGGAGAAACCTATGCGCGTCAGGCCAGTCAGTTGTCATCTAAATCTGCATAACAAAAAGGCCCTTTTGGGCCTTTTTCATTTTATCTTGTCTGAGACTGTGAATCTCTCGTCTCAAAAATGTGTCCGTTGCTACACTTTGAAATAAAAATTCATTTTTTATTCATCAAAGCTGGTGATCTTTCACCGATACGGAGACAACCTCATGATGGCAACTCGCTTTGCTGATTTTGCTCTGGTAAAAAAAATTACCATACTACTTTGCTTTGTCGGTTTGATACCGTCTGGCATCACTGCTGTTATCGGTCTATACAGCGCAACGACCTCTCTGGAATCTCAGAAAACACAGTCGATCAACGCAATTGCGAGCTTAAAAGCTGATTCCCTGCAGCAATACTTTGGTCAAAGCATTACAGTTCTCCAAAATCTTGCCAAAAGCCCGATCACCGTTGCTGCAGCACCGGAGTTTATTCAAACGTACAACAGCTACCCAGTCGATGATAAACAATACCAGACGGTCCCAACTCAGCTTCTTGATTACTACCAAAACCAATTTGGCCCAGTATATACAGAAAAGACAGGTCAGTCAGCGCCTGTTGAATTCATGTTAGAGTCAGTCGAGACCAAAACACTGGCGCTTCAAAAAGCGTATATTGCAGACAACATCTTTCCATTGGGTGAGAAAGACAAGCTGTCCAGTGCAGGTAAAGAACGCTACGACTTTGTGCACCGTCGGTATCATGAGGCCTTTCGAAATTACATTGTCGATTTCGGTTTTTACGATATTTTCATAGTTGATATTAATACCGGGAACCTCGTTTATTCTGTTTACAAAGAGCTTGATTACGCGACTAACCTTGTCAATGGACCATATAGCGAATCAGGTATTGGACAGGCATTTCAGAGAATGAAGCGTGACGTCGAGGCAGGTCAGAAAGACCCTGTTTTCGTTGATTATGAACCCTACCTGCCCTCTTACAGCGCCCCTGCAAGTTTTATATCGACGCCTGTTTATATGGGCACTGAACCTGTCGCTGTTCTCATTATCCAGTTACCGCTCGATCAGGTCAGTCAAGTAATGAGTAAGGCCAATGGATTAGGAATAACTGGCGAGTCATACCTTGTTGGCTCAGACAGAAAGCTACGTTCGGATACCTTTTTCAGTGATAAGTACACGGTCGAAGGATCATTCAGGCAAAATCTGACGATCAACACCCAGCTCATTGACAATGCGTTGCAAGGAGCCGATGTTGGACGAAATACCAGCCTTGAGAGTAAGAACTATCTGGGCGATGACACGCTGTCTATCTATAATGCAGTCGACATCGCGGCGGGCACAACCTGGTATGTTGTAGTCGAGCAAAAAACCAGCGAGGCGTTGGCTGCAATCCGCGACCTTCAACTGATTTATATACTTCTCACGATTATTTTGCTCGGCAGTATACTTTTCGTTGCAGCACGCTTTGGCCGCTATGTATCAAAGCCAGTGCAGGATCTCTCAACGTGTTTGCTTACCCTCCAACAGAACTGGCGTTTCTCTATCCGTGCGGCAGTCCACAGCAACGATGAGACAGGTCAGGCTGCAAAAGCACTTAATGCAACACTGGCATCGCTAGAAAATGCCGTTAAAAGTATCTCAGCCACCATGAACAGGTTTGCAGAGGGTGATTTTAAGCAGCGCGTCGAGTTAAATCTCGAAGGCGACCTTGAGCTGTTGAAGAAAAAAATTAATGACTCTGCAAGTGTCATTGATGAAACCATCGAAGACATTGGCAACGTGATGTCAGAGGTTCAGAAAGGGCAATTTGATAAACGCGTGACGGTAGATGCCAAAGGCCAACTGGCACTGGTAAAAGAACAGGTCAATCAGTCGTCTATCAAGACGGCAGACTTTATCTCAGACGCACGTCGGGTAATGGAGCAGCTAGAATCAGGTCAGTATGATCAACGTGTTGAATCACATGCATCCGGTGAACTGGCAGAGCTCAAAGAATCCATTAATCAGTCCATCGCAAATTCAGAGGCGATCATTATACAAATCTGCAGTGTGATGGAAGCAATGAGCAAGGGAGACTTTAGCCAAACCGTTACCGTTGAGGCCAGCGGCAAGCTAAAGGAAATGAAGGAATCCGTGAACAGCGCATCGGGTTCTACCAACACAGTGATCAACAGTATCCTCTCTGTGATGGGCGCGATTGTCGAGGGTGACTTTAAAACACGCTCAAACGCAAAAGCACAGGGCGAGCTGCTTAAACTGGCCTCTGCGGTAAATGATACAGGAGAAAAACTGGAAGAAACCTTTAGCCATACACAAGACATTATGCAGTCCTTGTCTAAAGGCGACCTGACCCAGAACTTCATTCTTGATGTCAGCGGGGATTATAGGCAGCTTAAAAACAACACCAATCAGACGATTGGCAACCTCAGTGGAATGATTCAGGAAATACAGGGTACGGCTTTCACGGTGAATGATAAAACCGACGAGGCCAGTAGCGAGGTATCAGGCCTTAACCAGCAACTGGAAGAACAACTACAGAGTATTCAGAGTATCAGTCAGTTGATGGAAACAATGCGCAGTTCTATCAATGAAACCCTCTCGAAAGCCAAATTCTCTTCTTCACTGTCTCAGGATGCCCTGAGTAATGCCATTCAAGGTAAAGCCGTGATCGAAGATATTGAAAAGGCGATGAATGCAATTACGCAGTCGAGTAAACAAATGCAGCAGATTATCAGCGTTATAGACGGCATCGCATTTCAAACTAACCTGTTGGCATTGAATGCGGCGGTCGAAGCGGCCCGGGCGGGTGAACAAGGAAGAGGATTTTCTGTCGTTGCCAGTGAGGTTCGAGCACTTGCTCAGCGAAGCTCTGACGCGGCAAAAGAAATTTCAACCCTGATTAATGAATCGGACAAGCGTATTTCCCTTGGTGTGAATCAGGTCAGTGAATCCGGCAAATTATTGAAGAAAATCACGGATTCTAACAATGATGTCTGCTCGAACTTCGAGCAGGTCAACGAAGCCATCCAGGACCAGTTCCGACAAGTTGAGAGTGTCTCTGAAGACGTGCGTTCTGTTGACGATAACATCAAGCTCTGCGCACAAATTATCACACGTCTTCAGGGCAATATGGGAGACGTTAGCTCTCAGGCCGATGGTCTTACCGAGCTGATTAAGCGCTTCAAGTACTAAACACCGACGGTAATGAAAAATATTGACGTCTGGCGCTTAACAGCATTATTGCACGGCCTGAGGTCAACAATACGGATGCAGTGCCCGTGTCGGGGTTATTAAGGTGTACTGGTGGCTCAGGCTCTGCTGACTGGGAAAGCAATCACTTCATCGATATGTTTTCGTCCATCTGCCAGCATGATCAGTCGGTCAACACCCAACGCCACACCGGCACAGTCAGGAAAGCCAGCAGCAAGAGCATCAATCAAATGGCGGTCAATCGGCTGAGGAGGAAGCCCCATTCTCTGTCGTTTTTCATTATCTGACTCAAATCGGTTCAATTGCTCTTTTGCATCATCCAGCTCGTAAAAGCCATTCGCTAGCTCAACACCTTTAAAATACACCTCAAACCGGGCAGCGACCCGCGTATCATGGTCACAAATCCTTGCCAACGCTGCCTGACTGGCAGGGAAATCGTAAACAAAAGCAGGCGTCGTCTGACCAATCTCAGGCTCAATAGCCATGCTGAACAGCAACTGTAATAGTGTATCCTTGTCTTCTTCCTGTTGAGTAATGTCAGTCAGCCCAATCCCTGAAGCTACGCCCCTGAGCGCTTCAACGTCTGCCTCTAGAGGACAAATCCTCAACACGCGAAGAAATGCTTCCTGATAAGTCATTCTTTCCGCTTTTGATGTCGCGAGCACCTGCTGTAATAGCTGATCCATTTCATCCATCAGTAAATGATGATCAAAGCCCGGACGGTACCATTCAAGCATGGTGAATTCAGGGTTATGATTGCGTCCGGCCTCTTCGTTTCTGAACGATTTACAAATCTGATAAATAGGTCCGCTGCCTGCCGCAAGAAGACGCTTCATGTGAAATTCAGGACTTGTCATCAAGTACAAGGGAACACCGTCAGCGTGGCCGGGGCCGACAAAGCGTGTATTGAAGGCATGCAGGTGAATATCGGTTACCGTTGCCTGACTCATCGCTGGGGTATCCACTTCGAGTACTTCTCTTTGCTCAAAAAACTGCCGAACGGTTTTAAGGATTGATGCGCGTTGTTTAAGTGCTGAAATAGAGGTAGTGGGCTGCCACTCTTGGGTCATTGGTCTGGCCTGCTGAGGATAAAAGGGTATTTTACCCGTATACACAGAGAAGCTGAAGGCGCGCTAAATGACAAAGTGATTCACAGAACAGTACTCGATGGACGCTCAGGGTATAAAAGCAAATGAAAACGGCACTCTGAAGTGCCGTTTTTGTATGATGTACGGTAGTGATGGTTACTGGCTTGCTGTCACAGCGACTTGCTGTAATTTCTGGCTTTTCTCCATCATTCCCAGCGCACCAAGGCCAGTGATCACATCAAGGTTGGTGGTCATTTTTCCACTTTCTCCGCCCGCAAAATAGTGCTCCGGCACCTCAACCTTGAAATCTTTCAGGTTGTTGTACATGGCGACAGAAATATCGCGATTCAGCTCAGCAAGATAGACCTCACCCTGCGCACCCAGTGCCTCATACTTAGCTTTCAGGATTGCGGCCTCAGCATTACCTTTGGCAAGAATTGCCTTCGCTTCATACTCTGCGGCTTTAGCATTGGCTTGCTGAATACCCAGATTTGCCTCAGACTTGGCCAACTCTTTCTCGGCAAATGCTTTTTCAATCTCTAGATTTGCCTGCTCCATGGCCAGCTCTTTTTCTTTCTCGACCACTGCCAGTTGCTTGGTTTTCTCTGCTTCAACAATTTCACGTTTAGCGATTTGCTCGGCGACAGCCACTTCTTTTTGCTGCGCAATGACTGCCAGCTCTTTAGCCCGCTGAGCATCCTGCACTTCTCGTGTACGTTGAATCTCTTTGCGGAGCTGTTCAGTTTCAGCTTGTGCTTTTGAGGTTTCCTGCTCCTGAATAGCACGGATCCTGTCAGCAACAAGACGCTTTTTATCTGACAACAGTTGATCAAGCTGCTTTTCAGGTAGTGGATCACCAATGGTTACCTGTGTCACCTGAATCCCATATTGCTGTAACGGGTTGTCCTGACGTATCGGCTGACCATTCTCATCAGTGACAGGTACCGTTTTCCATACCAGTTGCTGGGTCCGCTCAAGCTTGTTTGCATCCGACTGCTCAATACCTACTGGCGCAAGATCCATCTGTTCTACCTCGACCTGCTTTCGTTCTGTGGTGTAAATACCATCACGAAGTTGGTCACCCAGTTTTGATTTAAACTGGTTCAGGCCTCCCTGAAAGAACTCCTCGCCCGTGTACTGCGTCGCCGTAATAACGGTAACGTTGCGAGCATTTTTAACCAGTAGTGCATCAATCAGGTTCGAGTTATTTCGAAATTCCTTGTGCATTTTTTTCATCGACTCAGGGTCTGAACTCAGCTTAAATCTGAAAGTCACCGGAATATCACCGCGATAGGTGTCGGCAAACCTGACATTTATCGGATTCAATCGCTGATAAAAGTCCTCGCCCTTACTATTACCAAAAGATACAGTGATCACCTGATCATACTGGGTTATCTTCGAAAGAAACGGCATACGTAAGTGAATACCGGGCTCTGAGAAAACATCCAGTTCACCGGTGATATTATTCTGGTGAACATAGCTATAACCCGCATCTGTCATGAGTACTGAGCTATTAATCGTTAAAGCAACGGCGGCAACTGGGATAGCGTATAACACGCCTTTGAGCCCTTTACGTAAGAGTTGACGCCTTTCTTCCACCTTAAGACCACCGCCGAGATTCATCCTATCCATTTCTCACTCCTTGGGTTGCTGACTGATAAATCAATAAATTTCAGAGGCTTAAATTCCAAACCAGCAACAAATAAAAATGTAACAAAAGTTAACAATCAGTAAAAGTCGAAACATTCGACCATAGATTTCGGTTTTTACGAAAGGTGAAAAGTATTGATATGAGAGCAGGTGCTCATGAATAGAGCGCGGTCTTGAGAAGAGAGATGATAGATATAAAAAAGGCCGCATGATGCGGCCTTGTTCGTCAGTCGTCTATTATTTTACTCGGCCAACGTATTCAGCAGAACGAGTGTCGACTTTTATCACTTCACCGATCTGGATGAACAGAGGAACACGAACCACTGCACCCGTCGTCAGAGTCGCTGGCTTGCCACCTGTCCCCTGCGTATCGCCTTTCAGGCCAGGATCAGTTTCAGTCACTTCCAGCTCAACGAAGTTTGGTGGAGTAACAGCAATTGGGTTACCGTTCCATAGGGTAAGGGTGCAGGTGTTGTTCTCGACCAGCCACTTCACGTTCTCACCAACCGCTTTCTCATCTGCAGCGATTTGCTCGAAGGTTTCATTGTTCATGAAGTGCCAGAACTCACCATCGTTGTAGAGATAGTCAAGATCCATATCCATTACGTCTGCAGCTTCAACAGTCTCACCAGACTTGAACGTTTTCTCAAGCACTTTGCCTGAAAGCAGCTTACGGATCTTCACACGGCTAAACGCCTGGCCTTTACCTGGTTTAACAAACTCGTTTTCGATAATGACACAAGGTTCATTATCAAGCATAATTTTCATTCCACCACGGAATTCATTGGTGCTAAAAGACGCCATGTCTATCCTCTTAACATCTTCGAAGTTGTCATAAATGCCGGACATAATAACCCGAAATCAGTCATCTGTTGAGCAAAACTGGATCAAAGAACTATCAAATGCTGTGTCAGACCCAGAGAAATTGCTGCAACAACTCAATATTGATGCCACGACCTGGCGATCAGGCTTTGCAGCAAGGCGTTTGTTCGCCCAGAGAGTCCCACAGAGTTTTATCGACCGTATGGAACCCGGTAACCCCAATGATCCGCTTTTACTGCAGGTGCTGCCAGTTTCAGAGGAATTTACTGAGGTCGATGGCTTCATCCATGATCCCTTGGACGAACAAAGTAATGAACAGCCGGGGCTTTTGCATAAGTACCACAACCGGGTGCTGATGATAGTGAAAGGCGGTTGTGCCATTAACTGTCGTTACTGTTTCCGCAGACACTTTCCTTATCAGGATAATAAAGGCAGTAAATCTGTCTGGCAGGAATCTGTCGATTACCTCAACCAGCACCCTGAAATTGACGAACTGATTTTGTCTGGTGGCGACCCTCTAATGGCAAAAGACAATGAGCTCGAATGGCTTATTCGTGCTGTCGAGACAGTCCCGCACATCAAAAGACTTCGCATCCACTCGAGGCTACCTGTGGTGATCCCATCGCGAATCACCACACAGTTGACGGAGCTACTGGATCAGAGTCGACTACAGGTGGTGATGGTCACCCATATTAACCATGCAAATGAAATCAATGATCATCTCATCACAGGTATATCAAAGCTAAAAGCTGCCAATGTCACTGTACTCAACCAAAGCGTATTACTGCGTGGGGTTAACAACTCAGTACCCGCATTGGTCGATCTGAGTAATGCGCTCTTTGATGCAGGTATCCTCCCTTATTACCTTCATGTGCTGGATAAAGTGGCCGGTGCTGCTCACTTCCTCGTTGAAGATAGTGAGGCAAAGGAGCTAATGGCTGGCTTAGTCGAACAGGTATCAGGTTACCTTGTTCCTCGACTGACGAGAGAGATAGCGGGTAGAAAAAGTAAAACGCCTTTGGATCTGAATCTGGAGTGAGTTCACAGCCAAGTCATTGCTGTACCAAGTCTATTCAAAGATGATGGTATGACTAACCCTCGTCTTTGGAGCAGCAATGACAATTACCGTACGCCATGTAGAAAATCGTGACAGCGCAGCCCTTCAAGATATTTTCTCGTGTCCGCGGGCTCAAGGTGAAACAACTCACCTACCCTACCCATCTATGGCCGAATGGGAGAAACGTACTGGTCAGTCATCAAATGGCACTTACTTTTTAGTTGCTGAAGAGGCAGGCCTTGTCATCGGACAAATCACTCTCTGGATCGAGTCAACACCCCGCAGACGTCACGTGGCGACTATCGGTATGGCTGTTCACGACGATCACACTGGCAAAGGAGTCGGAAACACATTGATGGAAGCCGTGCTGGAACTGACAGATAATTGGCTCAACATCAGACGTATCGAATTAGAGGTTTTCTGTGACAACAAACCAGCCATAGCGCTTTATCAGAAGTTCGGCTTTGTTGTAGAGGGAGAAGCAAAAGACTTTGCGTTTAAAAATGGTAAATATGTAGATGCCCTCTATATGGCACGTATTATCTAAACCTCTTCTGATTTCGGATTAATATAGCGAGTCTGACAGACATGATCGGACTCGCTTCCCATTTGTATTTAATACACAGTATTTAGGTCAACCAGCTCACCCAAAGAGATAACGGATACCTCATCACGTGCTTCGAGCCATAATTTTACCGCTTCTCTGTCTTGCTCAGTGGCTGAGCCATAACGAAGTGAAGAACCAAAAACGAGTTCTATTTCTTTCATACCACCGCCGCCGATCATTAAATGACGTGAATCAGCAAACATCACAAGCTCATCGATAAAGCTATCTAAAGCGTCATCAGAATCTGTATTTAAGTGAAGGTTGACTGAGAAACCAAAAACAGCAAACTCGTCTAGATACAGTTTTTTACGTAAACGACGACTGCGTTGTGAAGTACTAGGAACCATGATGTCATCCAAATCAGGATAAAGATGCCAGTCTAGTACAGGACCCTGAATGATAATATGAAAATAATTAATATGGTTCGATATTTTGAGACATGAATATTAGGAGACAATAGCTGGATATCACTGTCATTCAAAAATATTTTTATGGAAGGCACAGACAAGAAAAAGCCCTGACCGTTATGGTCAGGGCTTTTCTGTTTTTTCTTTCATCTTCAGGAAGACAAAAGGCAATTTGAAGCCTGGCGATGTCCTACTCTCACATGGGGAGACCCCACACTACCATCGGCGCTGTTGCGTTTCACTACTGAGTTCGGCATGGAATCAGGTGGGTCCACAACGCTATGGTCGCCAAGCAAATTCTGCTAAGCCTT
>NZ_LYBM01000075.1 GCF_001707825.1 Veronia pacifica | reverse complement strand
TCGTGTCCACGTTGGACGACGGCGAGTTTGAGGGCGACGAGGACTTCACCCTGACGGTGGCGACCACCATCGGCGGCCAGACCCTCAACGCTACCGGCGACGCCACCATTACTGAAGCTCAGGCAATTCAATCGATCACTGGCACGACAGTTGAAGAAGGAGAAACCCTCTCTTTCACTGTCACCCTCACAAACGCCCCCTCGACGCCTACCACGTTCAATATCGATTTATCTGGTACAGCTTTAGCAGGCGAGGATTATGGCGCTCTGACGTTCTCTGATGGCGTGACCTATGACAGCGTAAATAAAACAATTACGGTTCCAAAGGACATCACAAGCTTCACCGTCACGACCCCTGCCATTGATAATGTGTTCAAAGAGGATAAAGAGAGTGTGGTGCTAGAAATTGGTAACGTATCTGGCACAGGATTCATTGTCGATGAAGCCAACCCTGACGCAATCATTGTTACTATGACGGGTGACACGGAAGTGACTGAAGGTAGAGATGCAAGTTACGCAGTCACGCTCGATGTAACAGATGGGCAAAAAGCGCCTCCTGGATCAATTATTACTCTGACCTATACCTTCAGCGGTGGCGCAACTGAGGAAGATATTATTAAGACAACTCAGGCGACAGTGGGTGCAGATGGCAAAACCTTTACCTTTACGGTCAGAGCCGATGATGATGTTCTTGCTGAAGTCGGCGAGAACTACACGGTTAAGGTAAATGACATCAAGATTAATGGTGATACAGTTTATGAAAACCTAGACACCAGTGCCGCGTCTGTTACGACAGAGATTAAGGATGAAACGGGTAATAATCCTGTTGGTCCACTCAGAGATATCAACAGCGACGCGAATAAGACGTTTCCTAATATCAAGGTCAATGGTGCAGCAGTTACAGATGACCCCGAGAAAAATGTCGTGGGCTATGAAGTCGGCATCACTCTCTTTGCCTCTGACCCAGACGGTGAAGGTGTAACTTACTCACTTCTCGAATCTGCGAACGGTCTGTTTAAGGTTGATCCGGGAACAGGCAAAGTGACACTGGCGCGTAAACTCACTCCGAGCGATTTAAACAACGGAGAAACAGCATTTGTCAAAATCAAAGGGCAGGCTAAATCTGAGGATGGAACAACATCAGAGGCTGAATTCAATATTACAATCTCCAAAGACGATTGGTGGTTAGAGTATATCTCCCCGTTGATCATCGACCTAAACGGCGATGGTGTTCAGACGTTGAACATCAATGAAGGGGTGGCTTTTGATATTGATGCTGACGGTAAAAAGGAGAAAGTGGGCTGGGCAAGTGCGGGTGACGCGTTGCTGGCTATTGACCTTAATGGTGACGGCATTATCAATGATGGTTCTGAACTATTTGGGGAGGCCTCACCAAAACCTGAAGAAGTCAAAGATGGTTTCCAAGCACTCAGCTTCTATGATGAAAATCAGGACGGTGTCTTTGATGCAAATGACAGTGCTTATGATGACATCATTGTCTGGCAGGATAAAAATTCTGACGGTATCTCTCAAGCTGACGAGATGATTGGTTTGGCTGAAGCTGGTGTGGTCAGTATTGATTTGACACCGGAGCAGAGTTCTCACTTCAACAATGGAAACTTTGTCGGCCTGCAATCAACCTGGACAGATGAGAATGGTGACACTCACGCCATTGATGACGTTTGGTTACAGGTGGATGATAGCGTAGATACCAACAGTATTGATCTTTCAAGTGCAGCATCTGTCAGTGGCACTGATGAGGCAGACCGTTTCATCCTCAACGCAGAGCAGACATCAACGCAGGTTACCGTTAACGATTTCACCGTTGGTGAAGACCATATTGACCTTTCTGAATTGCTTGAGGAGGACCAAATCAGTTCCTTGTTGCTTGAGGGTGATGAGGATCAGGTCACAGTCAGTATTGATGTCGATGGCGATGAACAAGCCGACCACGAGATCGTTCTCGACGGTGTCAGCCTGTCAGAACTCACGGAGGATGGCAGTGTCATCAACACGCTGTTTGACAGCGAGACAACGGCATTAATTACCAGTGATGATGCCAATGTAGTGATTGATACTGCGTCTGTCTTGGTTGAAATCGAAAAAGAATTAGAAGCATAAAAATGTAAAGCCAGAGCACTTTTTTCGGTGTTCTGGCTTTTTTTACTTTTGGGATTCACACTTTATGTGAACGCGGTATTTTCACATTCCACAAGGAAAAAGCGTGGCAAATAATAATATCCAGAGTCAGTGGAGCATTCCTGCATCGGCTCAAGTCATACCCGATCCTCTTTTGGACTGTCTGGTATTGATATCTGAGTCTTACGGTGATCCGTGCTCCAGAGAGGCTTTGATAGCTGGCTTACCTCTGAACAAAGCAAATCTCACGCCTGACCTGTTTCCAGAAGCAGCCGCTCGCGCTGGATTTTCTGCTCGCTTACTCAGAAAACCGCTCAGTGGCATATCTCCATTACTTTTTCCTTGTGTCTTATTACTTATCGATCAAAAGGCCTGCGTGCTGAGGAGCGTGGATCAAGATAAGGGGATTGCAACGATACAAATCCCTGAAAGCGGCGGCGAATCTGAAGTCGCTATCAGCGAGCTGGAAGAGACGTTTACAGGTTACTGTTTGCTGCTCAAGAAGCAATATCGGGGCGATGTGACCGGCAAACTTCACACTCACAAGACTAAGGGGCATTGGCTATGGTCAATGGTTCGCAATGCGAGTTCCCTGTATCGCGACGCACTCATTGCCTCTGTCGTGGTAAATCTATTTGCTGTTGTTTCTCCACTTTTCGTCATGAATGTGTATGACAAAATTGTCCCCAATCTGGCGTTCGAGTCTTTGTGGGTATTGGCGGTTGGCGCGGCCATCGCTTTTGGTTTCGACTTTATACTGCGTTCGTTGCGGAGTTCTCTGACTGATATCGCAGGTAAAAAAATAGATATTGTTATATCTGCAAAGCTATTTGCAAAAGCAATGGGTATCCCGCTCAGTAAACGCTTTCCAAGCGTTGGTGGTATGGCGAAACAACTCAATGAATTCGATAGCGTCAGGGAAACGCTCAGTGCCGCCACAATAATGACACTGGTTGATCTTCCTTTCGCACTTCTATTTTTAACTGTTATTTTCTTCGTTTCTGGCAATCTTGTTGCTGTCCCTATCATTGCAAGTGTATTGATTCTTCTCTACACACTGAGTATTCAGCGAAAGCTTAAACGCGCCATTGAACAAAGCAATAAATTCGGTCTCCAGAAAAATGCTCACCTGATTGAGAGCCTGACGGCGTTGGAATCGGTGAAGGCACACGTTGCTGAGGGAATAGTGCAACGAAGCTGGCAGCAAATGACAGCGCACACCGCGAACTGGCAGTTTGAGGTGAAAAGTATCTCCCAGTCAGTCTCCTACATTGCGTCTTTTATCTCTCAGCTCACTACTGTTGCCTTAGTCGTACTGGGGGTGTATGCCGTCGCTGAAGGCAATATATCAATGGGCGGTATCATTGCCGCTGTGATGCTGTCTAGCAGAATACTCGCTCCAATGAGTCAATTGGCAGGCCTGATGGTAAAAACCAATCAGACCAAAAATGCGATCCAACAACTCGATTCCCTAATGAATATCGAGGATGAATTTGAAGATAAAGCACACCTTGCCCAACGCGTGCGTTTGAACGGCCACATTGATGCCGATAACATTCGCTTTACCTACCCTAACGCGACCCAATCTGCACTCAGTCCGCTTTCTCTCTCAATTGAGGCTGGAGAAAAGGTTGCGATCATCGGGAAGAACGGCTCGGGAAAGACCACACTGCTGAAACTGTTAGCTGGCCTGTATTTGCCCACCGAGGGCAACCTGAGATTTGATGGTACAGAGTGTCGACAGATTCATCCTGCCGATCTCAGGCATAACATGGGGTACATGGCGCAGGACATCATTCTGTTTAATGGCTCAATTCGGGACAACATTATGTTTGGTTCTCGTCAGGTCACTGAACATCAATTGCTGCGTGCCTCCAGTCTCTCAGGTGTAAATTTATTCACGGTCGGTGATAACGAGGGGCTTGATAAACAGGTAGGCGAACGCGGAGAGGCGTTATCTCGTGGACAACGCCAGACCGTGGCATTGGCACGCGCTATTCTTAACGATCCGCCCATTTTGCTGATGGACGAACCCACAGCCAGTATGGATGCGAGCACTGAGAAGCGGTTTATTAAAACCATGCGGCGTATTGGCCATAACCGTACTTTGGTGTTAGTCAGCCACAAAATGTCACTAATGAAGTTGGTAGACAGGATCATCGTACTTGAAAAGGGACGTGTCCTCATAGACGGACCGAGAGATGAAGTGCTGGCTCGCTTTACAGGTGAGACAAAATCTAGTGGGAGGGAAGAGTAAGTGAAACACTCTAATCTCAAACGCGATGAGCTGGAAATGGTGGATGACGTTTACAACGCTATGTTGATGGATTCCCCCATAAAGTACCGATTTGTTATCTGGATTTTATTCGCCCTTCTTATCAGCTTTTTACTTTGGTCTAGCTTGTCCTCACTGGAACAGGTCACCCGAGGTGAAGGTAAGGTTATCCCCTCTTCCCAACTGCAAATTATACAAAGCCTTGACGGCGGTATTCTTGAGGAAATGTATGTCAAGGAGGGAATGCTTGTGGATGAGGGCCAACCCCTCGCTCGCATAGATGATACTCGTTTCCGCTCTGATGCCGCACAACAGAAAGTAGAGTCGGATTCAATGAGAGCCAATATTATCCGCCTGCAGGCTGAACTGAATACACTGACTTTGTCTCCCGTTAGCAATCAGTGGCGAAACCAAATTTCGTTGAAGCGCATTGGGCTTGATTACCCAGAGGCACTGGTGCAGCGTAAACCAGAGCTGGTGAAGCGACAGAAGCGGGAATACGACGATAGGATTAATGATCTCGAAAATCGGCTCAATATCCTTTCACATCAGGTAGATCAGAGACAACTTGATATGAAGGAACTCAACTCAAAACTGGCGACACTGAGAAGTAATTACTCATTGATAAAACGAGAGTTAGACCTAACCAGGCCTCTGGCTCAGCAAGGTGTTGTACCTGAGGTAGAGCTGCTGAAGCTGGAGCGTCAGGTTAACTCTTTGGTTGGTGAAATAGAATCAATAAAAGATTCACAGAATAAAGTGAAGGCCGCGCAGGCGGAGGCCATTCTCAAGCGCAGAGAAGTGGCACTGGCATTCAACAGTGAAGTCAGGTCAGAACTGAATAAGACGCAATCTCTGCTCGCCAGATTAGATCAGGCACAGTTGGGAACGCAGGATAAGGTTGATAAGGCCGTTATTACTTCACCCGTCAAGGGAACCATTAAGACAATACATATCAACACCCAAGGCGGAGTGGTTCGGCCTGGGAATGATCTGATTGAAATTGTTCCAGCGGAAGATCAATTGCTGATTGAAGCAAAAATTCTTCCGAAAGATATCGCATTCCTATACCCGGGGCTGCCTGCAGTGGTGAAAGTCACTGCCTATGATTTCACCCGTTATGGTGGGTTAGATGGGATTCTTGAGCACATAAGTGCTGATACGACACAAGACGATAAAGGTAACAGTTTCTACTTAGTGAGAATTCGGACAAATGAATCAAGTTTGATTAAAAAAAACGGGCAGTCTTTGCCTATCATCCCGGGTATGCTGACGTCCGTTGACATCATCACGGGTAAGCGAACTGTAATGGAATACATATTAAACCCAATTCTGCGAGCCAGAGAAAACGCTCTGAGAGAGCGTTGAATTTAATCGAGGCATGGGTCTAACAACGTGACTAGGAGTAACTACACATGTCAATAAACGCCAGCCATCGAAAGCGACTGTTAGCTGTGGCTATTGGTTGTTCTCTGTTGGTATCTTCCGCTGCAAGCGCGTTGACGCTTGAGCAGGCTGTTAGCCAGACACTGGTGACTGAACCAGAAATCCAACAGGCATTTCAACGCTATAAAGAAAGTGAAGAACAGATAAACATCGCCAAGTCAGAATATTTACCCACCATTGACCTTAATGGCGGGTATGGAAGAGAGATGACCGACAGCCCGTCTACGAGGGCGAGTAACAATAACAGTAGCGTTTCTCTTAACCGCAGAGAAATGGGTCTGAGCCTCCGTCAGATCCTTTTTAATGGTTTCTTCACTGTCAATGATGTTGAGCGTGCAAGTCGTATTGCTAAATCCCAACACTGGGGTTTGATCAATATTGCAGAGGATAAGGCACTCGAGGTTGTTGGCGTTTACATTCAGTATCTAAGGACAGAGCAGATTCATAAGCTGTCCAGACAGAATCTGTCTAACCATGAGCGTATATTCCGCCAGATCAAGAAGAAAACCAATTCAGGACTCGCATCAACGTCCGACCTTTCACAAATTTCTGGCCGTCTTGCAAGGGCGAAAGCGAATCTGGTGTCAGCAACCAACAATCTGCAGGATGCAGCTGTACAATTCAAGCGTTTGATTAACAGCCGTCCTGATAACCTCTTCATGCCAAAACCAGATGCGCAGTCTATTCCCGGCACTCTGCAAAATGCGATTAACCGTTCAGAAGAAAACCATCCTGCATTAAAAGTGGCAGGTGAAGAAATTGAAGCTATCACGGCCAGACGCAATCAGACTCAATCCAGTTTTTATCCGAATGTCAGTTTAGAACTCAATGGGAACTGGAATAACAATCTGGATGGCGTTGAAGGTGACAATAACGATCTTCAGGCGATGGTTAAAGTTGACTACAACCTGTTTTCTGGTGGTGGCGACATTGCTAAATATCGCCAGAGTTCGCATCAGGTGAATCAAGCAAAAGAGAATCGCCAACAGGTATATCGTGAAATTGTCGAAGGAACGAGTTTGTCATGGAACGCCCACCAGAACCTGCAGGAACAGACCGAGTTTGTTCGTCAGCACGTGGTTGCGGCAAAAGCAAGTCAACAGGCCTTCGAGAAACAGTTCAGTATTGGCAGACGTTCACTGATGGAACTACTGGATTCTGAAAACGAGCTTTTCGAAGCAAGAATCGACTACATCAATGCTGAATTCGATACCCTGAATACGTCTTTTAGACTGCTACATGCAACAGGTCAGCTGTTGTCCTCAATGAATGTCGCACTCCCATCTACATGGAATAAAGCCGAGGGCGAATTTTGGGAGAAATTTATGGACCTCGGTGAGAATGCCAGCGTGGAGTTATTCAATCAGTGATACCTAAACACTTTGGATCGACTGAAAGGCGCTGAGTCAGAAAGACCACAGTGCTGTTGCAAAGAAGAGGCAATGTTGCCTCTTCTTTGTTTTATATACTGCTAATGTATGGCCAGTTTATGCATGGCACACAGTTAACTTCAGCCGATAAGAGGAGGTCATTCAGTGAGCGAGAAAGCCTACAAGACATTTGCTGAATTCTACCCTTTTTATTTATCTCAACATGAAAATACAGCATGTCGACGCCTTCATTTCATTGGCAGCACACTAATATTGCTGGTATTGGCCTATGTTGTGATCACCTCTCAGTACCTGCTTCTTCTTACTCTTCCTCTACTGGGATACGGTTTTGCATGGATTGGTCACTTTTTCTTTGAGAAAAACCGACCTGCAACGTTTACTTATCCGGTCTACTCGTTTCTTGGTGATTGGGTAATGTTCAAAGATATTCTGACGGGGAAGATTCGCTTCTAAAAAGAAGCCTATGAGTATGAATCGTAAAGGCGACTCTGGCCGTAAGCATCTCGCTTACAGCCTTGAGAGCGCAGTGACTGATAAGAAATGGGGTGATTCAAAAAAGGAATACACGTACCTCAGGAAACTTCGCTTTCTTCCTTTTCAAAGAGTGCTTTAGCAGCAATTTTTAGTGCTGCCATGTCTTTATCCAACGCTTTTTCATTCCAAGCTGCATTGGATTCATAGGTCGCTGTCAGTGCGCGACTGAATCCGTTGACATTAGTTCGCTTCGTATAATTTTCATGGCACTGGTCTGAGCGACGTTGAGACTTTATTGCCTCATCAAGGGCTTCTTTTAGCATCAGAAGGCGGGCTAGATCTTTGCTGACTGCGGGCATTGGTATTCTTTCCTTTAAAACTCAACTTCGCGCAAACTAAATACGCGATAATAATTCAAGGCATCCGTCAGGCGTGGGCCGCATCAAGGCAAACAACCAAAAACACATTTCACCTGACTTCAAAAAGCGATCGTTGACAGCCATATTAGGCTATCTGGTAAAAAGTCATATTCCGTTGATAAGTAAAGGACAATCCGTTGACATTGACACAAGGTATCACCGACCCACGATTATCACAACACTGAGGCATTGTTCGGAGATTTCTCTAAGTTTCAGAGATCACAATTTATCGCAATGAATGAAATCTACAACAAAATACGCTTGCCTTGCGATAATGTAAAGGCGGGTCAGAACCCTGTGATTCTGTCGCTGTGCTTTTTTGAGTAATGACTTATGCTTTGTGACCTCGCGCAGGACAAAGGGAAAGCAAAGTGTCAGACTCAACACCAAAGATAGACACATGGAGATCTAAATGCTGGTTACAGAAAGATTGGTTTTAACCAGAATCACCAAGGAAGATATGCCACTTTTTGATGAGATCCTCTCTTGTCCAGAACAAACCCGATATTTACCTAATGAAGCTCCCTACTCTGCTGCTGAGCGAGATGCGTATGTGACCGGCAGGCTTGAGCATTGGCAGCAGCATGGATTTGGCACCTATGTGATACGGCTACGTGACGATTTAATGCAAAGGCTGGGCTATGTGGGCATAGAACACTCACCAAACCCCTCCTTTCTCGATATCCGCTTCGGTGTGTTACCCGCCAAACAAGGTCAGGGATTTGTCACAGAGGGCGCTGGGACGTTGCTCAATCACTTCCTTGGCGTACATAAAGGGCAAGAGGTCTTTGGTGTTGCCATGGTGCCCAATACTGCCTCCATAAGTGTTTTGAAAAAGCTTGGCATGACGCCAGCTGATGCCAACCTCTACGACTGTGAGGGACTGGCAACATTCAGCATCAGCGCACCGCATTGTTAAGATCTGTTTACCTGAGTAGAAAATTGGAAAGAAAATGAAAAAACATCCCGAGATCAGGCCCATTCTGGCGAAAGATGACCAAGAAATATGCCGCATTATAAAGTCTGTGGGACAAGAGTATGGTGCAGTTGGCGAAGGGTTTGGGCCATCCGATCCGGAAGTAGAGGCAATGAGTCAGCACTACGGTAAGGACGGCGTCAGCATGTACCTTGTCGTGGCTATGGATCAACACATTGTTGGTGGATGCGGAATTGCACCCTTTCAGGGTAGCCAAGAAATCTGTGAACTTCGTAAGTTGTTTTTGTTGCCGGAATGCAGAGGGCTGGGAATTGGTAAGTTACTTACAAACGAGTGTCTGGCCTTAGCACACCAGCATGGCTTTAAACAATGTTATCTGGATACACTGAAATCAATGACGTCAGCCATTTCTCTGTATGAAAAAATCGGATTCAGGCACTTATCCTCACCGCTGGATGGCACAATCCATGGCGGCTGTGATGTCTGGATGCTGATTGAGCTTGATAATGACTGAGAGCGACTTTTTAGTTGTTGAATCCCAGTTGGAGCAGTTTGTAACCCGGCAACACATCTCCGACCCGACTCATGATCTGAATCATGTCAAAAGAGTTGTTAAAAATGCAGAAATGTTGTGGCAAAAAGAAGGCGCCGACCGTGTGATCACCATAACTGCCGCTTGGCTTCATGACTGTGTGACTTTCGCCAAAAACCATCCCGAGCGGCACCTCAGCTCGGTAAGAGCGGCGGATAAAGCTATCGCGTTTCTCTCTGAACTTGGTTTTACCGATTCACAAATGAGTGCTGTCCACCATGCAATTTGTGCACATAGCTTTAGTGCGAATATCACACCAACCACTCTTGAAGCAAAAATAGTACAGGACGCTGATCGGCTCGATGCTCTCGGTGCCATTGGGATTGCCCGCTGTATTCAAGTGGGCACCGTATTACAGAGACCTCTGTATCAACCCTTGGATCCGCTCTGCGAGAAAAGAGACGCTGATGATAGTCAGTACACTCTTGATCACTTCTATACTAAATTACTGTCGTTACCTGCAACAATGCAAACAGATACCGCGAGGGAGGAAGCGCAGCGACGCTGTCAGTTTATGCGTACTTACCTCAGCCAGTTCAAGGAAGAGGTAGTTTGACTTCTCAACAAGATACAGAAGCCCACGTACAGCCAAACACAACCGTTGTTTTCGATTTTGATGGCACATTAGTCTCTCATGATACCGGATATCAGTTTTTCAAATGGCGAATACAACGTTCGCCTTTTCGCAGCCTGTGTTTCGCATTATTTTTACCCATCATCTTGCTGTTATTCCTGTGGCAAAAGACTCGAACAACAGGATTAAATCTGATTTTGTTGATAGCGATGGCGGGACAAAAAACGCCGCTTATTCGCCTACATAAACAATTTATCAGTAAATACTTCTCCGATATCGGTGCCAGAATTTTTCACGACGGCGTTGACGAGCTTAAACAACATCAAGCCTCAGGAAAAAATGTGGTCATTTTAAGTGGCTGTCCTGACTGGTTATTAAGAGGTGTTGTCAGACACATGGGCATACGTCACGCAACGGTAATTGGCAGTCCCTGTAGGGTGAGTTGTTTCGGTCTCGTCATGAAAGAACATTGCTTCAGGGAGAACAAGCTGAAAATAGCAAAAGAACACGGCCTTTTGGAGTGTCCCTGGGAGGCAGGTTACAGTGATAGTCGTAATGATATTCCTATGCTTCAGACATGCACGCGACGCATTCTTATCAACGTGAAAAAGAACAAAGTTAACGCTTTTCGCCGAGCACTGAGCGAAGGCATCGAATTCAGACAATGGTAAATACGCTGACCTCATCCCTTAGCCAGGCCAGCTTCAGTAAGACATTGGCTATTTATGATCAGCCCATTATCACTTACGACCTCAAACAAACCTGCCCCACCCTCCCCTGGCACCAGAAAAGGTTGCTGATTCTCAATCAATTGGAACTCCAACAAGGTGTATGGGCGCTGCCATAGCCATTCTCTGTTGGCTACCGCTGTCAGTTCACTGTCAGGCAGGGGTTCATCAATCCAGCTGAAAAAATACAGCGTAAATCCGTAGTCAGTGACGGGCTGGATTGACTTGAGTATCAAGCCTTGCTGCTGGCACCATGACAACATGTGTTGTCTGTCGTGACATCTCACGCTGATATGAGCAACAGTCGCCCCTGAACTGATTGGATGTGGGAGTGTCGTCGATGGAGATGAATCTGAAAACGTCGTCTGCAACAACTCTATGGTCATGCCGCTAGGATCGCTAAGGTGAGCCAGATAACCAATATCTTTAAACTGTGAAGGTTCAGTAACAAAAACCCCATGCTGTCTTAACCACTGGTAAGCAAGGTCAAGATTGACGACGGTCACGCCAATTTTCCAAAAAAAATCCTGTGGTTTGGGTTGATAAGGCTGGGCAATATCGGTGAACGACAAGCTCGCTCCCTGATTATTAAAGCGCCATCCTCGGGCTGTTGACGTCATACCGAGAATATTTTGGTAAAAAGCCGTATGCCCCTCAGCCAGGCTGGCTTTGATCGACACATTTGAAAACATCAATGAGACTCCGCATCTTGATTACCATCTCAGAGCATAAGCTAATATCTTCCGCAGACGGTACAAAAACCAAGACAAAACGTTGAATCATCATCGTATATTTCCAATCAGCATTTATTGAAATGAATGAGGTTCGCTCAACAACCAGTATTGAAAAGCGTTAAAAATAATTTTCAGGATCTAAAAAGAGATCTAAGTCGCGTTTTTTTTAGTTTTTGTACGTTAATTGCGTTTCAATACTGAAACTAATTTGCAATAAAATGCAAATAAAAATTAATAAAACGCATATTTATCACTTTTTTCGCATTAGCTACTGCTAATTATTATTGTTTGATATATCAATAAGGTTAAAAATTAATATGCAAAGGAATGTTTATGCAGTTTACTCGGTATCCGGGGCTTATTTTAGCCCTGTTCGTTATCAGTTTGAGCGCATGCCATCGTGTCACTGTTATTGACGGATACCTCGAAGGAGCGAAGGTATGGGTGGATGTTGATGCTGACTATGAACTGGACGACGATGAGCCATTTGCCGTCAGCGGGGCAGACGGTGTCGCAAGTATTGATGTCTCCGGTATCGACGACGTAAATAAATACCCGTTAGTCGCCTTAGCATTTAAAGGCAAGACCATCGACCAAGATACAAAATCGCCAGTATTGTACGATTTTATGCTCTCGTCGCCTCCGAGCTACCAGGTTGTTACCCCCCTGACAACATTGCTTGATTTCGAGCTCAGGCAAACAGGAACTAAAGCGCCCCCCTATCAGGCCGAGATAGACGCTACAGCAGCGCATCTGGGTCTACCTGCTGAAGTCATCAA
>NZ_LYBM01000074.1 GCF_001707825.1 Veronia pacifica | reverse complement strand
GGTCAGCTCTACCTTTGAAAAAGCGCGTCTCCCTTTGCGCTGCGGCTCTATTGGCTGCTAGCACCTCTCACATTGCCATTGCAGAAAAAGATCAAACATCTCCTGACGCCTTAGTTCCTGTCGTTCAGCAAAATCCAAACCATTATTATTTTGATCAACTGCTTAAAATAAACACCGAAATGGCAAAACTTCAGGTGCAGTTAAATCATCTCTCTGACGATGATGAAAGTAAGGTTCTAAAAGAGGAGCTGAAAAAGTTAGAAAACCAGTTGGTCAATATCAACACGAAGTTGACCGAACAAAGCAAAGTGATAGAAGGCTTTGAAAAGCTACAAAGCAGTTTTGATACTCGCGTAAGTGACATAAGCAGCTCGACAAATTATTGGGGCATCCTCTTTACAATGCTCGCCGCATTGGCTGGTCTAGCTTCACTCATTGGTGCAACGTTGAAAGCAAAAGACGTAGCTAAAAAGAAAATGGATGAGTTTATCTCTGAGAATGCGGCAACACTTTTAAAGCCAGTTGAAGCTGAGCAGGAGAGAATGAAAGGCGAAATTGCCACTCTTCTCGAAAAAGCCAGAAAAGCGACCCAGAATCTTCACGATGAGTTAGAGAGCCAGAAACAGTTGGCGGAGGAAGAGCGACAACATATTTCATCGCTCACTCAGCAGGCTGTGAAGGATATCACTGAGAATAAATCAGTCTCAGAGGATGTACTCAATGAGCTACAAAAGCGAATACGCTTTAAACCGAAAAAGACGCCTGAAGATTGGTATCAATCTGCAATCTCATTAGTGGAAACCGAACCAACCAAAGCGCTCGAACAGTTCAATAAAGCCCTCAGTGATTTTGAATTTGTAACCGATGAAGAAAAGACCCTTCAAGCAAAGATAATGTTCGCGAAGGCTTTTTGTTACTCTGAAACGGAGCTTGAAATTCAAGCCTATGATGAACTCATCAATATCTTTGCTGACGACAATACCACTGAAATCCAAGTCCAAGTCGCTATAGCCATGGTTAACAAAGCAATTATATCAAACACATCAGAACTCGAGATGGAAGCCTATGATAAAGCTATTGCTGAGTTTGCTGATAATCATAACCCTGAGATTCAAGCACAGGTCGCTAAAGCCATGGTCAACAAGGCAATTATATCAGCCACGTCAAAACTCGAGATTGCAACCTACGATAAAGCTATTGCCAAGTTTGCTGATAATCATAATCCTGAGATTCAAGTACAGGTCGCTAAAGCCATGTACAACACAGCCATTACTTTGCCCACGCCAGAACTTCAGATTGCAACTTATGATGACGTGATTTCGACATTTGCTGATAATGATAATACTGAGATTCAAAGACTGGTAACTGGTTCGCTCGCTGGCAAAGCTGAGATTTCAATACTTATCGAACCACCCGAGCAAGCGTTAAATAGCATTAGGAAGGTTGAAGAAACCACTAGCTCAGATGGTAATTTAGAGTTCTTAGCTGTAATGAAATTCCTAAGATTTGTGCTTGATAACTGCACTATTCAGGATGCTTTTGGTGCAATTGCAAGCATTCCTTCACATAAGGACATCAGTTGGCAGTTTTCAGAGCTAGCCGATTATTTCAAAGACAACTTTGAGGGAGAGAAGTTAGGGCAAATAAATACAGTGGTTGACTTCTTTGAGGACCATAAAGACATTCACAAGCTTGCCGATGATTTGAACCTTCAAGTTGCTTTGCCTGAAACTGAAGAAGACAAAGAAACTGAGAGTTAATTTCTCATTGAACGGGTAGCGATGCTGCCCGTTTTTTACTCACTTCACACTTACTCCTCTAACCTCTTGTCTGCAATAACCTTTCCCACCACTGTTTATTTAAATAGCACTTTAACCATCACCCATGACTATCCGAAACCTGAAAGACGGCAACAAAAAGCCCTGGCTCTGTGAGTGTTACCCGAACGGTGCGTTCGGTATGCGTGTACGCAAAAGGTTCGCAACTAAAGGCGAGGCGGCCGCTTTTGAGCTGTATACGATGAAGCAGGTGGACAATGAGCCGTGGAAGGGCCAGAGAAGCGATAACCGTAGACTCTCTGATTTAATCGAACGCTGGTATGAGCTGCACGGAAAGCATTTAAAAGAGTGGTAGCAACATAAAAGGGCGCTTAGAAATGGCGTGCGAAGTAATAGGCAACCCCGTTGAGCAGATCTCTCCGCAAAGAGAGGGTTTCAAATCTAGATCAGAGTGATTGTTTCAGTGACTGTACACCGCTAGTAAAGTGGTAAACGTTTGCCTTTCCTCCCATTCTTACCCTGCCCCAAATCTCTAATTTTATGCCGTTGGTATAAATCTTATCTTTACACTCAGAAAATAGAATAAAAATACCACCGAAATGGTGCAAATTTCGAAAGACACACCGAGTTATTGTTAAACCATACAGTAAGTACATTTCAGAAATCTCAACAATCGGCTGATTCTCTCTTGTCCCGTGAAATCTCTCTCCCTGCATAAAAAGCCGCAGAATAAGTCGAACTTATGGTGACAAATAGATTTTCTAATACAAATTAATGTGATTTATCACAATATTTTGAACTGACACGCAGCAAGAAAAATCTGCTTAAAAACATTAATCTACACGCTATTAATCTCATTTACCCAGTCATATAGTCAGAAAATATAGAAAAACACGTCGTTTTTCGGTGAATAGGAGTAAGGCTATTGAAAAAGAAAGAAAGTTTATTTGATATCACCAGAATAAAGCGATTTAACCTATCAGTATGGGCTGTTCTTATCGGAACACTGCTCGCCAGAACCTCATACTTTATGGCGTGGCCATTCCTGATCGTTTTTCTCTATCAGGACTTTGATGCCTCGGCAGTGGAAGTGGGGGCGATGATCGCGGGTTCTGCCATCGTAGGCTCGATCACCGGGCTTTACTCAGGCTATCTGTCAGACAAATTCGGGCGTCGCGGTATTATGACCCTCGGCGCGTTGATCGCTACTTTCGCTTACATTGGCATTGGACTTGCCGATCAGCTTTGGCACTTTTATGTTTTACTCTTGCTGACTGGCCTAATGCGACCGATGATTGAGGCACCAGCCAAAGCAGTGTTGGGTGACAATCTTGTCGATATGAAAGACCGCGAGCTGGCGATGAATATCAGGTACTTTCTTCTTAACCTTGGTGGCGCACTCGGACCACTGATTGGCATAACATTGGCGTTGGCTCAGCCTCAGAATCTGTTTTTTATCACTGGCGCGACTTACCTGATCTATGCGGGCTGGATTTTTAGCTGTATCAATGTAAAACCGCCTGCAAACAGCCCGACAACCTCAGCATTGCCCAACTTTAAAGCAACGCTAAGAGTTATTAGCAATGATAAAATCTTTACCCGACTTCTGGTTGCTAACTTTCTCATGATGTTTGTCTACTCCCAGTTGGAGTCATCGCTCCCTCAGGTCATTGTTCGCTCAGATATTGCGGATGCAGCCTCACTGATCGCCAGTCTGGTTCTCGTCAATACCATTACCATCATTGTTTTTCAGTTTCCTTTGCTGAAACGTATGGAGCATATACCGCTGTTCCAACGCACCCGCATCGGTATGGCTTTGATGGGACTGGCTCAAATTGGCTTTATCGTCACGCCAGCAGATTTCCCAGCAGGATGGTTGATTGCATGTTTTGTTCTTAGTCTGGGTGAAGTCATTGCTTTCCCGACACTGGGGGTGCAGATAGACCATCTTGCCCCACCACATTTAAGAGGTTCTTACTTCGGAGCAACTGGACTTTGTGCGCTGGGCTTTGCTTTCGGCCCTCTTCTGGGTGGTATTGTTGTCGAGAGCTTTTTACCAGACTGGCTGTTTGCTGGCTGTGCATTGCTTTGTGCGTTAACCATCTGGCTATATATTCAGGTGGAAAAACGTCAGCCAGAACCTGAGCCTGCTACGCAGGGCCTTTAATTACCTACCTAAAGCTGGCGGCTTTTTACACACCGTCAGCTTTACTGCTTTATTTCTTTACCGCTCAACGGCTCAACGGCTTAGCGGCTTAGCGGCTTAGCGGCTTAGCGGCTTAGCACCACCGAAAACAGGGCGCCGATTTGTTAAGGACAACACGATGCAAACTTCAGAAATAGATATGAGCTTCTCTGACTTAGCGACAACAGACTACGGCAATGTACTCGGCCGGGAGCATTTTTTTGATCATTCAATTAAACCGCTCTGGTGCGATATGCCGCGAATCTCAGGCCCCGCCTACACGGTCCAGTTGGCAACCGGCGATAATCTGATGTTGCACTCCGCTATCTACAATGCGCCAAAGGGATCAATTCTGGTTGTGGATGGTGTTGATTGTCAGCATGCCGTTGCAGGAGGTAACGTCTGTGCGGTCGCTCAACGTCGCGGAATTAAGGGATTTGTGATTGCTGGCGTGATCCGGGATCTGGAAGAAATAACAGACATGCAGTTTCCTGTTTATGCCAAAGGGATCTTTCCTGTGCCGGGTAAAAAAGAAAAATATACCTTGCCCAATACACCGGTTGTATGTGGCGGAGTCACTGTACATACCGGAGACATTATTGTTGCTGACGCCGAGGGAATTGTTTCAATTCCTCAATCACAGGCTGAACATGTTTTCAAACTCGCAAAACAGAAGTGGCAAGTAGAAACAAATATCACCTTGTCTCAATGGGAAGAGCAGCATAAACAGAAAATTGAACATGCACTTGCAGCAGCAAAACAGGACGCTGCCAATCTCTGTAGTGAGGACAAACAGAGAGAAGACATCATGACACTATCTGAACTACAAAAACACATAAAATCATTCGATCACGCGCCTCAACTGGCAGACCATTATTTTTTAAAATTAATTGAAGAAGTCGGCGAACTGTCAGAGGCAATTCGGAAAGGTAATAGCGGACAACCTGCGGCAAATCAGCTAAAGGGGTCAATCGCAGAAGAGTTGTATGATGTTTTGTACTACGTCTGTGCTTTGGCAAACATTCATCATATCGATTTGGACAAAACCCATGAGCTCAAAGAACAGCTAAACAAGATGAAGTACAATCGATAACGACAGATACCTGCCAGATGCGTAAAGAAGAAAACCAATTGCGTTAACCGTCCGATTGACTGAATGCAAGCTCACTTTCTCCTCATCTCTCATCGAGCTCTGTCCGGGCTCGTTCAATCCCTGCCTAACAGGATATATCTTGCATCTCGGTCGCTGACTGTAGGATACTTCGTGCCTCTGAACTGGATAAGGTTACTTATCCGGCACAAGTGCTGAAAGCCTGTTTCGCTCAGCCACTTTGTTCAAGCGCGCTTTTACTGTACAAACCCAACGCGGCTTTACGGCAATCCATTCATTAAAAAGAGGGTTTACCTCTTTCATAGGTTATCTTTTTCGACCCATGACTCATTCAAATCTGTCTTTATTTTCACAACTCGGCTTAAGCTCACCAATCATCAATGCAGTTACTGAACTGGGCTATACCGCACCAACGCCAATTCAGGAAAAAGCAATCCCAGTGATCCTACAGGGAAAAAATCTATTGGCTGCGGCGCAGACGGGTACGGGAAAAACCGCTAGTTTTATTCTGCCAATTCTGGAACAACTCAGTGGCTCAGAAACCCGACGTAAAAAAAGAGTCAGAGCTCTGATACTGACGCCTACCCGAGAGCTGGCGATCCAGGTTGAAGAAAATATTGCTCTCTACAGTAAACATTTGCCGCTGACCTCTCTTGCCATGTACGGCGGTTCTCGCATTGATCACCAGAAACAACGCTTGATCGAAGGTGTTGATGTGCTGGTGGCTACACCCGGCAGACTGCTGGATATGATGTCTCAGCGTGCTGTTCATTTTGATGAACTTGAAATGTTGGTACTTGATGAAGCAGACCGAATGCTGGACATGGGCTTTATCGAAGATATCAACAAGATTATGGAGAGGCTGCCTGCTGAGCGTCAAAACCTGCTGTTTTCAGCCACCCTTTCTCAGCAAGTCCGTTTTTTAGCAAAGACCGCCATTGATAAGCCTGTTGAGATTTCGGTCACTGCCGACAACACTGTCGAACCTCAAATCGAGCAATGGCTGACAACCGTCGACAAAGATAAAAAATCGGCATTACTCAGCCATATGATCACTGAGAATCAGTGGCAGCAGGCTTTGATCTTTATCGAAACCAAGCATGGTGCGGCCAAGCTGGTCACTCAGCTTGAAAAACGCGGAATCAAGGCTGAATCGTTTCACAGTGGCAGAAGCCAGGCTGTGCGAGAGCAACTATTGGCCGATTTTAAATCTGGAGCAATACAATTCATTGTTGCGACTGGCATTGCTGCACGAGGCATTGATATTGACGAGCTGAGCCGGGTCGTCAATTATGATTTACCGTTTCCTGCCGATGATTATGTTCACCGTATAGGCCGTACTGGTCGTGCGGGAGCCAAGGGTGAAGCGATTTCGTTTGTATCAAAAGATGATTTCAAAAACCTTTGTGCGATAGAAAGCCGTATCGGTCACCTGATTGAGAGACGCGAAATCGAAGGTTTTGCGCCAAGAAAACCGGTACCAGTGTCTATTCTCAATTACGTTCCAAAGAACAAACGAGAGTCTGGCACAGATAAAAACCGGATAAGCCAGAACCATAAAACGCCAAAAACGGACAACAAACCGCACAAGGGAAGCAAAAAGCCGTCGAGCCGTTCTTCTCAACGCAACGACTACAAGCCAGCATCTGTAAACAAAAAACCAGCTCAGAGAGAAGCAGGCCGACAACCTGATAACAATAATCCTTGGGGAAACCTTAAACCCAAAAAATAACCTCAACGCTTTCTCGCCCGCTCAATATTGAGCGGGTTTTTTCTGTGTGGAGAGTGAAAGGTATTGATCAGAAGTAAAATAAATGACTAAACAGCCAGAGGCTTTTTCATCAAGAGCGGCTGGGTTTCCCCGTTATCCGGGTCGGTTCCGTTATCAGCGGCTGAAGAGAGGCCAACAAAGCCTGCTGACAAATACGTTAGGTATGCCGGAGAGTTTGCTCTTTCGACTTCAAGTACCAGATAGCTAATTTGCTTTGTCTGACAAACCTGAGCGATCTCCGCAAGTAGCCCCTTTGCCAGTCCCCTGCCCTGATGATCTTTTTGAACATACATTTGAATAATTTCTGCTGAGTCGTCCACCAGAGCAGATCTGAATGCAACGCCACAAATAGCGACCAGTCGGTCATCGTTCAGCACGCCGAACATCGCTACATCATCACACGCCTCTTCAAGCTTTTGTTCAAAATATAGCTTTTCAAGCGAGTGTTGTTGTTGATAGTCAGAGCCGAAACACTGAGGGTATTGCTTGAGTGATTCCAACCGAATGGCGCGATACGCGCTCGAATCGTCTGCATTTAATTGTCGATAAAGATAAGGATCAGTGTGCTGGCACTGTAGTGTGGCCTTACTATTTTCTACTACTTTCATGTTGTTGGAGCACTCATTTTGACGTTCGGGCAAGGCCCGATAAAGGCTAAAAAGAAAAATGCATAAACCTGCTGTGAGGATCAGGTTGGTAATCTGCAAATGGCGGGCAATCCTGAAAGCCGAAATTTCGATAAAGCTGATGGGCCGGATAAAAGAAAGGCTGGGTGCCAGTCTCTAAACTTATTTCCGAATAACCTGCTGACTGAGCAAAAGCCATTAGCTGTTCCAGCATATATCTGCCCACTCCTCTCCCACGCTGGCTCGACGCAGTTCGCATCGACTTAATTTCACCATGCCCCTCTTTCAGATATTTCAATGCCACACAACCAAGCAAGGTATTATCCTTGTCTCCTGATCGACAGACCCAAAAACGCACTGACGGATGCTTCAAACCAGACAAATCGAGCGTATGGGAACTCTCTGGCGGCGACGTTGTATGCATGTCAGTCATGTGTTCTGTTAATAGTTGAATAACATCTGATGAGGAAAGATCGTCGGTTAAAAATTGCATCTCGTCGTTTTCTCCTGTTGGATTAGTCAATCCATGTTTGATCCAGATCTTCTGCATATAAAGCGAGTGCAGCCTGATAAGCTTTGATTTCTTGGTTATCAGTCGTCGCAAGCAACAACTTCATCAGCAATTGACAGGCCTCTTTTCCCCGGCCCGTATTGTATAAGCACATGGCATAAAAGGGTTGAGCAGACTGAGAATCCGGATATTCGGATAATAACAATTCAAATGTCTCCGTAGCAGCAACATACTCACCCAGACAACGCAAGCTACTGCCAAGGCCCAACAGGGCATCAAACCTATCCTTACGGTTCAAAGAGCCAAGAAGAGCCTGACGATAATGCGGAATTGCCTTTTTTTCGTCACCCTGACGGTCATAGGCGAACGCAGTATGGAAATGTGCCAGACTTCCCCATTCAGGGTCGGTTAAATAGCCAGAAAGTAGGCCAACAGCCTCATTACTTTGACCGTCGCGATACAATGTAATGGCCTGTTCAACAATATTATTCACTCTACATCCTTGTTTATTGATTTGAAAAATCCAGCCGCATGACAAAATACCGAAGAGGTTATATTGGGCAGGACCTCACCAGATATATCACTGTTATGCCTTGTTACTTCTTTGTTTTAATGGGCTTTCGAGTTAACTCATATTTATCGTATTTACAGATAATCAAAAGTCGTGAAAACAAATTCAGATTGGAATAGCTTTTGACGATAGAGAGGCTTTTGGAGACATAGAGGTTTTGGGAAATAAAGAGGCTTTTGAAGACAGGGCGGTTTTTGAAGACAGAGAGGTTTTTAATGAGAGAAAAGCTTGTGATATCTAAACTAACAGGACCACATCACGTGGCCCTGAAAGGTGTTATTCTACAACAGTGAACACCTCACTTTTTGTAGTTCTGCGCTTCTTCAGACCCACTGGTTGCACTTCCTTTGCTATATGAATGCGCACCTGTTCCGGCTAGATCGCCACCGTGAACGATAAGATATTCGTCCCTGATTGGCTTATCTGCAAAGAAACATTCCAGAATTTCGCGGGTACCGGCTGCATATCTTGCCTGTGCTGAGAGTGTGGTGCCCGATGTGTGAGGTGTCATGCCGTGGTGTGGCATCGTCCGCCAGATATGATCGTTGGGAGCCGGCTGCGGAAACCAAACATCTCCTGCATATCCACTAAGTTGCCCAGATTCGAGAGCTGCTGCAACCGCTTCACGGTTACAAATTTTCCCCCGGGCTGTGTTGATAATGTAGGCTCCTTTTTTCATTTTCGAAATCAACACTTCATCAAACAGATTTTCTGTTTCAGGGTGGAGAGGCGTATTTATTGTCACGACATCGCATACCGCAACCAGTGATTCTACCGAATCATGGAAAGTCAGGTTCAATTCCTCTTCAATGTCGGCAGAGAGTCGGTGCCTGTCGAAATAATGCAGATGAACATCGAACGGTTTCATTTTTCGAAGCGCTGACAAGCCTATCCTACCTGCCGCCACTGTACCTATGTGCATCCCCTCGACATCGTATGAACGCTTGACCGCATCTGCGATGTTCCATCCTCCGGATTTCGCAATAGCGTGCTGAGTATGATAATCGCGAACCATGGACAAGATCATCATAACGATATGCTCAGAGACAGAAATGGAGTTACAGTAGGTTACTTCAACCACATCTACGTTGTGATCCATGGCTGCCTGAAGATCAACATGGTCAGAGCCGATACCTGCTGTGATCGCCATTTTCAACTTAGGCGCACTTTCAATGCGCTGTCTCGTCAGATAGAAAGGCCAAAATGGCTGAGAAATAACAATATCAGCATCGACCAGTTCTTTAGCTGCAACTGAATCATCCCCGTCTTTGTCCGATGTAACCACCAGCGTATGGCCAGCGTCTTCGAGGAATTTACGTAGCCCTAACTCTCCAGACACACAGCCAAGCAACTCACCGGGTTTGAAATCGATCTTTTCTGGTGTCGGCAACGTCATACCGTCTGGATATTTTTCAATAACGGGTAAGGTTTCTAACGCGTAGCTCTCGGGCATTCCTGTTGTTGGATCATCATAAAGTACACAGAGGATTTTCATATCGACTTCCTTTTTCCGATAAAAACAACACATCGCAAATACAAGCAATTAACATTTTCGTTTCATTTACGATGTTAAAGTCAGGTGAGAACGACAGATAGTTAAAACAGAATTACTGACAGGTAACGATGGGGAATTAACGGAGGACAGGGTGTTTATGAATGAACTTAATTAATCCTATACCTCTGTATTTAAAAGAAAAAAATGATTGAAATAATTTTCACTTAAAACGATCAAGCGCAAGAAACGCTGAGGAAAATTAAAAAGTGTAGCACTAATCAGGCAATCTCTTTCATTTATTATTTGCCATTACCAACAACTCTGCCTCAATTCGACACAATTTATCCTGACCGAACACGGTGAGATCGCCATAACTGAAGGTCGGCACCCCCCATTGTCCTCGTTGATACAATTCCAGTAAGTTGTCTTGAGCCCAATAGCGCCAGCTATCATCATCCAGATGTTCAGTAGCATCCTTCCAGCTCATACCAAGCGATTCCACAATCTTCTGCAGTCCTTTGCCACCTGCCAAATTGACGCCTTTCGCCCAGGCAGCTCTGGCACATGATTCGGCAAATTCAATCTCTTTGCCCTGCTGCTGAGCAAAATTGTAAAGGGCATAACACCTCTCAACCCCCAAACCAACGGGATCACAAATCAGCCCAAAGTCTGTATGCTGCTCCACCGCTTCTCGCTTGACGTCTTTAATGATGTATAACTTCTTATTGGTCGGCACTTGCATGCGCCTCATTACCATTGGTAACACAGGCTTGATGACCAGTGAGATGTCGAACCTCTCAGCCAGTTCTTTGGCTTTGACAAGACCGAGGTAAGAATAGGGGCTTCGTAGTGACCAGAACATTTCCAATTCAGAGGAAGTACTCTCTTGATCACTGTTCTCAAGCTGCCGTGAGTTGGCAACAGCGATGAGCGCGCTCTCTTGGTTCGCTCTATTGAAGCAAACTTTGTTATTTTCGGTCAGATTGGCACCAATAGCATTCATTCTCTGCTCAAAATACAGCAGTCTATCAATACCCCAATACCACTCTCCCCCGTAATGTAGGTTGCCACTCAGATAATGATTCTTTTGCAGCAAGAGTTTCTCGTTGCTCTCAAGGTGTTGGCGATAACAGTCTACTGCTCCTTGAACCACAGGGCTGACTATAGAATTAAGGCGCTCTGTCTCATCGAACCAATAAGCATCAAAAAGTCGCTGTGCATTATCCAGGTATCCCGGCTGGAGTTCACAATGCAGTAACTGCGCTGTCACCTCTTTTTTCAGCTCTACTGTTTTCTCAGGCGGGTGGGTGGGAAAAGATAATTGGTAAAGATCAGCGGTGAAGTGACAATCGTTAAATGCATTTTGATCCCATAGCAACGATGCCGGAAACATATCTGACTGTCGATTGAGCACTGTTCTGAACTCAACGGTAAAATCATATCGTTGTTGTAACTTCGGTAAAACTTGCAGTAAAAGATAACTGTAAGGATCATCTATCGAGAGAAAAAGGGTGGCTGTTCGTCTCCTTCCTTTCGCTCTCCTGAAAAACTCGACACTATGCCAGCTCCCTTTTTGCAGTGCCTGACTAAGAAAAATTTTCGCCAAATAGGGAGTAACAAGAGAGACCATATACCATCCTGGTTGATGCTATCTTCGGTAAAACGTCCGTTTTGACCCAAAGCATATTCTTTTGATCTCAAAGGCTAGTGTATCAGTGGAGTGTAAGCAATGCAGATACCCGACCTAATTAAGTTGATAGTCTCTTTATCCAGACTTTACATACTGATTTTCAGTGAGTTACAGAATACGAAATTAAGTATCACATAAAACACATTACGAGATGATTGGCTAAGCTAGAAAAAGATAAGTCATGAGTAACGGATAATGGTGAGCAAGCCTCCACAAGTCAATCATGGTTCACTCGCTGAATTGAACATGTTGTTTGATTCATTGGTTAACGATGAATACAGTGCTTTTTTACGCCCTCTTGACAACGACTTACATTATTTGGATTACGCATCGTTCAAGACGAGAGTGCCAAGCCACCTGAGTGCGGAAACAGCGTGGATCATGACTCGTCGGGCAAGACAACAACACAGTATTAACGTCTTTCCAGTATTTTGTAATGACCGAAAACAATCATACTCTGCATCACACATAGCACAGAGTGGCCCTTCTCACCGTATGATGGTGACGCCACGAATCCAACATTGCCTGTCAAATATTGATAGGTTCACCAGCAAAGATGCGGTGAGTTTATTGCTTATGAACCCCGCACTATTAAACGCGGATAATGTGAGAGAGTCGCTTCTCTCACGTTGGCGACGTGAAGCGATATATTCTGTGCAACTTGATCATGCAGACATGGACTGCGCCGCCGTTGAACACTTTTTACAGACGGACAAAGAAGCTGAATCAGATATTGAACATTTGGCACTGCAGGTGATGAATCTTCATGAGGCTGTCTGGGAGGCGAAGTCACAACCCTTTTCTGTCGAGCTACTTTGCCAGCTCGCCACCTTGTTATCACCAAATGCCGATGACCAAGAAACAGTGTT
>NZ_LYBM01000073.1 GCF_001707825.1 Veronia pacifica | reverse complement strand
ACCACCCAAACCGTTTTTCATCGCCAGTCTGTTTATCGTTATCTTCGACCTGATTTAATCCTGCGATAAACACATCCTGACGACGCTGAAGGTGCCTGAATGCAGTTTTCAATGGTTGCCAGAACGTTTTTGACACATCATGGGCAGCGAGTTCATTAAACGGATGACAGCCACGCCAGTGGTAGCTGTCACAACAATACTCATTGATCACCCAGTCGATTTGCTCGTCACATGCGTCGTCAATGCATTGATAAAAATGTAAAACGGTTTCTTTGGCCCGTTGCAACACGTCGGACATATTTCTACCCCTTCACTGCGCCTGCTGTGAGTCCGGAAACAATTTGTTTCTGGAAGAACAAGACAAGGAAAAACAGTGGCACCATAGCAGATACAACGGCTGCTACAGCGAACATTACATTTCCCTCAACCTGAGTTGTACCGAGGAAGCTGGCGATCTTTGGCACCATTGTCTGGTTTTCCTGACTAAGTAACATTGCCGTGACGGCAAAGTCATTGTAGGCAAGCAGGAAGCTGAACAAACCTGTGGTGATCACGCCGGGCCACATAACCGGAATGATCACGTGACGAAACGCCTGAAATCGAGTGCAGCCATCAACCATAGCACTCTCATCCATATCTTTTGGAATGTTCAAAAAGAAAGAGTGCAGCATCCACAATGTGAAAGGCTGATTGATTGCCACCAGCACAACGATAGTAGTGGGTAGATGTCCCCAAAGATTCCATTCAAAAAAGGGTAACATATACCCGGATACCAGGGTGATATGAGGCATCGCCCTTAATACCAATGCAATCATCAGGATCCATAGTGAGTAACGAAAGCCAGAACGTGCCAAGGCGTAACCGCCTAACGTTCCCATGGTGAGAGAAATAACCACCACAGATAGCACCATCACCAGTGTGTTTATCGAGGCCAGCCAGAAATCCTGCTCAATCCAGGCACCAAAATATCCCTGACCAGTAAATTCACTGCCGGTTTCCAGCAGTGTTTTCACCCCGTAGATAGCATTCATCCAGTCGGACTTCGAGAAGAAATCTGCCTGAACCTTGAATGACCCCCATGCTGTCCACAGAAACGGTCCCGCAGCAATTAATAGCCAGAACAGCACCAGAGATACAGAGGCTGTTTTTAACCAAACAGGCTTTTTACGTACTTGTTCCATAACAACCTCCTCCTATGCTGATTTGCGATTGAATCCGCGCCAGGTCCTAATAAAGACAGGCGTGAGTAGAATGGCAACACCAATAATGGTCAGTATTGACGTCGATGCCGCAGAACCAAACAACTGTGAGTCTGTCCCGCGTAAGTCGTTGTAAATCAGCCAGCTCAGGGAAGTAGCATGAGCTTCGGAGGCAAAGCCCACGATAGGCTCAAACACCCTGAAGTTATCCATGAGTTGCATCAAGGCCACAAAAGTCACTAAAGGGGCCATATGAGGGATCACAACATAACGAATGGTTTCCCAGCGCGATGCACCATCTATCATTGAGGCTTCTAACGTATCCGTTGGTACTGTTTGCAAACCGGCATAGAAAACAATGAAAGAGAATGGAATTGAATGCCAAATCCCATAAATGAACAGAGTCACCCAAGTCAGCGTCGGTGACGCTTTCAGCGATAAGCTGTCATCCTCGAACCAGCGCTGGAGCGTCGCACCAATCACACCGTCAGCATCTATCATCCAGAACAGGATCAGTGAGCCGATCAGAGGCGTCACTATCATCGGGAGTAACGAGAAGAAGATGGTTGGGCCTTTTACTATCTTGGGCAGTGCGTTTACGCAAAGGGCGACCACCATACCCAGAACGATAACCAATGGCGTGACAATGAAGGTGTAAGACAAGGTAAAAACCAATGCCTTATAAAATGGCAGGTTCATCATTTTACTGACGAAGTCGGATATGTCTTTAGACTCGGACCAGGCAAGTGAAAGGTCATCAATGGCGAGATGTCCCCGGTTGGTATAAGTCCCAAGCCCGTTAAATCGCCCTAGCGGTTCTTCTTCACGGAGTTTTTCTGTTGCCTCAGTGTCAACAGACACCGTTTTACTGCAGCCAAAAGGACCACAATTTTCTGTTTCAAGCACGACTTGCTCATGTTCAACATACAAAGATTGAACGGCCACAGAGATAATGGGCAGTGCAATCAATAAAAACATTACCAGTAACGATGGCCACATAAATTGTAGGAATATTCGATGGGGCATGGCTCAGCCTCTTGCTGGGTATTGCTCCGGGATATATCCCGGAGCAAAAACGCGATTATAAGAAGCCCTGCTCACGGGCAGACGTCATGTATGCTGCTTCAACATCTTTCAGTGCCTGTTCTGCAGATTCGTTACCTAAAAGGTAATCAGACAGTTCTGTGCCCAGCGCAGTATGTAAGAGTCCCATGTAGGGGAGCATTGGATAAGGAGATGCCTGACGATTTACAGAATCAATCACGCCCTGTGCTGCCGGGTTTGGTTTGTATCCCTCAATCAGCCAAACCGCTTTGTCTGCATTTTTGCTCATCATATTTTTTGAAACAGCATGCACCATTACTTTAAAGCTGGTTTCTGCGTCCTGCTCAGACAAGTTGGAAGAAATAGTCCAGCCATCCCACCAAAGTGTCGCTCCGGGAACACCACTGGCAGAGAAAGAAGGCGTATTGGTCAAGACCGTATTACTGACAATTTCCGGCGTTGAGCCTTCGTTATCCAATATTGCTGTGCCACGTGAACCCCACATCAGTGCCATTGCCAATTTACCGTCTTCCCACAACGCTTGCGTGGTGTTGGAGTCAAACGTCAGATAGTCCGGGTTAGACAACTCAGTCAGTGCTTTCAGTGTTTTCAGTGATTTGATGCCATCTGCATTGTTAAGGTTTGGCACTGCGCCACCAGGTTTGAAGAAACTAGAGCCCGTCGCGCTGTAAAGGTTGATGAATTCTTCACCCAAGTTCCAACCCGTCTTGGTATTCAGAGCGATTGGATAACGGCTGATCCCTCTCTCCTGCAATGTCTTACCAGCAGCAACCATGTCATCAAAGGTCTTCGGTGGCTCAATTCCAGCCTTTTGCAATAAATCCTTGCGATAGAACAAGTGCTGGGAGTTAGCCATAAAAGCGACAGCCATTACTTTGCCGTCTATTTTGATGAGCTGCGATGGTTTAAGGCTCTGGCCGTATTTTGCAACCAAATCATCCAGCGGCCGAATCAAACCTTCATTGAGTAAAGGAACAATAGAGCTGGTCGTCACTATAGTAGAGGAGTATTTTGCGGGTTTGGCCTTGAGTGCAGCCACCTGCAAGTCCCGGTGATCTTTGGTGTGGTTTTTCGTTACCGTCAGTTTGTCTGTCGCACAGGTCTCAGCCTCTGTCGCGACAGCATGCAGAGCTGGAAAATCATTGGCCAGAATACTGACATTCCCTGCGCCAGCACCGCAACCTTCTGCGGCCACCGCCGACGTCGATACTGCCGAGGCAGCTATCATCATCGCGAGGATCTTACATTTCATATTTCTCTCCTACCTTGA
Organism: Veronia pacifica; assembly: GCF_001707825.1. Classification (GTDB taxonomy): domain Bacteria; phylum Pseudomonadota; class Gammaproteobacteria; order Enterobacterales; family Vibrionaceae; genus Veronia; species Veronia pacifica. The sequence continues at coordinate 9,074 of NZ_LYBM01000073.1, read as the reverse complement.
AAAGAGGGTTTGTCTGGCGTGCCCACACGCCCCAAACATCATGTCTGCCTTACGGATTCATCAGCGTAAGCGACAGACCGCTTATGATTACGTATGCAATTTAGATTCGTCCGAACATCCTAATTGATCAAGATTCTCGTCATTTTTTTTGTGAATATTACCCATTTTTTGAAAAAAATATAAAGCCATGATTTAAAAACACTTTATCTCAATTCTCAAAAAAGAGACAAAAAACAACACCTTGAAAGATAGAGACTTAACGAAAAATCAACAAAAAAACACATAATATTAAAAACGTGATCAATATCATATTTACAATTTCTGTGAGTTTCTTTCTGCGTAGTTCCTTACTAATTTTGAATACGTACCCAATAGGTGATTAACAAGGAGCTCGGTAATGGCAGAGGTGCAGTTGAGACACATAGACAAACGCTGGGGCGATTTCGTCGGTGTGAATGATTTTGATCTCACCATTCCTGATAAGGAATTTCTGGTGCTTCTCGGACCATCTGGCTGTGGAAAGACCACAACAATGAGAATGATTGCTGGCTTGGAAGAAGCCACTAGCGGTGACATCCTTATCGACGGTAAAGTGGTTAATAATCTCGAGCCGAAAGACCGTGATGTCGCCATGGTCTTTCAGAGCTACGCCTTGTATCCGAACATGGATGTTTACGAAAACATCCGTTTCCCTCTGAAAGTTCGTAACGTCGATCCGGCAACGCATGATGAGAAAGTGCGCTGTGCAGCAAAAATGGTAGAGCTGACAGACTTTCTGCACCGCAAGCCCGCTGATCTGTCGGGCGGTCAAAGACAACGGGTGGCGTTGGCACGTGCCATTGTCAGAGAACCCAACGTTTTCTTGATGGATGAGCCCTTGTCCAACCTTGATGCCAAACTCCGCGTATCGACCCGGGCGCAAATCAAAAACCTGTCTCATGAACTTCAGGTCACCACCATCTACGTGACGCACGATCAAATTGAAGCAATGACACTGGCAGATCGGGTAGTCGTCATGAACGCTGGTGTCGTGCAACAGGTCGGCACCCCGACAGATATTTACAACTATCCAGCCAACACCTTTGTGGCGAGCTTTATCGGTTCTCCCGCCATGAATTTGGTTGAAGGGAAAATTTCAAACGGAGTGTTCAGTGCAGAAAACATGCAAGTCACCGGACTCTCCACAGACATTGAAGGCGACATAACACTCGGCTTTAGAGCGGAAGATGCATCGGTGCCAAAACAAGGCCAGTCAGCGGATAACCATCTGGATGGTATTGACGCACCCGTCTTCTCGATTGAGCTGCTGGGCGAGGCGACCATGATCACCGTCAAACTCGGAGAGACGCTGGTTGCTGTGAAAGCAGACAAGGAATACTCGACAGATATTGGCCAGCCATTTGTCGCATCCATCCCAGCCTCAATTTGTCACTTATTTGATGCCAAAACAGGAATTCGCATAGCGACAGGAGACAAAAACCAATGAGCGGAGCCAGACCAGAGCAGGCATTTCTGACCAAAGATACAGATATGTCCAAAACAGATGAGACCCGTCATGTCATCGAATCCATGGTCGACGGCCTGAATGACCACAGAATTGCTGACATCGGGGAGTTTTTTTCGGAAGGGTTCCGTTGGTTGGGTAATACAGGATGTGGCAACAAAAAAGGCCTCAAGGAGTTTCAGAATAATTGGCAAAAGCCCTTTCAGGCAGCGTTTTCCGACAAAGTCTGCGTGGATGAAGCACGGCTCTACATGGGCGAGTGGGCAGCGGCTTTTGGTCATCAGACGGCCAAGCATACAGGGACCTTCATGGGCGTCGAACCCACAGGCAAAACAGTCGAGATTCGATATATGGATTTTTGGAAAGTGCAGGATGGAAAAATCGTTGATAACTGGGTCATGGTCGATTTTCCTTTTGTGCTTGCCCAACTCGGCGTAGACATTTTTCAGGGTGAGGGCTGGGAAGCCTACGATCGCGGTGAGAAAGTGCCACCCTCTCCCAACCAGTAAACGTCCTTTACCGAAGTTAATGGAGTTAGTAAATGACAATAAAATACATAAAGTCCGGTAAGCCAGTTGCAGATCAGGCGAGTGACAATGAGAAAGTTGTCGCGACCGTGGCAGAAACCTTGAAGATGATTGAGCAAGACGGCGACAAAGCGGTTAGGAAGCTGGCAGAGAAGTTCGATAATTACTCTCCGCCTTCTTTTAAGCTTTCACAACAAGAAATCGACGATCTCATTGCCAAAGTATCACCAGAAGATATGGCAGATATCCGTTTTGCAAACGAACAGGTCACCAACTTTGCACAAATACAACGCGAATCAATGACTGACGTTGAAGTCGAGACTCTGCCAGGCGTCATTCTTGGTCACAAAAATATTCCAGTGCAAAGTGTCGGCTGTTATGTCCCCGCGGGGAAATTCCCTATGGTCGCCTCTGCACATATGTCAGTGGCAACCGCTAAAGTGGCGGGTGTACCTCGTGTAATTGCTTGCACCCCCCCGTTTGAAGGACAGCCCAACCCGGCGGTTGTTGCAGCCATGCATATTGGCGGTGCTGACGAAATTTATGTACTGGGCGGTATTCAAGCCGTCGGCGCAATGGCAATTGGAACTGAGACGATAGATCCTGTGCACCTTCTGGTCGGTCCCGGTAACGCTTTTGTTGCTGAGGCGAAACGCCAGCTGTTCGGTCGCGTCGGCATCGACCTCTTTGCCGGCCCCACAGAAACCATGGTGATCGCAGACGATACGGTTGATGCAGAGATGTGTGCCACCGATCTGTTGGGTCAGGCAGAGCATGGCTACAACTCTCCGGCGGCTCTGCTGACCACCAGCGCGAAACTGGCTGAAGAGACACTCAAAGAAATTGATCGCATTCTCACCATTTTGCCAACAGCAAATACAGCGAGCGTCAGTTGGCGCGACTATGGCGAAATCATTCTGTGTGATACCTACGAGGAAATGTTGCAGGTATCAGAGGAGATGGCTTATGAGCATGTGCAGGTCATGACTGACCGCGACGACTGGTTCCTCGAAAATATGACCAGTTACGGTGGGCTGTTCCTCGGGCCGAGAACTAACGTCTCTAACGGTGACAAAGTGATCGGGACTAACCATACCCTGCCGACTAAAAAAGCCGGACGCTACACAGGTGGCTTATGGGTAGGTAAATACCTCAAAACACATAGCTATCAGAAGATCCTTACTGATGAAGCCGCAACAACTATCGGTGAATACGGTTCACGTCTTTGCATGATTGAGGGATTCGTCGGACATGCCGAGCAATGTAATTTACGCGTTCGTCGATACGGCAAAAAAGATGTGCCATATGGCACAGCGGCAGCGAGGTAAAAGCAATGGCCCGGTCAGGAGCAGAACTATTTGATGAATGGATGCCGAAACATCGCCAGTGGCGTATGTGTCAGCGTGGAATCCATTCGAGTGAATTACCGCAACTGACCGATCAACTGTTCGCAGACAACGCTGTTATCAATATGTGTTTTCCATTCGGCACATTGAGGGGCGCATCCGAGTGGATTGAACATTGCTTTGAACACCTCATATCGGCCGTGCCTGACCTTGAACGCAGAGACACCATAGTGATCTGCAATCAGGACCAAGATGGACATACCTGGATAGGGTGCTGCGGATTTTACTGCGGCACCTTTTCTGCACCGTTGTTGCAGATACCGCCGACCGGACAGTTTTTTCACATGCGCTTTCACGAGTTTTATCGTTTATCAGAAGAGGGCGTGGTGGAGGTGCAGGCGATATGGGATTTGGTTGAAGTCATGATGCAGGCAAACGCATGGCCGATGGTCCCTTCACTGGCAAGGGAAGGGTTGGTTCCGGGCCCTGCAACCTGCGACGGTATAAAGGCCGCTCAAGCGGACCCTTTGCTCAGTGCCAGTAACGTTCAGCATGTCATCCAGATGTTAGAAAAACTTCAACAACATCCGTCGCAGGGCGGCCCTGAAGTGATGAGCATGAACACATTTTGGCACCCACACATGACGTGGTACGGCCCCGCCGGAATAGGAACATGCCGGGGATTGTCAGGCTTCAGGCACTGGCATCAGATCCCCTTTCTCAACGCAATGCCTGACCGTGGTCAGTATGAAAGCGAAACAAGGTGTCACTTTTTTGCTCATGACAATTACGTGGCAGTGACAGGGTGGCCAAATATGGCTCAGACACTGTCATCTGGCGGTTGGCTTGGTATCGCACCATCAGGGCAAAAAATTACCCTGCGCAGTCTCGACTTTTGGCGTATCGAAGACAAAAAAATTGTCGAAAACTGGGTACTCGTCGATCTGCTCGACGTATACGACCAGCTGGGGGTAGATGTGTTCGCCCGGTTGAAGGAGTTCAACAAATCAAGGCCCAGCGGCCCGATCAATCTGCCACAGGAGAGGCTATGATGATTTCGCTACCCCAAACACCTTCTTTCAAACTGACGGGAAAACGCGCACTGGTAACAGGCGCATCATCCGGGATTGGGCTCGCCTGTGCTGTGGCATTAGCAGAAGCAGGCGCGCATGTGACGCTGGTAGCCCGCCGTGGCGATCAACTCAGTGAGCTGTCAGCAGCCCTTCTTGACAAAGGCTGGCTCTCTGATGTGCTAGTACTTGATATCACCGATTTATCTGCACTCGACGCTGAGATAGCAAGTCGTGCCCCTTATGATGTCGTCGTTAATTCTGCAGGTCTGGCCCGACACTCCCCCGCCACTGACACAACCGCTGACGATTTCGACGCCGTTTTTTCGTTGAACGTGAAAGCGGCTTACTTTCTGTTCCAACTGGTGGCAAAAAGACTGCTCTCAGCAAAAAAACGCGGAAGCCTGATCAGTATTTCCAGCCAGATGGCGCACGTAGGAGGCCTTGACCGAGCTGTTTATTGCGCCAGTAAACACGCTGTTGAGGGCTTCACCAAGGCCATGGCCATTGAGTGGGGGAAAGCAGGGATCAGGGTGAATACAATCTGCCCGACCTTTATAAAAACAGAACTTACGGCATCGACGTTTGATGACCCGGACAAGCGCGCATGGATTGAATCACACATCAAGCTCGACAGGGTTGGAGAAGTGGAAGATCTAATGGGGGCAGTGCTCTACCTTGCCTCAGATGCCTCCAACATGGTGACGGGAACCTCGTTAAAGGTTGACGGAGGTTGGACAGCAGAATAATGGCAAATGAAAAAGTCACCTCAACCGATGTAGCGAAACTGGCAGGAGTCAGCCAGTCTGCGGTCAGCCGGGTATTCACCCCCGGAGGCTCTGCATCTAAAAAAACGGTAGATAAGGTCAAAAAGGCAGCAGAAGAGCTGGGTTACCGACCTAACGTTCTGGCAAGAGCCATGGTATCGGGTAAAAGCAGAATCATTGGGCTGGTTGTCGCTTATCTGAACAACCAATTCTATCCCGATGCGCTGGAAAAGCTCTCCAATCGCCTGCAGGAAGAGGGATATCACGTACTCGTCTTCATGACCCACAATGCGGAGGGCATTGAAGAAGTCATTGATGAAATTCTCGACTATCAGGTTGATGGGATCATAGCCGCCTCTGTCGATTTGTCATCAGAATTGGCTGAGCGTTGCCGCTCGTTCAGTGTGCCTATTGTTCTCTTCAACCGTTCACAACAAACAGGCAATTTTTCCTCCGTCACCTCAGATAATTTCTGTGGTGGTATGACGGCCGCCGAATTTTTGATCGCTGGCGGACATAAAAAAATCAGTTATCTGGCTGGGCAGGACAGTACGTCGACCCAGAGAGACAGGGAAATTGGCTTCAGGGCGGGTTTGAGCCAGGCTGGGATGGATCTCCATTCGCGCGGTAATGGCATGTTCGATATGGAAAAAGCCAGCGAAGCCACGATAAGAATGTTTGAAAACGATCCACCGGATGCTGTATTTGTCGCGAACGACCACATGGCACTGGCCGTAATGGATACGCTGCGCTTTGAACTCGGCCTCAAGGTACCTGAAGATGTATCTGTTATCGGTTACGATACGTCGACGCAGCCAGTTGGCCAAGCTACAGATTAACCACGCTTGAGCAGTGCGCCGACGTCATGGTCTCAGAAACTGTCCGGATCATCCTTCAGCAAATCAGTCATGAAAACGACGCTCCTCAGAAAGTGGCGATTGGCTCGCCACTCATAATCCGACAATCAGCACGTATCCCCGGAGGCTGGAAACGATGAAAGGATTCGACGAAAAATTCATAGATTTTCCTGATTATATTTTGAAGATCACAGAGGAAATTTGGGAGGGCAAACGTATAGCTGCTCTTCATGATTACTATGCCTCCGACATCATCGTCAGAACGCCAGCATCCATTACGGTGGGTAATCCAGACGTGATTGCTCAGACGATGGCAACGCAGAATGAGCTTCCTGACAGGATCCTACTCGGTGAGGATGTTATCTGGTCCGGTACGCCTGAAACTGGCATGCTCTCGTCACATCGCATTCTGTCAGAGGCCACCCACGCGAACGACGGTGTATTTGGCCCAGCAACAGGTAAACGACTTCGATACCGGGTCATCGCTGACTGCCACGCAATAAACAATCAAATTAACGATGAATGGTTGATCCGTGACCAAGGGGCAATTGTTCAGCAACTCGGCATAGAGCCAAAACAACATGCTGCTAATCAGATCATCGCCGAAGGCGGACCTGAATCCTGCCAGCAACCTTTCAACCTCTCTCAGGAAGTCGTTGGGCCTTATCAGGGCAAAGGCAACGACAATGTGTGGGGCGAAAAATACGCCGACACCATACAGCAGATCATGGCGGCAGAAATAGACAGTATCCGCAACGGGTACGACCGTGCCTGTGAAAGTATTTATCCCTGCGGGCAAACGGCGTATTCATGGCCTGCGATAGAACAATTCTGGATGGGTCTCAGAGCAAGCTTTCCACACGCAAAATTAACTATCGATCATCAGATAGGGCGAGAAGATCCCCTTCTTCCTCCAAGGGCTGCGATCCGGTTTTCACTAGAGGGTAAACATGATGGCTGGGGTCGCTTTGGTCGTCCGAGTGGTGCTGATGTTTATGTCATGGCTGCCGCCCATGTTGAGTTTGGCCCAAGGGGTATTCGCAGAGAGTGCGTCTTGTTCGATGAGACTGCCATCTGGAAACAAATAGCACTTCATACTGGTTAATAAAGGAGAAAAAGGATGAAACCTCAATGGGTCAGATATGGCGAGTTGATACCGTGTCGAACTGCATTTATCGATGCTCATACGCCTGGCTCTTCACAGAAGGAAAATTTCACCATCATAGGTGGGGGTGTCTCTGAGGGCGCAGATCAGCATGTACATATCAGCGCAACTCCCGGATTTAATATTGGCGCAGCGGGACAGCCACCGCACTGCACTAATTCATTGCATTATCACAACACCGCTGAAGTCTTTTTTGTTCTTAAAGGCCGTTGGCGCTTCTTCTGGGGCGAAGACGGTACAGATGGCGATGTGATTCTCGAAGAAGGTGACATTTTCAATATTCCGACCCAAATCTTCAGGGGTTTCGAAAATGTCGGTACGGACTACGGCATGATCATGGCCATACTTGGCGGTGATGACGCAGGTGGCGGAGTGATTTGGGCGCCAAGCGTCAGAGAAGACGCTCAGGCACATGGATTAGTTCTCGGTGAGAGTGGCAAGCTTTACGACACTAAAAAAGGTGAGTTACTGCCTGAGAGCGAGAACGAAATGCCGCTGCCAAGCCGTGAGTTACTCGATAGCATTCCCCACTATGACATACAAACAGTGATCAAAGGCTACGTCGCCAGATACCTTGATTTACTGGCTATGTCCACCGAAGCGCCCGTGCCTGTCATTGGGGAGCAAGCGCTCCTTGTAGACAAACCGGGGTTTGAGGTTGATTTCTTGGGGCGTCATTCAGCGAACGATCAGACACTGGTTGCCGAAAAAGAAGTGGTGTTAATGGTAATGCGTGGTCACTGGACAGTATTTTGGCAGGATGAAAGCCTGATCCTCAATCCCGGGGACACCCTGCTGTTGCCTGAGGGGACAGAGTACAGACTGGAAGCAACAGTCTCCGGTGAGTCCAGCTTGTATCGTGTGACCAGAACAGCCGATCCTGCTGGTCTTACATGGGTGGGGGGCAATGCATGAACGCGGCGCTGCCTTTGATTTTTCTGCCCGGCATGATGTGTGACGAGCGGCTTTTTGCTCCTCAAATCGACGTACTTCGCCAGCAAAGAGACGTGAGCGTCATGGACATTGGTCGGTTCGATACGATGGCAGCTTTGGCTAATGATGTGCTCAGTAAGGCACCTGAGCACTTCGCACTTGCAGGCCTATCTATGGGTGGCATTCTCGCGATGGAAGTGATCCGCCAAGCGCCCGGCAGGGTTAAAAAGCTGGCGTTGATGGATACCAATCCAAGAGCGGAAATTGATGAAGTCAAAGCGTCCAGAGCGGTGCATCTCGACAGGGTCAGTCAGGGTGACATGCTGGGCGTGATGAAAGAAGTAATGATTCCTAAATATCTCCATCAGGGCTTTCCTCGTCCAGAAATAGATCAACTTTGCGTCGAGATGGCAAGAACACTTGGTGATCAGGTATTTATCAACCAATCGCTCGCCCTGAGAGACAGACCCGATCAGCAGGATACGTTGGCAAAAGTGCGCGTACCGACATTGATTCTGATGGGAGAGGATGACCAGCTTTGTCCTCTTGATCGTCATGAAACTATGAAAGCCCTAATCCCTCACGCCAACTTTGTCGTGGTTGAAAAAGCCGGGCATCTCCCCACCCTTGAACAACCGGAGGCAACCTCTCAGCATCTGTCTGACTGGTTGAATAGCTAATGGATGAGAAACTCTACGAACTGTTAAAACGTGTCGACACGCCAACCGTCTGTAACGCAATTGAAGTTGCAGAGGGTAAGCGGGGATTCAGCCAGTTTACTGAAGGAACGGTACTTTGCTCGGATCCTGAGGGCGGTGCGGTCGTCGGCTACGCAAAAACGGCACAGATTGCCGCGCGTGAGCCATCGACCAAGAATCCAGACCAAGTGAGAAGTATGCGGATGG
>NZ_LYBM01000072.1 GCF_001707825.1 Veronia pacifica | reverse complement strand
TTGGACTAGTTTTTGGGGAGCAGGTCACTCAAGAAATATATAAAATCACGGATGAAAGCGGCAACGAACTTTCAGGTGAACTTGACGTAATATTCTATGAACAAGTCATGGAGTAAGCATTTAACAAGGCGCTTAAGCATGGGCGCAGCAAAGCTGCGCGCCTAGCTTGACGTTATAAGCTAAAGGTAGTTTATGAGTAATCAGCGAGAGATTTGCTCAAAATTTGATGCGGAATATATACCCTGCGATGAGAGCGAAAAATTGGGTATCGCCATTCAAACTATAGGAAAATTCCCGATTAATGGTTTAAGGCATGAAGCCGAGAATGGCACATGTGGCTGGTACCTTTGGTGCGGCGAAGAGATGACTGATGATCCGGATTTCTTTAAGCCTTTGCATGTAAGTCATATCAATGAGTATCTTCCTCAAGCCGAGCCGTACTTAGCATTACCTCCCGGTTATAGATTTCTACTAGCCGAGGCTTACGAAGATGTATGGCAAGACACGGACCTATTAGGCATATAATAAAGCCATCAAACATCGCGCCCTACCGGCGCTGGACTCGCAAAAAATCGCTCGCCGTTCATGGCAAGCGTTACATTCTTCTGATGAGATGTCGCAAACCATGCTTTCTATGAAGTTAGAAAAACCGTTGTTTTATAAAAATAAATTTGCATTACGATTTGAGCTTGGTCCTACAGATATAAGCGTATGGGCAGATAGTAAACGAGAAAACATAAACGAAGAGTACTTCAGGGTCGCTTCTAATCGCGCAGCGAGTATTTATAGGTCAGCTTTCTCCCAAAATGACGAGATTAAAGTCTGCTATCAAATTCTCTCGGATGGTCGGCAGAAAATTAAGAAAAGCGACTACTTTTTCAAATTATTCTGTAAGTTATCCGGAAAGCCAATAGTGTTTAGCGAACATCGAGACATTTATCGTGATGACCTAGAATACAAACGCTACTGTATAAAGAGAGTAACAATCTCAGACGTTTACACTCAGGACCTTAACGAAGACGAAGTTATCTTGGCATTAATCAATAGTGATTTTGGTTGTAGAGGACCTTCTCTCCATGGGCAACTCTTCCTTATAAATTGCACTAAAGGTTTAACACTCCATATCTATGATGATCGCGGGATGGATATAGTTGCAGATAGCAAGAAACCTTTGGAGTCTATCTATCATGAACAAAACAGCTCACTACTAGATTATGATCGCGATTATATGGACCGCTTGTTTGCCTTGACATAACAAGAGGATATGGCCTTCGCGCTAACCAAAAGCCCATTCAATAAGGCTTATGTTACCCTTACTTTGCCTAATACATCTGGCGCACCAAACGCTCACCCTTCTAACTCAATTCGGTCCAAAATCATGCTAACAAAGCAAGAGCTAAACTTTATGCCTGAATGAAAATTACTTAAGGTCAATTTTTTAAGCTTGAGGAATGATATTTTCATTTCGGTTTTTTGGTTGTGTATATTACAAACAGCTGATTAATATTGAGTATTAATTTAAAGTTTACGGGTCAACCAGAAGCTCAGTTCTGGGGCGGGAAAGTGATACATATTATTGATAGTAATGAATATGTTTTCTTCAGTGTAAGCAGATGTAAGACACAAATAGTTGAAGAGCTCTGGGTGATATTGAAACAAACCGCATAATAGATGCTCTATAAAAAAATTTGAAAACTGAACCTTTGACGTAAGCGCTTTTGATTGGTCGTATTGAAGGTATGCTTAGCTGTCCAGTTGCAGAGTCATTCCAAAGGAAGGGCTTTGCAACAAATCAACACCTCGCCATGAGGCGGTATTCCGCTAGTGTCAAAATTAGAACGACCTATTTAGGCACTGTTTCAGACAAAAATGCAGGGCTGGCTAACTATTCCACAGTTGAATTTTTCCATCTGCTTTTACTTGCCAGTCACTCCACAAAAACTGCTACGGATTTAATATTCGATGTTCAGATGGCAACCTCTTCTGTTGGTTGGGCGATTCGGTTGAGTTGGCGATCGAGATAGAGGTGAACGGCAAATAAACTAAAGCCTGCCAGTAGAATAAATACCGAATTAATAGATAAATACAAGGTGCCTACGCCAATAGTGATTGAGCCGCCAATGCCGCCAAGTCTGGTGAAGAGGGAATGGAGTGACATCATGCTGGCCCGTTTGTCATCCGGGATACAATCATTAAATAGTTCGCCCTCTGCACTCATTTTGACCGAGAAACCGACATAGAATGCTAACCATGCAGGTAAGAAGCACCACCAGTTGGGTGCAAATGCCATAGCAATTAACGAGAGACATTGAATGACATAAACAATGTAAACAGCTTTACCAAGTTGTCTGTCTAGCTTGTTGCAAAGGCGGGTCATCAATGGATGAGCCACTGAATTACCGAAAGAGACTATCGAAAAGGATAAGAAGAACACCCAGGCGACATCAGAGGTTAAGCTGATATCTGGCCAATCGTTTTGTAGCAGTGGCTCGAACATGACAGGCCAGAATTTTTCGACCGCGCCGAACATAGGTGTCAGTAACGTCGCCAGAATCAATAATCGCCAAATAACAGGATGCCGGGCTAGTTGACCAAATGAATCTGAATCATTGAGAGGTTGAGGTTCCTGATTGATGACTTCATCGCTGACTTTTCCTCTTAGCCAAATTACGGTAAATACCGCATGAAAAAGGAGACTGATTAAAGATAGCGTAACCAGACTTTCTAACGGTAACGACCATTGTGGGAAGAGCAGCCAGAAGCCAGTGACAGCCGCTGCAAACAATGCTGTACCTGCTGAAAGGCAGCTACAATATTGCCCCATTTTTGCAAAGCCCGGTTGTAAGGGCTCTGTTCCTTCCTTTTTCCTGAAGGCTTCAACGAACCAGGCTCCCAGCGTACCTGAGTTCATCGCTAAACCAATTCCCCAGAGGGCAAAACCTACGACACAGCCAATCAGGTTAGGGGAAAGCAACCATACCAGTATTGCTGCCTTAACAAGAATAATACCGAGAATGTACACTGTCAGTTGGCCAATCTTATCGGCCAGTATCCCAAATGGTACTTCTGTGATCACAACCATGGCACCCATAGTGACATACCCCATGGCCATTTCTGATGGGGTGAGACCCCAGCTCATCAACCAAACAGGTAAGATGGGAAGCATTAGGTTGAAGCTTCCCAAAAGCCAGCCCTGATGCAAGCCAAATGATCGCGCAAACAGAAGTTTTTCGCTCATAGCGTCCTTTCCTTCCTTTAACTCTTTGAAATATGCGAGTCGAGTGGGGCAGACGCTTTTGCGTATATGGGCAAAGGTACAACGACGTCAGCGTTCAGCATTTCATATCCCAAGTGGAAAGCAATCAGACAGATGATAGCTTTGAGATACATCGCGATTAAGGAGTGAGTAATAAAAAATGCTGTTATTGATTGAAGATATGCGTGTTTATAGGAAAAAAGTGGAGAGAAGAAGGCAAGCTCTCGCGGGTTAACATGCAAAACTCCCTTTGCATAGAGGATTAGGTTCGCTAAAAACCCATTGAGTATTGGTGAGAGGCAAGGTTGTAGTTTACACCTGATTCGCACTGCCTATCTTACTGATAAAAACACGGAGTCGTCCGCGTTTCTATCTTATTTCCAACCAACCTGAAAATTCGTTGAATTGATCGCCAAAAAAATGTGGACACCAGTCTTTGGCTGAGGCCATCGCCACCACAGTTAATTTAGGGGCATTACCTGCGAACATGTAACAAGGATTGCGCCCAAATCACTTTATTCATAAATCGTTATCTTAATATTAAGATTTTAAGTATTTTAGAACGAATAAATAATCATCATTGTTTTTATTTTAAGTATTGAAATAAAAGGGGAAATATTAATTTCAGAATTAAATACCTTTTTATTATGCCAAATGCGAATAATAGTAATTATCATTCGCATTATATACGATTGAACTGTTTTTAGCTCAACATGGATGACTTTTTCCTGCTCAACATGGATTAAAGGCGGTAAGAAACATGTTTAGAAAATCAGTTTTATCAGCTTCAATTCTCTTGGCTATTGCACCCAGTGTCATTGCCGATGAGACAAAAACCCTTGAAGAGGTCGTAGTTACGGCAACACGAACCAACAGCCAACTCGAAGATACTGCGGCATCTGTGGCGGTGCTAGACGACGAAGAGATCGAACAGAATATGGTGACGGATCTCGATGATCTTTTTGAATATACACCTGGTGTGTCTGTCGAAACCAACTCGCGGCAAGGCGTGAAGAGTATTAATATTCGCGGTATTGATGGTAACCGGATAAAAGTACTGGTTGATGGTGTCGCGCAAGGTAACGAATTTGAATCGGGTGCCCAATTTATTAATTCTTCGCGTGTCGAAATTGATCTGGACCTTATAAAGTCGGTTCAAGTAGTGAAAGGCGCTGCGTCTTCATTACAAGGCTCAAATGCCATTGGCGGTATTGTGGCGTTTGAGACAAAAACTCCAGCAGATATTCTTAAAAATCGAGAAATCGCTGGTCTCGCAAAGTTTAATTATTCATCAAAAGATAAAACGTTTAGCGAAACTGTCGCGTTAGCCAACCAGTTTGGTAATTTGGAGAGTTTGGTTGCGTTTACTCGAAGAGATGGAAAAGAGCTTCGTAATTTTGGTGAGCCTGAGCCACAGGATAGCGAAACAAATAACGTGCTGGTAAAACTGAATTATCAGTTGAACGATGAACACCGCATTGAGTTTTCAGGAAATTACCTCAAAAAAGATGCCCAAACAACATTGCCTAACGCCAATTACGGTTTTGTTAACTACATTGATGTAGTTTGAAGTGACGAGACAGAGCAGTATCAAGTCGGTATTAGGCACATTTGGGATATTCAATCATCTGTTGCGGATACACTCTCGTGGAAAGTAGATTGGCTGGATAAAGACGAAACTAATCTCACTTCCCGTACTGAGACGATAAGGAGTAATCAGCAGCGTAAGTTGTATACATACACTGATAAAGGCTATCAGTTTGATGCGCAGTTTGATAAAGAACTGACAACGGGGTCAGCTGATCACTTTATTATTTATGGTGTTTCTTTTTCCGACAAAGATATTGAAAATATTAATAATGAGTTCAACTCAGCCTCTGCGGACAAAGTAATTTTCTATATACCTTCAGCCAGCGAGAGTGTCCAAAGTGTCTTCCTACAAGACGAAATTTCTGTTGGTAATTTCATCCTTACCCCGGGGCTTCGTTTTGACAAATTTAAGACGAAACCCGGAGATGCCAGTCAAAATACCAGCTTAATTCCTCAGGAAGACTTTAAGACGTTTTCAGATTCAGCGCTAACTGGACGATTGGGAACAATCTTTAAAATTAATGAAAGTCATCGTTTGTTCGCGCAATTTAGTCAGGGCTTCCGTGCGCCAGACTTCAAGGAGCTTTACTATTCATTTGGTAACCCAACCCGTGGATACTTATTTATGCCCAACGCTAATCTGAAGGCAGAAAAGAGTACATCCTATGAAATAGGTTGGCGTCATAACACCGAGCAATCGAGTAGCGAAATTGCACTTTTCCAGAGTGATTACAAAAACTTTATTGAGAGAAAGGTTGTATCAGGGTCTGGTGTTCCGGTGCGTGATCCTACCATTTATCAATCGGTAAACATTGGTAAAGCTAAAATCAAGGGCGTTGAGTTATCAAGTCAGTTTTCTTGGGATGATGTGTTGCCAGTTGAAGGCGTAAGCACCCGTGTTGCTGCTGCGTATGCGAAAGGTAAAGATGGCAATGACGACCCGTTAAACAGCGTCAACCCTTTGAACCTAGTCGCTGGTGTCAACTATGACTCTGTTGATAACTGGGGGAGCTCACTAAAACTGAAATACACTGCGAAAAAGAAGAAAAAACATATCAATGGCGATAATATTAGGCCTATCTCAAGCTCAACTGTATTGGATTTGACCGCGTATTACAGGCCAATTGACAATTTGACGCTTCGCGCAGGCGTGTTTAACCTCACCGACGAGGAATATTACAACTGGGATAATGTTCGTGGTCAAACGTCGGAAGACCAAGACCTTACCGAAGCCAAACGTAATTGGTCGGTGACAGTTAAATACGATTTTTGATAAAAACACGGCTTTTCATAGCCCGGCTTTCTCTCGTCGGGCTCCTTCATTTAGAACTATATTTTCTTCTCGAAGACCAAATACGAATCTTACAGATTGCCGAGTGTGTCTTCGGTGGCAAAAATTTCATCTGGCATTATGTAATATTCGCCGATTGCTTTATGAGTTGAATGTATTAATTCTCAACCAAATACGTAACATAAATTAACGCTTTGGGAGACAAAAAAGGCTGGTATCTACCAGCCTTTTTACTTTCACAGGGTTCGTTGTTCTTTCGAATGTTAACCCATGCTGCGCGAGTACTGATTGGCACCATTCTTAGTAAGCAAAAGTGGTCATCAGCACAGGTTTTTCGCTCGCGTGCGAATTAACATTGACCCAGCTTAGTCCAAACACGATATTGACCTGAATGCTGAGACGGTTTTTGCAGTAGGTTCCACCATTTAGCCTCGTACAAGTACCCGCCCTGTTTTACTTTATCGCCAGCAACATAAACGTCGTATTTTTGCCAGCGCGGTGCATCGCACAAATCATGAGCTTTGAACTCAACATTATCAATCGCAATGCTATCTGTGGCGCTGGAGCGGCTGGTATTTTTGGTATAAATCACGTCAATAACATGCTCACCTTGCGGCAGATCTAGTTCGAGACGAGTATTTTCCTCACCGCTACTCTCAGCGACCAGGTCACCATTCAGTAACAATGTAGCGACATCGCGCTCAGTCTCTGTGTCTAACATGACATCAAACGAGAACGTACCCGCATCAAACAATCCGCTGAAGGTCACCCTTGTCGATTGTTTGTTACCAATCGTGCCGCTACGGAGAACCTTGTTACGACCTCTCAATGAGACGACCTGCCACTCTGCGTCATCGCCTGTTGACCAGTACTTGCTATCAAAAACAGGTTTCTGACCATTGAAGGTATGACGATAGTCACGTAATACATTCTCAGGTTTGCTGTCTGCATCGAATGGGTCTGAACCTTCCCGGTGTTCCGTAGCTACCGAGAATCCGTCTCCATCATAGTCTTCTGCTCCATCACTGGGTAACAGCGGATCCATGCCGTATTCCAGTTCGGCAGCATCATTTATGCCGTCATTATCAGAATCGGAAAGATGCGGCTTGGTTTTTAACACATTGGCTTCTTGTGCATCAGTCAAGGTATCGCCATCTGTGTCTGTCGCTTCAGGGTCAGTTTGTAATTCAAACTCCCGGAGGTTAGTCAGTGAATCATTGTCGTTATCTAACATGCATCGGATGGATCACTGCTGTTCAAGCCATTCACGCGCTCCCAGCGGTCATCCATACCATCATTATCTGTATCGACATAGCCAGTTTCGAGTTGAATATTGTCCAGCCATACTTTGTCTTCACCACCAATAGCGCCGCCATCTTTGGTGTAACTAAAAGTGACAACTCCACTGCCTTCAGGCACATTCACTTCAACGCGATGATAGTCTTTTTCACCGGATGCGCGGTAAAGTATGTCACCATCCACCGCCAGCTCGAAGAAGTCATAGCCCTCTTCGGTACTGGTTTTCACATCGAAGCTCAACATGCCGCCTTGTCCATTGAGCACGATATAGTTGAATACCGTGCTGTTGTGATCAATCTCTTGAGACACAACAGAGAAGTTGCCTATCGTATTTTCACCGGTGATCTCAAAGACCTTTGGTCCTGCAGCTGCTCCCCATTCTTCCGGCACTGCGCCCTCTTCAAAATCAAACAGGAAACCTCTTCCCAATGCCGGGATAGACATATCATCAAACAGATCAGATCCGCCCTGATACTCTGTAAGGTTGATAACACCATCGTTGTCTGCATCAAGGAGTGCGTCCGAGCTATCTAGCGGATTGAGCCCCATTTCATTTTCAAAATGGTCATCAATACCGTCGGAATCTGAATCTGATGACAACAGGTTATAACCCAATTTATCTTCGTCACCGTCAGTTAGCTCATCTCTGTCTGAGTCAGCATTTTTAGGGTCTGTATTGATACCGGCTTCAGCAAGGTTTGACAGACCATCGTTATCGAAATCCTTTTGTGCATCGTTACTGTTGAAAGGATTAAATCCGTGTTTGATTTCGTAACCGTCATCCAATCCGTCGTAATCTGTATCTACTCCGGTGTTGGTACATACAACACCTACTTCCAAGAATGATTTGAAAACAACCTGCCAGTCATAGCCGAGATCGTAGGCTGAAGAAATAACGCCACATGCACCTTCTTCAAAGGTGGAGTCGGCTGTCCAGTAAGCCTGATTTGCCAACACATAGACATCAAGGGCTTTCCTCGGGTCCCAACCCGAGCTATTTGCGAGCAGGTAGTATGCGCGGTTGAAGATACCGCTGGAGAAGTGGACATTCATACCATCGTAATAGTCGTCATAGTGTCCAATGGATCGGCCATCCTCAGTGGGATCTTCAAAGTAGCGAAGTCCACCCTCAGCCTTGAATATGTCAGCGCCGACAATCCAATCCACATCGCCTTTCCAGTAAAATTCGCTACCTTCGGCTGAGATATCTGAAAATGCCTCGTTCATGCCGCCGGATTCATTGGCGTAAATCAGCCCTGAGTTAAATTCGGTAAATCCATGGCTCACCTCGTGGGTGGCAACGTTGATATCAACGAGCGGATAGAAGTAGTCTTTGCCGTCGCCAAATGTCATGAAGCGACCATTCCAGAAGGCATTTTCAAAGTCTTCGCCAAAGTGGACTTTCATCATTAACTGGAAGGGCAGTGGGCTGGTGTCATACCAGTCTTTGTACATGTTGAAGCTGACGTTACCGAAGTAGAATGCGTCGTTCAGTGGAGAATAGGCCTCATTGACTTCACGCTGGTTGTTAATAGGCTCTTCACCATCGAGACATGAGAAAGAAAAGGCGTCATCTTTGGAAAGGTCGTACTTATGTTCCATATCGACGGTACGTACGTTTGGACTTTCTAAGTAACAGGTCTCTCCCTCTCGGGTAATAGTCAGTGACTCATAGTCTTCGCCATACACGTAACGTCCGGTCTTAGTATTACCGCCGGGGCCTTTGGCCAGAAGTTGCGCCCAAGCACTTAGCTGCTGATGATCATGTCCATGTTGGTCATGTCTATGGTGCTCATGTCCAGCGTTTTCCTGATGATCGTGTTGATGTTCTTCACTGTGCGCCAAACCTTCCCAGTATTTGACGACACTCAAGTCAGATGCATTAAGCAATAGCATTGGACGGGATGGCGTACCCGGTGTGGTTTCGGTGATTAAGTCGACATGATAAACCAGTTGATCTTTGCCATTTTCGTCAACAAAGACATACATTTTGGCCCTAAGATCAATGAGTTTTCGTCCCGTTTCACCGTACTTTTGGTTTAGGAAACGTTCAACCTCTTGCGAGACATTCTGTGCCGATGTTAAGCGCATAAGATGTCTTGATTGACTAAACCCTGTATAAACCTTACCCGTCAACGTATTCTTTTGTGCTGTACCGTGCAAAATTGCTTCACCGTTCCACACCGGTATCCCTTGAAAGGTTTGTTGCATCCGGGTATGAGTGTTTCCCCTCGCGTCTTTCATTGTCCTTTTCACGGTGAAGCCGACATCTGCTGGTAGCCCGAGAGCATTGGCAATTTTTGACTGAGGGGTTGTCGATGAAAAGAGACTGACGTTGCCCTTATTATCGAGATCAACATGGTTGAGAGTGATTGACTCAGCAGCTTGCGCCTGGGATGCCATTAAAAGACCATATGTGATCCCACCGGCAATCGCGCTGAGCGTAAAACCGTTACCTTTTTTCACGCTATTTCCTTATCTTCAATATAAATGTATTGCTTTGTATGCATTTGAGTGTCTGCAGTACAAGCGGATTCATATTATTTTATTGAAAATAAATAGATTTATCGGTTGTGTGATTATTGTTTTTTGTTCGAGTGGTATCAATTAAGTATATAAAAGTAGACATTTGTATCCATTGATAACGTCATTTATCTCCCGAAATTTGATAGCGCTCCGAACTGGCAGATAGGAGTAATAGCACGATCAGTAATATTTATTGGTAAGCGGTATGCCTAATAAACCCCAAAGCGTGGGTGGAAATTGAAGAGTATGGTTGAGTTACCAGTGTCTAAGAAGAGCAGAGTTTTCATCAACGTTCTTTCTGGTTACGCCAATCTTACTTTTATCGTAGAACGGAAAAATGCAGTTATTTATTACACTACACGACTTTTTCAACTCATACGATTAAAAAAGATTATTTCAAAATTTTAATATAAAACTAATTTCATACTGCGTGTGGTTTAGGTATTTTGAGTTGTAATTATAAATGAAGAATCAAAAACCCACTCAATAAACACCACCTAAATGAGACGATTTTTTCTCAATTCAAATTGCTGTTTTTAATAGATTAATTTTATTTTTTGTTAATCTTTATTATCTGTTTAAATAAAAATTGCTAATAAATCTGGAACTAACTCTCGTATTTTTCCACATATTAAACGTGAGGCTTAATATATTGTTTTCATATTAATGGTCTCATACATTTATATGGTCATGTAAGAAGCGCAATGTTCGCTTCTTATTTTTTAAGTCAATTTTAGAGTAAATACGTTAGGAGAATGCTATGAACATAGGAGCGGCGGTAAATTCAGCGGGAGCAGCAGCAGGGGCCGTGAGTGCACTTGGTGGAGCGGCGACAACAGTAGGTGCAGCTGCAGCATTGGCAATGTGTAGCCCGGGAGCGGCGGGTGCAATTCTGGGTGGTGGCTCAGCGCTTACTGGTGTGGCAAGTGTTGCCGCTGGTGGCGGTGCTGGAATCGGTTCAATTGCCGTTCAAATGCTGAAGCCTGTAATGAATGAAGTGATTGATTTTGGTAAGGAAGCCATTATTGATATTGGTAAGAAGGCGTTGGAGAAAATTGGTGATGCCTTCGGATGCGGGAAAAAACCCAACTCCGGAGTGTGCAATGGTAATGGCTATCAGGTGCCATCTTTTAATTACCCTATTTATGGAACCTGCCCACCTCCAGCATATTTCTTTCCGCAACCACCAATTACATCCTATCCATTAGTATCAGGTTCTGGAATGGGAGGCTTTACTCAGTATCCCTTTTTAAGTTAGCGCATAACCTGAGCTTAAAAAACCGGATTTAATCCGGTTTTTTTAAATTATATTATCAACATTCGTGAGATGGCGGTTGGTTGGTCACGTTAAAAATAGATTTTATAAAATCTACAATTCCAGCAAATACCTCTTTTAGCTTTCCGGAAACAGCAGAAACAAAACCACCAATACCGTTGATTAGGTTGCCGATGGTGTCTTTAATCCCGCCGATAAAGCCAGAAATACCGTTGCCAATCCCACCTGCGATATTGCCAATGGTTTCTTTGATACCGCTGAAGAAGCTCCCGATACCGTTGACCACATTGCCGACGGTCTCTTTAATGCCGCCGATAAAGCCAGAAATACCGTTGCCAATCCCGCCTGCGATATTGCCAATGGTTTCTTTGATACCGCTGATAAAACTACCGATGCCGTTAACTATGCTCCCTATTGTGTTTTTAATTTTGGTAAATATGCTGCCTATAACGCCGGGAATATTCGCAAAAAAACTGAATATGCCGTTGATGAGATCACTGAGGCCCGGTTTAGCCGGTGAAGAAGGTTGTGTCGGACAATCATGTTTCTCGTGTTTTGACCATGTTTTACCGCTGTGCATTTCTTTCATCGTTTCCGCAGCACTTTTTTTTGCTAATGTGCTGGAATGTTGTATGGGTTTATCCTGATATGTTTTTGATGAAGTGGAACCCAGGCCGACAGTAGTTACAATCATAAAATCCCCCTTATATTGCAAGCATAAAATAGAGTTTTAGTACATTATGAAATGAGTTTTTTATATTAATTATTGCTAATGTACATAGGGGTATTTATAGGACAAGTTTACGTATTTTTTTTCGTTAATCGTCTATTTCTAAATATTGAGACGTTTTACATGGAACCATAATTTTTAAGAGAAATAAAAAAAGCCGCTCGTCGAGCAGCTTTTTGGGTAACATAATTGATTACTATTTCTTGAATAACCCACCGATAAGATTAACGATAGATCCAAGTGGGTCTTTGAAAAAACCTTTTATACCGTTTACAACTCCACCGATCGTGTCCTTAACACCACCAATGAAATTGAACACACCACCAATTGTATCCTTAATTTTTTTGAAGAAGTCACCTATTCCACCCAATAAACCTCCTCCATCCGGCTTACCCCCACCATTATCTGGCTTTTCAACGCAGTCGTGGGGCTTACCACCGCCGTTCATCTCGTTTATAGCGGTGCCCGGATGAGTGTGGCAATGTGCCGGTGGGCAGTAACAGTGGTAGTGATAGTAATGGCAATGGTATCCAGTGCCCGCTGATTTTGCCGCTGTAATTGTCATGAAAAATCCCCTATTTTTGCCGCCATGACTCAAACGACCTTGCTACCATAAAGTCGTTTGAAAATGGCGGCTAAATAACAAGTAGAACTCATTTCTACGTTTTTAATTTTGCTTATTGACGTCATGTCATATGGCTTTCAGTTATAGTTATAGACAAAGATTCCATTAAAATGTGGCTAAATTTTTTAATTACCATCTATGAAAATAAATTCTCATTATTGATATATTTTTCATCGCTTCACGTGGTGAGGATAAAGTAATAAGTAGATTGAAGAGAATTGAACATCTAATAATTTATTGATTAAATTGATATTTATATGGAGGGTGAAATTGAAAATGGTATAGATCAAATGAAAAATAAGATCTCTAGTTTTTTGGTAGAGTTCAAAAAAATAACCTCAAGTAATCAGATTAATCGATAAAAAATCTGTTCATATAGTCTCGGTTTAGAATTAAAAATTTCCACGTTACTCAAAGTTAATGGTGAGTAGCGTGTGTGCTGACTTTAGCGAGCACTTTCCCACTTCTCACCAACCTTATCTTATTAAAAATAACAGTTAGTAGATTCATCCAATAGAGTGTTAGTCCA
>NZ_LYBM01000071.1 GCF_001707825.1 Veronia pacifica | reverse complement strand
AGAAAGAAGAACGGCGTAAGCGTTACCTCAAAAATAAAAGGTAAGCAGGCTGAGGCGCCCAGAGATAAAAAAGCCAGTACGATGTACTGGCTTTTCTTATATTAGGATACCGCGATCAGCGCGTCGGCCAGATAATCAATATTAGATTCCGCAAGACCCGCAATATTGATCCTGCTGTCGCCGATAGCGTAAATACCAAACTCATCACGAAGACGATTGATTTGGGCTGTTTCCATACCTAATACAGAAAACATACCTTTGTGTTCTTTGATGAATTCAAATCTGTCGTCGCCGCAACGTGCTTTCAGAGCGGCACTCAATCCTTCACGCAGACCCAGAATACGAGCATTCATGTCATCCAATTCTTGTCGCCAGATTTGAGTCAGCTCTGGTTGAGTAAGCACTTTTTCGACAATAGCTGCACCGTGATCAGGTGGCATGGTATAGGTTGCACGTGCCAGAGTTAGGATTCGACCTTTCGCATTTTGTGCCGTTTCCAGATTTTTACTGACAACAATCGCTGCACCAGTACGTTCGCGGTACAGACCGAAGTTTTTCGAGCAAGATGTTGAGATCAGCAGCTCTTCAACATTATCAGCCAGTAGCCGAACACCGTAAGCATCTTCCTCGATACCATCACCAAAACCTTGATAAGCGATATCTACGAAAGGTGTGAAACCTTGCTTAAGCGCCATTTCAGTGATTGCTTGCCAGTGCTCCGGGCGAATATCTGCACCCGTTGGGTTGTGACAGCAACCATGAAGCAGCACGACATCATCCTGTCCAGCCTCAGATAATGTCTTCAGCATGGCATCGATGTTAACTGTTTTTGTCTGACGGTCGAAGTACGGATAAAAACGCACTTTTAACCCAGCAGCTTCCATGACTGGCTTATGGTTTACATAGCTAGGATCACTGATCCAAACCGTTGTCTGTGGTTTGGCTACGTACATCAGGTCTGCCAGCATACGCAGCGCGCCGCTTGCTCCCGGCGTTTGAACAGTCGCACAGCGGCTGTATCCATCAGTGCCTTTTAGAAGTAGGTCTGTGATGGCCTGATTGAAAGGCTCACTGCCTGCAAGGCCAACATAGCTTTTGGATTCCTGTGTTTCAGCCAACTGAATCTGAGCTTTTCTCACTGCCTGCATTATCGGAGTTTGACCATTGTTGTCACGATAAACACCGATACCCAGGTCCACCTTCTGCTCGCGGGGATCTTCCCTGAAAGCAACAGTCAGTGAAAGAATTGGATCCTGCTGAGCAGGTGTAAGCAGATCAAACATAAGTAACTTCCTTATCTTTTTTACTTATTTCACTTTCGCACCAACATACACAAACTTTGTTGCTGGTAAAACTATATTGATAAATGATTTAAGCTGTTCAGACCTGTAAAAATGGCAATTGAAATGAACAATTAACTTTACAGGCCGTTTTTTCAACAATGCTTGTTTGCATTTCACTCATAAAGAGACAACTTTCATCAGGTTTCTGATAAATTTTGCTTACGAAAAAGAATTACCCAACGCAGTCCAAAACAAATAATATTGAACTGTGCCGAATATTGATGAGATTGAGGTAGAAAAAGTGTCAATGACTACAAATTTAGATATAGTAGCCCGATTAACTGCTTGTTCTTAAAATTAAACGTTACGTTTCAGACTTTATTTTCTTGCCAGATGACCAATACAAGAGATGACATTATTCCGAAAACTATCACCTCTTTACCACACTAAACACCTTTTGCGGCATTACAGCAGATGGCGACTTTTTCTGGCTGCCATTGTTATCGCCCTATCTCCTTCCACTTGTTTCGCCTCGCTCAACCTGATGACCTGGAATCTAGAGTGGTTATCACTCAAAGGCGATATTGAGCAGAGTAAACGAACTGAGGGTGATTATGCAGCACTCCGTCAAATTTTTAATCAACAAAACCCGGACTTACTGGCATTTCAGGAAGTAGATTCAATTCAGGCCATCACTCGTATTGTGCCTCTCACTGACTATAATATTTTCCTGTCCGAAAGGGCTCTTTCTTCGACCTCTCTTTCTAGCCAACAATACACAGGTTGGGCAGTAAGAAAAGGTATCAAGGTCGTTGAGCACCCAGATTTATCCGCATTAGCCCTACCCGGTATTTTTTCGTACGGGACACTCCGCTACGGTGCTTATATCGAAATAAGACCGAAAGGGAGAGAACCCATTCATCTACTTTCAGTTCACCTTAAATCTGGCTGTTTCAGCCAGTTGTCGCGGAAAATGCCCAGTTGTAAGAAGCTCTCTCAACAAACAGATATTCTGGCAGACTGGATCGCGGCAAAAAATAACCAAGGCCAGCATTACGTAGTTGCAGGCGATTTTAACCATTTTTTAAACCGATATAACAATCAGTTAATGACTCGTCTCACTGAAAATGAACAGCCATTTCTGCTGACGGAGGGGCTTGTATCTCAATGCAAAGTAAAGCGATACAACACCAAAATACAACGTTGGGAAAGGATGGTTTATACCAATCTCATTGATCACATCATCAGCAATCGTAAAAACGCTGACAATAGCCATTTCAGTGCAACACAGTATCACTACCCCTATCATTTAACATCTAATAGCCACCTTTCAGACCACTGCCCTGTCATCGTGAAAATATAAACGAACCGATAAGTTGCTTGCGTTCTTTTTGAACAGCAAGCAACAGGTCTATCTGTTAGACTGACGGAAAATAAAACATAAGCAATGTCTATGATTACTGGAACTTTAAGCAAGATGCGAGGCCAGCTCGATGGTGTCGTAAACTATCACCTACCTGTTGGTGAAGAAGAAGTAGAACTGAACAATCTGATTGGTCAATCCTTAACACTTTCGCATACGGGTAACATCTTTTGCAGCGCATGTGGTAAGAAAACCAAGAAGAGTTATAGTCAGGGGCATTGCTACCCCTGCATGAAAAAACTCGCTCGCTGCGACATGTGCATTATGAAACCGGAAACCTGCCATTTTGCCCAAGGTACCTGTCGGGAGCCAGAATGGGGCCAACAGTTCTGTATGACAGATCATATCGTGTATCTGTCAAACACTTCTGGGCTTAAGGTAGGTATTACCCGTGCAACGCAAATACCGACTCGCTGGATTGATCAGGGAGCTACTCAAGCCTTGCCCATCCTTCGGGTTAAAAACAGGCATGTCTCAGGGCTCGCTGAAATTGCTTTAGGTAACTGGGTGGCCGACAAAACAAACTGGCGAGCCATGCTCAAAGGGGATAACGCGGATATTGACCTGCTTGAGGAATCCAAGCGCCTCCTGCCATTAGTAAAGGAACAACTCTCATCCATTTTGTCAGAGTTTGGTGACGATGCTATTGAAGAGCTCAACAGCAATATCATCGACATCAGTTATCCGGTTGACCAATACCCAACGAAAATAAGTTCGCACAACTTTGATAAAAACCCGGATGTATCTGGTGTGTTATTGGGTGTTAAAGGTCAATATTTGATCTTCGATACTGGCGTAATTAATATTCGTAAGTTCTCAAGCTACGAAGTATCAGTCGCTGTTTGATTAAACCTATATGAATATTAAGATGAACGGGTTTAAGGATAGAAATCCGTTCATCTATTTCGCTGTCGGGATATTCAGAATCGCCAGAATAACTGCCCCAAGAAAAACAGGTCTCCCAGCGGTTGATAAGTCGAATTATATAAGGTCCTGCCCATATCAACTTTTGCCGTAATATCGGCATAGCTCAGCGACAGGCCCATATTCAGACCAGTCAACTGCCTATTTGGATAGCGATCGTCCGATAAAATTTCGCCCATGTCAGCACCAAGCGTAAATATGCTATTCAGGCCGGAAAATACCGGAGCAGTGGGAAGTCTGAATGACATAGTATTCCGAAAGTAATACCCAGAGTTTCCAGAGTAGACATAATTCTCAACACCGCGCACTGAGTAATAACCACCTATCGAAAATCGCTTATGGTTTGGCAGATAATCCTCACTTTGCTGAGCAACAACCTGACTGTTAAACCAGTTTCGCGGCGTAAAATACTTGGTGAAATTCATATCAAGGTGCCACAAACCATAGTGAGCATCTGGCAGCTCATTAACCTGATCACCGAGAATTTGCGACGGATTCTCCTCAGTACCAAGCTCTTTCAGTGCTGTATCATAGCCAAGGCCAACAGAAAATTGTTTACCGCGACCTATATAGCTATATCTCACTCCGAGATCAGCACTGGTAATTTGCTCTGTCGCTCCCTCGTTTACAAATAAGATATCCCCCGGGAAACGCGTCTCGTTATCGATGTCTGCATACGTTAACGAAAGATAGTGGGAAAACGTACTTCTCTGGTTTCTAAAGTGAAGCATCGACCAATCAGCTTTTACCCGTTGATTCTTCGTTTTCCTGACAATCACTCCTTGCCGAACCGAAGGGATTTCTGCTTTTGTCGTTGAAACGCTATAGCTCGCATTAAAATTGGAATAACCATATGGAACGCCATAGCGCAAACTGTAGCTCCTGCTCTCTCTGTCTGCGTTAAACCACTCTCGGCTATGAGAGACGTTCAGGGAGCCCAAGTAGCCCAGAGGGTTGTCGTAACCCAAACTGACAGAGACAGTGCCCGGGTCATTAAAATTGTTGTAACTGATATTTCCGTACCAAGGCCTGCCATCTCGTCTCCCTGTCGGCCTGAGTATGATATCGCTGGTTGCGTATTCCTTTCCCGGTCTCAAATCAGACGTATAATCGAGCGATCTCAATCGATTAATTTGTTCCAGCGCCTGCTCTAAATCGCGCATATTAAAGGGCGATTCTTGGTAGTTGGGATAAACTGTATCGACATCAAATTCACCGCCAGTCACAGAGACACTCGACAGCATACCTTCGACAATTGGAATAACGATTCTTCCCTGTTCATCCTGTCGAGGTTTGATGGGCTGAGATGTGATAAAACCTTGGGTTAGATAGAAATTGGCGACCTCCCTGACGATTTTAGCCAGTAGGCCCAGACTAAAACACTGCGCATCCCTCACTTCTTGTTGCCACGAACTCAATTGTTCCTGCGAAATAAGAGAGGCCCCATCGAAGATCAAATCACGGGTTTTGAGACAACGACGGTCAGATTCAACTTTCACATTCTCAGGTATTTGTTGTAGCTCTGTCCCAGTCTGATAATTGGACCGCGATTCGAGATCTTCTGCTCGCTGACGTTGGTTATCTCTCGCATCATCGTTGAGAATGTCTTGAACGATATCCTCAATGCGAGATTCATCTGACGCGGTATCGTCATTTGCAATCGCATAATGTAACGGCAACCACAAATACGACAGAATGAAAAAAAGCCTACAACAAAACCTGATCATGTTTCCTCCACGACATACAACCCAGTGGCGTTATTTCTCAAAAATACCTTTCAGCATTAGGTAGATATCCCGCGCTGTCGCTACAGACATGTCCAAGCCGACTATATGTTCTCTTATCAGCGAGGTATTTAAATCTCCCGCTAATCGAATCCCATCCTCTCCTTGACTGAGTCGTTCATAGTTAACTTCTGCTCTCTCAGAATAAAATGACATCTGTATTCTGTCTTGAGAAATAGGAACAGAAACCGCACCAGTACAGGCATGGTATTGAAAGTTAGCGGCTCTTTTGTGCGCCAGCCGAATTTCCTTTGGCATTTCTGCTGCGGTTTGTTTTTCTTCACTCATAACATCTACTCCATTAAAAAAGAGGCCCACAACAGCGGACCTCTATTACTCCCATTACAAATTAGTGAACTCATCAAAATCGAAATCTGGCACATTACTGAAGAAGTCGCTGATTTCGCCTTCAACAGAACTGCCCGCGTTCAGATCCATGTTTGGTTGCTGGAAACCAAACCCAGGACGGAACTCTCCGGCTTTGAATCGATTGTTGTCGTTATCCGTCAACAAGGTCGCTACAGCTGCCGCACCAAACGCAATGTTGGTCAACGTATCATTGTCGCCCTCAAGCTCGCCTGCGTTAGCTTTGACATTATTGGCGTTGGTGAAGTTAACACCGAAACCAAAATCAACCCCATGTTCGTGATCCTTGTTACCAAGAGATGATGGGTTTATTGCCTGACCATTGATTGATGCATTAATAACGGTTTGTTTATCAACTTCATAATGTTGGAAACCAGTGCTGAAATTAGGCAGATTTGGCAGGACTTTGGATTCTTCCTTCTTACCAACCGTGTAGCTCGGTACGCCAAGTCCCAGCTGGAAGCCATTGCCGCCGCCTTGCTGAGTACTGACTGCCGCTTGCGCATTAATTCCTGCTGTTGTGATGTTGGTTTCACCAGCTGCAGTAATCACTGTGCCATGCAGATTCAGTGCACCCTCGGCATCAATTGTGAGATCGCCACCAGCGCTGATAGAACCCGGTTTTTCGGTGTGCGTCACTACATTGAGTCTTTGAACATCAACATCCAAATCGATGCCAGGCAGTTGGATACCTTCATCGCCGCCCTTTTGACCAAGTTTCAGAGTATTGAAACCAAAATCAAAATCGTTGACGCTCAGGTTCTCGTTACTGTCAGTGACGGATGCTTGAATATCGACAGAGCCTGTACCACCATCAAGTGTCACGTTGCCATCAGCACCGATATCAGTACCAACCATTGTCACACCAGTACCACCCGCCACAGTGACGTTACCACCAGCCGCGATCTGTGTCGTATCACTCGTTTCAGCATTAATGGTGTGGGTGTTGTCCGTAACATTGAAGCCGGCACCAAAGGTCAGCGGTGCTTCCCAGCTAAATTCGAAACCGGCACCATTACTGTTGGCGTTGAGATGTGCTTTATCAATGCTGTCGTTGATATTCACCGAGCCATTTTGTGAAGCAATAGTGACATCTTCACCAGCTTCAATATCAGGAGCAGCGAGGTCAACATTTCCATTGGTTGTCTTGATATCAACGTTACCACCTGCCTTGAACGAAGATTCACCGTGATAGGTTGCACTCACGGACAGGTCTTCATGCTTAACGCTGGCGTTAACTCCAAGTTCATTAATAAACGGCGCTGTTGGGCCAACACCGATATTGAAGCCAAATTTAGCTGCGTCATAATTCTGTGAGGAGCTGTAGGAGTTGTTTGTTGCTTGAACATCAATTCCATCAGTAGCATTAAGACCAATATCGTCACCAGCAGTGATGTTTGTTCCTACAAGGGTAATTTTTCCATTTTCAGCAACTAACAGTGCATCTTGAGCCGCATCTACTGAACCAGCCGTTTCAGTGTGTCGGTTGCTGTTACCGTCGTAGTTACTGCCACTTGCTTTAAACTCGAAGCTAACGCCCGGCGTAGCTCCTAACGTGATACCTAAGTCGAAGCCTGCACTCGTTGTCGTGTGGTTTGCCTCAACACGGTAGTTTTCCTCAAGCTCGGTAAAGTTGACATTTTGCCCTGTAATTTCGACATTGTCGTCAACACCAACAATCTCACTACCTTCGAGGTTAACGTCACCATTAAGCGCTGTGATAGTCACTGAGTTACCTGAAATCAGACCGCCACGCTCTTTATCATGATCTTTGCTAAAGTCCATGTGGCTGCTATTCGCACTAAATGCTATACCGATTTTGACCGTTGGCTTCGAGAAATTCAGATTCGGTTTTTTCAGTAAATTGCCCGGAATATCCAGATCATCAAAGCCAAGGTTGGTCGTTACCGTTTCACGTTCAACGGTGCCGCCAGTTGCATTGGTGATACGATCGAAGTTATTAATTGGCCGTTTTGATTGTGTCGGCCCTTTGGCCAACTCGACAACGGAACCAATGAATTTCTCCCAGCTGGAGAGCTGGGCCTTCAGACCATTAACATCAAGACCCAACGAAAAGGAAGCGCTATGCTGGTCAAGGTTAGCATCATAGCTTACTGACTCTTTCACGGCTTCTTGAGTAACAGAGTCGGCCTCTAACTTAATGTCACCAGCAGCTTCATAAGTCCCTGCCTGATCCAGAATATGGTTACCTGCAGTGACATTTATGTTACCTGCAGATGAAAACAGGTTGGTGTTAGCGGTTGTTTTCTCTGCATTCAACTTACCCTTCGCATTGGCTGATGAGAGACCAATATGCAGCAAGCCAATCTCAAACCTGTTGTGCGTCGTTTCTTTGCTGACATTTGCAGTTTTGGTGTCATACGTCGCGAGACTATTAAAATCTCTATCTGCATCGATATCCAAATCACCTGCCGTTGCACTGACCACACTACCTTCGACGGTGATATCGTGTTCTTTGTTACCGTTGTCATTGGTTATTTCAACGGAACCACCTACGACCTGACTTCCAGTATGTGTGCTGCCATCAATATCAACTGAACTTTTTTGTGAAGTCCAGTTTATACCTATGCCTAACCCAAAGATGCCAGCACTGGTAAGGTGAACACCTCTACCATGACTTTTTGCATCCACAGAGTAGGTATTTTTAGCCGCTTTAATCGCTATATCTTCTGCAGCCTCTAACTTGAGGGCACCTTCAGCTAATATGCTACTACCCGTGATATTGATGTCGCCTGCACTGGTCATGGTCAAATTGGATTCTGCTTTTACCACTGAACTGTGAGTGCTGGTGCTATTTTCTACGCGATCATCCCATCTCTCCTCATTTCGAATCCAAGAGTTGGTTCGGATATGACGCTTGGTCACTTCGTGACGAGAATTAACCGCATGTTTAATATCAATATCGCCTTCATCGGTAATGAAGGTGGCATCATTACCTGCGGTTACTCTTGAACCAACGATATCAATCCGATCGGCTTCTCTTATCCATAAGTTTGTTCCCGCATGGACAAGACTGCTGATATTAAAGGTTTCAGACCAACTAACCTGAGTATTGGTGTGTTGTTTCTTTTCACCGCAGAAGTTAAGAATAAACAGAATGGTGATACAGTCTTGACCCAATGACCTGGAGCTGGAAGAACTGTGCCCCCCGCTACGATGATCCGCCGTTGAGTAAATCCCAACGTTTTTCTTCACGTCTAGCCTCATTTCACCGCCAGATTCCACCTTACCAGCAGCTACACGCATAGATTGTGTATCTACAATGACCTTGTCGTCAGAAATGATATTGGCGAAGTTATTTTTGGCTCCTTGTACGTTAAGTGCTCCCTCTGCTGAGGCGACCTTGACGATATCCTGACCTTTTACCAAGGTCCCAGCGGTAACGTTCACACCTTCTTTACCAGCAAGTCGAACCGTTCTGCCACTGACGCGGTTGTGTACGTTAAGACCTTTGTCAGAAACAAGCGCCATTCTATTATCAGCAGTTAGGTTACCATTTGCCGTCAAACCGCTGGTGCTTGTAATGGTGACATTTTCGCCGCTGACGGTACCGCTGACATTGGTCGTCTGCGCACTGTTCGAAACCAAATCGCCACTGCCCGCATCAATGTTGCCAGATAAATTGACAGTCCCCTTTTGCGAACGTGCTTCTAACTTTTTGTCTGACTCGATATTTCCAGATATGCGTATATTACCGTCAGTAGACATGACATATAGCTGTTCTGATGCATCGACATTAGAGACATTTGCATCTCCGTTAGTTGACTTGATTTGAGTGACATCAGTATTTGTGGTCAGGTTGTTGACTGTAACTGCATCACCTTCAATCAATGCGAAAATGTTACCGTCTTCATCATCGGCCTGCTCAGCAACACGAGTGATAGCTGTCGTGTTCATCACGGAGACCTTACCCGGACCTGACACTTTTACCTGACGATTGGCAGTGAATGAACTGTTCACAACATTCACATTACCCACAACAGCGTTTTCAGTATTCGTCTGATCGACGGCTGATTCGACCAATACACCACTGCCACCCTCAGACGTCACACCATTGAGGGAGATATCACCCGATGAGTTCACCGCGAGAAAGCCTTGATCTGCAACCTCGACTGTGGTGTTTTTCAGTGACACTGACTTAACACCCAAGATATCTACACCGTCGTTTGCCGCCACGGTTAATCCAGATACATCCAAGTGCCCGCCAGTCTCATACAGAGCGCTATGAAACTTAACCGTCTCCGTATCAGACTGAACATTGGCCAGCGCGGTGGAGGTGACTTTATGCTCGCCTGACAAGTCTAAATCACCCGCCGATTTAACTTTAATGCCGCCACCATCGTTGGCCGCTAGACCCTCTCCATTGGCAGTGAGATCAGCACCAAGATTTACACCCGCCCCACTGGTTGTAGAGATTATGTTGATTCGGCCTGCGGTCATCGCCCCCATCAATACAGCATCAACGACAACTTCATCATTACTTGCCTCAGCGACATCAATCAACTTCGCTCCACCAGGAGTAAAATCAAATTTCCCCAGCAACACCGCGACTTCGTCACCAGCAGAAATATTCGTGTCTGCAGATGTCGATATGACGGGAGCCAACAGGGCTAGACCGCCATCCGCATTGATCTCACCAGAAACATTTAGGTTAGCTCCACTAACCGCAGATTTGGTCGTGACACCTTCATACTCATCCGTTTGACTGATAAGCGGTGAACCGACAGTTAATGTGGCATTACTAGTGTTTATGAAACTCGCACCGTTTACATTTATGCCATTGGGGTTGGCGAGAACAAAATCGGCTTCCGATCCAACAATTTCCTGAGCCCCTGCGAGCGTTGAAATATCTGAACCTGTGACCTCTGAAACAATAACTGAGGCTTCCCTTGCAGAAAAATTAGAGTTTCGACTTATCTCTCCAACCAATTCAGATTGTGCAGAGTCCATCGAGTTGTTAATTACCAGGCCACCAGTATCGACGTCATACTTAACAAACTTATTGTGTGATAATCCTGTCACTCCTGTTGGAGCAACAATTTCAACGATGGGAACACCATTTTTTTCAGTAACGTTAATACCACTATTTGCTTCTGGCTGAGGTGCAGCTGCAATGGCTTGTCCTGCAGACAATAAACCGCCAATTGATAACGAAAGAAGTGAGCGCTTGAAGACGTTCTTCTTTAATTTCTTATTCCTTTTGCTAATTGCCATATCTTTCACCATTTTCCATTAATGAGGATATTTAATAAATGCAACGCTAATTAATAAAAACATAAAACTTCATCTTTTATTTCCCGAAATGAGCCCTCCTTTCATCCAAAAAAGACAATACTTCTCGTAATAGAGAATCAAATAATT
Organism: Veronia pacifica; assembly: GCF_001707825.1. Lineage (GTDB taxonomy): Bacteria > Pseudomonadota > Gammaproteobacteria > Enterobacterales > Vibrionaceae > Veronia > Veronia pacifica. Next base: position 2,043 of record NZ_LYBM01000071.1, on the reverse strand, counting down.
TGGAAAACTAACGTTAATCGTGACTCTGTTCTTATATGTTTTATGTGCTTATTTTAAATAATAAATATAATGAATAGCCCCACCCCAAAAGGGGGTGGGTAAAAATAATAAACAGGTAAAATAAATATCTTTATTTATTTAAAAAATCAAAAAAATATAAACTAGAGAACTAATCACATATATTTATACATACTGTTCACGCTTTATACTTAATGGCGGTAATTTACTTGTTTTGACATTTGCCCCTCGAATTTTCCTTATTACACCTTCATCCACGCCAGGTTTTACCCTCATGGCCCGTCCTTCAGTATTTGGGAAAATATTTCGTTGCATATCACGGATAATTTTCAGCGCATCACCGTCAGGGGCGATAAAGTCAATGACCCACCCCCTATCACCTGACTGCCAGTGCTGCGGCAGAAACTGAAAGTCAGCAACCGTCAGATATTGCTCTTCCACCTCTTCTGATAAAAATGCCCAACTCACATATCCGACGGGCAAACCATTTCTATGGTAAATGCGGAACTGATTGGTCGCCATCGCTGGTATTACCCAATTCTGTAAGCTGGCAATACTCATATTGCCATGTAATTCACTTCGCGAATAAAGCCAGACAATATGACCAAACAGTTGAATATTTGACATTTCCTTTGAGACGTCCATGTTAACCCCTCCATGCTGCATCAACGGCGACAATCACTTCTTGAGGCAGGGACTCGGTTGAACTGCCGCCGTCAGAAACACCTGATTGACTGAAACTTGCCATGGTTTGCACCAACTGGTCGATTTGATCCATCAACAAGGTATCACCCGATGATGTTTTGATTTCATCAAGCCTTTCCTCGGACGGTTGCGTGTACCAGTCTTCAAGCGTGACAGTGTCATCGTCAATTCGCATCTGGAGATGGTCTCCATCGCGCCTGAACACAACATCGTATTTGCTGATACCATCTCCAAGTTCAAGTGTGTCAGTAGTTGACGCATCACCTTTGTTTACTATGGTGTCATCACCCTGACCAGAGCCGTAACGGTATGTGTCGCTTCCTTCACCACCGGCGAGTATGTCATCACCTTGGCCGCCAATTAGAGTGTCATTACCCGCGCCACCCGATAAGGTGTCATCACCGCCCATTCCCTCAATCACATTGTCTGAAGCATTACCCGTGAATTTGTCGCCCTGCGAGCTACCCCGGACATTCTCTATATCATCAGCCAGCGTGATATCGACCGCATCATCGCTGTGATAAACCACAGTATCTATGCCTTCTCCACCAGAGACGCTATCGCTACTGTCTGCATGAAGCGTATCGTTGCCTGCTCCGCCATTAAGCGCATCAGCACCACCATTGCCGTAGAGAATATCGTTACCCGCACCGCCGTTTAGTACATCGGCCGTATCTGTGCCGAACAAAAGGTCATGACCACTTCCACCCTCTTTATTACTATCACCCATCGTACCGGAGGCCATCGCCGAGGTCATAGATGAGAGGTCGACACTGGTGCCATCATCAAGCTCTATTCTTTCTATGGCACTCTTACTATTTTCCATACGGTTGATCGTCACTTTGTCACCATCACCCAAATCGACAATCAGGCTATTACTCTCTGTTCGCAGCAAAATATCTGCAGCAGTTATACCACCTTGCAGTTTGAGGACATCGTTGCCAGCAAAGTCATCAAAGTTCTCTTCGCGGGTACGGGTGACAGTGCGATAACGGTTTTCCCAACGATAGTCGGTATACGCCTCACGCCGCGTTGTAGTGCCTTTGAAAGATGGAACGGTTACGTTTCGGTATCGGGTATAGGGCACTCGAACCTGATAAGATTCCTGAGCCTGATACTGCACCGTCCGAACACCCGCATGCTCGTCTGTGATGGTGTCATGCCCATCCCCTTTACGGAAAATATAAACATCATCACCAACACCACCATTGAGTGTGTCGTCTCCACGACCACCCATAATGGTGTCATTACCCTCATTACCATTTACCGTATCATTGCCCGCAAAGGATTCGAGGTAATCGTTTTCGGCTGTGCCCGCAA
>NZ_LYBM01000070.1 GCF_001707825.1 Veronia pacifica | reverse complement strand
AACCATGTCCACCTCAGCGTTGCTTGCTGACAATGCACCAGCCACGCAGCCACCGACTGGTTATGATAACGATCAGGCACTCTGCAAATAATGGCTAGACGGGTGATAGCAGGACAGTCAGCGAGAAACTCTCCATGTTTGGCAGGCGTGGTATCGCGGCACAGAGGGGCAAGATTGATAGTCGTGCTACGGAGTACATTTGGGATATCTGGGTCTCTCGCAGCGCACTGATACAATCGTTGCAGACTGTCACCCCATCGTCTTGCTACTAGGCTCCCCTGTTGCATCGCAAAGTAGCGCCACTGCCACTGCTGTCGACGAACCGGAATACGTCTTGCGATACCCTCCAGCCAAGGCTGAAGAGCCACGACCGCTATGTTTTCCTTCTCATTATTTTCTTTCTCATTATTTTCTTCCTCATGATTATTTTTCTCATGGCAGTTCTGTTCGTTTTTATCACAGTAAGAGAATCGGAGCCGGGGCCAGCAGAGAAAATCAGAAGTGACGGCCTGAAGTTGTAACTGCCGTTGCCTTAATTGAATCTGATGATGGTCACGTGTTAATTCAGTTGCCAAAATTGCAGCCCAAACAGGTGATGTCGGCACATCAATCACCTGTCGTCTCTTTGGCCTATAGTGAAAAATGGGTTCTGGCACATCCCTATATTTTTCGCTGTCTGTCCTTCTCTGCCAACGCGTTACTGCCCGACTGAGGAGCTTTCCAATATCGTCAAGAGGCCAGTCACCCCGGGTCAGTAACAAGACGTTATCTGGCCGATAGAAACGACGGTGATAATGACGAAGATGATTTAAGGTAAGTTGCGGGATAGTATCCGGCATCCCGCCATACAAGGCAGGACGGCAATGACAATCACAGACGAGAGAAACAGCGTCTGCAAAGGTCGGCTGCGCGGCATAGCCACACATTTCCTGATACAAAGCACCTCTCGTCTTGCCATCAATGTCAGTATGCCAAACCTCACCGGCAAAAGCGGTTTGATCAAGCAGGGGCGACAAGCCTGATTCAACGAAGAAATGAAGTCCCTCAATCGCGGCGTCCAGATTGTCACCAGATAAATGGAAACGGGTCGTCTCGGGCTGGGTGGTGGCATTAAACTCATCGAGGTTGAGTCGGCACCTGAGATTGAAAAAATGGCGGGATTCAGGAAATGCCTCACAGCCACGCAACACCATATGCTCCAACGCATGGGCAACGCCGCTGTCATCATCGGATGGCGTGAAAAAGACCAGAGCTGCCGCATAGCCCGCGACTTCAGCCTGATGCCAGTGCCGGATCCCAGAGTCTGAATGGCAGATCCACTGTGTCTTTGCCTCTTCGGCTTTTAACACCTTTTGCGATGTGACTTTTTTCTTCACCCGTCACCTCACTGTTCTGTATACCTCATATCCATCGACGCACTCACTGTAAGGCTCATTCACTTTATCGTCAGGGTTTGACTGATAAGATCAACTGACTGTTTTTCACCGTCCGGGCCATCATTTCACTGTTATGGCTGCATTGAGCCTGCGCCACCGCCTTCTCAATCTTGTGATGATAAGGAGACTTGCTGCACACCGGGTCAGCATTGGCTGGATCTCCAGTCAGCAACATAGCCTGACAACGGCACCCGCCATAGTCCTTGTCTTTTTCATCACAACTTCGACAAGGCTCTGGCATCCAGTCATAACCACGGAAGCAGTTAAAACCATCAGAGTGATACCAGATATCGCGAAGGTCCGTGTCTTTCACATTGGGAAAAGGGATACCTGTCATCGCTGCGCTATGACAGGGTAATGCTGTACCGTCTGGGGCGATATTGATGAAGATGTTTCCCCAGCCGCTCATACAAGGCTTGGGCCGGGTTTCATAATAATCGGGCGTGACAAAGAGAAACTGTGGGCTGCTGCCGTTGAGCTGCTCACGCATCCTGTTCACACTGGCTTCTGCCGTTTCGAGTTGTGCCTTTGAAGGCATCAGTGCTTCGCGATTATGATATGCCCAGCCGTAATACTGAGAGGTGGCCAGCTCAACAAAATCCGCATCCAGCTCGACAGCAAGTGCCATAATGGCATCAATCTGCTCAATATTCTGACGACTGATCACCACATTCATCACCATGGGAAAACCGCTTTCTTTCACACACATGAACATGGCTTTTTTATGTTCGAACGCATTGCGCTTACCCGCAATGGCATCGTTTAAATCAGGGTCTGCCGACTGGAAACTTATCTGGATATGATCCAGACCCGCCGCCTTGAGCCGATTGATCCGCTTTTCTGTCATGCCCAGCGCTGAGGTGATGAGATTGGTGTAGAAACCAATGTCATGAGCATGACGGATGATCTGCTCTAGATCTTTTCGCATCAGAGGCTCACCCCCTGATAAACCCAGTTGCACAGCACCCATCTCACGGGCCTGATCCAATACCCGAAACCACTGTTCTGTTGTCAGCTCGTTAGATGCACTCCCCAGATCGACCGGATTGGAACAATAAGGGCAGTGGAGAGGACACTGGTAAGTGACCTCTAGCAGCAACCAAAGAGGAGGCTTAATGTTGCTCGATCCATTTTTTAGCAAACGCTACCTCCACAAACTCTCTGACATCAGACGCCAATTCTTCTCCCGGGAACATACCCTCCAGCCTGCTGATCACATCGTCCAACGAACGGGGAGATTCAAACTGTTTGAGAATTTCTGCCGCACTTTCACTGAGCTGCACCATGCCCTCGGGGTATAGCAGCACGTAACATTGCTGCGCCTTTTCGAACTGCATCCTGTAAATGGGATTAAGCCGAAACTTATGAACCTCTTGCTGCATTGTTTCGTCCTCAACGTTGTGGAACAAATTGACTGCTACCCGCCCATCCGGGAACCACTAATGATCCAATCCTCTGTGCCATGGGTGGGCCTGTTCATCCAATCCCGCATAAGGCGGACGCTCAAATTCATACGCCATACTTATGGCATCCAGCAGACTCCAGAGAATATCCAGCTTGAACTGAAGAATGTTCAACGCCTGACGTTGTTGCTCGGCAGTCGTGAAATGGTCGAGAGTAATAGCCAGTCCCTGCTCAACATCACGCCGGGCCTGCCCCAGTCGCTGTTGGAAATACGTCAGCCCTTTCTGCTCAATCCAAGGGTAGTGCTGAGGCCATGAAGAAAGACGACTCTGGTGAATCTCGGGGGCAAACAGCTCAGTCAAGGATGAACAGGCAGCCTCCTGCCAGCTCGCCCGACGGGCAAAGTTCACATAGGCATCGACGGCAAAGCGCACCCCGGGCAGTACCCATCTCTCATCAAGCACTTCCTCCCGCTCCAGTCCCGCTGCTTCAGCAAGTCTTAGCCAGGCTTCAATCCCTCCCCATTTCACCTCAAGGCTGGCATGGCCGTCATGATCAAGAATGCGCTGTACCCATTCACGGCGGATTGATGGATCGCGACAGTTAGCGAGGATCGCGGCATCCTTTATGGGGATTGATGTCTGATAATAAAAACGGTTGGCGATCCATGCGCGGATCTGGCGTCGGGAACACTGCCCCTGATACATGGCTTTGTGAAAAGGGTGATGAATATGGTAGTAGCGTCCCTTGTCTAAGAGAGCCTGTCTGAATGTGTCTCGATCCATGGCTGCCGTCATCCCTTTTTCCTCACACTGTCAGAGTCATACCGTCAAATGCCACTTCAACCCCCTGCGCCGCAACAGCCTGATATTCCTCACTGTCAGGGTCGAGAATGGGATTGGTATTGTTGATATGAATTAAGACCTTGCGCGGCTTTTCGAAGTCAGCCAGCAGAGCCAACATCCCTTGCTCACCTGACACCGACAGATGGCCCATATCACTACCACGTTGATCACCAAGTCCCGCAAGGATCATCTCATCGTCTGTCCAAAGGGTGCCGTCCATCATCACGCAGCTGGCATCGCTGAGCGCAGAGACCACCTCCGGGGCTGGTTTCGCCAAGCCTGGCGCATACAGCAGGTAATTACCGCTGAAGGTATCTGTGATCTTCAAACCTATGGTGTCACCGGGCATGGGCTTATTCCGGTTAGCTGAAAAAGGGGGGGCGTTAGACTCAAGTAACACTGGCTCAAATCTCAGCCCGGGCACAGAAGGGATCTGCCAGCTGTCACCCAAGGGATCGATGCTGTGAATTCTGTAGCCAGAGTGCCAGTGACTCATCATGGTGAGGATCGGGTAACTGGACGTGAGCTCCTGCTCGACACGTGCAGTACAATAAAGATCCAGTGGCAGGCCTTCTCTTAAGATCAGTAGCCCTGTGGTGTGATCAATCTGAGCATCAGTAACAATCACAGCACTTATTGCTGAGCCTCTTAGGCCATCGGCGTTGCAAAGTTGCGGGGAAGCATTGATCTGCTGGCGGATATCCGGGGAAGCATTGATCACGACCCAACGCTCGCCATTGTCACTCACAGCAATAGATGACTGGGTTCTCGGCTGGGCCCGACTGGTTCCTTCACGCACCGAGCGACACATGCGACAGTGGCAATTCCACTGCGGGAATCCCCCTCCTGCGGCTGACCCAAGAACAACAACCTCCATGTCACCCCCTAGTATTTACTGTATTGAGGCCCTCAAACGATAACGGGCGCAGTCTTGTTTGTGCTGATACCTGTATTGGCTTTGGTTCCAGCTAGGGTCTCAGCTGTGATTTGCAAACATGCTGGCCGACAAAAACGTTATCCCTGAAAACAACTCGGGCCCCTCGTTTGCCTCAGGACCCGAACAGTGAAAGCAGACCGTGTAAACGCTCCCGCTTCCTCTCAAATTTCTATCGGTTACTGATGTACAAAGTGACTTCGAAACCCAGCCTCAACTCAGTGTACGTAGGCTTTTTCCACATAACTTTTCTCCTTATTCCCCGTCCTTGAAGCCCACAGCGATGAGCCTCTCAATATGTAGGTTACTCACTACCTCCATAGTCAGAAATCCTACTTTATAATGATTTATTTCCTCTTTGTGGCGGCTTACTCCTCTGAGTAAGGACGTTCAAGATACCGTTGTAATATCAAGAGACTTTTGCCGAGCCGATGGGCGGCGCTGTCTTCGGGCGTACTTGTCTGCCACGCAGCGGTTATCACTTTTTATGATCGCCAGACAGTCAAAACACTGGATACATTCGTTGTAATCTATGCTGCCATCGCGATTGATTGCGCCAATCCCACACCGCTTCTCGCAAAGGCGGCAACTGGTGCCACATTCTTTACGGCGATCTAACCAGCTGAACAACCTGAAGCGTCCCAATACCGCCAACCCTGCCCCCAACGGACACAGGTAGCGACAATATGCCTTGTGAACCCGGCTACTCAGCAGCAAGAGTAAAACCGCGTAAATAACAAACGGCCACGAGCGATCAAACACCAAAGTGACTGCGGTTTTAAACGGCTCCACCTCGGATAACGTCTCGGCCAGCGACAAATCGAAAAATGCGATGGCTGTCAGTGTTATCAAGATTAGGTATTTCGACCCTAACAACAGCTTGTCAGCCTTTTCACTCACCTGCCATTGCCGGAGTCGCAGTCGCTCTGCCGCTCTTGCCACCAGCTCCTGCATCGCCCCAAAGGGACACAGCCAGCCACAGAACATGCCTCGGCCCCACAAAAACAGGCTGACAAACACGAAACTCCACAGTACGAACAGCATGGGATCCAGTAAAAAAACGGTAACTTCGAATCCATTCCATATGGACAGCAGCAGTGTATAAATATTGACGACAGACAACTGCCCCTGCGCATAAAAGCCGATAAACAGGATCACAAATGTCATCGCCAGCAGCCTGATCTCGGGCAGTTTTGCACCAAAGGATCCGGCAAGACGACGCTGGAAAGTAAAGGCGACCACAAGCATCAACAGGTATAAAGACAGGATCACGAGTTCAATATATCGTTGTTGCCAGATTCGCTGCCATAAGGGTAAAGGTGTTTCCTCTTGAGGCAGCAAAGACCGCTGAATGATCACAGATTCAGGTAAGGAAAAACTGTGTGTCAGGGTATAGGTTTCTGACTCCAGATGATTTTTGGCAATGTGCAGGTTAAGAGTAAGATCCAATGGCAGCGCGGGATCAAAGCCGCCTCGCGCTGAGAAAATGAAGACTTTAACCATCTCAAATGGCGCGATCCCCTCCCGAAATGACGGTGGGTAAAAATGGTAAAAATCACTATCACGGAGTGCAAGATCAATACCTTGCTGACTCAGCGACAGACGGGTGGGACTGGTGCCGGGGACAAAGTCTTCTCCCACCACCTGATACCCCTCATCAGAGCCCACCAGAAGGGCAATATCACCGGGTTTCAGTTTTTGCTGCAAGCGAGAGAATTCTTTATCTCCAAGAATATTTCTACCAATACTCGGGGCATTGAGCATCGCCACCGTCATGGTCATAAACTGCTCGGCCTGATCGTTAAGGGCATAGATAGGGTCGATCTCCAGAGCCAGTGACTCGGCAACCGCCTGATGGCTGAGCACCCAACGGGATATCAGTCCCTCTGTCTGCAGATTCTCTGCCGGGACAGGCTGAAATTTGTCCAGATTCAAGGTTGCGCCAGATCCTGCGCTGAAACCGTCGAGTCGTGCCCGGGCAACCTGCCTGACGGCAGAAAGCATGGTGTCATGAACAACCATCACAGAGACCGTGGCTTTAGTGACACCGTCAACGTAGAGAATATCGTCATTATCGAGACGAGCCTGACGGCTGCCGACAATTACCCGGTTCTTGATCGCCAGTTGCTGATACTGGTTGATGAAATCGATAAGTGGCGCTTCGCCGAGACCATGCAGAAAAATCGGCTCATGGTGTTTATCCAACACAATCCCTGCGATGGTTCCATCCATGCTTAGCCCCATTCGGAGGTTTACCGTGTCTCCAGAAAAACCGGGGAAATCGGTCAGATCGTCGGTATCAAAGACATAACCAATTTTCTGATCCAACTGATAAATCTCAAGTGCGGGAAGATCATCATCTGATGCCAGCATGCGGGTTGCCTGAGGAAAGATCGCCGCCACCTCATCAGTTATTTCAAGCCAGTTTTTAGCTTGTGCTGACAGAGAAAAAGTAAGTAAAAAAAGGAGGGTGAACCATCTTCTGCAAAGCATATCAACATCCAGTGTCAGTCGCAGAAACAGGCGGAGTAAAGACTCCGCCAAAAGATGAAGATTTAGAAGAAACCGAGCGGATTGATGTCGTAGCTGACCAGCAGGTTTTTGGTTTGCTGATAATGCTCCAGCATCATTTTGTGGGTTTCACGTCCGATGCCAGACTTTTTATAACCACCAAAAGCCGCATGCGCAGGATACAGATGGTAGCAGTTGGTCCAGACACGTCCGGCCTGAATAGCACGGCCCACGCGGTATGCACGATTGCTGTCTCGGGTCCAGACGCCGGCACCCAAACCGTATTCGGTATCATTGGCAATGGCGATGGCCTCTGCTTCATCACGGAAGGTCGTTACCCCAATCACCGGCCCAAAGATCTCCTCCTGAAAGACCCTCATGCTGTTTTCGCCTTTGAGTATGGTGGGCTGTACATAGTAGCCGCCGCCAAAGTCTGCGGACTGACCACCAGTGAGCACCTGAGCGCCCTCAGCTTTTCCGATATCTAAGTAACCCATTATCTTATCGAACTGCTCATCGGATGCCTGTGCACCTACCTGTGTTTCGGTGTCCAATGGGTTGCCATGTTTGATCTGTTTGGCCCTTTCCACCACGCGGGCAATGAATTCATCGTAAATACTTTCCTGCACCAGTACCCGTGAAGGACAGGTACAGACCTCCCCCTGATTGAAGAAGGCGAGCACGGTTCCTTCAACAGCCTTGCTGATAAAGGCATCCTCTTGCTGCATCACATCTTCAAAGAAGATATTCGGTGATTTACCACCGAGCTCAACAGTAGAAGGGATAAGGTTATCAGCCGCGCAGCGAAGCACATGGTTACCAATCGCGGTTGAGCCTGTAAACGCAAGCTTGGCAATACGGTTTGATGTGGCAAGAGCCTGGCCTGCCTCAGGTCCCATACCATTCACAACGTTCAGCACACCCGGTGGGATAAGGTCACCAATGATCTCCATCAGTAGCAATATGGTCGTCGGTGTCTGCTCAGCAGGCTTGAGGACAATGCAGTTACCTGCAGCAAGTGCAGGTGCCAACTTCCATGCTGCCATCAGCAGTGGGAAGTTCCACGGGATGATTTGGCCAACCACTCCCAGAGGCTCATGAATGTGGTAAGCGACAGTATTGCCATCAATCTCACCAATGCTACCCTCTTGCGCGCGGATACAACCTGCGAAATAACGGAAATGATCCACACATAATGGGATGTCTGCTGCTAGCGTTTCACGCACCGCTTTACCGTTTTCCCAGGTCTCGGCGACAGCAAGATATTCAGCGTTAGCTTCAATTCTGTCCGCGATTTTCAACAGTATGTTTGAACGCTCTGTCACTGAGGTCGCGCCCCAAGCGTCTTTTGCCTTATGAGCCGCATCAAGGGCTAATTCGATATCTTCAGCCGTTGAACGGGGAATATCTGCAATTGCATCACCAGTACAAGGAGATGTATCCGTGAAGTATTGTCCTTTGACCGGAGCTACCCAGTCGCCACCAATATAGTTGCCATAACGTTCTTTAAAGTTGACGACAGCGCCGTCCGTGCCGGGTTTTGCGTAAATCATGTTACACCTCATAGGGTTATTGGCGAATGTCTTATGACTTTTTCCTTTCGCAACCTGCGTACTTATTGCCGTCTGACATAAGAACGCTTAACAAGACAAGGCCTTTTTCAGCGGGTATGCCGCTGTTGGCTGACTGATCTCGACATCAGTATGGCAACGGTGTGAAATCCCTCTATCCCCTCTTGGTTGACAAAATCTCATCCTTTAGGAGGAGAAAAATATGAATGACATTCACCAGTCAAAACGCCACTGAGGTGACAAGCCGGTAATGGAAATAGGCGACGCGACCTGCTTTTTCTGCTCACGCAGATGAACCCAGTGTTGCCAGATATCAGCGACGCTGAAGTCATCCTGCACTCGGTCCAACTGTTCAAACACATCGCCCGCACTGACATCGCCCGGCTCAATCACCCGGTAGTACCAGCCCGTCTGATTGAGTTGAATTAACAGGGCCATCATGTGACCGTTCCCCACATGCTGATTGAGCTTCCAACATGGCATGCGAGGCTGACTGACCTGTAACACAGCACTGCCCACCCGATAGATATCACCGATGTAAACGCTGTCATCAGTCATACCCAAGGTCGAAAAATTTTCGCCCACGCAGGGCGAGGAGAAACGCGAGGTAAGATGGGGTAATGCCTGTTTTAGCGTATCGTAGGTCTCTGCAGCAAAGTGATATATGGCTTTATCTGGTCCACCGTGAAGTCGTCGGTCAGCTTGAAAGTCACCCGCCAGCCCCATCTCAGTGACAGCAACCGGGCCTGCCGTTGCTTCTTTAACAATACCTGTCGGCACTTGCCTGTCACCCAGCTTAGAGGGAACGGCCAACCGGACAGAGAGGAGAGGAATATGAGTGTGCTTTTCGCTCGTCATAGACAGACTCCATAATAAAAAGACCTGCTATGTTCTGGTCTAAGCCATAGCAGGTGGCGAGGGTAAAACTCGTTGTGAGATAACAACCTATAGGGAAGAGGCACCCACAAGACGCGCCTAAGATGATGCTGACCATGCTCCCACAGCCAGCCTCAGTGTTATGATTTGGGCAATTTAAAGGTCCAGACCATGCCGCCCTGATTGAAGCTTTTCACCCTTTTTGCTACTTCGCCTCCCCAGAGAGGGACTGCCCCACCCCATCCGGACAACACAGAAATATACTGTTCGCCGTCCATCTCCCAGGTCACAGGTGTACCGACAATGCCCGACCCGGTGTTGAACTTGTAGAGTACTTCACCCGTCATATCATCCAGTGCCAGTAGGTAACCTTCAGGATTACCCGTGAACACCAGACCACCAGCCGTGGTCATCACGCCTCCCCACAGAGGGGTATAGTTTCTGTACTCCCAGATCTTTTTACCCGTCGTCGGATCGTATGCCCTGAGAGCACCAATATAGTCATCATTCAGTGCTTTGATGGTGAAACCCGCACCGAGATAAGCGGCACCGCGTTTATAGGCCACCGGCTCGTTCCAGATATCCATTTGCCACTCGTTGCTTGGGACATAGAACAACCCGGATTTTTTGCTGTAAGCCATCGGCATCCAGTTTTTACCGCCGAGGAAAGACGGCGCAGAGAGAACGGTTTTCCCTTTTTTACCGTCTGTTGACGCAGTCGGGTTACCGGGACGGTTTTCGGGAACATAGATAGGTCGCCCTTTACTGTCGAGCCCTGATGCCCAGGTGATCTTGTTAACAAAAGGGAAACCGCGGATAAACGCGCCGTTTTCTCGATTAAGCACGTAGAAGAAGCCATTCCGGTCGGCGGTGGCGGCCGCTTTGACTGTCTTACCACTGTTTTTATAATCGAAAGCAATCAGCTCGTTTACACCATCAAAATCCCAGCCATCATTGGGTGTGGTCTGAAAATGCCAGACAATTTTTCCGTCGTCCGGATCAATGGCAAGACGGGATGACGAGAAAAGGTTATCACCGGGTCGCATGTGAGAATTCCACGGGGCCGGGTTACCCGTACCAAAGAAAAGCAGATCCATGTCAGGATCATATGTGCCCCCTAACCAAGGTGCAGCTCCGCCGCTTTTCCAAAGATCTGCAGGCCAGGTTTTCCCCGGCTTTCCGCCGGAGATCCCAGCCTCAGTTTTTTTGCCGTTTTTCCAGATATAGCCCATGTGACCTTCAACTGTCGGCCGCTCCCAGACCAGTTTTCCGGTTTTGGCATCGTAAGCTCTGACCTTACCAACAATCCCGAATTCACCGCCGGAAACACCTGTGATCACCTTGCCTTTAACCACAATAGGCGCGGCAGTTATCGAGTAACCAGCCTGATAGTCCTCAACTTTTTTCTTCCAACGGACTTTCCCCGTCTTGCTGTCCAGTGCCACCAGCTTGGCGTCAAGGGTGCCAAAAATCACCAGATCATCATATAGAGCCACCCCGCGATTAATCACATCACAGCAAGGCATAATGCCATCGGGCAGACGGGCATTGTACTGCCAGAGCTCATCACCGGTCCGGGCGTCAACGGCGTAAACCCGGGAGTAGGAACCGGTGAAGTACATCACACCATCTTTGATCATTGGCTGGGATTCCTGACCTCGCTGCTTTTCCCCACCAAGAGAGAAACCCCAAACAGGACGAATGTCACTGACCGTATTCCTGTTAATTTTATCCAGTGGGCTGTACCTCTGACCGCGAAGTCCCATCCCGTAACTGAGAATGTCGTCGACTGTACTCTGGTCTTTCAGGATATCCTCATCCGTGACACCCGCCTGAATCGGCAGGGATAATATCGCCAATGTTACTGCGGCAAAGATGCCGCAAATCCTTGTTGGCATCGCTGACATAGCAGATTACCTCGCTCGTTTACTTTCAGAAAAGGCAGGCGTATACCTGCCATATATGAACCAGTTTGATGACCTGTCGCCCAGATAGGTAGCCGTCATTAGGCCCAAATACACTCATTCCTTGGTACTACTCCGTCGGTCGGAAAGCAGGGCATGGTTGACTGTCAACTATTGCGCTGACTCATCCGTGATCAGCCCGGCGTAGAGTTCCGGCACCAAGTACTCAATACCGTATTTTCCGGCCAGCGTTGTCAGTTCACCGCTGACGATAAGGGGAGTCAAAGCATCTTCCAGCGCATAGGAAAGCTGACGGTAATGGCTGTCGACAGCCATACCCAGCTCCCAAAACGGCTTGCCAAGCATCGGAAAAGGGATCCCCGACAGGCGGCTTTTTTCGGGGGTTTGCGCATGCAGCCACTGAAGCTGGGATGCCATACCCATGACTATGTCCACCTCGCCCCGGCTCATAGCGTTAAATGCGTCTGCGATAGAGGGAAAGGAGTGGCTTTTGTTGCGAAAGCGGCCTCCAAAAGCCGTGGTGAGGTAAAACTGTGGAATAGAATCAACTTCTACGCCCACCGGGTGATATTGCAGCCGGGCCACGGTATCGACCTGATTGACCCTGTCGGGGGAGTAAGCCACTAACCAGCGTTCACGCTGATAGGGAGCAAACATATGTACCCTTTCATGAGCAGGCAGGCCAACATCATCGCGTTGAGTGCTGTATGCCCTGTCATATGGCACCCGCATCATCACATCAGCTTTGATACGCCTGCCGTCTTCACTGGTTAGGTTACTGCCTTTCCAGAGATGATTTCTCATATCGTCATCAACAGTCTCGTCTGGCGTCATCCAGTGAATGTCAGGCTTCACCCCAAGGCCTTTGGCAAGCAGCCGGGCCAGTTCGACATCAAACCCGGTAGCCTCTCCGTTGGCATCTTTGTAGGAATAAGGCGCAAAATCTCGGTAAACAGCAACCGTTATGGTGCCATCTTCGATGATCTGGTCGTAGCTGCGGGCAGCAATACCCGTGCTGAACAGGGTTAATCCCAGCAGGATGATCCGCCGCCAGTGTGTCATGGCCTTCTCCCTAATTGATGTCCGTTGCAATCGACTCCAGCCAGCTTCTAATTGCCCACAGAGCTTCCTGATTGAGGTGTTCAGTCATCTTGGGCATATACACAGCGCCATTTCTCACCGCACCATTTTTCACTCGGTACACATACCACTCATCGCCATCATAATCAGGAGCAAGGGTGCGCAGGTCAGGAGCAATACCGCCGGATATCCCTTCAAGGCCATGACACCGCGCACAGTTGGAGCCATAAGCAGATGATCCGATGCGCAGGATCTCCGTTCTTAGATCACCTTTGACCTCCCGGTATGGGTTGGTATCAGACCACTCAGCCCCAAGCTGGGGAATACTGGAGGTGTCTATCGTCTGCGGGGTAACGTCGCCATGCGCCAGGACCGGGGAGGCTGATAACAAAGAAGCGAACATAGCAATTGCCATGGTGCCGCTTTTGAGTAGTCGATACCCTGCCTCACGGCACGGTGTGTTTATGAAGTTATCCATCACTTGCTCCACGCTCACTCTGCTTATAAAAAATATTTGTTATTGAGCAATTGTATGGGGTGGCCTGTTCAACCAACATTATTCCAAAGCGTGGGTTTTTATCCTTCTTTAGAATGAAATCCTTCCGAATCGGCCTGCTGCTGATGGCAGAATCCCCTCGCTGTGGCGTAAGGTGTTCAGAGCGGACCGACTAACCGGGAGGATCAATGCAGGGAACAGCAAGCCGAAGAGATGCCGTGAAAATAGCGAATGAGATGGCCGTTGGTGTTTTCTATAACCCCTTATCATCCCAAAAATTTTTCTGTGCTTTTCTGCTCGCATTAGCAATGTTTTTTCCCGACATGGTCAGCGCAAAACAGCAGCCCAAAGTCAGTGTTGAAATGGCCCTGTTGCGATTGCCTGCCGAATTGTCCAGTGCAGTACCTGCCTATCTCAGGCCTGCCGATAACGATGGAGAAGCAGGAGCAAGCCGCGCCGTGGACGATGCCAACGGCACCGGGAAATTTCTCGGTCAACGCTACACGCTCTCAGCGCATCTCACCGACACCAAAGAGGCGGTTGTCAGTGAGGCAAAACACTTATATGAAAAAGGTATTCGTTTATTTCTGGCCGATATGGACACTCCCGCACTCAAGACACTGCGAGACGCCTTGCCAAGCGATGCACTGATTTTTAATTACGGCAATCAGGATACTTCGCTGCGGTCTCACGCCTGCTTGCCGGATACCTTTCATACCAGTGTCAGTCTTGCCATGAGAACTGATGCTATCGGTCAATGG
>NZ_LYBM01000069.1 GCF_001707825.1 Veronia pacifica | reverse complement strand
ATTTTCGTTGGTAGATTGGCGTCGCCGTAGGGGGTAGGCATATGCCATTTTGTTGCCAGTGCAGGGTGTGTCCAGAACGCAATAATAGATAACGCCAACGCTGGCATGAGATTTTTTAACAACTTCATCGGAAGCCTCCTTTTCACTGATATCCTGTTCGCTCTACATCACAGAGAGCTGTTCGTTAGTTAAATCTGTTATCAGCATTTTGCCGGGTGAATGGGTAATGGCGATCGGCGGTTTGGCGTTTGCAATAGATAACTGAGGCGTCACGCCGCATGCCCAGAAAACCGGAATCTCTCCTTCTTTGATCACGACCTGATCACCAAAATCTGGTGCATGAATATCTTTGATGCCGATATCTTCAGGATTGCCAAAGTGAATAGGGGCACCATGCGATTTGGGAAAGCGGGAGGTGATCTGAATAGCGCGAATCGCTTCTGCTGGTCTGAATGGGCGCATAGACACCACCATGTTTCCGCTAAAGCATCGGCTGGGTACGGTGGGCAGATTGGTTTGGTACATGGAAACGTTGGATTGGCTCTCTACATTGCGGAGTGAGAGACCAGCGCGGAGTAACGCCTCCTCAAAAGAGAAAGAGCAGCCCAGTACGAAAGCGACCATATCGTCCCATCCGATATTTTTTATATCGCTGGTGTGCTCAACAAGTTCTCCATGGCGAAAAACGCAATATTCAGGCACATCAGAGCGAATATCGATATTTTCGCCCAGTGATGCAATCGACGTTTCCCCGGGCGCTGAAACAGCAAGTAACGGGCAGGCAATAGGATTTTTCTGACAATAGACCAGAAAGTCATTAGCCCACTCTTTGGGCAAAATCACCACGTTACCTTGTGCCAAACCGGGAGCAAAGCCACTTGTGGGGCCGTCAAAAATGCCATTCCGTGCCAGCATTCTCAGCTCGCGGGCTTCATTGAGAGCGGCGTCATAGTGGCTGGATGAGAGGGAGACGTGTTGTCTTACATATTGAATCATGACTTTCCTCACCTCGTTAATGGATTGTTACAATCACATAATGTTGCAGGCTGGCGTCATTTCGTCCAATTATAGTTTTTTACCTTTTACGATAAAAAAAATTAATGACCATCGAGATGAAAAATGACTATCGAGATGAAAATTGTGTCGAACTAAATTTAAGTATTAAATTCGCGTTCTTCCAACCAAGCTATCAATGTTGGCATAAAATCATCTGACAGAGCATCTTGTTTGAACCACATTATCTTTAGCCACTGGCTCAAAGTAATTTCCTGCGTATCGAAGGATGTTGAGTCCAACATATTATGGCTGGCATTTGCGATTAATTTGGTGGTGATCATTGGATTTTTTCGAATGTTCCACACTTCAAATTCTCGCTCAGCATTTACATTTAAATCATCTTCTCCCCATAGTAGTAGCCCGGGGACGTTGAGTTTTTCGAGGTCTTGAGTGGCATCTGCCTGAAAGTTATTTTTTATAAATTCGAAACGATCCTGCGAAATATCATTTGAACCAATGAATTCAGAATACTCTGTATACGAAGGGGATGTTTTTAGAAACTGAATTTCGTTGTTGTAAGACGAAACCTTTTTTTCAATTTGTTTCGTGCTTTTACCCGCCCGGGAATACTTTACTCTCGTGAAATAACGCCCTTGCTCAACCCAGTTAGTGGCAAACCCGACACCGATAACAAAACCTATCTTGGATGAATGTCTTGCAACCGCCGGTGCAACCCAGCCAGCCTGGCTAAAACCCAGTAGACCGGTGTTTTCTCCGCTGAAACCATATTTGGCTTGAACAGCATTTGTGGCGGCTAGAACTTCATTTTGCCTATCAATCATCGACTGCTTCAACCAATTTCCGCTTGATTGACCAACATTTGGTTTATCCCAACTAAACACCGCATACCCATTTTCTCTGAGCGGTTCCCAGATTATTTCGTAGAAACCTTCAGCATTATAATTTGCTGCACCATCCCCATGTACAAAGAGGATCACTGCCTTTGCTGACTTGCCATTAGTCGGTCCAAAGAACTGACCAGAGAGAACATTATCGCCATGCTCAAAAGTTAATTCTTCGGCATGACTGGAATGAATGAAAATGGATAATAGGAGGCCAAGGATATATCGCTTTTTCATGTTTTATCCCTAAAATTTATGAGTCATAATTTTGATCCTAACAGTTTCTTGTTATTCCAATATGTCAATGGCGAAAGAGTATGGGGCCGTTATTGTTCTGGAGTGATCAATGTTGACATTGATATAAGCTATATTCGTCCTAAAAAGTACTATTTTAATAGCGTTATAATAATCTCTATATTTTTATTCATATAAATAATTATCCGCTCATCCTGGTGCTTGTTATTTTAAGTGTTGTGCTTGTACGGTAATGGATCTCTAAATTATTCACGCTCAAGTTAGTGCCAGCTTATTTGGCGCAAGCCGGAATCACACAACACTGAGCCAGCGATGACTGCCAGCTCAGCGTTTCCTGACAATGTAATGGTGTAATAACTACTTCATGTTCGTCATGGTCAAACTTTACGGCAGAAACAACTTCCTCTTGTGGGTGACAGTCATCATCTCTATGAGTGTGAGTAAAGTTCTATGACAAGTAATGAGTAGAGATTATTTACATCAATGTTTGATAGCGCTTATTTCGTAATGTCTACTTCGATATTTCCTAGGTATGTGGCAGTAAGTTGCACATTATCGCCCTCCTGCAGGAATCGGTTTTCTTTCTTACTCTCGGCGATATATTCTTCAAGAATATAGGTAATAGGGCCTGAATTCATAAAGGAGAGAGTTGCTAACCACTTTAATGACTTAGCAGTGCGGTAACCCCAACCCGGTGTGTTATAGATCACGCCTTCTGGTGTTCCCGTTATTAGGGTTTGGTCGTTACTGATGGTATTCCCTTCAAATAGAACGGCGTCTCGATTTTGGTAGCGCCAAAGTGGCTCTGAACCCTTTTCAAATATCATCTCAATTAACTCTTGGGGTGAGCGAATCATCTCATTTGCTCTAGCATGCTGTCGTCTCTCTCCATTCACATATGTAGATAATGTTATTTCGTCAATAAAGGAAGACCAGTCTTCGGGTACCACGATATAAGGACCAGTTGGAAAACGTTTTTCACCGCTTTTTGCATCGGTAAACCCGTGGCCGGATGTCACATTGCCTACATCAATTTTTCTGAGTAATGTTGCGCGGTCAGTAAAGTCACCGCAAACGAAAAGGCCTGCTAACCCCTTTGCCTGTTCTGGTTGTTCAAGATCTTCTACCCATCGCATACAAAGTTCGACTTCGTAATCAAGCAATGCATCGGGTTGGTAACGGATTTGTGAGTAACTGGGTGTCGCTTTGGCAAATTTTGGAAAAAGAAACACCTCATTAATGTCTGCTTCTTCACCATGCTCCAAATAGTTTGTTCCCGCAGCAATATGTGCGCCCCCCGTTCCACCTGAGGGAAGAAGTGATTGATAATCCAGAAGCGTCTCTCCTTCTCGGTCATAAAGAGACTCAAGCTCCTCATAACTATAATTTTTAAAAAAATTGAGAGGGTCGTCTGGAAAGTAATTGAAGTGGCGACTTATATCGATGGCAGTAACCTTTTTATTGATAACTTGTCGTACAAGGTATGTATTTTTCTGACCTGATTTCTGTACAGTTTGCGCCATCGTGAGTGCTTTATCCGGCGCTGCAATCTCAGAGGCTTTTGACGCTTTTAGTGGTGTAATGCATGTGAGGGCGATAAGAAAAATATTTCTGACTGTGCGCTTCATGACGATTCTCCATGTGATTAATGACTTAAGGATACCGATGTGAATGTCACAACAACGTCACGAGCTAACGAGAAATAAAACCATAATCAGCCGAGCGAAAACATAGAGTGGTCACTTGAAGCGCCCTTGCGCCGATAACTCAGTGTGAAGAAAAAATCATCGAGTCGTTTGATTGAATACTCAGAAAGTAAATATCAAAAAAATGGGGATATATGCGCATTCTTGTTACTGAAGATAACCACGATGCGGCTGCCAATCTGGGTGACTATTTGTATCTACTGGGGCATGAGGTTGATTTCGCATACAACGGAGCCAGTGCATTAGATTTACTTGAAAGGAACCGTTTCGATCTTATTGTTTTGGATATTATGATGCCAGTTATGGACGGGCTGAAAGCATGTGATGCGATCAGGTCGAGTGAGTACAGTGATATTCCAATTATTTTCGTGACAGCCCGCGACACCCTTGAAGATAAGCTTGCAGGGTTTCAAGCCGGAGCAGACGATTATCTTGTCAAACCCTATGCATTTGAAGAGCTCTCTGCGCGCATAAAAGCATTAGAGTCGAGAGTTCAACGACGATATTGTCAAACATTGAGCTATGGCGGTCTAGCGTTTGATATGTCGACTGATATTGTGTCTTACCAAGGCCGTCTATTGCCGCTTGATCCCATCCAAAAACGTATTGTTCGTGTACTTCTCAGTCGTGCGCCCTCACTGGTGTCCAGCCGGGACCTGGCCTATGAAATATGGCGGGATGAGGAACCAGAGGGGAGTATGCTTCGCACTCAGATTTATCGCTTGAGGAAGCTTTTGCCTGAGGGATTGCTAAAGACGCACCGTGGAAGGGGATACCGTCTTCATGATAACTAAAATGAGACGTTGGTATTTCGGCCATATCCGGCATCAGGTTTTTACTATTATCGCCGTCATGGTGTTGATTGTATCTGTAGCTTTAGGTGTGATTTCATGGGCTGCAACCGAAATTGCCGCGGACAGCTTTATCAACAAGCGAGTCAGCCTAAAGCAACAGCAATGGGTTCAAGCATCTCTTCAACGCGGCGCACCGATTTCTATCAACCAGCCTTACTTGACGCTTTATGATGTCAGTGATGCCGATAAGCCGAGTTATCTCAACAGAACTGATAACGAAGGCATTAAAGAATTCTCCGAATATGATGCTCACGTTTTTACCTTTTTATCACCATTTGAAAAAAAGAAACTCCACCTTGTTTATTTACCCAATCTTGACCCAGAGATGGTGGATTATGGACAAGGAGTGGTTGCTTACGTCTGCTATATGATGATCTTGGTGTTTATAGTTGGGCTGGTGTCAGCGAACCTGATATCTAAGCACTTCACTGCCCCCATATTGTCGCTCATTGAACAAGTGGAGCGGTCATCTGGGGACAATATTCAAATGCCTGGCACCAACCGTCGCGATGAGATAGGGGAACTTCACCGCGCTTTTTATCAGTCTTTTTCACGGATTCAAGCATTTCTTCATCGAGAAAAACAATTTACTCGGTTCTCTAGCCATGAATTGCGTACGCCAGTGCATGTCATAGGTGGTTCTGTTCAGTTACTTGAGATGTGTGAAAATGACAAAAAACGATTAGAAATCATCAAGCGTATCTCTGGTGCAAATAGAGATATGGAACAGCTTATCAACACTTTTTTATTTATAGGTCGCGAGCAGAAAAATCGTCAACCAGAGGTGCGTCTTTCCGATACTTTGAGGGATTGTATAGAAGAGCATAAATACTTACTGTCAGACAGAGATGTCAATATCGAATGTCATTCTAGTTCTGATGAGATGGTTAAAATGTATTTTGCGAAAGTGATTGTAGCTAACCTTGTTCGAAACGCTTTCAACTATGCAAAAAGCAAGGTAGTGGTCACGTTATCAGCCCGACGTTTATTAATAGAGAACGATATTACTTCAGACGCAGAGGCTGGTTTCGGCCATGGTAAGCATATTATCGATGAGATATGTAAAGTTGAAAAATGGCATTATTACGCATCCATCAAACCATACAAGGCCTTGGTTGTTATCTACTTTTAAACCGTAATTCTTTCTGGGTAATATTGGCAAGCGGCCCTGTTTGGTGATTCTGAGTATTCCTCTGAGTCACCATGGTTATTATTTAGGGTAGATAATAACGAATATCTGAGCCGCCTTGAGAAAAACTCTGGTCGACCTATGACTTTCCAACATCCCGTGTTTTCCCTCTGTCCGAAAAAGACGCGTCTAACTAGTTTTGGGCGTATTTTGAGTTAAACCAGACGAGCTGGCTCGGATTTGGGCGATTTCGAATTATGCCAGACAAGCTGGCGAAAATTCGGACAGAAGTGAATTAGCATGGTGAACGCTAGGTGCGCCTGATGCGTTAGGAAAAATATGGGCAATTTACGTCTCACTGAAGGTGTTTTTGATTAAGTCGAAAGCCATGGTCGTTTGTTATGCGTGCGGCTTAAATTTCTTCGTCATTCCTTGACTGGATGGAGAAACAAGCTGATACCCTAATTTTTCGTAAAATACTGGCTTATCTGCGATCATTGAAACATAAGAACCTTCGAGAGCAACCGACGACAAATAGTTATCTATATGCTCCATAACCTTGCGGCCTAACCCTTGGCCTTGATAGTCCGGATCAACTGCAACATCCACCACCTCAAAGTTACATCCACCGTCTCCAACTACTCGCCCCATCGCAATTAGCACATCTCCATCACGGATAGAGATAGCGTACAAGCTATTTGGCAACGCAATAGTGGCAGCCTTCAAAGATTTTGGAGACAGACCTGCCTTCACACGCATTTCGCAAAATTCTGATGGGCTTGGGACTTTTGCTTCGTATTTTATTGTCATTATGTACATCTCCTTTTGTTATATTCGGATCATACACATGAGAACTGTATAAATATACATGTGAAATGTGTCATGCGAGCTGGTGCAGATTCTGTACAAAATTGAGCTGGTTAGGGTAATTACCGGATAGCTGAATTAATAATAAATACTGATACTTTTTGGGTAGATCTAGTTTTTAGGGAACAGGTCAATACACATTATTGTTGTCTGAATATTATTACTATCTGATTGATGCAACGGTCTAAAATCCAACCCAGTATACAAACCCACGTTATGGCTTTCACATTGCAGGTAAAGACAAGACACATCATTATCAATTGCAGTATCTTTTGACTTGCATATTAACGCCTTCGCTATTCCTCTCCCCCGTTTTAGTGTTGGGACATAAACACCACCTATCCAATGTTCATATTCTGGGTGCTGCTTGTCTTCACGGATTTTGAGCTCTAATGTACCGACAAGCTCGCCATTTTCATGGGCAACCAGACTGCATGGAATCTCTGTGTTTGACGCTTTGAGGTCGATATCACTCTGCACCATTTCAATAGTGACGTTTGGAACTTTTGAAGCCCATTCATCGAAGTACCAGTTTGCAATCACTGATGCATATTGACGATGTTCCGCTAATGGTGAGATTTCCATATTTCCTCTTGGCTGCAACCCTTTTTAAAACCACAAAGAAACAAAAACTGAATTTGAGTTCAAATACGTCATTAGAATTTCAGACACGCAACGCAAACAAGGTTTTTCGCGGGTTTCGATACAAACCTGCGGTTATGAAAAGAGGAATTTGGCGGCCAAACCTTGGGACTCAAAACTCTAAAATTGACGGGGGATAACGCCCCGCTAACCCGAGACAAATAAGGAGGTTGTCTTGTGCTTCGCTTCGCTCATTTTATCACAAGGCAACTGGAGTGTTTGGCTTCGGTTTAAGTGACTTGCTATGTGCATTTACTGAACAACTGACATTATAAATTGAGTTTTAGCTTCTGCATAAGTCAATTTATCGTTTTTATATTTACTACATAGCTCAGTCTTTAAAGATTCATACTCAGCTTTGAGAGCTGAATCTTCTCGAAGCTTATCTCGAAATAAGAGCTGTTCATGCAAATATACAGAATCTTGGGCATACATATGTATTTGATGAGTTCTCGGCTCACCTTTACTCCAATAGTGTCTATCAGGAAGCTCAGGAATTATACGATGACGATAATCTAGGCGTGACAAGGCTTCGATACAATCAAACCCCAACGCAAAGTCATCTAATTCAATTGCTATATCGATGATTGGTTTAGCTTTTAAACCTGGAATAGCTGTACTACCTATATGGTGAATTGAAGTTACATGCTCACCAATTAGACTTAAAATTAATTCAGATTCTTTCTCATACTCGGTAATCCATTGGTCAGTAGATTCGAATAAGAAAACTTCCCCTTTAGGTAGACCAAGCATCGATACTCCTTGAGCACATAACAGTGTAATAAACCTCAAAGTGTCCAATATAATTCCTACGATTTGTCCAATATAATTCATGGGTGAAATTTGCGATCGTCTGCACGCCCCGAAACCTCTGGCGTGAAGAGAATTGTCCAAAATCCTTTGCGGGAAAAACACCAAAATGAGAAATATGAATTATATTGGACAAATTGGCCGGACATGGATATTTACACAGTTATATTTTATCGGCTAATTACCCCCATCGCACACAACAAATATCGATAAATCCTGCATCCTGATTGTCGGTCAGTTTTGGATAAAAATTTCTTATCTAAAACTTCAGAAATGGGCTCGCATAGTGCCATTACACTCACTCATTTTTGGGCGGTTTTGAGTTACGCCAGACAAGCTGGCGAAAATTTGGACAGAAGTGAATTAGCATGGTGAACGCTAGGTGCGCCTGATGCATTAGGAAAAATAAGGGTAATATACGTCTTATTGAAGGGGCTTTTAGTTAGCCTAGAAGCCACAGTCGTTTATGTGCGTGCTAATTGAGGTATTTCTGCCAATGTTGCTGACCTTTTAAAACCACTCTGTAATCTTCGTAGTCCAATGAACTATATAATTTTTTTGCTGCTACATTATTATCTTCGACCTCCAGTGTGATTTTGAGATAATCATTATCTCGACAATACTGTTCGATACCATTTAGTTGCGCCTTGCCAACACCTTTGCCACGAAAGCTATCTGACACCATAAAATCATGGATATTCATCACTTTTTGCGCACGATAAGTTGAGAACGATTCATAACAAACCGCACAACCGGCAGGCTTGTTGTCGATAAAACTGATAAAGCCATGGAAATAAGGCAACGCATACAGCTGAACAACTACAGAGGGATCTCGTTTAACTGAGAGTCCAGAGAAGTACTCTCTGAACAGAGTCTCGAATATACCTTTATCCTCAATACTTTCTGTATCGATACGCCTAGTTGTGATTTTTATATCCATTTCCAATTCCATCAAAGTAAATAACGCCCCGCTAAACGGCGAGCCTTGGCGAGTCCGGTGGATGCTAAGCTTTTTGTGATCGGAGCGCATTTGAGCGGTTTGTTATGCCTTTGGACGCACGAAGTCACCACCTGACCCTTTTATAAATTTTGCGTTTTCACGATTGAAGCACTCACCAGATAACTGCCAAAAATCACCTTTATTGCGAGAGTGCAATACATACTCAATGACTTCCGATTCGGTGGCAAAGACAATAACGTTAAGGACATCTGACTTAAGCACATCGGTATGTTCTGACACCTGCCAATTAAAGCCAAGTGCGTTCTCTGACATTTCGTTGTATGGCCCCAGAAAGCATACCTTTGTCCACTTATCACCACCCATCATGGAAAGGTTCAACTTTTTGAAATTATTAGCCTTGATATCAGCGTAAATTTCTTCACTGGTTCCGTTTGCCATATAACCATTATCAGTACAGCCTAAAAGGGCGGCTAAAGTAAAAATTATTGCGGTTCTATTCATAGGCGTTATGCATTTTTAACATCAATCCCAATAGAAGTAGAATTTCTCAAACTTTCTATTTTTGAGGTGTTCTGGTGAAATAAAAATATGACCTATTCCACTGTCCCC
The DNA here is from genome assembly GCF_001707825.1 of Veronia pacifica. GTDB lineage: Bacteria > Pseudomonadota > Gammaproteobacteria > Enterobacterales > Vibrionaceae > Veronia > Veronia pacifica. The sequence goes on along the minus strand of NZ_LYBM01000069.1, from coordinate 4,205 downwards.
AAACATAATTGCATCATCAATATCGATTTGTAGAAACTACCCGGAGATACCGGAACTCTCAGTGTTGCGATGACGACGCTCGAAGGAAGAAAAATGCTAACGCCACGGCACTTCTAGATCAGATTGCAACATTGACTTATGGAGAAGCATTGGGTTTGCTCAACACTCGGGATCAACACCTCAATCCTCATTTGTCATATGTTAAATCCAAACTTGCTCTTCTGATGACACAGTAACCTCACTTTGTTCTTCGCCAGTATGCGCAGTAGAAGAGGGCTCTACCATCATGAAATGAGTATCAGGTTGGGCTTTAGGACAGTGCTCAACGCCTTTAGGAACAACATACAATTCACCCGGATTAAGAACGACATCTCCAGCTTTCATCATTAACGTTAGCTGTCCCTTGAAGACGACAAAAAGCTCGTCTTCATTCTCATGCTTATGCCATACAAGTTCGCCACTGCCTTTTGCTATTTTAACGAGTTGCCCATTGGATTCGGCGATAATTTTTGGAGTCCATTCTTCCGAAAATAGATAAAACTTTTCATTAATATTAACTTTATTCACGACACTTCCCTTATCGTATAACAGCGATTAGACAGATTATTTTCATACCCGTATGCAGAAATTTCCCCGTCTCGTTCTTTTTTAATGCAACTCTACTAGCAATCTCTGCATACGGACAACGCCTTATCCGTACAAAATGGATGGGTGAATGAAGAAGCTAGACTGACCTCTAGGTAATGCTCCAGTGAGCAAGCCTGTAACTAGAGAAGGTGTGCCAGATGCACCAGAAAAATATGGGTAAAGATATTGATATAATGGGATTTTATCTAGCTTGAAAACCATAATCTCTTTTCAGCGTTACTGAGTCGTAGGCAATTTATCCCAGTGACGGACACTTCACCCCCTTTAAAAGCACTTCGTCGCAAAGGAACCATTAACGCCAAAACTTAAATTATTATTTACCTCATCAAACAATCACGTTAAGCATAAAGGGTAATAAAATGGATCAAGCAATGGACATAACTCATCAACAAAAACACGTAATGGCTCAAGTGAAAAAAATTAAAGAGTTTTACTCGCACTTAACTCACTACTTGTTGGTAATAGGCCTTTTATTTGTCGTTAACTTTGTCATTGGCACTGAGGTTAATTGGGCAATTTACCCTGCCTTAGGCTGGGGAGTTTTTATTGTTTCACATGCGATTAGGGCATTTGAGTTGTTTAATTTTCTTGGGCATGACTGGGAGAAAAAAGAAGTCGAAAAGCGTTTAGCGAAGCTACAAGAATAATCCATGATGAAAAATCATGCGCCAGACAGATAAAAGTAGGTGTAATTAAGATTCCACCTACTTTCAGAGGGAGTAGCCAGCATTTCAGCTTTCTCTCACACCCTATGTTAAATAAGGGTGATGTTGAATGATGCCAGACGGTTTGGTGCAGATTTGGACAGAATCGAGCTGGCTGATATCAGCCGTATTGTTTTCATTCCAGATTGTCTGGCGCAATCAATATCGTTAACTGGATGACTCCGCTCGTCAATGCCCTACTGGATGAGGTTATGTACCTCTTTGATGGCTCTCTGTAGCCCGAACCTTTCCGTGAGATGGCTTACTGGGATCTCTATTTTCAATATTCCGTCTGACCGACTTAATTCTGTAAAGCCAACAGAAAAATACATCTGCTTGGCGGCGGTATTATTATCAAACACACAGCAACAGATTTTTTGTATTTCAGGTGACGTTGCTACTCGCAGAAGTGACGCTTTTAACAAACGAAAACCGACAAGCCCGTTTTGATCTTCCTTCGCGACTTGCAGCGAGTCGATGAAGTGATAATCATCGATTTGATGAAACGCAATAAAACCAGAGAATTTATTACGATCCGTTGCGACGAGAATAGACCTATTTTTGAAGTATCTGATGATATTGTCGCGATGCCATTTTAAGCCAAGTGCCCTCTGCATTTCGAACATATTGTCCTCGATAAGTTGATACACGTCAGGCCAATCGCTTTCTCTCATGTCACGTATTTTCATCGTTGTCCGTATATATAACCTTGCTCTGTGGCGACGTTTATTCGTTATTTGTCGTTTTAATAACCGTCATGTACGGCGCTCGTTAGCCCTTCGGTCCCCAATAGTCAGACATTATCTCTTTTGACCACGTGGGTTGCTCCACCGTCCCCCGGGGGAGGAACTCGGTCATTACGGGCTTGATGTCGATGACAGGTGTGTTGTCGATGGCATCCAGACCGTGAACTAAGATTTTATTTTCTTCCACCCTGACGATCTTGCATACCGTGACACCTAAGCGGTTTGGCCTATTTTTTCCACGCTGAGCGAAGATCCCAATCTTTGGCCAGTCAGTATTATTTCTCGGGTGGCGAGAGCCAGTATTGATGCTGGATTCATCGACCTTGTTGAAAAAGAAGATAACCTCTATGTGGGAGAATTCGGTGAGACCGGAAAGTGCGTCGTTGTCATAATCACTGTCGAGCTCGATATAACTTGTTTCTTGATCCCAGTCATCGTCAACCGCCTCAACGCGGGTTGATTTCACATAGCCAATCGGCCTAATAGTAATTTCTTCCACCATACAATACCTCTCGTTAGCAAACTAAAGCAGAGCGTACTGTAAAGCTAAAAAAATACAATTAAAACAGCAATTTGAAATCATCATTAAATTGAATCGTGTAACGTGAGCTAACGCTAAATAACCCAATAAATCGTCCCAAATCGCTCAAAATACGTACCAAATAATGTACCATTTTATATCGATAGAAATTTGGTACATGAAATGGCATTGACTGCAGTAACGCTGAAAAACCTCTACGGAAAACCCTATGGAGGCAAGCCTGAGATAACCGACGATGCAGGGTTGTCTGTTCGTGTTTCGCCTAAAGGTAAAGTGACCTTTCAAGTTCGATATAGCCTCAAAGGAAAAGTGGTAAGACAAAAAATCGGCGTCTTCCCCGAAATGAGTTTGAGAGAGGCCAGAAATAAGCGAGATGAGGTGCTTCAGCTTGCGAAATCTGGCAGCGATCCCCGCCTAGAAAAATGTAAGTCCAAGACAGATACTCTGAGAGAGGTTATCGACTATTGGTACGAGAACTACTGCGAACCTAATAGAACGAAGCCCCAAGAGATGCTAACTAAAATCACTCAATTCATCCCCAGAGAATGGATGAATACGAGTGTCGATGCGCTGGGTATTGATGATTGGAGAGAACTGTTCAAAGCTATAGCAAATAAAAACAAAGAGAAGGGTAACGGCTCGGGCTATGCGCTAAACATCATTACTGAGTTGCGCTCCATTATTCGCTATGCAGTGAGACAAGGGCTTACGACTAACACAGCGTTTAATTCCTTACGCCCCGGAGACTTCGCCAAGAGTTACCAAACGACGGATAGATATTTATCCGCATCAGAAATTGGAAAAATCTGGCGAAATATCGAAACCCTATCAATGCAATACCGCAACCAAACTCTGCTCCGCTGTTTAATGGTGTTTGGTTGTCGTGCCGGTGAAATTGTTCAGGCCAGAAAAGACGAGTTTGATTTTGAAAATTTAACCTGGACTGTGCCAAAAGAGCACACCAAGGGAAAGCGAAAAGGTATTGTGAGACCCATTCCTGACGCATTGGTGCCCTATTTAAAAAGCGCTTTTGACGGAAGCCCCTCGACACTTGCGTTTCCGTCTCGCAATAATCCTCTTCGACCTCCAACGTCGAATTCAGTCGGGAGAGTGGCTGAGCGCTGCGCGAACGATTTAGGACTTGACCCTTTCAACAACCATGACTGGAGGCGAACTCTGTCAACTCACTGGACAGATATGGGCGCACCCATCCACCTTTCAGAGAAAATGCTAGGGCATCATATGCAAGGTGTGCTGGCAGTTTATAACCGTTCAGAAATGCTTGAGGAAAGGCGTAAGTGGACGAATATTTGGATGGATAAGATTGAGGAGTGGGCGAGGTGATCCAATGTGTTTTGGATACACGGGATACAACTTCTATGCCGCCTACGCGGCTTCGCACCGCAGCTGGTCTTTAACAAAGATAAGCTCATTCTTCCATGCTGCCTACACGGCTTCGCACCGGGAGGAATTCAATTCGGAAACGTCTCGTTTCTTCCATGCCGCCTACACGGCTTCGCACTGAGTACCTGAACCGTTAACAGTATGGAAGATACTTCCATGCCG
>NZ_LYBM01000068.1 GCF_001707825.1 Veronia pacifica | reverse complement strand
AATCAATGAGCGTCGAAATAAAACTGGCAAAAAAAATCCAACGCCGTGATTTGGCGTTGGTATTTCATAGATTCAATATCATAAAAATCTGCGTTATTGCGCTACAAGACAATAGCCATGCCCTCTCAGTGTCTGAATAAGTACACTGTCTATACCCGCTTTTCTGAACTTGCTTCGTATATTCGAAATGTGCACGTCCACCGCTCTTCCCATGCCTGTCCATTCGGACTTGAGCACATCAGATACTATGGCTTTTTTTGCAACAGGTGTGTTTCGCCTTTTGTAGAGATAATCCACAAGATGTTTCTCTGTTGGGCTGAGGCAAGATGCGTCAAGTACAGACAGATCAACGCTTCCTTCTTTTTTCACGACCATTGCGCCAAAATCTCTTCTTGCTTTGGTCGAATCTGTCGATTTCCTGCTTGCCGAGTTGATTGCGGCTGGTAAGGTTTTTTCAAGTATCGCGTTGTCGCGAAAAACATGACTTGCTCCGGCAAGGAACAACGCAATGACACTGGTTTTAGACTCATACGCACCAACGACTATAATGGGTACATCCGTCGTCTCTCGTAAATCCGTCACCATTGACAGCGCTTTCTCATCGCATCTTGTCGTATCCATAACGACAAAATCAAAATCATTCTGTCGCACAGCCACTTTCGCCTGATGACAACTCAGGGTTCGAGTCAAATCGTCCGCATTTTCACGGATCAATGCTCTCAACTTGTGACTTTGATATATTGGGTCTTCTATAAGCAGTACTTCAGTCATCACAATCACCGTATCGATAATCATTCTCATTCCTATTTATATTTAAAAGGGAATCTATGCATATTTCAAGATCGATGATGCCCATTTAGACGAAAATTATTAAAATTGACGTCTAAATGGCGATAAAAGCCGACAAGGTTGAAGCATTTCGCTGTTTATGGGAGAGTGGCGGGCATTTTCTTCAGCTTCATAGCTGATACATCAGACTTTAATTTGCGAGATTATAAATATGGCAGGCAACCAGCAAAACAATCCTATGCATGGCATAAAACTTGAGCAGATAGTTACGAAACTGGTTGAGCATTTCGGTTGGGCCGTTTTAGCATCCGAAATTCAGATTAATTGCTTTCGCAACGACCCATCCGTCAAATCCAGTCTTAAATTCTTACGTCGTACACCATGGGCAAGAGACAAGGTTGAAACGTTGTATCGTGAAACGTTTATCGATGGGAAGTCATCGAGCGATCCATGGCAGAGCCTTAAGCCTCGCGATTAACCAACGCGACGGCCTCACGGATAAGATGTCCAAGCCCATCCCAGTCGCCGTCGTCAATCATCGTCGGCGGCACCATCCAGCTCCCCCCGCAGCAATCTACGCGTTCAATCTCCAGGTAACGATGAATATTGTCTTTGCTTATGCCCCCTGTAGGCATTAGACGAATATCACGATACGGTGCCAACAAGGCTTTGATCATCTCTGGTCCACCGGACGCTTGGGCAGGGAAAAATTTTAAGAAGTTCAGCCCCAGTTCCAGTCCTTGCTCTATCTGGCTGGGGTTATTAACACCCGGAATCATAGGTAATTCGATGGATCTGCAGTGTAATACCGACGTTGGATTGAGACCGGGAGCGACAGCAAACGACGCGCCAGACTCTTTTGCGCTGTCAATCTGTTCCTCGTTTAGCACAGTGCCCGCCCCAAGACATAACTCAGGATAGGCTTTACGCATTAGGTGAATTGCTTCGGCTGCAGCGTCAGTCCTGAATGTAACCTCTGCAACAGGCAAGCCGTTTTCAACCAACGTCTTGGCAAGAGGAACAGCATGCTCGGCCTTGTTGATTTGGATGACAGGCACGATTTTGTGTTTTGCCAACTGCTCCACGATATGTTCAGACATTAAATGCTCACTTCCTTACAAAAATAATCCCACGGTGATTGTAACATCGATTATTTAGCAAGTTAGACGCATCAGAGCAAATCAACCATTCGAGTCATGGGTATCAGACCGTGGTTACATTTATTGACGCGTTTGGCGACCTTATGAGCAAAGTGGGCAGCAGACACTCTCTCGTTTCCGAGTAATCTCTCCGCCAGGTAGGCAGCAAAAAAAGCGCCTTTTGTTTGTTTGGCATTAATGGGCTTATTGATATCAGCCAGTTTTAGGTTCTCTTGAGTGATGCCAGTGTTTGATTTAGACCAGAGAGTGCAGTTGCCATTGGCGTCGCGCATGACAACCTCAAGACAATCAAGGAGTTTACATCGCGTCGCGATAGATTGTTCGTCGCCCCAAATCAAATACTCATCGCTCTCATCAAGAAACACAATATCACTCAAGGGTAGTATTTGACTGTACCACTCAATGGCCTCATTGCGATGCCAGCGCTGGGGGCAGAAGGCATTATCAAAAAAGATTTTTCCACCACGCGCTTTAATCTGTCGCATAAGCATGACCAAACGGCCTCTGCTTTCGTTTTTTAACACTGCAAGGCCGACACCACTCACATACAAAGCATCGATGTCACCCTGAGCCACTGCGGTATCCAGCGGAGAAGAGTCGCCAGTGAAATAATATTTCGCTGCACTGTCATTCTGCCAGTAATGTATTGTCGGACTCGCCTTACCGCCCAAAGCCTTTTCAACGAAATAGAGGCCGGGAAGCTTGTTATCAATACGCATTACACAACGCGTATTTAACCCCTCTTCCTGCCAGTGCTCCAATAATATGTCAGACACACTGTCAACACCGAGGCCAGAAGCAAACCCGACATCAGTATTTCTACCCCGCCCCAGACGGGCGAGATAAATTGCAATATTAGCCGTGTACCCACCTACATTACGCTGCAATGACTCACGGCTCAGCGCCAACATACTTTCACCAAAAAATGTCACTTCCATATGCGTTCCTACCTGACGTATTTGGAGTCATATGTGACTCGGCTTCGGTTAATTTCGGGGTAACCTGACCAGATACAGTGTCACATTACCTCGCTTACACAACGTTCATTCACTCTTTACCTCTGACAAAAAGTAGAAAAAATAAGCAATTTCAATAACTTTTTTTTACATATTTAACAAACATACCCCAAGCAATCCGTTGCTTTCGCGGTGAATCTCTCATTTCAGTTAAAGGAGCTAATCAAGTGTTGAGATTTCCACCAATGGGGACATGTATTTCCGTGGTGAACCACTATTTCAATCGGCTAATTGATTCGGCTATGGAGATGCGAAACCTCTTAAATGCTACAGAATTATGAAAATCATAATTTCTATTTATGAGATAAGAACTGCATTTTGCCTTATATATACATCGCCAATGACTAACTTTACGTCTCAAAATAAGTTTTTATGTTTATTCGCTGAGAATATGACATGCATTTTTATGACTCAGGATCACAGAATGATAATTCCCGTTACATTACATACTTTATTATCAATAGACATACTCCAAAAAAGTCTGAAAAGTCATACAAGGTTTTTGATCCGCCGTGATTTACTGAGCGACTCAATAATTTACGGCAAGGAACATAGATATGGCGAGATTTGGTCTCAGAAGCATTACCATCAAACAGCGCTTGTACCTGCTCACTACTGTCATTTCGCTTCTCCTGGTGTTGCCATTTGTTCTCACGCTGATGGATTACAAATCTGACTTACTTAAAGCCAAGCAGGATAAAACAAGAGATTTAGTAGATAGCGCACAAACTCTTCTTAGCTATTATCACAGCAAACAGCTCTCTGGTGAGCTGTCGATGACCGACGCGCAACAGGCGGCAAAAAAAGCGATATCAGCCTTGCGGTATGAAGGAACCAACTATTTTTGGATTAATAACCTAGAGCCAAGAATGGTGATGCACCCGATTAAACCAGCCTTAAATGGAAAAAATATCGCTAACAAGACCGACGCCAATGGCAAAGCCTTATTTCTTGAAATGGTTGATACAGCGCGTAAGCATGGTCAGGGCTTTGTCTACTACATGTGGCCCAAACCAGGATCAGATGTGGACGTAGAAAAACTCTCATATGTCCAACTTTTCAAACCGTGGAACTGGATCATCGGAACTGGCGTTTATATCGACGATGTCGATGCGCTTGTCTGGCAACGGCTGCAATCGGCTATCACCATGTTGTTTATCAGTGTGATTGTCATGGCCATCGCGGCCAGTTGGATCAGCCGCAGCCTGACAAGACCATGTCGCGCGACACAGAATGCGATGGAAGATATCGCCAGTGGTGAGGGAGACTTAACCAAACATTTGGCAGTTGATGGCAAAGACGAGATCTCACATATAGCAACAGCATTTAACTTATTTACTGATAAGTTGCGTCATATCGTCACCGACATATCTCCTATCACAAGAGATGTCACCTCATCAGCGATAGAGCTGACAGAAGTCGCCAGAGACGCATCCAGCCGCGTTGTTGAGCAACAGAATGCTGTCGATGCGGTATCTGATGCGATGGAAGCTCTGCAACTGCAAAATCAGGAAGTCACTGAAGCCGCCAGAACAGCGGCGAATGCTGCACAAAAAGCCAGTGAGCGAAGTGGGTCAGGGAGTCAAATCATTACTGAGGCCTCAGGTCACATGCAGCAGCTCTCTCAAACCGTCGAGAGCACGCAAAAAAATGTCAGAGAACTGGCAGAAGAAACGCAAAAAGTGAGTGCGGTTCTTGATGTGATACGGGGTGTTGCTGAACAAACCAACCTACTGGCACTGAATGCGGCGATTGAAGCAGCAAGGGCTGGTGAACAAGGCAGAGGTTTTGCCGTAGTCGCTGATGAAGTCAGGACGTTAGCAACCCGAACCAGCTCAAGCACAGATGAGATTGAACAAATAGTAACAACGCTTCAAGCACGCGCAGATGATGTTTGTCATTCTATGTCTCAAACGCAAACGCAGTCTATTGCAACGCAAGAGAAGGCCTCTCTGGCTCACCAAACGCTGGAGGAGATTGATCACCAAATTACCAGTATTCTGGCGGTCAATCAGCACATTGCAGAGGCGGTATCAGACCAACTCAACAGTGCCAACGCTATTAACCAAAATCTCTCATCGTTAGCTGAGAACAGTAATATGACCGCCGCACAGGCGAATCAGGTTGCAGCAGCCAGCGAACAATTAATGCAAAGCGGCAAGCAGCTTGAGCGAAGTTTTGCAGTGTTTAAAGTCTGACAAACAAAAGCGCACCACGTTTAATTAAGGTGCGAACAACAAGATAGAAACATAAAAGGTAATTGGAATGAATGCCAGTTACCTTTTTTCCTCTGAGCCTTTTCCTAAGCCCAATTACAAACCTGTTACGCCATAACCTAAAGACATGCTTAATACACAATATTTTGGGAGCAGCCAATGTCTACCGGAGAAATACCGATCGACATAAATAATGACTAAAGTAAATTTTAGTTGATTACTTTCAATTAATTACGATGTATCTCCCAACTATATTTTTGTCAGAGACTCACGATGTACATACACTTTATAGGAGCTACCTAATACTGACATATCCGTCTTATTAGATTGATGCACCAATAAGGTTACCAACGGTGAATTCGTCAATAGTTAACCGAGCTTCCACGAGCACAAAGTGAGCATTAAGGAGACAGTGTGGACACTAAAATTCATCTTTTCCGTCACGGGGAAACCGTATGGAACGCAGAAAAACGTATGCAAGGACAAAGTGACTCTCCTCTGACAGCCACTGGTAGACAGCAGGCAATCGACGCCCGGAAAAAACTGGACAATATTGATGTTGATTATGCGTATTGTTCCGACAGTGGCAGAGCAAAGGAAACGACAAGTTTACTACTTGAAGAATTGGATATCTCTCTGACAGCCTCAGAAGTATTGAGGGAAATGCACTTCGGTGAGTGGGAAGGAGAGCTACAGGATGACGTATCGGCTCACTCACCTGATGAGTCTTGGAACTTATGGAATAAACCTGACAAATACCAAAGTAATGGCGGTGAAGACCTCGTGCAACTAAGAGATCGTGCCGTTGACGCACTGACGAATATAGCCAGAAAACACCGTGGTAAAGAGGTGGTCATAGTCAGTCATGGTGCTTTTATCAAAACCGTGCTCAACCATATTGATGGCCGTCCGCTTGCTGAGTCATGGGAAGGGCCGTATGCTGAGAATCTCTGCCACAGTATCTTGTCGTTTTGTTCAGATGATAAATTTTCCATCAACCAGTTCTGCGATGTTCCTCGTTAACACACGAGAGATGCAAAGTTTGTCGCCGAGTTAAATCAACCAGAATCGAATAAAGGGAGTCAACGGCTCCTTTTTATATCCACACTCGCACGCTTCAAACAGGCTATTTCACGTTTCAAAGTAAAGATATATGCTAACTACATAATATAGAAACTGATTGATGCGAGACCAAAAACCGATATCAGAGAATATCAATTGGTGCATATAACGCTTCTCATATCGTTAGCCAGCATTAATAAATGCCGGGCAAACTGGCACCTCTCTGAGAAGGCATCCCCCGGAACAAGAAAAAGCTGGGTATTTAGTGCCCCTGCTCTGTCAGGATCTTGAACCCTCCCCCAGTTTTTTACCATCCAACCGCTAGACTTTCCTCTGTATAAAAAAATAGATCTCGATGACTGACTCAGTCTTCTAAAAGACACATGTAAATACTACGACTATGACAGCAAAGGGTTGCGGTAAATTGGGTAAAAACTCAGAGGTATTGCCCTTCTCCTGTCAGCAAAACCAATTGCAGTAGATAACCGACAACAGAGTCACTTTTGAACATAGAGATATCTTTTAAGCGAGAGAGGTATCACATCGACCTCTCGTCAAAAGATGTTACGCATCGCTGTCGTCGACAGCTAAGTCAAAGTGATTATAAAAGGTTGAAATTGGTGCTGGACATCGTTTATCAGGTTCAATAATTATCGGGGAACATTATGCTCAAGACGCTAAAAAAGGCTGGCCTCGCTGCTATCCTACTTGCCATGCTCGCCACCGCAATCGTATACGGTTTGTTATACCTCAGTTTACCCACTCTTTCTGGAAAGGCCTCCGTACCGCACGTTGTTGAACCCGCCACTTTGTCCCGGGATGACAAAGGCATCGCAGTCATTACCTCTGAAAATAGACAAGACGCAGCGTATGCATTGGGTTATGCACACTCTCAAGACCGCTTCTTTCAAATGGATCTGCTGAGAAGAAACGCAGCAGGCGAATTGTCAGAGCTATTTGGTGATGCAGCATTAGACTTGGATAAACGTAGGCGTTTTCACCGTTTACGAACACACAGTCAAAAAATACTCTCACGTCTTAGTGACTCGAATAAAGCATTACTCGAGTCATACAGCCATGGCGTTAATGATGCGCTCCAACATTCGTCCTATCCCAGCTTTACGTATCTTCTCACCGGGGCCGAGCGACGAGAGTGGCAACCCGAAGATAGCCTGCTCGTTATTTTCAGTATGTACTTCGACCTTCAAGAATCTAACTATCAGAGAGATTTACTTTATACCCAGATAAAAAAAGATTTTGGCGAGGATATGCTGCAGTTCATCACTCAGACCAGCAGTTTTCAAGCCGCGCTGGACAATAGTCGCCTCCCCGTGAGTAACATTAAGCCTCCTGAGTTGTCACCAACACTTCTGGCCTCTGCAATCTGGCAGCCCATTGATGAAGCACCAGAGATCGGCAGCAATAATTGGGCTGTTTCCGGTGACCTCACCGAGAGCGGAAACGCAATGCTCGCAAATGATATGCATCTTGGCATTAATGTGCCCGTTATCTGGTATCGGGCTCAGCTCAATATAAAAGAAGGGAAAGGCTTTTCGGTTGACGGCGTAACGCTACCCGGTACACCAGCGGTCATAGTGGGGAGTAACCGCCATGTAGCGTGGGGATTCACTAATTCATACGTTGACTCGGCCGACTGGATACACCTTCCAGACGATACGCCCACTGAACAAATCACCGAAGTAATAAAGAGTGATGGGCAAGACATAAATTATGTCATTGAACTGAGTGAATTTGGTCCTGTTACAACTATGGATGGAGAGAAATACGCGTTATCCTGGGTTGCCCACCAAGACTATGCCGTCAATTTAAATCTCGTTAATTTCGAGCAGGTCACCTCCGTCTCCGAAGCCTTGCAAACAAGTAAATCTGTTGGCATGCCGGTGCAAAATATGACCTTGGTAGATAAAGAGGGAAATATTGCATGGCAACTAACTGGCGCAGTTCCCTCAAGGAGCACCCCAACCAACACCGCAATTTCACCTGAGGAATACTCAACTGATTGGCAGCAACAGGCACAAGATATTCCCTTTGTCTTTAACCCATCGTCAAACCGCATCTGGACGGCTAACAGCCGTGTGGTAAGCGCCGACTCCTACAATAGATTTGGCGACGGAGGCTACGCTCTTGGTGCGCGGAGTCAACAGATCCGCGACCGCTTATTTGAAAAAGAACGCTTCTCTGAACAAGACTTTTACCGTATCCAGCTAGATAACGAGGCACGCTTTCTCGAACGTTGGCATAAATTTCTTCTGGCGTTATTACAAACCAATGCCCAGCGTTACAAGAAAGATATTGATGCACTGGAAAACTGGCAACAATGCGCCTGTTCAGATTCAGTCGGTTATACATTGGTCCGCCGCTTCAGAGATGCCATGATGGAACATACCTTCGCGCCGCTTGAGACAGCATTAGAGAAGCACGACCTGTCACTGAGGGCAACCCGAAGGACACTTGAGCCTGCACTCTGGCAATTGGTCACACAGCAGCCTGATAGCTGGAAACCGAAAGTGTCTTCTTCATGGCAAGCATTTATGCTAAGTACCTACGGAAAAATGAAGCATGATCTATTAGTTCAGATCACAGGCCATGGCGACACATCCATTAACGCACTTAACTGGGGAAGCGTGAATCAATTTAAGCCCAGGCATCCTTTCAGCCGTCAAATTCCTTTACTCAGTGGATTACTGGACATGCCAGCCTTTCAGGGTACAGGAGACAAATTCATGCCTGCTGTGCAAGGGCACGAATTTGGCGCTTCTCAGCGTCTGTTTGTTCAGCCGGGAAATGAAAAGACGGCAGTATTAACAGTGCCCGGTGGCCAGAGTGAGCATCCAATGTCTCCGTATTACAGAAGCGGGTACCAAGACTTTGTTGAAGATAAAGAAACACCGCTACTTCCGGGGACGATTGCGAATACGATTTCATTTTTCCCTATGAAGCCATAACTAAAGCGAACAGTACCCAGCCATACGGTTTTTATGACTGGGTACTTTATCTTTCAGGGTTCGAAAATATCCGTCAATCAAAACATAACAACCTAAAAGCACTCTCTGGCAGCCTCATCCACCATCCATTCCGTTTAAATAATTTAAACAAAACTAATGGTGAATAACGCCATATAAATTTAATAAATACGTGCTAAATAAGGGAACAATTTTCAATTAACCTTGTCAAAATCCATGGCGAAATCTGTATTGACGATTAAATAAACAAAAATGTCAGGGATAATCTATTGACAAAATAAAAAAATAAATAAAAATTATAAATCACTCAAAAAACCACCTTTTATTCGACACAACCAACCCACCAACTATCAATTAATATCAATAAGTTATCTAAATATAAATATTTGGAATAGTCACATGTATATATTGTGTCTCATTTATGATTCATGTGTTTTATTAGTCAGAAATAGTTCTCTTGATCAATTAAGTAAACAGTGTTTTTCCTACTAAGTCTTAATTTTGTCACAGATCAGCATATTGAACCCCTTAACTAATTATTCGATAGTTAATCACTGAAAAATTTCAAATAAACTTAGAGCCAATATTACAGTTTATCTGCATTTAATCAGATGAAAAGCATTGCAATATGCAGCGATGGAAGAAGCTGATTCGATATTTAAACTGCTTCAGGGACTTAAAGACGCAGTCATCTTAGGAAGAACATATGAACCTTATCGTTATCGAAAAATCTGGTGTGGTGAGCTCAATTTCTGGTGATACACGCATTCTGTACAACGGGCTTCCACAAACGCTTGCTGATGGTTTTGAAATGTCTGCGGGCAGTCGAGTACTTCTCAATGAGGGGACGAATTTTGAACTGGCTGCGGTAGATGGGTCGACGCAATTATACACAGTCAATGAAGAAGAAGCGCAAGACGGTGAAATATCGGTAGTTGATGATATTGTTGCATTGCAGGAGGCCATTGAAGCTGGCTTAGATCCAACATCTGTACAGGAAGCACCTGCAGCTGGTGAGCCAACGTCTTCAGGTAATAATGGTTTCATTTCCTTAGCCAGAACAGGCAGCGAGACAATTGCTAAATCGGGTTTCGATACATCATCTTTTTCAGATGTTAGCAATGACGTTTCGGGCTTTTTGGGCAGTAACGATCTCGACGCGAATACGCAGTTACGAGTGACGAACACGCCATCGAGTAATCCTGCTACTGTAGTCACGCTCACTGGGCCAACAAACATCAAAGAAGGTCAAACCAGCGCAACCTTCACCGTACAACTTTCTGACCCTATGCCCGAAGATGGCATAGTGAAATTTAAATACGACTTTTTAAACGGTGCAGATAGCTCAGATATCCAACAGATAAACAGCATTCCTGTTCAGGCCGGTGAAACCGTAGTGACTTTCACTATCACGGTCAATCCCGATTCCGACATCGAACTTAGCGAAGGCTTCACCATCTCTGTGGATACAATGGAGACCAATGACGGTGATCAAGCCTTTAGCTCCTTAAATCTCAACGCAGCAACACAAACGATCAGCATTGAGGATGCGACCACCACTGCCACGCTGGATGGTCCAACAAGCGTGAAAGAGGGAGAAACAAGCGCCACGTTTACTTTCACATTATCAGAACCTATGCCTGAAGATGGCGTAGTCAACTTTAAGTATGACTACATCAATGGTGCCGATCTCAACGATATCACTCAGGTGAACAGTGTACCGATCAAGGCCGGCGAAACGGAGGTGACATTCTCGATAACTGCAAACTCAGACACGCTTGTGGAAATTAGTGAAGGTTTCACTGTGTCTGTCGAAAGCGTACTAACTGATAACGGTAACCCTGCATTCCCCTTTGCCAATCTTGATGGAGCAACGCAGACCGTCGACATTGAAGATACGTCCGACAACCTGCCAGACGCTGTGAAAGTTACACTGGATGGTCCAACATCAGTGATTGAAGGCGAAGAAACGACTGAATACACCATCACTCTTGACTATCCAGCGCCAGAGGGCACGACGGCAATACTGGTTTATTCATACAACGACGCTGACAACAATGACATCGAAGAAGTCGTTGAAGTTAAGTTTGACACAAATAGCACTACGGCAACGTTCAAGATAAAGACTAAAGACGATGCGTTTGCTGAGCCCGGCGCGGTGCTCAAAGGTGAAAGCTTTATTGTGCTGGTTGATAACATTGTCTATCCGAACGGCAATAAAGTTTTTGAAGCTCTCAACCTCGATGATGCTAACCAGCAAACCAATATTATTGATGAGACACCACCAGATGTCGTCACTGTCAGCATTTCAGGTCCAACCGAAGTAGTTGAAGGTGAAACAACAGGCAAATACACCCTGACACTGACGGAGGAAGCGCAGACAGATGTCGTTGTGACTCTGTCTTATTCAGGTTCGGCTGCGGACGGTGACGACTACACCGCCAAAAAAACGATCACGATTCCGAAAGGCAGCAAAACTGTCGACTTTACGTTAGACACGAAAAACGACAGCGAGAGTGATCCAGACGAAACAATCATCATTACAATCAGTGATGCTCAGGGCGGTGGCTTTGAAAGTCTGGTTACAGACAGCACCCCTGTCGAAACAGTGATTAAAGAATTATCCACAGATAAAGTGCTCGTAAGCATCGAAGGCCCAGGTGAAGTCACAGAAGGTGACCCAACGTCTAACTACACCGTCAAACTGACCGATAAAGCGGTATCACCGGTTACCGTCACCTTAACCTATACAGGCACAGCAGAGAGTGGAGAAGACTATACGGCAGTGACGCAGGTCATCATTCCTGCAGGCGCTGATAGCGAAACCTTTTTCATCCAAACAAAGGACGACGCCTTCGGAGAGGGAACTGAGAGCATCATCATTACCATTACCGATGTCCAGGGTGGTGGATTTGAAGCGATTGGCATTGACGATGATAATGATTTTGTCGCTACCAATATTACTGATGATCATGACTCCAAAGAAACAGTCCTCATCAGCATAGATGGCCCAGCAGATGTAGTAGAAGGCCAGACAACTGCAGAATACACCGTCAGCCTGACGGAAGTCGCACAGAAAGACGTCACCGTGCAGCTCGTATATACGGGCACAGCGACTGATGGCAAAGATTACACCGGCTTTTACAATGTAACGATAAAAGCGGGAGAGAAAACAGCAACATTTACGCTCGAGACGGAGGATGATGCGTTCGCAGATGATGGTGAAAGCATCATAGTTACCATTGGTAATTATGGCGGCGGTGGCTTCGAGAAGCTCGCTGTTGATGAAGCCAATAAGTCCGTCACCACAACGATTAGTGATGAAGCACAGGGCGATACCGTCACCGTTGCTATTAACGGCCCGGATATTGTTATTGAAGGTCAACAGACTGACGAATACACCGTCTTCCTCGACGAACCTGCGCAAAGCCCGGTGACTGTCACCTTGGCATATACCGGCTCAGCTGACGATGGAGAGGATTACAACAAGATAACAACCGTTGTCATTCCTGCTGGCGAAACTTCGTATTCGTTTAAGTTAAATACGATAGATGATGGGCTCGCCGATGGTGGCGAAGACATTATCATTACTATCGCAGACGTCTCTGGCGGGAACTTCGAAACACCTATAGCCATCAGCACCACTGAAAATCAAGTCACCACCACGATCACCGACGACAACGACGACAAAGTTCTGGTCAGTATTGAAGGCCCGGGTAGCGTGGTTGAGGGTGAGCTGACGTCTAAATACACGTTGAAGCTGACAGAAAAAGCGCAATCAGAAGTGACTGTCACACTAACCTACTCCGGCTCAGCGACAAGCGGCGAAGACTACACAGCAAAAACCGAAATAAAAATTCCGGCCGGAAGCGATATGGCGCAGTTTGATCTGCAAACCATTGATGACGTTTATGGCGAGGGCACCGAAAGCATTATTGTTACTATTACAGGTGTTGATGGTGGTGGATTCGAGGCCATTGGTATTGACGAAGAAAATGACTTTGTCGCAACCAACATTACTGACGACTACGATAACCCAGAAAAAGTAGAAATTAGTATCGACGGACCAACAGAGGTCACTGAAGGTCTGGATACAGCAGAATACACCGTGAGTCTGTCTTCCCCAGCAGCAAAAGATGTCACCGTGCAGTTAGTCTACGAGGGCACTGCTACGGACGGTAAAGATTACAAAGGCGTATACGATGTCACAATAAAAGCTGGCGACACCGATGCCAAATTCACAATTGAAACCATCAATGATCCATTTGCTGATGACGGCGAAACTTTCACTGTTTCTATCGGCAATTATGGTGGTGGTGGTTTCGAAGGGCTTGGCGTGAGTCAAACCGAAAATTCAGTGACGACAACGATAAATGATGAAGCGGGTGGCGGAACGGCTACTGTTTCGATTACAGGCCCCGATAGCGTAACTGAGGGAGGAGAGACAGGAGAATATACAGTCTCTCTCGATTGGCCTGCGCAAAGCGATGTCACCGTCAAACTGGTTTATTCAGGAACAGCAAAAGACGGTGAAGATTACACCAGTGAGAAAACGATTGTTATTCCGGAAGGCGAGTTAAGTGCCTCATTTACAGTAGAAACCATAGATGATGTTTATGATGACGATGGCGAAACAATCGTTGTCACTATTGACGAAGTATCAGGTGGTGGCTTCGAAAACGATATCGCTATCAGCGCCACAGACAACGAAGTGACCACAACCATCAATGATGATGGAGATGAGACAGCCTTTGTCAGTATTGATGGTCCGGGCAGCATATCTGAAGGTAACATAGCAACACCATACATCCTCACACTTGATAAAGTCAGTACACAAGACGTCGTTGTTACGCTTGCTTACTCGGGTACGGCTGATGACGGCGACGATTTCCGGGGCGTTACAGAAGTAACGATACCGGCTGGACAACTCACCGAAGATTTTGGCGTTCAAATCCTTAATGATGTTTTCGCCGAAGGTTCCGAAAGCATGATCATTACCATCGTAGACGTTACTGGTGGTAACTTTGAGAATCTTAAGGCAGATCCCGCTAACAAAGAAGTCGTCACAAATATTATTGACAAAGAAGGCGGCGACAAAGTTCTGGTCAGCATTGATGGGCCAGATACAGTCGTGGAAGGACAAACGACAGATAAATATACGGTCAGTTTACCCGTTGCGGGCAAAACTGATGTCACAGTAGAAATCGAATATACAGGAACAGCAACTGACGGTTCAGACTACAAAGGTGTCTACTTACTGACCATTCCAGCCGGCCAGAGCCAAGTACAATTCGATATAGAAACATTGGATGATGGCTTAGCCGATAATGGTGAAACCATCATTGTAACTTTAGGTAACGTCGGCGGTGGTACGTTCGAAGATCTGGGAGTCGATCCGGCCGCAGCTAGCGTGACCACGACTATCATCGACGATGCTTCCACAGCGGTCATACTCAGTATTGACGGCCCTGACACGATCACTGAGAGCGAGTCAGGCAAATACACCTTTTCATTGACAGAGGAAACACAGTCTCCCGTTACGGTTAACCTCACTTATAGCGGAACAGCAGAAGACGGCACTGATTATATCAGCGTACAGCAGGTTACGATCCCTGCTGGTGTGACTGAATACAGCTTCAACATAGAAACCAAAGACGATGGTCTTGCAGAACCTAACGAATCCTTCACGGTAACTATCGATTCTACAACAGGTGGTGGTTTCGAAGCACTTCAAATAAGCACCACGGACGGCAGTGTTGATACCCAAATCGTGGATGACAATGACGATACAGTTCTGGCCAGTATTTCTGGACCGACAGAGGTTATAGAGGGCGCTGAAACCACAACGTATACGGTCAAACTAAGCGAGATCGCGCAATCTGACGTGACGGTCAAACTCGAGTACGGAGGGAACGCCGTTGCAGGGGTAAACTTCGGTCCAGGTGTAGACTTCATAGCTAAACCTCAAATTGTTATCAAAAAAGGCTCAGATACAGCCACCTTCACCCTGTTAACAAATGACGACTTTTATGGCGAAGGCACAGAAAGCATCAACATCAAACTTGGCGATATCACAGGCGGTGGATTTGAAGCAGTAGGCGTCGATCCGGCCAAAGCTAGCGTCACAACTAACATCACAGAGAGCGGTACACCACAAGAAATACAAGTCAGTCTTTCAGGTCCAACAGAAGTCACTGAAGGCGATACAGCCACTGGCTACAAAGTTGAGCTAAGTGATGGTGCAATCGCTCTGACAGATGTTGTCATACAGCTTGAATATACCGGTACTGCTACCGATGGCACTGACTATACCAAGACCACAGAAGTCACCATCAAAGCTGGAGATAACAGCGCTACCTTTGACATTGATACAATAGATGATGTGTTTGACGACGATGGCGAGACCATTATTGTCAGTCTTGGTAACATCGCCGGAGGCGGGTTTGAAGCCATCGGGCCAGATGATACCAATAAAGAAATTACAACAGTTATCAACGATGATGGAAATGACGTCGTCACTTTGAGCATCGACGGGCCATCAAGTATTATCGAAAGTCAGTCTGGCACCTATACCCTCAAATTTAACGCAGAAACGCAATCTGAAGTAACGGTAAACCTGACTTACAGTGGAACCGCAGAGGATGGTACCGACTACACGAAAGTGGAACAGGTAACGGTTCCTGCTGGTGTCACAGAGTATGACTTTACGATTCAAACGATAGACGATGGCCTCTCTGAACCCAATGAGTCCTTTACTGTCACGATCGATTCAATCGATGGCACAGGTGGTTTTGAAGGATTACAAATCAGTGACACTGAAGACAGCATTAATACTCAAATCGTTGATGACAATGACGACACTGTGCTGGTAAGCATTGAAGGCCCGACTGAAGTTATTGAAGGCGCTGAAACTACCACGTACACGGTGAAACTGAGTGAAGTAGCACAATCTGAAACCACAATAAAACTGAATTACGAGGGTAATGCTGACTTTGGCGTTGACTTTAACGGACCGACAGAAGTCAAAGTGGATGCCGGATCTGACACCGTAACCTTTACCATTCAAACACTGACTGATGTTTATGGTGAAGGTACTGAGAGCATCAATGTTATTTTAGGTGATATCACTGGTGGTGATTTCGAAGCGATAGGCGTCGATCCAGCAAAGGACAGAGTGACCACCAACATCACTGAGAGTGACATTCCACAAGAGGTGAAAGTAAGTATCACAGGACCTTCCGAAGTTATGGAAGGCGAAACCACTGACAAATATACCGTCACACTTACCCACGACGGCCAACCTGTTACCGCAGCGACCGATGTCGTGATCCAGCTTGAGTACACAGGTACTGCTGATGACGGTACTGACTATACAAAAGTAACTGAAATTACGATAGCTAAAGGAAGCAGCAGCTATCAGTTTGATATCCAGACAATAGAAGACACAATTTTTGAGGGCGATGAAACCTTCACGATCACGTTAGGTAACATCGCTGGCGGCGGCTTCGAAGCTATTGGCGCGGATGGAACAGCAAATAGCGTCGAAACGACAATAAAAGATGATGATCCAATTCCGACTCTGACGGTTGATGATGCCGGCACCGTCAACGAAGGGCAGGATGCAACCTTTGACGTGACCCTCGGTAACCCAG
>NZ_LYBM01000067.1 GCF_001707825.1 Veronia pacifica | reverse complement strand
TGGGCGGCCATTTTACTGATTCAAACCAGCGCGTCAAGCACTTATTTTCATCATTTTTCACGCTGTTTCCGTCGTACCGATTTGGCATGGTTTCCAGTTTGGAAGCCGCTCTCCGTGTCGGTGAGGCGGCATTATAGGGAGCTGTGAAAACTTGGCAACCCCTTTATTGCCTTTTTTTTGAAAAAAATGAGTATTTGATGCTTATCTGGTCGAAAGACCTATTTCTACACATTTTACCCACAATCTAACCACAATAAGCTGTGGGTAATCTGATTATTGTTATTGAATCAACGAATATCGAGAGCATTCAAAAGTCATAATGGAAGAAAGTATTCGATATCTATCTGTAGAATCCACTTACTATAAACATCACTAGTTACCCCTACTGAACCGGCATTGATATTCTGACCTTTTTGGTTAACCCGATGTGAAGACAGGGAAGGCGGATAGACACAAAAAACCGTGACCATTTAGTCAGTCTTATTTTGTAGGCTGCAACTGACATAGATCCTGACGACACTAGTTAGGGTGAACATCAAATGATTACCGTAGGTTCTACTGAGGCTACTGAATTCATATCTCTATTACATTGAGAGTCGTATTGGAAATACAGTGTGGCATGAAGTAACGTCTAAATCGCTACATATCCCATGACTCATAAACGAGTTTCTAACTCAACGCTAATTCATCAGGAACCTGTTTTCTGAACTGGCTAAACATGAAAAGCTTCTCTGGAGCGCTGCAATATATAAAAGTGGTAGAAAATCGTTTGGTCATGTACTCACGCTAAATAAAGATAGCGAGAGCATCGTTTCAGAGTAGACATTGAAATAGCCCTTCGACTCTATTGGTAAAACCTTGACCAATAGCATTTAGAAATAAGTTGCACCCTGATATTTTGGCAAGTTACAGAGTAAGCCGCAGTCCATGGATACGATGAATTGACGAATAGATAGTTATCTATATCTGTTCGAGCACGCTGATAAAGAAGACTGCAGAAACATTAACTATTTTTTGGGTTAGTTGTTGAGGCAGTTACCGGGATAATTATCAAGATACCCTAATCCAGCACATCTCAGATAAGTTGAGATTTACAGAAACCTACTTCGGTGACGGTATTAATACTGAGTATCGATAAGTGCATTCCTATTACGAGCAGAACGAAAGTGGATCCAAAATAAAGTTACTACTCCTATAAATATTCCGTACGCAGTAAAGGCGGTTGTTTGATCCGCAAATGATTTGATTAAGTTTAAAGATGTGTGATTCACTTGCTAGCTGATAAGCGGATCATCAGTAGAGTCGATGTTTGAAATATATGATGGTAGAGGTAAAGGGATATCTAAAAGTGAGGTAGGCGAAAAAGCAGTACACGAACACTCTGTGTTCAGCCCGACTTCGCGATCGCTAAGCTATTACTCTCCATCAAATGTGCAGAAAAAAGTCACCGCCCCATATTTCCACTATACGACGTTATCCGGTGTTAATGATAAATCGACATGAGAAAAAGGGACATATCTTGCTACTCAGTCATCATTAAGGTTTGAGCATTTAGATAGACCAGTGTCGTTAGTATTCGGTAGGAATCAACACCGAACGTTAATACAAGGAGGAAGAAATACCATCACACTTTTATCTGGCATGAGCTTGATGGGAGTGGCATAGCATCCAAGTCGCACTGTATTGATTTTACGCTCTTCAATAGTGGGCTTTTCATCATTGAATGTTCACGACCAAAAACACTCCTACGGCAATATGTAACTACGGATACTTTCTTAGAGTCCTCTTGAGTCTTTTACCTTTTCAATCATTATCTAATTTGGTGATGGCTTTAAACCGACTGATAAGTTGAACCAAATTAAGATTACAGGGGTTTGTTGGCGAGAAAGGGGATAAACCGAGATATGAAAGGAAATAAGTCAAATTACTCTGGATGAAAAAATAAAAAGCCAGGCAACAAGGCCTGGCTTTTTATTCGAACGGGTCGACTGCTTATTCAGCAGCTTCCTCAGCCTGTGGCTCAGGACGATCTACCAACTCGATATAAGCCATAGGGGCTTTATCACCGGCACGTACACCGCACTTAAGAATGCGAGTGTAACCGCCTGCACGAGAGGCAAAACGTGGACCTAATTCGTTGAACAGCTTCGCTACAACTTCGTCGTTACGAGTGCGAGCGAATGCAAGACGACGGTTAGCAACACTGTCGTTCTTGGCTAAGGTAATCAATGGCTCAATTACGCGGCGCAGTTCTTTTGCTTTTGGCAAAGTAGTTTTGATAACTTCGTGAGTTACCAGCGAGCTAGCCATGTTGCTGAACATCGCTTTACGATGACTGCTGTTGCGATTGAGTTGACGACCACTCTTACGATGGCGCATGACCTAATCCTTCTAACTAAGTAATCAGTGTCTGATTAATCTTCAGCGATTGATGCTGGCGGCCAGTTTTCCAGGCGCATACCCAGAGACAGACCACGTGAAGCCAGCACGTCTTTGATTTCAGTCAAAGACTTCTTACCGAGGTTTGGCGTCTTAAGAAGCTCAACCTCAGTGCGCTGTACCAGATCACCGATGTAGTGGATCGCTTCTGCTTTAAGACAGTTAGCAGAGCGAACAGTTAGTTCAAGATCGTCTACAGGACGCAGTAGGATCGGATCGAACTCTGGCTTCTCTTCTTTTTCTTCAGGAACTCGTACATCACGAAGATCTACGAACGCATCCAGTTGTTCAGCAAGAATAGTTGCTGCACGACGGATAGCTTCCTCAGGATCAAGCGTACCGTTGGTTTCCATATCGATAACCAACTTGTCGAGGTCAGTACGCTGTTCAACACGTGCAGCTTCAACATTGTAAGCAATACGGTCTACTGGGCTGAACGTAGCATCAACAAGAAGACGACCAATTGGACGCTCATCTTCTTCAGTATGAATACGGGCTGAAGCCGGTACGTAGCCACGACCACGCTCTACCTTGATTCGCATGCTGATTTCAGCGCTTGAATCAGTTAAGTGGCAGATTACGTGCTCTGGGTTCGCAATCTCAACACCACCGTCATGGGTGATGTCACCTGCAACAACAGGGCCTGCACCAGACTTATTAAGAGTAAGGATAACTTCATCTTTACCCTCTACCTTAACGGCCAGGCCTTTAAGGTTAAGCAGGATTTCCAGGATATCTTCCTGAACGCCCTCTTTGGTGCTGTACTCGTGCAACACGCCGTCAATTTCAACTTCCGTCACTGCGCAACCTGGCATAGATGAAAGTAGGATGCGACGTAGAGCATTACCTAGGGTGTGACCAAAGCCACGCTCTAGCGGCTCAAGAGTTACTTTTGCGTGCGTCGAGGTAACTTGTTCAATGTCAACAAGACGCGGCTTAAGAAATTCTGTTACAGAACCCTGCATTGTGTCCTCTCTTTAGTTTAGCTTTACTTAGAGTAAAGCTCGACGATCAGGTGTTCGTTGATGTCAGCAGACAAATCTGAACGCTCTGGCAGACGCTTGTAAGTGCCTTCCATTTTGTTGCTGTCTACTTCGATCCAAGTTGGCAGCTCGCGCTGGGCAGCGATTTCAAGTGCTGCTTTAATGCGTGCTTGGTTTTTAGCTTTCTCGCGAATGCTAACAACGTCGTTGGCAGTTACCTTGAAAGAAGGAACATTTACCACTTGACCGTTAACCAGGATCGCTTTGTGGCTTACCAGCTGGCGAGATTCAGCGCGAGTTGCACCAAAGCCCATGCGGTAAACAACGTTGTCCAGACGACCTTCAAGAAGTTGCAGCAGGTTTTCACCTGTATTGCCTTTCAGGCGTGCAGCATCTTTGTAGTAGTTGCGGAATTGTTTTTCCAGTACGCCGTACATGCGACGAACTTTTTGCTTCTCACGAAGCTGAACGCCATAGTCAGACAGACGGCCACGACGAGCGCCGTGAACACCTGGGGCGTTATCAATTTTACACTTGGTATCAATCGCGCGTACGCCTGACTTAAGGAACAAGTCAGTACCTTCGCGACGGCTAAGCTTCAGCTTAGGACCCAAATATCTTGCCATGATCTTTCTCCAGAATTCTAAGAAACAGCGTTATACGCGACGTTTCTTAGGTGGACGACAACCGTTATGAGGGATCGGAGTCGCATCAACAATGTTAGTGATACGGAAACCAGCCGCGTTCAGAGCGCGAATGGTAGACTCACGACCTGGACCTGGGCCCTTAACCATAACTTCCAGGTTCTTAAGGCCATATTCTTTAGCCATTTCACCACAACGCTCAGCAGCAACCTGTGCAGCGAACGGAGTTGATTTACGAGAACCACGGAAACCAGAACCACCTGCAGTAGCCCAAGCTAGAGCGTTACCTTGACGGTCAGTAATGGTTACGATTGTGTTGTTGAAAGACGCATGGATGTGCGCTACGCCATCAGCAATTTGCTTGCGTACGCGCTTACGTGCGCGAGTTGGTTGTTTAGCCATACTTTACCTACCCCGATTATTTCTTGATCGGTTTGCGCGGACCCTTACGGGTACGAGCATTGGTCTTCGTACGCTGACCACGAAGTGGTAAGCTGCGACGATGACGCAAACCGCGGTAACAACCAAGGTCCATTAGACGCTTGATGTTCATTGAAACTTCACGACGTAGATCACCTTCTACAGTGTATTTGGCAACGCCATCACGCAGTAGATCGATCTGCTCTTCAGATAACTCACTGATCTTAGTGCTTTCAGCAATACCCGCTTCAGACAGGATAGCCTGTGAACGAGTCTTACCGATACCGTAGATCGCAGTCAGTGCGATTACAGCATGCTTTTGATCAGGAATGTTAATGCCTGCTATACGGGCCACTATTCACTCCTAGTACTTTTCAAGAAGAACCGCTGCAGAGCCCGTTTAGGATACGCAGCGGCATAACCACTTCTTTTGCACACACAAAAGGTGGGCTGGCTAATGTACCAGCCTCCCTTCATTTTGCAAGAAAAAAATTCTGCTATTAGCCTTGGCGCTGTTTATGCTTTGGCTCACTGCAGATCACGCGAACAACGTTGTTACGCTTGATCACTTTGCAGTTACGGCAGATTTTCTTAACGGAAGCACGAACTTTCATTGCTAAACTCCGTAAATCGTCAATCTGTTAACGGCCGTAGCCTTTCAGATTGGCTTTCTTCAACACGGACTCATATTGTTGAGACATCAGGTGTGTCTGAACTTGAGCCATAAAGTCCATGATTACAACTACTACGATGAGTAGGGATGTTCCGCCGAAATAGAACTGAACATTCCAAGTAATCATCATGAACTCGGGGATCAGACAGATAAAGGTGATGTACATGGCGCCCGCAAGGGTCAGCCTTGTCATTACTTTATCAATGTATTTCGCTGTCTGCTCGCCCGGGCGAATACCAGGTACGAATGCACCAGACTTCTTCAGATTATCTGCTGTCTCACGCGGGTTGAATACCAACGCCGTGTAGAAGAAACAGAAGAAGATAATCGCTGCCGCATAAAGAATTACATACAGTGGCTGTCCAGGGCTAAGTGCCAGTGACACGTCCGCTAACCAACCAAACTGCTCACTCTGGCCGAACCATTGGGCCAAGGTGCCTGGAAACAGGATAATACTTGATGCAAAAATCGCAGGGATTACACCCGCCATATTGATTTTTAATGGCAAGTGTGTGCTCTGGGCAGCAAAAACCTTGCGGCCTTGCTGTCGTTTTGCGTAGTTAACAACGATACGACGCTGACCACGCTCCATGAACACAACAAAGTAAATCACTGCAAATGCAATCACCGCCATCAGCAAAAGAAGAAGCGGGTTCAATTCACCTTGACGCGCTTGCTCTACGGTCTGTCCAATAGCCGGAGGTAATCCTGCAACGATACCCGTGAAGATAATCAGCGATATACCGTTACCGATTCCGCGCTCTGTTATCTGTTCACCTAACCACATCAAGAACATGGTACCGGTAACCAGACTGACAACAGCAGTAAAGTAGAACCCAAGGCCTTCATTTACAACGAGACCCGGGACCATACTTGGCAACCCCGTGGCAATACCAATTGCCTGAAAGGTAGCCAAAACCAACGTACCGTATCGAGTGTACTGGCTTATCTTACGACGGCCAGATTCACCTTCTTTTTTCAACTCAGCTAGTGCTGGATGAACAACCGTTAACAACTGGACAATGATCGATGCCGAAATATACGGCATGATACCCAGCGTTAGGATTGAGGCACGAGAAAGGGCACCACCAGAGAACATGTTAAACAGTTCAATGATAGTCCCTTTTTGCTGTTCGAACAGATCGGTAAGTACAGCAGCGTCAATACCAGGAATAGGTACAAAAGAGCCCGCGCGGAAAACCAACAACGCTCCTATTACAAAGAGCAGACGGGTTTTAAGCTCCGCAAGTCCACCTTTTGCACTACTAAAATTTTGTCCTGGTTGTTTTGCCATCTGTACCTCGTCCTCGAGTTAATTATTCCTCGATTTTACCGCCAGCAGCTTCGATTGCAGCTTTTGCGCCTTTAGTAACACGCAGGCCTTTAACCGTCACTGAACGAGCGATTTCACCAGAAAGAACGATCTTCGCAGTGCGGATGTCTTTAGTGATAACGTTCGCCGCTTTCAGCGACTCAAGGCTTACTACGTCACCTTCAACTTTAGCCAGTTCGCTCAGGCGAACTTCAGCAGCAGTCAGGCTCTTGCGAGAAGTAAAACCAAATTTAGGCAGACGTTGTTTCAAAGGCATTTGACCGCCTTCGAAACCTGGGCGTACTGAACCACCTGAACGTGATTTCTGACCTTTGTGACCACGGCCACAAGTTTTACCCAAGCCTGAACCGATACCGCGGCCTACGCGCTTCTTAGAAGGCTTAGAACCAGCAGCCGGAGATAGAGTATTCAAACGCATTCTGATTACTCCTCCACTTTGACCATGTATTGAACTTGATTAACCATGCCGCGTACGCAAGCAGTGTCTTCAAGTTCAACGGTGTGGTTGATGCGACGAAGGCCCAAACCACGCAGTGTAGCTTTATGCTTCGGCAGACGACCGATAGAGCTACGAGTCTGAGTTACTTTAATAGTCTTAGCCATGTCGATTACCCCAGAATTTCGTTAACTGGCAGACCGCGCTTAGCAGCTACCATTTCTGGAGACTTCATACCACCCAGACCATCAATTGTCGCACGAACAATGTTGATTGGGTTAGTAGAACCGTATGCTTTTGCCAGAACGTTGCGAACTCCCGCAACTTCTAGCACTGCACGCATCGCACCACCGGCGATGATACCTGTACCTTCAGCAGCAGGTTGCATGTACACTTTAGAACCAGTGTGGCGACCTTTAACTGCGTGATGCAGAGTACCTTCGTTCAGCGCAACAGTAACCATGTTACGGCG
Source organism: Veronia pacifica (assembly GCF_001707825.1). Classification (GTDB taxonomy): domain Bacteria; phylum Pseudomonadota; class Gammaproteobacteria; order Enterobacterales; family Vibrionaceae; genus Veronia; species Veronia pacifica. The sequence continues at coordinate 9,571 of NZ_LYBM01000067.1, read as the reverse complement.
CGCTTTTTCCATTGATTTTTGGATCGCAGCAGGTACTTCACGGGCTTTACCGTAACCGAAACCTACACGACCGTTGCCATCACCAACTACAGTAAGAGCGGTGAAGCTAAAGATGCGACCACCTTTAACCGTCTTAGATACACGGTTAACAGCAATCAGCTTCTCATGCAAATCACTTTGTTGTTTTTCGTTAGCCATCTTCCGCCTACCTTAGAATTTCAGACCAGCTTCACGGGCAGCTTCTGCCAGTGCAGCCACGCGGCCGTGGTATTGGAAACCGGAACGGTCAAAAGCAACAGAATCGATGCCTTTTTCCAGAGCACGCTCAGCAATAGCTTTACCTACCACTGCAGCAGCATCTTTGTTGCCGGTGCCTTTCAGTTGCTCACGGATCGCTTTTTCTACGGTAGAAGCTGCAGCGATAACTTCGGAGCCATTAGCTGCGATAACCTGAGCGTACACGTGACGTGGAGTACGGTGTACTACCAGGCGAGTCGCACCCAGTTCAGCAATCTTGCGACGCGCGCGGGTCGCACGACGGATACGAGCAATTTTCTTATCCATAGTGTTACCTTACTTCTTCTTAGCTTCTTTAGTACGCACGATCTCGTCAGCATAACGTACACCTTTACCTTTGTAAGGCTCAGGTTGACGGTATGAACGAATATCGGCAGCTACCTGGCCAACAACCTGCTTGTCCACACCAGTGAGGACAATTTCGGTTTGGCTAGGACATTCAGCTTTGATACCTTCTGGCAGAGCGTGCTCTACCGGGTGAGAGAAACCTAGAGTCAGGTTTACAGAGTTACCTTTAACGTTTGCACGGTAACCAACACCCTTCAGGATAAGCTTCTTGGTAAAGCCTTCAGTAACGCCAACAACCATGTTGTTTACCAGCGCACGTGCAGTACCCGCTTGAGCGTTAGCTTTAGCGATACCTTCACGAGGGGCAAATTTCACAGCGTTGTCTTCTTGGCTTACTACCACTGCTTCATTGATAACGCGGCTTAGTTCGCCTTTGCTACCTTTAACAGTGATTTCCTGACCGTTCAGTTTCACCTCTACGCCGGCAGGAATAACTACTGGTGCTTTTGCAACACGAGACATTTCCTACTCCTTACGCTACGTAGCAGATGATTTCGCCGCCCAGACCCGCTTTGCGAGCTGCACGGTCGGTCATCAAACCTTTAGAAGTTGATACTACGGCAATACCCAGACCACCCATTACAGAAGGCAGCGCATCTTTTTTCTTATAGATACGCAGACCTGGACGGCTTACACGTTGGATTTGCTCGATAACTGGTTTGGCTTCGAAGTACTTCAGAGTTACTTCAAGCTCAGGCTTAACATCGCCTTCAACAGCGAAATCAGCCACATAACCTTCGGCTTTCAGCAGCTCAGCAATTGCCACTTTCAGCTTTGACGAAGGCATCTTAACAGCAACTTTGTTTGCTGCCTGACCGTTGCGGATGCGGGTCAGCATATCCGAAATCGGATCTTGCATGCTCATAAGTCTTTACTCCCGTGATTCAATTACCAGCTTGCCTTGCGCAGACCCGGAATCTCGCCTTTCATGCAAGCTTCACGAACCTTGATACGGCTAAGGCCGAATTTACGCAGGTAGCCATGTGGACGACCAGTCTGGTTACAGCGATTACGCTGACGAGACTGAGCAGAATCACGTGGTAGAGATTGAAGCTTCAGGACTGCATCCCAACGCTCTTCTTCAGACACGTTAACGTTTTTGATGGTAGCGCGTAGAGCGGCACGCTTTTCAGCGAACTTTGCTACCAGCTTCGCGCGTTTTACTTCGCGCGCTTTCATTGATTGCTTAGCCATTACAGTAACCCTTCACCTTACTTACGGAATGGGAAGTTAAAGGCAGCCAGCAGAGCTTGACCTTCCTCATCTGTACCTGCAGACGTGGTGATGGTGATGTCCATACCACGAATACGATCTACTTTGTCGTAGTCGATTTCAGGGAAGATGATTTGCTCACGAACGCCCATGCTGTAGTTTCCACGACCGTCGAACGCTTTTGGGTTCAGACCACGGAAGTCACGGATACGAGGAACTGCGATTGAGATTAGACGCTCAAAGAAGTCCCACATACGTTCGCCACGCAGGGTTACTTTACAGCCGATAGGGTAGCCCTCACGGATCTTGAAGCCAGCAACAGACTTACGTGCTTTAGTGATCAGCGGCTTCTGACCAGCAATAGCGGTCATGTCAGCTGCTGCATTCTCAAGCAGTTTTTTGTCGTTGATTGCTTCGCCCACACCCATGTTCAGGGTGATCTTTTCGATCCTTGGGACTTGCATGATACTCTTGTATTCGAACTTTTCAGCAAGCTCTTTTACAACAGTCTCTTTGTAGTAATCATGCAGTTTCGCCATAGTGTACTACTCCAGAATTACTTGATAGTTTCGCCATTCGATTTGAAGAAACGAACTTTTTTGCCGTCTTCGAATCGGAAGCCTACACGGTCTGCCTTACCAGAAGCCGCGTTGAAGATAGCCACGTTTGAAACGTCAATAGCGGCTTCTTTTTCAACGATGCCACCTTGAACACCCATTGCCGGAACCGGCTTCTGGTGTTTCTTAACGAGGTTGATACCTTCTACGATAACTTTACCGGTAGTCAGGACCTTAGATACTTTACCTTTCTTGCCTTTATCTTTGCCGGCAAGAACGATAACTTCGTCGTTACGACGGATTTTAGCTGCCATTTTACTCGCTCCTTACAGAACTTCAGGCGCCAGAGACACAATTTTCATGAACTGAGTTGTACGCAGTTCACGTGTCACAGGGCCAAAGATACGTGTTCCGACTGGTTGCTCGGTAGTGTTGTTCAACAATACACATGCATTACGGTCGAAGCGAATGACAGAGCCGTCTGGACGACGAACGCCTTTACGGGTACGAACTACTACCGCCTTCAGTACATCACCTTTTTTAACTTTACCGCGTGGGATTGCATCCTTAACGGTAACTTTGATGATGTCGCCAACATGGGCGTAGCGGCGGTGAGAACCACCCAGAACCTTAATACACATTACACTGCGAGCGCCGGAGTTATCGGCTGCGTCCAGCATACTTTGCATTTGGATCATTGTTAGTGCTCCGCTGTTATTACATCTAGACCCATCTCGGGTCGGGCTGCCTCATTACAAGGGCGGCGAATAATAACACTATTTTTCAGAGATGGGTAGATAAAAAATAAACGGCCCCATAATGAGGAGCCGTTTGATTTCGATAATTGGAAAGCTTACCTTACAGGCGTGCTTTCTCAACTACGCGTACCAGAGTCCAAGACTTAGTCTTAGACAGTGGACGACACTCACGGACTTCAACGGTATCGCCTTGGGCGCATTCGTTGTTTTCGTCGTGAGCGTGCAGTTTAGTAGTGCGTTTGATGAATTTCCCGTAGATTGGGTGCTTCACCATGCGCTCGATAGCAACAACAATTGATTTGTCGCCTTTGTCACTAACTACACGGCCTTGTTGAGTGCGAATTTTGTCGCTCATTATGCGTTGCCCTTCTGGTTCAGAACGGTTTTAACACGTGCGATATCGCGACGAACAGTCTTCAGAGTGTGAGTCTGCTGAAGTTGACCAGTTGCTGCTTGCATGCGCAGGTTGAATTGCTCACGCAGCAGGCCCAACAGTTCTTCATTCAGCTGCTCTACGCTCTTTTCACGAAGTTCTTGTGCTTTCATCACATCACCGCCTTGGTTACGAAAGTGGTTTTGATTGGTAGCTTACGAGAAGCCAGCTCAAACGCTTCGCGCGCCAGCTCTTCTTCAACACCATCCATCTCGTACAGGACTTTGCCTGGTTGGATTTGTGCAACCCAGTAGCTTACAGAACCTTTACCTTTACCTTGACGAACTTCAAGAGGCTTGGTTGTAATTGGCTTGTCTGGGAACACACGGATCCAGATTTGACCCTGACGTTTAATGTGACGAGTCATCGCACGACGTGCAGCTTCGATCTGACGCGCAGTGATACGACCACGACCAACAGCTTTCAGGCCGAAGGTACCGAAGCTTACGTCAGTACCTGCAGCAAGACCGCGGTTACGACCTTTAAAAGTCTTGCGGAACTTAGTACGTTTTGGTTGAAGCATCGATAGACTCCTTACTTGCGGCCTTTACGCTGCTTCTTAGGCTTCTCAGCCGGCTGCTCAGCTACTGGCATACCGCCCAGAACTTCACCTTTGAAGATCCAAACTTTAATACCAATTACACCGTATGTGGTGTGAGCAGAAGAAGTAGCATAATCAATGTCAGCACGAAGTGTGTGCAGTGGCACACTACCTTCACGGTATGACTCAGCACGTGCAATTTCTGCACCGCCCAGACGACCGCTTACTTGAACCTTGATACCTTTGGCACCGAGGCGCATTGCGTTTTGAATCGCACGCTTCATAGCGCGGCGGAACATAACACGACGCTCAAGCTGAGACGCGATGCTATCACCAACCAGCTGAGCATCAAGCTCAGGCTTGCGTACTTCAGCGATGTTGATTTGTGCTGGTACACCGGCCAGTTTAGAAACGCGAGCGCGCAGTTTTTCAACGTCTTCGCCTTTCTTACCGATAACAACACCTGGACGAGCAGTGTGAATAGTTACACGGATGCTCTTCGCAGGGCGCTCGATAACGATGCGCGATACAGACGCTTTTTTCAGTTCGTTAGTAAGGAACTGACGTACCTTGAAGTCGCCGTCTAGGTTGTCAGCGAAATCTTGGCTGTTAGCAAACCAAGTGGAATTCCAAGGCTTACAGATGCCAAGACGAATACCATTAGGATGTACTTTTTGACCCATTGCTTTCTCTCCTAGTCTCTTAGCGGTCTGCTACAACAACAGTGATGTGGCTAGAACGCTTCAAGATGCGATCGGCACGGCCTTTAGCACGAGGCATAATACGCTTCATGATAGGACCTTCATCAACGAAGATTTTAGCGACGTTAAGATCGTCGATATCTGCACCTTCGTTATGCTCGGCGTTTGCGATAGCAGATTCCAGAACCTTCTTAACCAGGTCAGCAGCTTTTTTGTTGCTGAAAGTCAGAATTTCCAGTGCTTGTGCAACGTTTTTACCGCGCACTTGATCTGCAACCAAACGTGCTTTCTGAGGCGAAATACGAGCAAAGTTATGTTTAGCAATAGCTTCCATTTCTTAACTCCTTAACGCTTCTTAGCTTTCTTATCAGCAGCGTGGCCGCGATAAGTACGTGTTGGTGCAAACTCGCCTAGCTTGTGACCGATCATTTCTTCAGAAACGAAAACTGGTACGTGCTGACGACCATTATGGACAGCGATGGTCAAACCGATCATCTGTGGGATGATCATTGAACGACGGGACCAAGTCTTAACAGGCTTCTTGTCACCGCTTTCCACCGCTTTCTCTACCTTCTTCAGCAAGTGCAGGTCAATAAATGGACCTTTCTTGAGAGAACGTGGCATGGCTTATCCTCTGATAATTATTACTTGTTACGACGACGTACAATGTACTTGTCGGTACGTTTGTTCTTACGGGTCTTGAAGCCTTTAGTAGGCATACCCCAAGGAGATACTGGATGACGACCGCCCGAAGTACGACCTTCACCACCACCGTGTGGGTGATCAACCGGGTTCATTGCTACACCACGTACGGTTGGACGAACGCCCTTCCAACGAGTTGCACCAGCTTTACCCAGCTCACGCAGCATGTGTTCTGCGTTGCCAACCTCACCGATGGTCGCACGACCTTCAGAAAGAACTTTACGCATCTCACCAGAACGCAGACGAAGAGTCACGTATGCGCCATCGCGAGCTACGATTTGTGCGTATGCACCAGCTGAACGAGCCAGCTGAGCACCTTTACCAGGCTTCATTTCAACACAGTGGATGGTTGAACCCACTGGGATGTTGCGCATTGGCAGGGTGTTACCTACCTTGATCGCCGCATCTGCGCCAGATTGGATCTGGTCACCAGCTTTGATGCCTTTAGGTGCAATGATGTAACGACGCTCACCGTCTGCGTACAGTACCAGAGCAATGTTCGCGCTACGGTTTGGATCGTATTCCAGACGCTCAACTTTCGCTGGGATGCCGTCTTTAGTACGTTTGAAGTCAATTACACGGTAGTGTTGCTTATGACCACCACCGATGTGACGTACTGTGATACGACCGTTGTTGTTGCGACCGCCAGACTTCTGGTTTTTCTCCAGCAGTGGCGCGTAAGGCTTACCTTTGTACAGGTCAGCGTTTACAACTTTAACAACGTGACGACGACCCGGTGAAGTAGGCTTACATTTAACAATTGCCATTTTCTATTACTCCTCCGTTTTACTCAGCGCCGCCAGCGAAGTCGATGTCCTGACCTTCTTTCAAGATAACGTATGCTTTCTTGACGTCGCTACGACGGCCTTCACGCATACCTTGACGTTTGGTCTTACCCTTGAGTACAAGAGTGTTTACAGACTTAACTTCAACTTCGAACAGTTTCTCAACTGCTGCTTTGATCTCTTTCTTAGTTGCATCTTTAGCTACTTTGAACACGATAGTGTTCGCTTTTTCAGCAGCCATAGTTGCTTTTTCAGAGATGTGCGGAGCACGCAGAACTTTCAGGATACGCTCTTCAGTGATCATCCCAGCATCTCCTCAACTTGCTTAACTGCAGCTGCAGTCATAACTACTTTGTCGAAAGCGATCAGGCTAACTGGATCGATGCCTGCTGCGTCACGTACGTCAACCTTGTACAGGTTACGAGCGGACAGGAACAGGTTCTCATCAACTTCTGCAGTTACGATCAGAGCTTCTGTCAGCTCAAGCTCTTTCAGCTTAGCGATCAGCTCTTTAGTTTTTGGTGCTTCTACTGAGAAGTTATCAACAACGATCAGACGCTCTTGACGAACCAGCTCAGAAAGAATGCTCTTCAGAGCACCACGGTACATTTTCTTGTTAACTTTCTGGCTGTGGTCCTGTGGACGAGCTGCGAAAGTTACACCACCGCTGCGCCAGATTGGGCTACGGATTGTACCTGCACGTGCGCGACCAGTTCCTTTTTGACGCCATGGCTTAGCACCACCACCGCGAACATCAGAACGAGTTTTTTGAGCACGTGTACCTTGACGGGCACCAGCTGCGTATGCAACAACTACTTGGTGAACCAGAGCTTCGTTAAACTCACGCCCGAAGGTAGTGTCGGAAACAGTCAGCGCGTCAGCACCTTTTACTACCAATTCCATTACTATCTCCTCGACGTTACGCTTTAACGGCTGGTTTAACGATCACGTTGCCGCCAGTAGCACCTGGGACTGCACCTTTAATAAGAAGCAGATTGCGCTCAGCGTCAACACGTACGATCTCTAGGTTCTGAGTAGTTACTTGCTCAGCACCCATGTGACCTGCCATTTTCTTGCCTTTAAATACGCGACCTGGAGTTTGACATTGGCCAATTGAACCCGGAGCACGGTGAGACAAGGAGTTACCGTGGGTCATATCTTGAGTACGGAAGTTCCAGCGCTTAACAGCACCTTGGAAACCTTTACCTTTAGATACGCCAGTAACGTCTACTTTTTTAATGTCAGTGAACAGCTCAACAGTCAGCTCAGCGCCAACTTCAAACTCTTCACCATTTTCCAGGCGGAATTCCCACAGACCGCGGCCAGCTTCAACACCTGCTTTCGCAAAATGACCAGCTTCTGGCTTAGATACACGGCTTGCTTTCTTCGCGCCAGTAGTTACTTGAATCGCAGAGTAACCATCGTTCTCAACACTACGTACTTGAGTAACGCGGTTTACTTCACATTCTACTACGGTTACAGGGATAGATACGCCGTCTTCAGTGAAGACGCGAGTCATACCGACTTTACGACCGACTAGACCTTTCATTCTTATTCTCCCCCTTAACCCAGGCTGATTTGAACATCAACGCCCGCAGCAAGGTCAAGACGCATCAGTGCGTCAACAGTTTTGTCTGTTGGCTCAACGATGTCGATCAGACGCTTGTGAGTACGGATTTCGTACTGGTCACGTGCATCTTTGTTTACGTGCGGAGAAATAAGAACGGTGAAGCGCTCTTTACGAGTTGGCAGTGGGATTGGACCACGTACCTGCGCACCAGTGCGCTTGGCGGTTTCAACGATTTCCGCGGTAGACTGGTCGATCAAACGGTGATCGAAAGCCTTCAGGCGGATACGGATACGTTGGTTCTGCATTAGACAGAGCTCCGAAATAAAAAATTACACAAACAATATCGCCACTCTACTTCGTCAAGACGAAGGAATGCCGATTGATTTATGTGAAACCGTAGTGTCGAATTCCGACACATTGTCAGTCATTTACTATGACTGCGAACATAAGCGGAGTGTACATTAAACGAACAGTTTACTGCTCTCTTCCTCGATGCTCATTGGTTCACAACCGCCCAAATGAGTGTAACCACTCAGGCAGTGCGGGGCATTATACAGACGAGGGGTTGCATTGCAAGTGTTGTTTAAAAAAGAGGCATAGAAAAAAGAGAAAAGGAAAATCGCTAGTATCTAAATCCAGTCTTTCAAAAGGGGGAAAATCATTACTCCCCCATTTTGAACAGGTTAGTTAGTCCTCTGCTTCTATAATTTGTGCTTGGTTATAGTTCTGTATACCCACTTTCTCTATCAAGCCCAGCTGCGTTTCCAACCAGTCGACGTGTTCTTCTTCACTCTCAAGGATGTTCTGAAATAAATCTCTCGATACGTAATCTCTCACGCTTTCGGCATATTCCACCCCGTCACGAAGGTCAGGGATAGCTACCATTTCTAGCGCCAGGTCGCACTCAAGCATTTCTCTTGTGTCTTCACCGATCCGCAGCTTTCCTAAGTCCTGAAGGTTTGGGATACCCTCAAGGAAAAGAATTCTCTCAATCAGCTTATCGGCGTGATTCATCTCATCAATAGACTCGTGATATTCCTTGTCGGCGAGGACTTTGAGCCCCCAGTCTTTATACATACGAGCGTGAAGAAAGTATTGATTGATAGCAACCAGTTCGTTGGCGAGAACTTTGTTAAGTAGTTGAATTATTTTTGGATCAGATTTCACGACATTACCCTCATTGTCCCTAATTCAGTTAAAGCGTAACTGAGGACAACGAGTTGTCAATAACTTTTTTTTAACAAAAAATTAACTTATATGCTTACTATTCGTATTCGTAATCTCTGATTCCAAAATTTCTCTGGCTGAACGGATGCACTTCCCACACTGCGAACCCAGCGGAGTCACTTTCCTAATTTGCCTTATATCACTCACACCCTGCTCTATAGCTAGTTTTCTGAGCTTTTTATCTGATATTCCGTGACAAAGACAAACGTACATTTCAACCTCTAATTAACAAAAGCAATCTAAATATAAACGAGAATGGTTTGCATTGCTAATACTATTTAGGTGGTTTTTTACTCAAATGACATTCATAGGGGTCTTGAAAAAACGAGAATTTCTCAGGAAGAAGAACACGTGGGATTGACGAAAAGTCTGACAGGATGACCGAAAATAAAAAAGGGCGCAAAGATGCGCCCTTTTCTCTAGTGTTTCGAAAATCTTAG
>NZ_LYBM01000066.1 GCF_001707825.1 Veronia pacifica | reverse complement strand
CTGGACTAGTTTTTGGGGAGCAGGTCACCTAACGTAAATCACAGAATCCGAGTGCCGAAATACACTCAGATTCTGACTGCTCTGTTCATTTTCCAATATGATCAATTTTGCTTAGGAGCTCGTCACAGCTATCTCTAAATCTGATGAGCGGGAAGTTCTTTGTGCTCATAGGCGTCAGCAAACCCATGGTTACGGTCACGGTGACCTGCTTCATCTTCACGAATACGCAAGACGACATCTCTAAGCTTTGCGTTTGCTGGCAACCCATAATAGTTGATCGCGAGTTCAGGGGCATGGACGTTTTCCACCTCGCCGTTATCGATTTTCTCGAGGTATTCGGTGTAACTTATACAAGCTTCCTCTTCAAAATAACCGACGACACGATGAGCGATCTTAGAAGAAGACAGATAAATTAAACTGTAAACAAGAATAAAGATACCTTGCCCGAACAAAACTAAAAGGCGTTCAACCCAAGTTGGTTTTGCAATATCTAAGAAGATCATCAGGTGCATACGCTCATTTTCTGCTTCATTCAGCAGCTCTCGAATCCAACCTTCATCATCTTTCATTCGACGCAACGCTTTGAGGTGGTTAAACATCCCTGCCACCATACCTGGTACTGCAGCGATGGTCTCAAGAATGACCGCCCGCTTCGCGTACTTCTTTCCATAGAAAATATTCAATACAAACTTGAGCATCTTGGTGATTTTCAGTGCGATATGTTCTGATACTTTTGAGGCTTTCTTGTGGGATAAGTTGAAGTCTGACATTGGAAACTCCATTATGTCTTAAAGATGCATTTATGATACATCTTTAAGACATAGGTTCAACTCTTTTCCAGTGATTTAACAAATGATTAGGTTTTCGTATCACATGAACCCAAAAAAGCCGGATGGAAATTCAGTTTTTACTGCGACTAGCAGAATATTGAGTTGCTTAGCGAATTTGATCACCCGGTAGGCATTTAGTTTAGGGCGGGTCGCTTACGCTGTTCATCTCTTAAGCGGCGTTCCGGCTCTGCTCAGCAAAAAACAATAACCTGAGCATGAATTCAAATGTGTGATTGGAATTTCAGAGGCGCAACGCAAACAGCTTGCTCGCCGTGATTGGCGAACAACACCGTTTTCTCTCGATGTTCGCCATGATAATTTCACGTGTAAACTAATGATATATAGTGTTTTTTTGATTTAATTTCAGGGTGAAATCGCCAGAAATTTCAGGGGGCGACGCCCCCTGCTGATGGCAGTGACTCCGCCTCTATTCTTCATCGTCTGATTCATCAAGAACGATGTACAGCACCTCTTTTTTGTCATTGACCTTGGAATTGGCCCTGAGATGATTAAGGTGTCTGACCACCCTCCCCGCCTCGTCCAGCATAAAGCGTCTGAAGTTAAGGTTTACATTCTGGTAGTTGTCCACCGTCTCAAAGTCCCCTTCGGTGAAATCGTCAAAGGCTTTGGTCAGGTCGTGCGTAGCAGACTCTGTACCATTCTGGCGCCTTTGAGCTCATCAATATAGGTATGGTCTTCGGTGTGTTCGAGATATAACGAGGTGCGTTTCATCTTGCCGGTTTCGACCTCATACAGGCCCTCTTCCAGCGACAGATAGCTGCTGTAGTCGCCAAGCAGCGGTTTGATGTCTTTAAGCAAAAAGGGAGTTGCCAGTTCGCATAAATTCATCGGCTCATTGATTAACTTATCTCTGAGCAGGATATGTTCAATGTCATCGAAGCTGGTTTTCAGTGCCTGCTCGTCAGACAGACGCAATCCCTCTTTGCCGTTTACGGTGACCGAAAAACGCAGGGTAAAGGCATCGAGTGTCGGTACCAGAGGTTGCAGATCTGACATGCCCTGAAACGATGATAACCAGGTACCCGGCTGGGTATAGCTGATCTCAAAAACGCCGTCGCTTTTGGGTGAGAGGCTAAGGGGATAACTGAGATCGCTCTCCCGTCTGTCCTGCTCGTCGCTCTTACTGAGCTGAAAATGGCTAATACGTCTGACGGTATAGTGGCTGTCGGTCATGCTGTTTTCCTTATCGGGATCAGGCTGTTCAGACGTGCTGTCATGCAATAGCTGTCGGCCTGATCGGGTGGTTATCCTTCCATGCCCTGCTACCCTAGCCTATCGTTATATTGGCTCGCGACAGTCAGCCGAAAAGTCTGCGAGTCTGGACATGTTCTTTGTCAGTTGCCAAGAGAATCAGAGGTTTCTGGAGAAGGCGGCTGGCTGTCTTTGTCTGTCAGGTCGCGCCAAGCATGTTCTCTTTTACAAGATGACTGCCTCTGTGAGAGATAACTGCTTCTGTGAAAGATAACTGCTTTGTGCAAAATGACTGCTTTTGTGAAAGATAGCTACTCCGTAAAAGATAACGGCTGGCAGCACTGTAAAATGTGTCAGGTTATTTTTCTGCCCTCACTGGATTACGATAAAAGAAAACGCAGATGGAAGACCGATGAAATCCTTATTATGGCAATCAGACTGCTCAGACATACACTGGCCGACACTCAGTCAGCTTTATTTTGAGGCAGGTATGGGCAACAAAGACAGTGACGCGCTGGCGACGGCGTTTTCCAACAGTAAAGAGGTGTGTTTTGTCTTCAGTGAATCCACCCTTATCGCGGCGGGGAGAGTGCTGGCTGATGGCGCGTACTGCGCCATTGTCTGCGATATAGCGGTTCATCCTGACTATCAGGGGCAGGGGATAGGCAGTCAGATACTGGCCGGACTGAAAGAAAAGGTGGCTGACCACAAACGGACCATACTGTTCTCCCGTGCGGGTAAAGAAGGCTTTTATGAAAAGCACGGCTTTGTCGCCAATCCCAACTTTATGGTGATCTATAAATAGCTACTTGTAAGTGACGCCCCGTCACCCGCGATAAGTCACGCCCCGTCACCCGGGGCGATATCTGTTCCTTTGACTCTCTCCTTCATTCTCTCTTTTTCCGTCCACTGTTACTCTTTTCATCACCTTTTCCGGTGGCGCGCCGGTTTTCCCTCTGCTCCCTGATGCCAATATACACACGCCTTTTTTCTGTGCTGAATGCCTGTCTGCAAGGCGTTTGGGTATGGTCTTCCACAGAGAGGGTTTGGCAAAAACCTGCAACATATACCAGCTATTTTTGCGCGCCGTTGTTTCTTACATTAGTCCTCGTTGACGGCACCGCTTATGTACTGCCACTCAATATTTTCTAACCAACATCCAGACCTGTTTTTAAGGAAGACGTAATGAAAGAGAACATTCAGGATGCAGGCATGATAGATGCCAGGGACGCGAAATTAATGACTAATGTGGACGCTGGGTGGCTGGCTTTTTCATTAAAGCGGCGTGCTGATATGGAGGGTAACAGGTATACCGGTACCACGGATTCGGGAGCCCGCCATGTCGTCGATGCTGCGTGATCTGGCACTGGCCTCGCTGGTGCCGATGATATGGGGCAGTACCTATGTGGTGACCTCAGAATGGCTACCGGAAGGCGTTCCGCTTTGGAGTGCGGTATTCCGGGCACTGCCTGCGGGACTTCTTTTACTCCTGTTTTGCCGCCGTCTCCCTACTGGGATCTGGTGGGGAAGGGCACTGGTGCTGGGTGTGCTTAACATTGGTGCTTTCTTCTATTTTTTGTTTCTGGCGGCTTATTCGATGCCCGGTGGCATTGCTGCCCTTCTGCTGTCATCCCAGCCTCTTTGGGTGCTGTTGTTCAGCGCAGTATTGTTCCGCCAGTCGTTTACCCCCATGCACTTTGTGGCCTGTGCATTAGGCTGTCTCGGGGTCGCTGGACTGGTGCTTAAATCTGATGCTGTCCTGAATACCCAGGGAGTGATCGCCAGCGTGATGGGAGCCGTCAGTATGGCACTCGGTGTGGTGCTGGCCAAGCAATGGGGTAAGCCTGAAGGGGTATCTTTGCTCGATATCACCGGCTGGCAGCTGACCATTGGCGGTGTGGTTCTGGTGCCTCTGGCAATCTGGTGGGAACCATTTCCCATCAACATGACAGCAGAAAATTACCTAGGACTTGGCTACCTGTGCCTGATTGGTGCACTGCTGACTTACATTATCTGGTTCCGCAGTATTCAGCGTTTACCTGCGTTTGTAGTGTCAGTTATCAGCCTGTTCAGTCCGCTGTCAGCCACCTTTCTGGGCTATCTGGTTCTGGGAGAACATCTGAATGCAGAGCAGGGGGCAGGTGCTGCGCTGATCATCGCCGCCATGTTACTGGCTCAGCGGGCGGCCGGGCAGACAACACAACCTGTCACCCAACACCACCTTCCATCCAACACAAGAGACCGACAACCTCTTTAGTTAATGTTCAAGGATTGATAATGAGTACATTATTCACAGCAACGTCGTATGGTGCCATCTCGGTAAAAAATCGCTTTGTCATGGCGCCAATGAGCAGAAACCGGGCGACCTTTGAGGGTCTGCCGACACCGATAATGGCGACTTACTATGGTCAGCGTGCCGGTGCAGGGATGATTGTCTCTGAAGGCATTCAGCCGGATATTCAGGGGCAGGGTTTTATGAACTCGCCGGGCCTGCATTCTGAGGCGCAGGTTGAGGCTTGGCGTGCCGTCACTGCCGAGGTGAAAAGACAGGGCGGTAAAATGGTTGCTCAGCTGATGCACTGCGGACGGATTGGTCACCCCTCTCTTTATCCTTCCGCTCATCAGCCTCTGGCTCCTTCGGCGATAAAAGCGGCAGGGCAGACGTTTACCCCGTCCGGCATGGCAGATTTTCCGGTGCCAAAAGCCATGACGGATGAAGATATCCATGCGGCGATACAAGGCTTTGCCACTGCTGCCGCCAATGCCATACGGGCAGGGTTTGATGGCGTTGAGATCCACGCCGGAAACGGCTTTCTTCTGCACCAGTTTATGGCCAGTAACACCAACTGCCGTGAGGACAACTACGGCGGCAGTATGGAGAACCGCCTGCGCTTTACCTTGGAAGTCGTCGATGCGGTGGTCAAGGAAATTGGCGCAGACCGCACCGGGATCCGCCTGTCTCCGGCCAACCCTTACAATGACATTGTCGAGGAAGATACCGAAGCGCTTTACAGTGCGCTGGTTGATGCCCTGCCTGAGCTGGCCTTCGTGCACATCATGGAAGCCAACGTCAGAGCGATCACCGAGATACTCAAAACCAAGCTGACCAGCCCGTTGATTCTCAATCCCCACGAACACGCGGCAGATGGCCCGGTCGGCGGCGAGATTGCGGATAAAGTGTTGGATGCAGCTCTTTGCAGCGGCGTGGCATTCGGTGCCTTGTTTATTGCCAACCCGGATTTGGTCGGGCGTATACGGATGAATGGCCCGCTGAACGATTTGGACCCCAATACCCTCTATGGCGGCGACCATAAGGGCTACACGGATTATCCGTTCTGGCAACCTGTTAAAGAGGCTGTCTGACTCTACCACATTAAAACAAACAGCCGTCGGTTATGACAAAAGGGATACGGAGCAGGGTAGGCCGGGGAACTCAGGGTGGCAGCGCTCGAAAGGGCGCAGACCGCCCCTTACATCAATGGCGAAATAAGGCCCAGAATAATGGCCTTTGATACCGCCTGATAACGGTTGGTGCAGCCAAGCTTGTTGGTGGCGTTGGTCAGATGAAAAACCACCGTTCTTTCGGAGCAGCCGATAATCATCGAGATCTCCCAGGAGCTTTTTCCTTCCGAGACCCAAAGCAGACACTCGGTTTCGCGTTTGGTCAGCTTCACATCGACTTTCTTTTTGAGTGCCGTCAGCTTATCAAGAATAGCGGGAGCCAGTATCTGCGCTTTTTGTATCGCAAGCTCAATATCCGGGTGATCGTGTTGGCTGCTGGCAAAGCTTAAAATGCCAAAGTCAGCCCGGGAGCCATGCAGGGGAACACTGAACCCATGCGCCAGCCCGTGGTTTTTGGCCTCATGCATCAGCGCTTTTTGGTCTTTATCCAGATGTTTCTGTTTTAGGTTATGCCAGATAAGAGGAGATGACTGATGCATGCAGTAGTGAACAATCGGGTCTTTGTTGATCAGGCTTTCACTGTCATAAAGGTGTCGCCATGGTTTGGGGTAGTTATCAAGGATGGTTGTGTCAGACGACATCATCGACTCATGACTGACGTATCCCAACAAGAAATGCTCAAACCCGACGATGGAGAAACTCTTATTCACTGCGTCGGTTAATGCCTGTTTTGATTCGCTCTCACGGATCGTCTGAATGGTGTCGATAACGTCTTTCATGTCGCATACTCTTGTTTTCGAACGTCAATCTTATTACACAACTATCTGGTCTATTTATCATTTTTCATGATGTCTACCTAAAAAATCGGTATGGGTAATGCGTTACGTCAATAACGACAGTCGCCAGATTGAACGGGTGATTTTCCCGCTTGATCAAACAAAAGGATGGGTTTTTCTCGTCGTGTTGTTGGTCAGAACAGAATGGCTGGGGCAGGGCACTGGGTGTGCTTAACATTGGTGCTTTCTTCTATTTTTTCTGACTGTTGTCGGTCTTAGATAATAGAAAAGAACTGAGAAAAGCTTGGATGGGCACCATAGTCTTGCGTTAACAGAGAGTATATGATCAAAGCAAGATGTGACCGTCAAATTGAACTGTTTTATTCAAATAGTGTTCACGATCTTGCTTTGGATATCTTTGCGCTTTACATCATTTAGAAGTGGGCACTACTGAATGGAAGGCAACAGCAATTAAATCTCTCCATCCCAAGCTCTGAATTTATCTCTTGGTAAATATGACATACCTTGAGACGTTCTAGGGATGCGCATATGTATGTGATTTAATAAGTCAGTATCAGTACGAAAACGATGATGGCTACCTACAGCATAATGACCTGATTTATTATTCCATTCAATAATTTGCCCTAAATCATCAAAGCGGATTTCTCCAGCCATTATTACATCCCTACCTCCAGCGATTGATGAATGGCCATGGCTTGAATCAACAGGTATATCTACAAATATTGTGTTTGGATTAATGCTAAGAACACAGAAATCATGCCAACCTCGGCAAACTTTAATGGAGGAAGCGTTATTCAATCCGCGCTTCTTTTGATACTTGAAAGCTTCAGTCCAATGATGTTCCTTCATCACTATCTTGTGATAAACCCCACCAATAATTTCAAGTCTTTGCTCAGGAATTAAAGCGGGTTGCAGATTACCTTGCATTTTATAGATAGAATGACGATTACGACGTACTCTTGAAAAACCTTTCTTCATGATATTAATTGACACTTAAAATGTTGAAAAAACTTTGGTGAGTCGGTTTTTCTAAGTGCTTAAACGATTTCTAACCCGTTAAGTCGCTGCATAATAGCCATATCATGTAAGCACTGCAAGTAGCCCTACACTCCGTCTGGATTCAAGATGTTTTGGACAGAGCGAGCGCATCAGCCACTGACCAAGGGATTTTCCAAAAGAGGCGTAGTAAAGGCTCTAATCAGAACTAAGCAAACACCCGATAACTCCGCCCTTTGTCGTTACTAGAGTGGAAAGCGGGAAAGGAATAAATGATCAGTGTTGTGAGACTGGAATGGGGCGCCGTCGAAGGTGAGGTCCAGTTCGCTACTACGCTTTTCCACTGCTATCGACACTCAACATCATCCACGACATAAGAATCAACATGAAAAAATTAGCTAGTGAGATCAGAGAGGGAGAAAGCACATGCCTTTCAAATGCGGGAGAACTTCTGAGGAACTGAATATCCATATATTGTGCAACCATTGCCAAAATTAAAGATGACTCGCCTCATTTCCTACTCTTTTTTTCGAACATCAATCTTATTACACAACTATCTGGTCTATTTATCATTTTTCATGATGTCTACCTAAAAAATCCGTATGGGTAATGCGTTACTTCAATATCGACAGTCGCCAGATTGAACGAGTGATTTTTCTCGCTTGATCAAAGAAAAGGATGGATTTTTCTCATCCTATTGTTGGTCAGAAGAGAATGACTGGGGCAGGGCAGAGCAGAGAAAGGCAAAGAAAAGAAGAGAAATGCAAAGAAGAGCAAAGAAAAGAAGAGAAGGGGACCTGGCTGATTGTCTGCATCGCGGCGCTAAGCAGGGCTGCATCTGCAGCCCTGTTCAGGGGGGGACTCGTCTTAAAAGGTAAAAGGTGCTTGTGTTGACGCGTACTCACCTTTTTCTGACAGAATGTGGACGACCAGCTGATATTCTCCTCTCGGCCATTCAGGATGGATTTTTGTGTAAAGAGGATCCGTCGGTTCAGTGATGGGGGTTGTACCCGCCACAAGGTACATGGACTTCACTTCTGAGATGGGGATACTGACGCCGGTGGGCAATGTCAGCTCCAGCCAGTAGTCGGCATATTGGTTGTCTGTTAGCTGATGGACATAAACATAGAGGTAGCCATGTCCGTGATCAATATCCAGTGAGATATCAACGCCGAGTTCCGGTGCAGTAATACCCCCGCCGACTTTATTGACTGAGGTTAATCTTGCGTGTGTCCAGATATAATAATCATCAGCAGGCGTTCTGCCATGAATATTGAAGCCGTGTTCTGCTTGTAAATCTTTCCGAATTGCGGGTAATTCGGCGGGTACTTCAATAGGCAAATTTTCTCCCTGAATACTGATTTCTACCCCTTCAATCTTCTTTTCGTCCCACCAGGTTCTCTCAATACTGCCACTGTAGCTATCAACCATCATTGACACGTAATACTCGCTAACATACATGTTTAATCCGGTAGCGGTTACGTCGTTGCCATTACAGCTGAATGTGATTGTGCCGTTTGAATCGAAGTAATGCGCAAAGTGATCACTTTTCCACTGCTCGACGGCTTGGGTATCGTAAGTTACTGTGGCGTTGGCCGTGTCTGAGAAACACCCGAACATGTCCTCAAAGGGTTCTGCTGTGATCTCATGTGTCACCACGTCAGCGACTGATATCGATGAACATGTTGCCAACGCGATAGCGATGCATAGTTTTTTCATGGTTTCCTTTCCTTAAGTGACTGTCTCCTGTGACCATCATATAAGGCGGTATGTCTATTTATTTGATCACGGCCGATAAGTGAGATTGAGCGGGAAGGTTTCGTTGCAATCAGGTAATTGATAGAAACTTCAAAAATCGTGCGGGTGTCAGTACTAAAGCGAGACGTTACTGGGAGGAAATAGGGCTGATAAGACCGGCAAAGCGCGATGACAAATACTGCGTGTATAACGACAGATATCTCTCCGTTTTGGTGTTAGCAGTAATGCCTGATGAGCTGGCGCAGATTCGGCAACCAACAGCTTAGGGCCCCATTCTTTCTCGTTGAAAGTGTATAACATGGCCCTAAGCGGTGTGATTTGGCGATATGATGTGGATATGTGATTCGGTTACGCTGGGTACTGACGCTCATGACCGAGTGGTCAGCCTTATGAGGCAAGCTTTTCGCGGCCTTGTTTTACCATCGCAACCAGCACTTTGTGCGCGTCCCCTGCGGTCTCAATAGGGGCGGTCACAGGCACTATCAGGCGCTCACCATCTGCAAGCTCAAGGGTGATCGTATCCCGATCCAGATCGACTAACTTCGCTGACGTCACATCTTTTCTATCTACAAACGCGTGAGCATACAATACCAGTGCATCTTCGTGATCATCATTCATGTGGCTGATAATGCCCGCTAAGTGTTCTTGTGAAATAGCCATCAAATTCCCCCCATTTAAGATAGTGCTCAGCTGCTTCCTTCGCGTTCGGCTGCGCCTGTTAAAGTGTATCACCCGTTGACAGCGATACCTATGATTGCCTAAAAATGATCCGTTTATGGTCGTGAAAAGCGCTCTGCTTGTGGCAGTTAAAAGCGATCCGTTTATGGTCGAATAGCGCTCTGCTTGTGGCAGTTAAAAGCACTCCGTTTATCGTCGTTAATAGCGCTCCACTTGTGGCCACGCAAAGCTCTCTGCCTGTGGCCGTGAAAAGAGCAACAGCCTCTGCCGAATGACCAACACCGCGCGCTATGAAAATGACGCCGAAGGGTCATAACCTGTGATCATATTCCCGCGCCGTGTTGGACTAAAACCTACCTGCAATGCTGGCGTCAGGCGTGTTGTTACGACATGCCCACATAACCATCAATGGCGGCTATACGGCGAATCCATTGTTGAATATTGGGGTAGTCCGAGAGATTAAATCCGCCTTCGTCAGCAACATGCGTGTACGCATACAGGGCGATGTCCGCGATGCTGGGTTGCTCGCCCACAAGGAAGGCGGATGTCGCCAGTTGAGACTCCATTAGAGCCAGCGCTCTGTTGCCGCCTGCTTGCAGTGAATTGAATTCCTCCACACGGCTCTCAGGCATGCTGAGATACTTTTGAATAAACCGGGCTACGGCAACATACGGCTCATGAGAGTATTGCTCGAAGAACAGCCATTCATACACCTTGGCTTTCTGAAAGCGGTCAGTCGGCAGAAAATCTGTGCCTTCCGCAAAATATCCTAGGATAGCATTGGACTCACACAGTACTCTGCCATCATCAAGCACCACAGCAGGAATTTTTCCGTTTGGGTTAATGGACAAAAACTCGGGCGTTTTTGTTTCGTTTTCCAGAATATTTACGTGGATCCATTGGTGCTCGATACCGAGAAATGAAAGAATGTGTTTTACCTTCAAGCAGTTTCCAGACTGCAAATCGCCATAAACTATCATTTATTCTCCTTGTTTTTTATACCAAATACCCGCCTACACCTTAAGAGAAAGGTACCGCGTGTCGCTCAGCCACAACCCGTGCTTATGTCACCAAAAGACAATAACCCGATTCTGAATTCAACTGTGTAATTGGAATTTCAGACACGCCACGCAAACAATGGCTTTACGCCGATTTCTCTACGAACCTACGGCCAAAAAAGAGGCGTCGGAGTAGGGCAAACGGGACGGAACACCCACGCCGCGCAGGGGTTGGGATCGCTCGTCAGCTTTCTGACTTCAGCTGTTTTTGAAGGTCGACACTTACACGCTGATAATACCTGACGTCGCCGATAAGCGGGGCGCTTTTGTACCTCTTTCCTGAGAGGAGATTGAGGGCAACATAGCACCGTCTGCCCGATCGGCCCGAAGAGCCAAAGGTGACGGAACTCACCTCATGTTTCGACAACATCCTATCTCTGCTGGGCGGAGCATACTTCAATTCAATGTATTCCCCCTTTAAAGACAATTCATAGAACTTATCTACCAGCGAGTACGCCAAATAATACATACCGGAAAAGAGCAAGAGGGTGAATATTGCATTTTTCGTGACCGTGTATTTTTGAGTAAACACCAAATAGATAAAAGACAATGCACAGAGCGTTGCGCCAAACGCGATGATCAAATGGTAGTACGCCAAAGGCACATCTTCCGACACGGATGTAATTGTCAATGGTATCACCATGAAAGGTAACGGGTTCATCTACCCCAACGCGCCCAATATAATGCGTGAATATTGCCCAACATCAGCTATGGCGTAAATTTGCGACCGTCTGCACGCGATGAATTTACCCCACATAAATCACCCACCTTGCGCTTCGTTGTGTTTGCTCACCAGACTTTCCTCTGGCGGGTGAGGTTCAGGTGCGTCAACCCGATTTGAAACAATACCGGCAGGTGGTGATCAGAGATTCCGGTCAGCAGGATATCGACAGCGGCTGGCTGGGGTCACATCAGCGACTCACGGTGAGCAGCCTCGCCATGGCGCTGAGTGCCGTCGAAAAAGGACTGGGATTTGGCTGGTTACCCACTCATGACGTCGACAGAAAAATTGAGCAAGGTGTCCTGACTCCTGTTGATCTCGCCAAAGGCGCAATAAGGGATGTTCGATTACAAATAGGCATGAACCCGGACCTCGCCCACGTCGGTGAAATTAATACGCTCTTTGAGCTCTTCACTGACCTTGTCCCCACCCGTCAGGCCTTGTCCTGTTAACGCCTTTCAGTCTGTTCCGATGACAGCGAACGCGACATGAATAATGGTGATGACGTCCATTTCTCTTCCTTAGCCGTATCGCATCTGCCGGCACAGGCAAAAAAGGGCGAGGCCGCATGATGGGCCCCGGCTGGTTATTTTTTCCCTGACTAGCCATTTTTAGGCTTTATCAGCAAGATCTTTGACTGAAGCTCAGGCTCATCAAGACGAGAATATTTCAGCAGTAATTCATCAATGCCGTCGTTATTAATGTCGGCGGCAGTCACATCGTTACCTTGCCCGGGTATGTCAACAGACATACTTTTACTCAGCCGCTCGAAGCGTGTTGAGGAGCGATTGGCAAAGAAGACTTTTAACTTGCTGTCGCCGCTTGAGAGCACCAGATCTTTGAGGCCATCTCCGTTGAAGTCGGCCAGCTGGGTAAGTGCATTTCCTGCGGTGCCGGAGCTGATACTAAAGCTGAGCTCGGTTTCCTTGCTGATAATCGGCTTGGAAGAAAAGCGGTTGTTTTTCGTCATCCCAAACAGATAGACATCCTGATCAACACTGCCTGAGACCAACGCACTGATGATCTGGGAGACGCCGATATCCACACCGCTAAGCATCATTTCTTTGCGATTGTCGTTGTCGATATCCACCACTTTCAGCCTGCCCAGTGTCCCGTCAGCCGTTAATACTGAATCGGGCTTGTCGTTATATGAGAGCGTGTTGGTTTTCTTCTGACCCAGATAAATCTCATAGTCGTTAGTGCGATCGAGGGCGCCGTTACTGGTTGTGTTGATCACAATCAGGTCGGGAATGTCATCATTATTGATGTCTTCAAGGTGTGCAATGCGGCGTAACGACAGGTTGCTTTGGTCCAGTGAACGTCCATCGGAGTCTTTTTTGTCCCACCAGTCATCGACTAAAAAATCAGCCTTTAGCGGGACAACGGCCGCTTGTTGACTGAAAAGTGCATCTTTTGTCTGCGGGTAATAGGTAATTTGACCGTTTTGTAGCTCAATGAGGTCGTTGAGGCCATCGAAATTAAGGTCTTCAACCAGAATTTCCGGTGGCTGATATGTCACGATCTCGCCATTGATTGTCGCTTTCGCGGCGATAGGGTAGTCGCGTTTCAGCACGCTTTTGTCACTGAATTTGAGCACACTGACCTGTGTGAAACCTTGGATCAGAGCCTCTGCCACTCCGTCATTGTTGTCATCAAACAAAAAATCATCTTTTGCTAAATAGTCACTGTTTTTATTCGGCATTGTGGTGGCAACGTTCACCACCTTCTCAAATGGGTTAACCGCCGTTGGGTTGAACAAAAAGAGTGTATCGGAAGAGAGGAAATAGACCTGCTGATTGGTTCCTTCCTGATACTGACTGATATCAAACCGATGGAGGCTGTCCGGCACCACTATTTCTCTGGCTTTGACGTATTCGCGAATGGAATTGTTTGTGTATATCTGGAGCACCCGTTGGTTGTTTTGCGCCCCTAACACCATCAATTCTTTGCCTGGCGCAGGCAGTAATTCAACGGCCATGATAGGGTGGGTAACCACCATGCCCGTTTCCAAAGCGACGATATCTGAGTTGAGTTTACGGGAGTCAGCATAACTTGCTGTCGATGAAAGCAGCAGCGCAGACACGCATGCTGAGAGAATGGCCTTAGACACTAACGTTTTCATTATTATTCCATTTTCCAAGTTAGACGCTGTATTCAACGGCTTCATACAGCTTTCGTTTCCCATCTCACCCACGCGGATGAGGACATTCAGCGCCGCGAACGGATAGGCGAGTGGTCATTACGTTTCCGCGTGATCACGCCTGCCCGCAACGGTGAAAAGACCACTGGATGTCACTGCCGGAAACGCTGTTCCAGCTACCAAGAAACAACAACCTGACTGTGAATTCAAATGCGTGACAGGAATTTCAGACACATAAGGCAAATCAGGGGGATGTGCTGTCGAAGGATAATGAAAGGGGATCAATTACTCGTGCGGATTTGGACAGAATCAAGCTGGCAGCTTCATAGCCCCGGCCAGAACATTCAGGATGTTGTCTTAGACTTTCGAGCTTTGCCTCCCGAAGAAGCTCAAGCATATCGCTATCAGCGCTGTCACCGTCACCGAAAAGTTCTCGAAACTCATCTGGCTTTGCGCATAAGCTGGGGCGCTGTGTCTACTTTATGTTGAGGAACAAAACCGTGTTTGATGAATGTCGGTTCTTACCCGAATAAGTCGCACAATGGGGTGAGCTGAAGGTCTAACTGGTGCTGAGAAAGCGCACATTGCCGACTGAGTTCAATGGCCATTAAGCCCGAATGGTCTGCTGTGCCGAATGTTGTCCAAGCCCCTTTGCTTTGATTAGCCGCTCCATTGGTGCGCACCCAAACGAACAACAAAGTTGCTTACACCTAAACTGAGCCTGAAGATAACTGGAAAACAAACGTTTAGCCTTACTTTTGAATAGTGCCAGTCTGGGTTAACCGAATAGTGTCTAGTGGCTCTGTCACTCGAATGACAGGCAGCGGCGAGACCGCAGTAAGAGACCCTCAATATGTGTTTGCCGTAAGCGACGACTTAATGGCGTAAATGACAAAACGAAGTAGACGACTTTGTTGTTCGGGAGCATTGGCTGCTGACGCAGCCAAAAGAATGCTATTGCCTATTGACCGGAGAAGGGCTCACATGTGGGTATAAACGTCGCAAGGCAGATAGCCCCCGAGGGGGCGAGATTTATTAATCTTGTTCAAAAAAACGATAGATATAATACGAGTCGTAAACCCCGGCTTTTTTATAGCCGAGTCTCTGCGCGAGTTTCACCGAGTTTTCATTTGCAGCATCCCAATACGGGAAAAGCCCCTGTTCAAGGCAGTGAAGAATTAAGGTCGCGCAGACTGCTGTTGCCAGCCCTTTCTGCCGGTGGGCTCCGTCAATACATATGTCGACTTCTATACCATCATCGTAATTATTGTATGAGGCTGCTACGCCTACCATCTGCGCTTGAGTTGGCTCACAATTAGCTGCCTCTCCCTCGTTCTTATCGTCTTTACCGTCAAAGAGAACACAATACCCCAAACCACGCGTCAAAAAGTCCTGCGCATTTTTATATTGAGGCCCCGTGATGGGGATGAGGGAGTGTAGTTCAGAGCTTTCGAGAAAGTTGAGATCGATTGGCTTAATGCTGTATCCAACTGGCAGATCGTTGGCTAACCTGGATAATTTAGCGATGTCAAAATGGGCTGGATCATGCTCAAACACAGTTCGGGTATCTATGCTAAAGCGGTTTTTGAAGCGTTCTTCAATAATTGCTTTCCATTGGTCGTCAAAAACAGTCGCACACATGTATTCGTTAAAGTTGTTTAGCAGTTCATCGGCATATTGACAGTCACCGACAAAAAAATGTGCGTTTCCTACCTGAATTTGTGCTGCTGTAGGGTGATTTAGGTCATTCGTCCACACTGTGCCATTGTGTCCTTGTAAGCAAGCCTTTGTTGAATGCATTTCAGTGGGGGCAAACAACGCCTCTAATTTCTCAGTTAATTCAGGCTGCAGTCTTAACTCTCTGGCTCTACATCTATGTAACATTGTATTTTCCTGATATTCCTTTTCTATTTTTCGTCATCACTACATCCAAAGTAAACCGATAATGTCATGCATTGGTGATCAGTTTTAAATGCTTCGATATGCTTGATATTAGCCAGTTCATTGATCTTCAAGAAACCGGACTACTTTACCGAGTTGTTTAGCGTATTTAATTTCAGATTCCGTGCTCTCCCCGATATAACCCCCCACGTTCAGAACGAGGATCTCATCTGATATGGCGATCTTATGTTTATGGAGTTCACCGAGCATTTTCCTCTCGCGCTCTGTCAGTCTGATCTTTTTCCCCGGCCCTAGACCACCAACACTTAATACAATATGCCCTGCCATTGTTTCTGTGAAATTAGCATCAATAAATGCCTGCTCAAATTTAACGCTTCCACATAAAGTTACTATCAGTGGTTTCAAAGTGTCATCCTATAGGTATATAACGCCGTTTTAAGCGGCAAATTACTGCTGGCTAAAAGTCAGTGAGATGCCAACAAAAAGCCAACTGTAATTTGTCCAGCTTAAAAAGCCTTGTTAGGTGCGCTCTTTAAAATAATCCAATTTATTTAATACTGCTGCCTTTATTAAACCTGGTTCGATTAAGCCAGTCGTTATTGTGTGCGCGATAATGCAAAGCGCTACATTTCTCTCGCTCATTATATAGATAAGCGCAAGACCAGCACCCAGTAAAAAAGTATAAAAAGTAGCATTAACAGCCGCTGATAAAGCCTTACCACCCCATACTAAGTGTGCGATTCCAAATGCTAGGCCAGAAATAATTATTTGAATGAAATCACTGAAACCTTCTTCTTGAAGGTAATCCATCAATATTTTTCTAAATAATATTTCTTCAAAAAAGCCAGAAACTAGAGCACCCAGTAGAGCCAAACATTTTAGTTTATTAAACTTAAACATGTGTTCGCGTACATTAGAGATACCTGCCGCCCCCCAAACATGTAAGAAAATAACCAAAGCGGCTATGCCCCACGACAGCATGCTTATATTTGATAATGTGGTGAAACCAGTGAAGTTAAAAAAGTTATCAGTCGTAATAATCCAGTAAAGTAAAATTCCTCCTTGAACCAGAATAATTGAAGATATTATTTTAAACGTTTGATTGTCAGCAGATTGCATGGAACCTCTTTGTGCACCTAGCAGTGTGATAAACCCCAAAGTGTCCAATATAAGTCCTGCTATTTTTCCAATATCATTCAGGAGTGAAATTTGCGATTGTCTGCACGCATTAACTTCTCCACCTTGTAGAGGATTGTCCAAAGTCCTTAGCAGGAAAAGACACCAATATGGGATACATGAATTAAATTGGACAAGTTGGCCGACATAGATATTTATACCGTGTATTCGAGAAGCTATCAGCCTCATCACACACGACAAGTATCGGGAAATCCTACATCCTGATTGATGGAAAATATTAGATAAAATTTTCTTATCTAAAACTTCGGTATTAGACTCGAGTAGTGCTATTGCCCTGAATTATTTTTGGACAAAATTGAGTTGGCAAGATAAGGTACCCGATTTAATTTTCGATAATAAAAACTAATGGGTTTTTGACTTAGTGCTGCATGGTCTAGTTTTTGGGGAGCAGGTCACCCCAGAAAACGATTAAGCTTATAAAACCGAACATAAATCAGGTTAAGTGTCCACTTCAAACTTGAAGCTAGGGCAAACTCTCTAAATTTGAATCACTAACCAGGCGCACTACCACTACAAAAAATCAGATCGTACGTATTTAGCCCACCCTGCCTATGAAGTGGTCAGTTTGCTAGGCAAGATCAAAACGCATCCTGTCATGATTGAACCATAAATTATTTGTTATAAACTTTACTTTTTTCTTGTTATAAATAAGAAACAAACCATATAAATGCAAAATCATGACAGAACAAGATATAAAATTACAACTGAACAAAGCTCAATCCCTTATCAAAACTGATGAAGCAGAGGCTAGCTCAGTAATTCTTGAACTTACAAACGCGCTTGGTTGGGAAGAAAATCAACGTAACTTTTTTTACAACCGTTTTTTCGATGATCCATATTGGTACGATTGACCTGCACCCCAAAAACTAGTCCAA
>NZ_LYBM01000065.1 GCF_001707825.1 Veronia pacifica | reverse complement strand
AACAGATTCTTAGACTCCTCCTCTTTTTAACCTCCCTTACACTTATTGCTAGGCAGGATCTTCGAGGAAAAAATGATGAGTCATACTACTATTGTCGGTGTCGATTTAGCAAAAGACGTGATCCAAGTTTGCGTCGTAAGTAACTCAAAAATTGAGGAAAATAAAGCTCTGACGGCTTGCCAGTTTGAGAGTTGGCTGGCCAATACGGTGCCAGATACTCTGGTTTTTGAGGCATGTGTGACCGCAAACTACTGGTATCAAAGAGCGTGTGCTCATGGGTATGATGCCAAAGTAATATCAGCCAAAGTTGTCCGTGCTGTTAGGCAAAATCAGAAGACAGATGCTAACGATGCACTGGCGATTGTTCAGGCCGCCTCACTTCCACACCTTCGACTTGCTAATGTTAAGACCCGGTACCAACAGCAACTACAATCATTAATGCGCATGCGTGAGCTCGTTATCAAGCAACGTGTTGCGTCGGTCAACCAGCTTAAGGGGTTGATGTTGGGGCTAAATTTACGGACTGGAAAGGGTTGTCTGGGCTCAGGAATACGATCGAATCGGCGTTGGAAGAAGCAGACAATGGTCTGGAGCCTTTCTTCCGTGAAGCGCTTAATCAGGCATGGCAACACTACCTCGCTCTCCTGGATACCGAAGCCGCCTATGAAAATCAGATACATCATGCTGTCCAGCAATCTTCGGAGTGTCAGCGACTTATGGCGCTAGAAGGTGTGGGTCCAATCAACGCCATTAACCTCTTTTTATTGATCACCTGCCCTGATGAAGTCACGTATGCAGACGGTAAGGATGTTGCAGCCAGTATCGGTGTGACCCCTGTACAGCATTTATCAGGGGGGAAAACGAAGATTGGCCATATTCGAACGCATTCTAGAAATGCAACCGTTAGAAGCCAGTTGATTACTGGTGCGTTCACCTATATTAATTGGGTTATGAACAAACCGCCCAAAACGCAAAAAGACAAATGGCTTCAAAGTCTGGTTGCCCGCAGAGGCAAAAAATGTACAGCGGTTGCTTTAGCAAACAAAACGGTGAGAA
Source organism: Veronia pacifica (assembly GCF_001707825.1). Taxonomy (GTDB): domain Bacteria; phylum Pseudomonadota; class Gammaproteobacteria; order Enterobacterales; family Vibrionaceae; genus Veronia; species Veronia pacifica. The sequence goes on along the minus strand of NZ_LYBM01000065.1, from coordinate 18,204 downwards.
CCGCGTTCTCGATGTTAAAAAAAGGGACGGCTTACAATGCTCAAACACTAAACCAAAGTTAATGTCACTCAATTATAGCGAAGACACCTCATCCAAAGAATCAGCATTACACTGAGGGCTTTGAGCCCGCCTAACAGACTTGATCTTGGATAGCGGAAGTATCATTGAGCCGGGTTAGCTGCCTATAAAAAGCTCGTACATAAGAACGCGAAGTGATTTGCTATGAAGCCGTGAGTTGACATCAAGGAGGAGTCTACATAAGTGTAATAAACCCCAAAGTGTCCAATATAATTCCTAAGATTTGTCCAATATAATTCAAGAGCGAAATCTGCGATCGTCTGCACGCCTTGAATCCTCTACCTTGTAGAGGGTTGTCCAAAATCCTTTGCGGGAAAAAACACCAAAATGGGAAATATGAATTATATTGGACAAATTGGCCGACATGGATATTTACACAGTGTCATTTTATCGGCTAATTACCCCATCGCACTTAACAAGTATCGAGAAATCCTGAATGATGATTGACGGTCAATTTTGGATAAAATTTTCTTATCTAAAACCTAGGCATTAGCACTCGAATAGTGCTATTGCACTAACAAAATTTGGGGCAGAATTCGCTTAGAGTTAGCGCTTTAATTCATGTAATTAGCTTCTCTTTTTCTCACTGCCAGTCTCTTTGTCTTAACCTACCTGTTTGGTAATAGTTCGAAACCAAATCTATGAAATCGTTGAAATCCTTGTTTTCTTCCACAATGCGGTTGACCGATTGCCAGTCGATTTGTGGTCGTTTTAATGCCGGTAACAAGAGCTCACTTTCTGATGGGTTTTCTGCTGAGAGAAGTATTACGCTAATTCCATGAAGAGCGCTAAGCATCCGAAGCTCTTGTTCCACTTTGCTATCAACAATGGACGTTGCGACGAGATACCCTTCGTTGACCCATGAAGAGTTGCTGACAGCCTGAAAAAAGCACTTCCTGATGTTACTCATTGTCAGCTCTTTCTTAACTTCAAATGACCACAGGCGGACACTCTGACCTCCGCCTTCATGAACGCAGGTTTTTACGTGTCCATGCCAACTGTGAGCAACAGCTTCCATCGCCACAATGTCAGGATGCAACCACTGGTTACCGCCATTGCCTCTGCTGTTTTTCGAGCGTTTCTCATCAATTCGCATACAGTTGAGCGAATGTTCAGAGTTAAGGTAATCAATAAGCACTGGGTAAAGTTCAGCTTCTGAAATGCTCTGTGCTTTCTCGGCTTCAAGTTCTACCTCATCACTTTCAGAAAACGCAGTATCAACTACGCCTACTGATGGCTTATCAAACCAGTAAACACGAGGTCTGGGCTTATCCTGCCAATTAATGTCAGGGCAGTTCGAGAGCAGCTGTTTCTTTTGAGCTCCAATTTCAGCAACAACTTGAGAGATAAATGCCTTCTCGTCACCAAATCGAGGGTTGGCTCTTTTGTCGGCATAGTCTTCTGGGTATAGGCGGGTTATTTCGAGCGCAATATCGCGGGCTGAAAATCGCTGTCCGGGATGCTCACGCAAGAACGTCGCAATCTTGTGCGTTTGACTGGTCTTTGACATAGTTGAGTTTCAAATAATTAAACGACAACATAGGCCAGAGAACCTCTCTGGCCTATGTTGAAAAATGAATATGTAGTGTTACGTGTGGTGTCAGTCGGTATTTTTCGAATTATTTTTTTCGCGTAGTGCCTGCCTGAATGATACGTCAGTGACAATAAGTGATTTTTCAGGTTCTTTTTTTACTGACTTCAAATCTGATTTCAGCCTTTTGAAACCGTCAGAGAACTTGGGATAATCTTTCAAAAACTTAAAGACTGATACTGCTATTGCACCAGCAGAAGCAGTAACGAGAAAGATTTCCATCAATAGCTCTGTAGAGCCTTTTCTCGCCTCCTCAAGTGCAAACACCAGCTCATAGCCATGCTTTTCAGCAAGTGCTTTTTCGTCTTGCACCAGTGCTTCCATACTGGCGATACAACACATCACAGTATCGAGAACAGTGGTTGATTTTACGCCAGTCTCGATTAAGGTTTGGGCATCGTCAATCAAGCTAATCGACGCGAGATTAACCTCATAGTCAGTGTCTAAGGTGATGCTAATATGGCAGATTGCGGTGGCGTCAGGGTTGTGATCCAATCGCTTCGCGATGAATAGCTTCTGGTCACCGACACTAACAAACAAATTGTTTTTCTTCCGTATATTCCTAAACGCTCTGTCATCACTCTCTATTTTGCCCTTTTTGAAGCTCTCCGCTTGCTCCAACACGCCCTTATACACGTCATCATTCGCTACAGGCGGAAAGCCATATTTGTGTAGCAACAGAATCAGGTCGACTTTCAGTTTGGCTTTGATGTCATCACGCTGGCTCCAGTCTGGGTATTGAGCGGTGTCATCGACGACGGTTTTCATCTCTCGCGCCAGGTCGAGCATTTTGTCGTCGTCGTAGGTGAAATCGTATTTTTCCTGCATGTGTTTGAGAATGTCGAGGAAGGCTTTCTCTTCCATATCGATCCCCAAATCGACGAACGACACCATCTCTGCTTTGATGTCGTAAATCATGTCAGCCATTTCCTGACTGAAGGTGTTGAACTCCTCACCATTCAGCACATCGTTTTCTTTGCGCTCGTTGTACTGATCGACCAATGATTTAAAGCGTTTAGAAAAGTTGATGCCTTGCAGTTGGTTGACCTTTTTGAAGTCGCTGATGGCCTTTTCCAGCATCTTCTGCAGCAGTTGCATCTTGGTGTTGGGCAATTTGATTTTATTGATGCGGTCCATGTACTCGTCATCAAAAATATCAATGGCCTCGGCGTTGTCTTCGCCCAGTTTGAATATCTCTTCAACACCATCCGCTTTCAGCGCTTCGGCGATCATCTCTCGCACACGCTTGTTCATTTGCGCTGTGTCTGGCGCATCACCTTTGGTCAGCTTGAACACAATAGAGCGCACTGCAATGAAGAAGTGGATATGCTCCCGTTCTTGCTGGGTAATTTCCTCACTGCCGACACAAATGTCGTAGGCCGCTTTCAGGCGCTTTACCAGCCCCATAAAACGCATCTCGCTTTTCTTGGTGAGCAGCACAAATTCGGCGGCCTGATTCAGGCATTCCAACTGCCCTTTCGGCTCACCGCTGAAGTACGCGCTGCTGTCGAATTTATGGAAAAGCTGAGCCAGCAAATGCAGGTGGTTTTTCACCTCAATCAAAGACTGGCGGATATCTTCGACGTTGGTTTCATCGGCTTTGGAATACATCGCCAACGCCTGATTCATCCGGCTCTTGATGCCGATGTAGTCGATGACCAGCCCTTTCTCTTTGCCTTCAAACTTGCGGTTAACCCGAGAGATCGTCTGAATCAAATTGTGCTTTTGCAGCGGCTTGTCGATATAAATGCTGTCGAGCTCTGGCACATCAAAGCCTGTCAGCCACATATCAACCACAATGGCGATCTTGAAATTCGATTTGGCGTTTTTGAACTGCTTGTCCAACTCCTTGCGGTAGTCTTTGGTCCCCAGCAAGTCGTACATGGTTCTGTCGCTGTCATCGCTGCTGCGGGTCATCACCATGTTGACCATGGGCAACGACATCAGCTCTTCTTTGTCTTTCTCCGTCAGCTCGACGCCATCTATCGCCTGCTTTTCCTCAAACCATTCAGGGCGAAGCAGTTTGACGTTTTTGTAGAAGTCGTAGGCGATTTCACGGCTTGAGCAGACAAACATCGCCTTGCCTTTGATGGTCGAGCCTTCCTCAACACGCTGCTCGTAATGGTCGACAAAATCCTGCGCCAGCTCTTTGATTCGGTCCGGGTCTCCCAATATGGCGTTCATATTGGCCGAGGCTTTTTTGCTCTCTTCTATCTGGTGTTCATTGGCTCCGGCGCGTTCGCATTCTTCGTAGTATTTTTCAATATCTTCGAGCTTGCTGTTATCCAGTACCACCTTGGCGGCGCGGCCTTCGTAGACAATGCGTACGGTAATTTCATCGTTGACCGCTTCGGTCATGGTGTAGCTGTCGACCGGGTCACCGAAAACATCGAGCGTGGCATCAATCGGGGTACCCGTGAAACCGACATAAGTTGCGTTTGGCAGCGAGTCATGCAGGTATTTGGCAAACCCGTAGGTCTTCTTCACCGTGCCTTTTTCTTTGTCGATAGTCACTTTCTGATCGAGGTTAATCTGGCTACGGTGCGCCTCATCAGAAATACAAATCACATTGCTGCGTGTCGATAGCAACTTAATGTCTTCGGTGAACTTGTGAATGGTGGTGAGGAATACCCCACCGCTGGCGCAGCCCCCGAGCTTGTCGCGTAAGTCCTGACGGCTGATCACAGGCTCAATAATGTCATCACCGATATAGGTGGTGGCGTTACAAAACTGCTTGGCCAGTTGCTCGTCTAAATCGGTGCGGTCGGTGATAAGCACAATGGTCGGGCTTTCAAAATCGACGCTTTTCATCAACAGGCGGGCAAGAAACTGCATGGTGAAGCTTTTGCCGCAGCCCGTTGCGCCAAAATAGGTACCGCCTTTACCGCTGCCGCCTGTGCCGTCGGGCAATTTGCGTTCTTTTTTGATGTTGTAGTAAAGCTTGCGGGCAGCGTAATACTGCGGATAACGACAGCAAATTTTATCTTCTTTCTTCGAGGTATCGGGGAAGTAGATAAAGTTTTTCAACACATCGAGCAAACGCACCGGATGGAACAGCCCCTGAATCAGGGTATACAGGCCATTAATGCCGTCTTTCTCGGTCGATTCATTGCCGGTGATCTTGCGCCATGCGTAGTAAAACTCATAGGGGGCAAACAGGTTACCCATCTTGTTGTTGACACCATCGCTGATAATGCAAAGGGCGTTATACACAAAGAGTTTAGGGATGTCGTTGCGATAGCGGACACACAACTGACGCCATGCATCAGAAAGGGTCGCCTCTTCTTCACGGGTCACCGATTTAAACTCAAACACCACCACTGGCAGACCATTAATATACAAAATGGCATCAGGAATACGCACCTGCTGGTCGGTGCCTTCAATCTCAAGCTGGTTGACCAGCGTATAGATATTGTTGCTTTGATCTTTTACTGGCGGCGTATCTGCTGCGTCGTCTGTGCTCGCAAACATCTCAGCCAGTGAGGCAGGCAAAGTGCGGGTATCAATCAACTCGATATACAAGTCTTTTTGGCTGCGGTCTTCGCGCTTGAATAGAAAGCCGTTGCTCAACCAGTGACAGAAGGTTTTATTGCTGTGGTACAAATCACTGGCTGGCAGGGTGTGAAGCTCACGGATGATCTGCTCAATTTCACTGGCAGTGATGCCATCCGCTTTGTATTGGCTGGCAAGGTAGCGGCGCAGATCATCGAGGATCAGCACCTCAGTGTTGTCGGCACGCACCACTTGATGCCCCGGCAAGTAGGTGTGTCCCTGTTCACCCAGTAGTTCAATAATGGCGCGTTCCAGCTTAGCTTCGGTAAAGGTCAGGATCATAGTGATGTGTCGATTTGAGTTAAGATTAAAACGGCAAGCAGGGCGCTTGCCATCAGGGTGTTAAGCGATAGCTTCTTCGAATGTTTTCTCTGCTTCATCAAGGCGCAGTTCGCCGGAGATCAGTTTGGGTAGCAGGGTGTCACGGAGTTTACTCAAAGAAACCGAACTATTTCTTATCATTACTTGTTTTGTCTGCCATTGTGCAATGTATTTTTCAAACAACTCTTGGACAGCCAGCTCAGGTACAACCAAAGTTATACTTTTCAGGTGCGAGGAGGGTCTAGCTATTGATGGTACACCCGTTTGAGAAGCGTTTGACAGTAGCTTGTGGCTACCAATGTGGGAATGAAAATAATGTAATAAGTAACTCGCTTTGACACTATCTGTCTTCGGCCTCATGTAGAACTGTCTCTGAGAAATCATGTAATGTTCGTAATCACTCTCACGCGGTATCAACGCAACTTGCCCAATGTTACCTGCATGTGTAAATACGATATCACCACGGAAGACAGACGAGTTTTTTAGTTTCTGGGCATGTTCTTCAGTAATGAAATTATAATTGTGATCATCAAGCAACAATCCCTTCAAATGGGCACCACTGATCACTGGAATACCTGTATCGACGAATGTTGAGACTTTAATATTTGACCCAAATGGCCCCATTCCAATTCGCTCTGAAATCTCTTCACAGGATTTAACCGCCCACCCTTCCGGCACCCAGCCAAGATCGCTTTCCTCAAATGCACTGGGGAATAACTGACGGATATCACTCGGCAACGGCTGAAAACCTTCACTGGCGCGAACCGCTTTACGCTGTTCAACACGTTGAAGTAATGAGACGGGCAGGTCGCGGGACTGATCAAAAAAGCCTGCATCCAGCGCGTTATCAATCACAGGGTCAAAATCGACAAACCATGATTTAAACAGCGTCTGCGCCATTTGCTCCAGGGTTTGGTTAATTTGGCGGTTGAGAGTGATTTTGTTGTCTAAACATCCAAGGAACCCGGCAACTTTTTTTTGATAAGTCAAAGGTGGCAACTTTAAACTGTGTTTTTTAAGTTGTCCTAAATTAAAGCCTGGGACAGCCGCCCCTATACCGTTTTGGAGAATTTCATGCTGTTTGGCTGGAGATGAAAAATAGTAATAGACAAACAACGAATCTGCTTTCGATGAGTCTATGGTAAGCTTCATTTGTTTGTTTGAAATAATATATTCTGAATATTGGCATTCCTTACCAATCAAACCAACCTGATTTATTGTTCCCCAACATGTAAAAATTATGTCGCCATCACGCACTATCGAACGTTTAAATTCTCTGGCTTTCTCCTCACTGACGAACACAAGGCCATCATCAGACATTCTTTCTGATGTCAATGTACTCAGGTTACTGCCACGTATGACTGGAACACCTGTTTCTTGGAAAAATTTTGAACTGATCGAAGACCCGAAGGGACCAGTGGCAAGTGCTGATTTTTCAGGAGATGCTAATTCTTCGATCGTAACGTGCGCCCAATCACTTCCCATAGCCTAGTGCCTCCATATTGGCGTGAATTGCCAAATCTAATTCATTGGCTTCGTCCATCTGACGATACAGGGTTTGGGTCAGTTCAGTCATTTTGGTTTCAAAAGGAATGCCATCATCTTCCAGCTCGGCAGCACCGACATAGCGGCCCGGCGTTAACACAAAGTCATTGGCTTTGATCTCATCCAAGCTCGCGACTTTACAGAAGCCCGCAATATCTTCGTATTTTTCAACAGTGATCTCTTTGCTCTCGATGCGGCGTTTCAGTTCGCTGTCGTCGCTGCGCCACGCGTGGTAGGTGTCGGCAATTTTGGCGATATCGTCAACCGTCAGTTCTTTGTGAACCCGGCTGATCATGGTGCCCATTTCACGCGCATCGATAAACAGGGTTTCATCTGTACGGTCACGGTAGCTGTATTTGGGGTTGGCCTGTTTGTTTTTGGTCATAAACCACAGGCAAACAGGGATCTGAGTGGTGTAGAACAACTGGCTCGGCAGCGCGATCATACATTCCACCCGGTCGTCTTCGATCAGCTTCTGGCGTATTTCCCCTTCGCCGCTGGTGTTTGAACTCATCGAACCATTGGCCAGCACAAAGCCTGCGGTGCCGTCTTCACTCAGTTTCGACAGCATGTGCAATATCCAGCCATAGTTGGCGTTACCCGTCGGCGGAGTGCGGAAGCCGTTAAAGCGCGGGTCATCAGTCAGCTCGGCATCGTTGCGCCAATCTTTGAGGTTAAACGGCGGGTTAGCGATGATGTAGTCGGCTTTTAAGTCCGGGTGCTGGTCGGCAAAAAAAGTATCTGCCGAACGCTCACCGAGATTACCGGACAAACCGCGTATCGCAAGGTTCATTTTCGCCAGTTTAAAGGTGGTTGAAGTCAGCTCCTGACCATAAATAGAGAGGTCTTTGCTGCGTCCCTGATGGCTTTCAATAAATTTAAGCGACTGAACAAACATACCGCCTGAGCCACAACAGGGGTCGTAAATCTTCCCTTCGTAAGGCTCCAGCATTTCTGCCAGCAGGGTCACCACAGATTTAGGTGTATAAAATTCACCGCCGCCTTTGCCTTCAGTGGCGGCAAACTTACCGAGGAAGTATTCATACACCCGGCCGACCAAGTCTTCTTCGGTCATGTTGCATTCATTTGCGAGGGTATCGATGTTATCAATGGCATCAATCAGCGAGGCCAGCTTTTTCACTTCAAGGCTTTGACGCGAGAAGTAGTTATCTGGCAATGCACCTTTTAGCGATGGGTTGGTCTTCTCAATGGTTGCCAGTGCGGTATCAACCAGCACCGCGATGTTGTCTTGCTTGGCGTGTGCTTTTACGAAAGACCAACGGGCCTCTTCCGGCAGGAAGAAGACGTTATCTTGCTGGTAAAACACTTCAATATCGACAAAGGCTTCCTGACCTTCATCCAGCATTTTCTGACGGCGGGCTTCGAATTTATCGCTAACGAATTTGAGGAATACAAGGCTGAGCACTACGTGTTTGTATTCCGACGATTCAACACTGCCACGCAGTTGGTTTGCGGTATCCCAAAGGGTTTCTTCAAAGCCTTTTTGCTTCTTTTTTGCTGGAGCTTTCGCCATGCTGGATAAATTCCTGAGTCGTTGGTGTTTCTGGGTGCAGTTAGCCCGCTAGTATGAGCAGACCTGCAAAGTGTATGGGGTTTACTGACAAGGTGCCTGTATAAAACCACGGCAGTTGATTCTATCGTGGATAGCGTGATTTCCTCCACACTTTTTCAGGCATTTTTGCCATTCAGCCATGTGCGATGAATAGTCGTCAGGCACGCTACCGCCCGTTGCTTTCGGTACGCAATCACCCATCGTTTGTCTGGTTTTTGGCATCCGAATGTAACACAGTGTCAGCGAATCAAGACCTAGAACAGATCGAAAACAGGGATCGTTTGATGGTTTTTTAGACAGTTGTTTGAATGGCTTTTCGAGGGAGTTAACAGCATTTTGCGGTGATTAATTCACCATGTTATCGGCTTGGGTGTTTTTTGATAGCAAAAAGGGAATATTAGAGATTATTTAGAATGGAGGGAGATTGGGAAAATTTCTGGAAAAAATTGGGTGGAAGCCTCCCCAGCTACATCCCGGCACACACGTCCCAAGCGGGGGCTGCTTCCTTCCGGACCTGACCCATTACGCAAGATAGTGTTGCGGGAGAACCAAGGAGGCCTCCATAGATATGTTTGAAAACTAAGTATTCCTTAGCTTCGGGCCGCATTATGTGGGATGGCGGGAGGCAATGCAAGGCTTTATCTGCGCCCCCGCGTCCGTTTGCTGAATAAATGCCCATTTATCCACTTTTAATAATCAAATCAGCCAGTTTTTCTTCTTTGTCTGTCTACATTTGAATATCAGTCTTCCTCTTCATCGTCTGGCGTGAGCAGGTAGTCCCCCAACCAAGCAATGGTCAGTGCCATCAACCAAGAGACAAATACCGGGTTGGGGACAGAAAACTGCGGGAAGACCACAATAGTGGCAAAACCAATCGCGGGGAGCACCACTGAGAATTTATCGCCGCCTCGTTCTTTACCCTGCATTTTCAGCCATTGTAGTGACATGATCAGTACAGCAACACACATTGCCATAAAGGTGCCTTGTAGCTGTCCGTCTGCCGTCAAGGCAAGTAGCAGTAATACCGGCCACCAGCTAATGCGCTTCACTGGTTTCCAGAAAAAGATAGCCAGCCAGATTAAGCTGACACCCAGTATTTGCATCAGAGTGTACTGTATCTCGCCCTCAAGCTTACTTTCCCACTGCAGTGCCAGCAGGCCGCATTGCATGGCAATCACCACAGAAAGCACCAGTACAGATACCTGTGTATTCCGCCTCTGGCCCGTGACCAAAAACAGAGCCGGAATGATCATCCAGAAGCTGATTGACAGTGAGACGGGTTGATACGGAAACGCGAGTCCATATAAAGCAAGGCCAACCACCAGCAGCCAGACGGCGGCTCCACCACGAATAAAAAAAAGCGCTGGCGTCACAAAGGCCAGTAAAGAAAGTTCCCCGTTGGAGGCTCCCATTGCATATGCCGCTCCAACGACCATGACTGCAGCAGTCATCATAAGTGTCATTCCAGACATAATTCGTCCCTCCTGGTGTTTTCCTGTCGACATCAAAATCAATTCGATGTTAGGTTGAGTCCCTAAAGCAGGATTTTTTCCTTCAATTTCAGTTTATAACCCTGAGCGCGTCTTACAACACTAATGTCTGACTTTGATTTACAGATCTATGCTGTGCTGGCAAAAATACCCTTTGGACGTGTCTGTACCTATGGCGATGTCGCAAAAATGGCAGGATATCCTCGCCATGCACGTCATGTCGGCAAATTGTTGTCGGCGCTTCCAAAAGGGTCGTCTTTGCCCTGGTTTCGGGTGATTAACGCGAAAGGTCAGATCTCACTGACTGGCGACAAGCTTTCTATTCAGCGGGAGTTGTTGAGAAAAGAGGGGATCGGCGTGTCTGAGAGCGGCGCGATATCCCTGCGCCGCTTTCGCTGGGATGGTGAGCCGGTTTAGCGGTCTACCATTTTTAGTGTCAGGCCAAGTTTGACAGTCTGTGCCGGGTCTGTGATCACATTGTAGGCTGTGTCATTGGTGAACATTAGCTTTCCATCGACTTCAATACTGGCCTGAACCGCGTAGGTTTTGCTCGGATCTATCTCAGATTTTGAATAGTAAAGAGTGAACGGAAACGGCACCTGTCGCCCTTCAGACACGAATGATTTACTGCTTATCACTTCCATCGGGGAATCTTGCAGTGATACATCAGCAAGCGAAACCGTTATTTTGGCATTGGGAGGTAAAGCAATACGCTGCAAATAGGTGACTGTGCCAGACACTTTTGCTAAATCCCTTTCTGTTGCTGTCCCGCTACATGCAGTAAACGTCATGATACAAGCTGCCACTATGGTGCCAAAAAATAGGTTTTTCATTAGAGATCCTTCTCTCCTGCTGCCCAATGAATGCGAATGACTCGGCGAAAAGCGTGAAACCGTCATTTTGAATCGTGATCCCATCAAAAAGTTCCCGTTATAATGAAGGAACTGTCAATAACTATTGTTCCGCTTTAGGTAATGTGATGAGTGTACAACTTTCGCAACTTCTGAAATTACTTAAACTTGAGAAACTTGATGAAGGACTCTTCCGGGGAGAGAGCGAGGACTTAGGCCTGCCTCAGGTTTTTGGTGGTCAGGTCATCGGCCAGGCGCTGTCTGCATCTAAAGGCACTGTGAGTGAAGATAGAATAGTTCACTCTTTCCACAGCTACTTTTTACTCCCCGGCGATCCCCACCGCCCCATTATTTACGATGTGGAGAAACTGCGAGATGGCGGCAGTTTCAGCACCCGACGGGTAAAAGCAATTCAAAATGGTAAGCCCATTTTTTATCTGACCGCCTCGTATCAGGCCGATGCACCGGGTTTTGAACATCAAAATGAGATGCCAGAAAATGTACCAGAGCCTGAAAGCCTGAAATCTGAGCAGCAAATGGTATTGGATAATGCTGACAAATTACCGAAAAGAATGGTCGCCATGTTCGGTTCCGACCGTCCTATTGAGGTGCGCCCCGTCGTGGTAAACAGCCTGCTGTCACCGAAAAAACTTGAGAGTAAGCAACTACAGTGGATACGCACTAACGGCGAGATGCCTGACGATCTGCGTATCCACCAGTATTTGCTGGGGTATGCCTCAGACTGGAGTTTTCTGGTGACTGCGCTTCATCCACATGGCGTGTCCCTGATGACCCCGGGTTTGAAAGCCGCCACCATTGATCACTCTATGTGGTTTCATCGCCCATTCAGGATGGACGAATGGCTGTTGTTCGCAATAGACAGTCCATCGGCGAGTAACTCGCGCGGATTTGTTCGTGGTCAGCTTTTTAACCGTGAGGGAGAGCTTGTTGCGTCGGTGACGCAGGAAGGACTGATCAGGCAGCAAAGAAAATGAGGATACGTTTGCTCTATTCATAGCCTACCGCTCATAGCTCGTAGCTCGTAGCTCGTAGCTCGTAGCTCGTAGCTCATAACTTATAGCTAAGTCCTGTTCCTCCGGACAAAAAAACAGCCGCAAAAGCGGCTGTTTTCGTTAGACGGCGTTTTTGTCTCAGATAAGTATGCAGACTAGCTTGCCATCTGTTCCAGTTCTTTGAGCTGGGCGCTGGCCTGTTGCAGTTCGTGCATCTGCCAGTAACGCCCCTGCTGCTCAAGAAGCGACCTGTGGTTACCCTGCTCAACCACTTCCCCGCGATGCAGCACCAGGATCTGATCCGCTTCAGCAATAGTCGACAGGCGGTGAGCAATCACGACCACTGTCATGTCCTTGCGCAGAGATGACAGTACGCGCTGTACTTTATCTTCTGTACCCGAATCGATATTGGCGGTAGCCTCATCAAGGATCAGTATTTTTGGTCTTGCCACCAGTACCCGGGCCAGCGCAAGCAGTTGCTTCTGTCCCGCCGACAAGCCTATTTCACCGTCGCCCAGTTGGGTATCCAGCCCAGATGGCAGCTCGCGGGTAAAATCGCTCAGTTCAGATTGCTCCAGAGCCTGCCAGATCATTTCATCTGAGACTTCACGGCCCAGAGAGACGTTTTCACGCAGGGTGTCAGACAACACGTGAGGGTCTTGCTGCACCATGGCGACTCCCTGCCTCAGTGCAGAATGGCTCAGGCTGCCAATCGGGCGACCATCCAGACGAATACTGCCGCCATTGACGTCGTAAAAGCCCATCATCAGGCTGGCAAGGGTACTTTTCCCACTGCCGGTATGCCCGACCAGTGCAAGGAAGCCACCCTGTTTAACCTGAATATCGACGCCTTTTACTACCTGTACCTTGCCGTCATAGCTGAAGTTCACTTTGTCGAACTGAATCGCACCCGTCGCCATCGGCTTGTCATCATCGCCATAAACCTGCTGCTTGATATCCATCAGCTCGAACAAACGCTCACCAGCAATGATGGCTTGCTGGAGCAGCGAGAGTCGCATCATCAGCTCAACCAGTGGTTCGGTGACCCGGCCCAGATAGTTGATAAAGGCATACAACAAGCCGACACCAATCACTTCTGTACCATGCCAGCCAAACAAGGCCACCAATGACATCAGTACCACACCAGACATCAGATCAATCAGGGGGCGCAGGAAGAAGCCGTTCATCCGCTGAATACGCATCTCTGCTTTCAGGCGCTTGGCGGTCATGGCTTCGAAACGTCGGCAGAAGTTTTCTTCCTGTGCCATCAACTGAATCAGGCTCATGCCCTGAATCGACTCTGACATGACAGCGTTGATATCTGATAACAGGTCACGGGATTCACGGAACACCGGGGATGACTTCTTCTGATACAGATACATCACACCAATCACCACGGGCACCAGCAAAAATACCACGCCAGCCAGCATTGGGCTTAGGGTAAACATCACCACCAGCATCACTGTCAGCAGGGTGACGGTTTTGATGAAGGTCGCAAATACGGTGACATACATGTCTTTCAGCGATTCAGTGTCATTGGTGATCCGGGATACCAGCTTACCAATTGGCACAAAGTCAAACGCGGATAAAGGCTGCTTGAGTACACTGCTGTACACCCGCTTTCTGATGGTTTGCACTATACCAACCGCCATACGGCTGAAGCGGATCCGGTAGCCATAGTGAAGCAAACCGGATGCCACAGTCACCCCAATGTAAGCCATCGCCAGCCCCCAGAGCACCAGCTCAGGGAAGTTGTTCTGGGTCAGGTAGTCATCCAGGAATATCCTGATTAATAAAGGGCCGGACACATCCGCCAACGAGGCCAGCAACAGAAGCACACAGGACACCACAAGCGCCCGCTTGTCTGCCAGCATGTATTTCAGCAACCGGATAAGAATCTCTTTCTTATTCATTATTTGCCTTCTAAAACTTTTTCCATTTTCTGGTAGCGATGCATTTGCGCATACCAGCCCTGTTGTTCAATCAGTGCCTTGTGATTGCCCTGCTCTTCAATGTGTCCTTTCTGCAGCACAATGATTCGGTCAGCCGATTCCAGCGCAGAAAGTCGGTGAGCTACCACTATCATTGCCTGATGTGCCTGACGCTCACGCAGGTTCTGCAAAATGGTGTGTTCAGTGCGACCATCGACCGCTGACAGTGAGTCATCAAGGATCAGGATCTCGGCATCAAGCAGCAAGGCACGCGCAATGGCGATCCGCTGTTTTTGACCACCGGACAACGTAATGCCCTTCTCACCCACCTCGGTCTGGTAACCCTCAGGCAACTGGCAGATATCTTCATCAATACAGGCCATTTTTGCTGCGAGGCGAACCTGCTCGGTTGTCGCATCTGGCCGACCCAGCGCAATGTTCTCTTCAATTGAACGGGAGAACAAAAAAGGTGCCTGCGTCACTACCGCAAATTTGCCGCGCCAGTCACCCAACCGGAATGAGCGAATATCAACGCCGCCATAGCTCACCCGACCTTGCTGTGGGTCTTCCAGACGGAGCAGTATATTCAGCAGGGTAGATTTACCGCTGCCTACAGGTCCGGCAATGCCGAGCATTTTTCCGGGGGCCAGACTGAGCGAGATGTCTCTCAGTGTCGGCTCCTTGTGCCCGCGCCATGTGAAGGCTGGCAGCTGAATATCAATGATCTCATTGTTACCCGGAGACTGTTCACCCCCTTTGATTTCAGGCTCTTCATCAAACACCTCTTTCAGGCGCTCCCATGCCGCTGCACCGCGCTCAATGATGTTGAATAGCCATGCCATTGCCAGCATCGGCCAGATCATCAAGCCCTGATACAGGGTGAAAGACGTCAGTTGACCAATTGTCATCTGATCCGTTGCCACCAGATAACCGCCACCACTGACAGACAGGAAGAATGACGCCCCTATGGTGATCTGAATAACCGGATCAAACAGGCTGTCGACCTTTTCCACGTCCATGTTTCTCTTGCGTGTCTCGTCTGCAGACGCGTTAAAGCCGTCGATTTGTCGCTGCTCAAGGCCGAAGGCCCGGATCATCCTTACCCCGTTAAGCGATGACTGGGTAAAATCAGACAGATCAGAGAACGCACTCTGTGATGAACGGAACGCGGTGTGGATACGCTTACCCAGCCTGTTAATACACAACGCCATGATCGGCATTGGCAACAGCGCAAGTAAGGTCAGACGCCAGTCAAGCACCGCTGTCATTACCACAAAGACCAGCACACCGTTGATCACTGAGTCAGCACCGGTAAGTACGCCTTCACCAGCGGTCATCTCAACAGCCCGGACATCATTGGTGCCCCGTGCCATTAAATCGCCGGTTTTGTAACGATCAAAAAAGTGTGGTGAGTGACGTGAAAAGCCCCGATACAGGCGATCACGCAGGACCTTGCCAAGCTCTGCCGCTGCACCAAACAGCCAGATACGCCAGCGGATCCGCAAAAAGTACACCACTACCCACAAACCAATAGAACCCAGCACAATCAGTGCCAGTGTGTTGAGCTGAATACTGCCATCCACTACACCATCGACCGTGTAACCAATGAGGTAAGGGGGCATAAGCTCAATAAGCGAAACCAGCAACAGAATAAGAATTGAACCTAAGTATCGTTTCCACTGCTGACGGAAATACCATGCCAAATCTATAATACGCGCATTTTTCCTCCGTGCGCTATCCCCTGGGGGATGTTAGTTCTCTAGCGGCCATGCCGCGGTTCTCCGTTTAAGCTCGCTTTTTGGTTGTCACATTTTTCTGTCTCTCTCTGTATCAGTTGAAAATACAAGACGCTTCTTCACCGGCTCAATGGAACCACCCACTTTTGTCCTGCGGCAAAACTGTGACTCTCATCAAAAAGTCATGTCCTCTGACCCTGCAATTGCGATATCTAAAACGAGCACATCACCTGCAAAGACCATCAAATTTTTGTATAAACAATCAAAAGTGAAATATTTTTTAAAAAATAGAAAATATGTAGAAAAAAATTACTGAAAAAACCCAAATTAAACAAAATAAAGCAAGGTTTTTCCCAGATATCTTTGCTAAATTTTCCTCATCGAATCGGATAGTAATCAGCGCATAAAACAGACCCACTGATGTATCAGTAAGCACAGGCCCCCAAGGGCAAAGCGAAGAGGAGAGTCGGGTTGTTTGGGAATGAAGTATTTTTCACTTTATGACCTCCTGATTGGATGTTGGATAAGGGTTGTGGTGTTCCTTACAGCATCTGTTCGAGCACAGCCAGATGTGTATCTGTGACAATCGTCCGAACATGTCTGTAATTAGTGACATTCAGAGATAAAAACTAATACCGCTAATGATAATAGTCATATCATCGGTATGAGATTTAAACGAATGAATTTCTTGCTGTAAGGACGACGACAATGATGACAAATTATCCACATACAACCAGAAATAATCAGTGGGTTTGCGAAGCAATTCGTAAAATTGAATCCGACTTTCAGCGCTCCGCAGATACCCATTTAATTAAGCTTGATCTGCGATATTTCAAAGACATTGATATCTATCTGAAAGATGAAAGTACTCATCCAACAGGCAGCCTCAAACACCGTCTTGCCCGTTCGCTGTTTTTGTACGGGTTATGTAACGGATGGATCAACGAAGACACAACGATTATTGAGTCGTCGTCAGGAAGTACAGCTATTTCTGAGGCCTATTTTGCTCGTCTGCTTGGCCTTCGTTTCATTGCCGTTGTGCCACAAAGCACAGCGTCGAGAAAAATAGATCAGATTCGTTTTTACGGCGGTGAAGCACACTTTGTTGAGCGTTCAGACCAGATTTATGCAGAGTCACGCCGACTGGCAAAAGCACTGAACGGCCACTACATGGATCAGTTTACTTATGCAGAGAGGGCCACAGACTGGCGCAGTAATAACAATATAGCCAACAGTATTTTTGAACAGATGAAGTTCGAACGTTTTCCTGAGCCAAGCTGGATTGTTATGAGTCCGGGCACTGGCGGTAACCTTGCGACCATTGGCCGCTTTATCCGCTACCGTTGCCACAATACGCAGCTAATGGCCGTCGACCCTCAGAACTCTGTTTTCCATGAGTACTATCGCACTGGTGACACCAGCCTGACGCTGGATTGCGGTAGCAAAATCGAAGGCATTGGCCGTCCACGGGTCGAACCGAGTTTTATTCCGGGGGTGATTGATCGCATGGAAACCATTGCTGACTGCGACAGTGTTGGCACTATCCACTGGCTGGAAACCGTGATTGGCCGTAAGGCAGGGGCATCAACTGGAACTAACCTGTTTGGTGCGCTGAAACTGGCGGAAGACATGCAGGCTAATGGCGAAAAAGGTTCCATTGTTACCCTGCTTTGCGATGGCGGTGACCGCTATCTGGATACCTATTACAACCTTGACTGGGTGAAAAACAATATCGGTGACATATCACAGACCATTAATCATCTCATGCGTTATCAAGGCTAACACCTATTCATTGTTCTTTTTCTCGTTGTTCTATTAGTGATGTTTATCACCGGCAGCCCTCGCTGCCGTTTTTTCTTTTCTTAAACGCTTTTTTCTCTAACACTTTCCAACAAAAATACACCCCAGCCTTAATTCAGTGAGACTCGGCCATATCACTCTGTGTCATGGTTACGCCCTTCACCTGCGCATACACATGAGTACCAGCCTCCAGCGCCAGTTCGTCCCGTGCCCAAGGAGTAATGTTGGCCCACAATACCTCATGACCGAGCGCGATCTTTAATTGCACCTGCTGACCATCTTCACTGGTGTAAAGCGCAACGACTCTGCCTTTCAGCACATTACGAATACTGGATAACTGAGGTTTTTCTGTTGACACGGACACATGGCTGGCGCGGATCCGGATACGAATCTGATGCATCTTTGCAGAGGTTGTTGAATCACTGCCGGACAAGCGGCCCGTCATCCACAATGATGAGCCGTCAGCAAGCCGCAGGCAGGTCATGGGGTAATCAGGGTGCTCGTGATCAACCGTGGCTGTAAGTAGCGAACTTAGTGTAGTTGGCGGTAACCACGGACGCATTTCTTCGCTGTTCCAGACCTCCGCCAGCGCCCCCTTAGCGATCACCTTACCCTGATCCAGCACCAGCATATGATCTGCTAGCTGTAAGATCTCATCAAGGCTGTGGCTGACATAGATAACAGGTATCGACAAGGTACTGGCAACAGACTGCAAATAAGGGA
>NZ_LYBM01000064.1 GCF_001707825.1 Veronia pacifica | reverse complement strand
ATACCGGTCAATCTGCTTTTTCGGATTCACACGGTACGCCCGGTTTCGATATCAACATCGCTGATCTGCATGAGATTGGCATTACTGGAAGAGGGGTTCATGTAGCCGTTGTCGATTCAGGCTTAGAACTCGGTCATGAAGACTTGGCTGACAATATTGTCCCGGGTATCTCCTATAATTTCTTAAATTCCAGCAATGACCCTTCGCCATCTCGCTATTCTGAGGACGGGGACCATGGCACCTCAGTGGCCGGGTTAATCGCTGCCAAAGCCAACAATAGTTTAGGTGGCAGGGGCGTATCGCCGGATGCACAACTTTTTGGTTTTAACTATGTAGGAACAGAGGAAAAGAACTTAACACCCTTTCTACGAACCCACGTCGGTGATCTTGTTAGCACTGCCAATATCATCAACCAGAGTTATGGATTCGAGACTCTATTTCTACTACCGCTGTCTGTGCTCAGATTTGAGCTGCAGGAGGCAGCTCTTGCATACCATTACGAAAACAATTCAGATCCTGCTTTGATGATCAAGTCTGCAGGTAATGGATTCAAACAGCTTGGATATAATATTCGTTCTCAAATACAACCAAGCGAACCGGAAGAACGACGTTTGCCGGCTCAAATAGCGAATTCAGACCCTGAAAACGCCAGCTTTTATAACACTGTTGTTTCGGCATTAAGTGCTGACGCCGACTCGCCACTGGCCTATTACTCAACGGTTGGATCGTCAGTGATGTTTTCTGCACCCGGCGGTGGCGATGGCAAGAAGCACCCTGCCATGATCACAACCGACATCTCTGGCTGTGGGGGAGGCTATTCCAGAGGATATTTCGATACGACTGGCGGGCTGACCCAAGAAATTCAGGATAAAACCGACTGCAATTATACCTCTCGCTTCAACGGTACATCCTCAGCAGCACCGGTCGCATCAGGAGTCGCAGCATTAGTCATGCAGGCCAACCCCAGTCTAACCTGGCGCGATGTGCGATATATTATGGCAACCACCGCAAAGCAGGTGGATGCTGCTTTTGAACCTGTTGTTCTGAGCAGAGACAGCAAGAAGTACGATGCTGAACCCGGTTGGACACTCAATAGCGCTGGGCACCGTTTCCATAACTGGTACGGCTTCGGAATGCTTGATGCAAAAGCGGCAGTAGAAAAGGCAAAAAGTAGCACTTACGACTTGTTACCCCCGCTTGAGATTACTGATTTCAAGCAAGCCACAGATTTAAAAGCAACCACCATTCCAGAAACCTTTGACGGCGTATCAAAGCAAGTCGTTATTTCCGGGAACCAAAAAATAGAAGCTGTTCAGCTAAAGCTTGATCTCAGCCATGGCAGGCCGAGTGACTTGGCGATTGAGATAATTTCGCCCACTGGTACACGCTCAGTGGTTGCCACCCCCAGGAACCTTCACTTTAGGTCTATTGGAGAAAAGTTTGAGGACTTACTTTTTTTAAGTCATGCATTTTTGGATGAGGAATCAGCAGGCGCCTGGACGGTGAAAGTGACGGATACTAAGAACGATTCATTGAAGCTTTATGGCTTACATAAGTCTAACGGCAAAACTAGCATAGGTGAGCACGCCATCGACAATAACAAAGTTCTTGGCACGTTGCATAATGTAGAACTTCGTATATACGGACACAGAGGCTAAGCAAATGAAAACAAGAAATATATTGATGAGTATGCTTGTCCTGTTGATGAGCACTAACCTTGTACATGCTGGAGAAATCGTCAGCGGTGGTCTCCATTATGAAGTAAACCAAGATATCCACTCCTATTCTTCAAAAGAATCAGGTTTTTATGCTGGTCAACAAGTTAAAAACCATACTCTTGACATTGAAGGTAAACTCTCTGGCAGTATCGTCCTAAAGTCTAATGATCATCACAGCCTCTCATTTACTGACTCAGATGCAGAGATAATAAAAATTGGCAAGGGTTTCTGGCTTTTATCCTACCCGCAAGAAACAGAACTCGGTCAAAAGGTTGAATGGCTGATGCATCAACCCGGCGTACTCAAGGCCGAGATCGAGGTGAGTACTAACCTTCTGAAACTTCAATAAACGAGTAAAGACCAGCATCTGGCCACGCTGGTCTTTTCCATCAGCTTTCTCCTCAGCCCTAAAAACATTCGTCATATAAGCAGACTAGAAATATTTCTTCCTTTTTTTCCAACCACAGATATACTGCCGCCGATCTGACCCGTTTGATGAAAAAGCACACAGACAACGACAAACAGCGAAAACGTCCTCATCTTCGTCTCGGGCTACCTCAGATACGTTATGCGTCGCTAAATTCAGGTGTATACCTTCGATTGAGTGCATGAAAATAGCGATGAACACAACAGACGGTATGTCGTTTGAAAAATTACAATTAAGTAGGAAAAATCTATGTCACACACCCTAGATCGGGAGGAAAATATGGCTTCTAGCCGTCGTATCAGTAGGGAAAAACTATCACTCAAGCTCTCCCTTGCTGGCACTGTAGTCATGGCACTGAGCGGTCTTATTGTAGGCAAATTGGTAAATTCACAGGCTATTATGCTTGATGGTATTTTCTCTTTTCTCAGCATGGGTATGACAGGGTTATCTCTTTATACCGCTCACCTTATTTCACAACCTGAGGATGAACAGTTCCAGTTTGGTTATTCACACCTCGAACCACTGATTAGTGTGATCAATGGTATTGTCATACTGGTTATTTGTGGTTTTGCTTTTTATACAGGCATCACCTCTCTCTTTAATGAGGGGCATCAGGTCGAACTTGGCGCGGCACTCGGTTATGCCCTATTTTCTACTTTGCTTTGCTTCAGTATTTTCTTTGCTGAACGTTACATTTCCAAAGAAGTACAATCTGAGCTGGTACGTGTTGATTCCCAAGAATGGCTGGTCGACGGTATTTTAAGCGGCACTATCCTCATTGGATTTATGTTGGTTGCTTTGCTGAGTTGGCTGGGTTTTAGTGATTGGAATCGATATGTGGACCCTATATTGGTTTCTTCCCTTGCACTGGTCGCTGCCATGCTTCCAATTAGCGTACTGCGCAAAAACCTGAAAGAGGTGTTGTTAATTACACCTAATAATAAAGTGAAGCACGGTGTAGATAGCACATTGAAGAAAATTGCTGAGCATCACCAGTTTAGTGATTACAGCAGTCACTTCGTTAAAAGTGGACGCCGATATGACTTAGAGATCAATATACTTATTGATAACCCTGAACAGTGGCCTCTTGAGCGTCAGGACCAGATAAGGGAAGTCATCGATAACACCATAGTGCGACGATTGGGTAATACCTGGCTATCAGTCAGCTTTACCGCCAAAAGTAAGTGGCTATGATTAGACTGTGCGGCTACATCTGTAGTCGCAATAGATTTCGTTTTATCTCTAAAAGAACTATTTCATTACTCTTTATATTGCATATAAAATATTATTCTCTCAAATGTCTGATGAGTAACAAAGCCACTATTTATTAATAATGCATATCAATGCTAAATATCGAGTTAAAAATAACACTCATACAATATAAATAATCATGCATATGATTTAACTATATTTTTCATATTGTGAGATCATCAAGTCTTTTTTAATACACCTCGTTAGTTTTTATATCCTTGGTTTTTACTTCATGTGACTTTTCTGTGTTAAAAATGAAAATGAATATTTAAAAATCTTTATGCTACCTCTCACACACTCACCTCTTTTTAATCTGTATCAGATTAGATATTGCCCCCATAGAAAAATAATACTTATCAAAAAAATATAAAAATAGAGAATTAAGTCTAATCAATAATTTACTCACATATAAGATTAGTTAAATATACAACTAGATTAATAATCTAAATTAGACTTTACTTCAAATTAAACTTGCAAAAAATCATAAATAGTATCGAAGCAGATACTAATCTCTTTTTTTATTCATATATAACATTAAAAAAACAGATTGTTTTTAACAGAAAAGTTATTTGTTTTTTATTTTTCAAAGTTTATTGTTTATTCCAACTCAGGTTTCCCGATGATTAAATTAATAAGTAAAAATTAATCTTTTATTTTAATTTAAATTTGAAAATAAAATTTATCATTTATTAATTTATTGGGGGTTTGAGTGTAGAGAAGTGTCAACTTAAATTAAAAGGAGATATAAAATGAAAGTTGTTATGACAATGAAAGAAGCAGATGAAATACATGGCGGTGCCGCAGCGACAATGAGCATAATGACAGCCATTGGTATTGCAACAGCTGTCTTCGGTCTCACTGGCGCTGCATTCTCTGCCGCTGCTGCACTGGTTGGTCTAGTCACTGCAGGCATTGGTCTCTATCAGGCTATTAATAGCGTTTTTGGAGATCAAGCCTCGGAAGCTAAGAAGTTTATTTAATTTGTTATAATAACCAGTGCTTAATACCCTTCCCTAAAAAAATAATTAGATGTTAGCTATGGTGTTTTCCTTTGCTTAATTAAATATATTCACAGCTAATAATTATTTAAAGAGGATGGGGATAATCATTTTTATAGAGAAAGGAATTAAAATGAAAATTGAAATGACTCATCAAGAAAGTGACGAAATACTCGGTGGGCATAGCCTTGAAGATGCTCTCACTATCCTCAACGCTCTTGGTCCATTTTTCAGTGCGGCTGGGGAATTTGCATCTGCTCTTGGTGCTGTTGGCAGCGCAATTTCTGATCTAATTAGCGCCTTCCCTTCTCGATAACATGGGAAATAAATAGGTAGAGGAAACACTCCTCTACTTATTTTTCCTCCTTACAAACGAAGCATTGTTTTCTCATCATGCATCGTTTCATACCAAGAAAAAGCTGAAAACCCGCCAATAATGAGGCGAGCGTTATTATCATTGCTCAAAGGGAGAATTGTCCATGGGCTATGGAAAAATGAAAGTTGTCTTGCAATCAGAAAATGCTGAGTGCGGAAATGCCTGCTTAGTAATGATTGCAAACCAATATGGAATCGATATACATCTTCCACAGCTTAGAAAACTCAACCCTACTTCAATCGATGCGGGTATATCCATCAGACAGATAGCTGAAACAGCGCAACTGATAGGATTACACACCTCAGCCGTTAAATATGAACCCGCACATCCAGAAGAACTGGATTTACCTTGTATTTTACACTGGGGAGGAAACCACTTCGTTGTGGTTGAAGCCGTCTCTCAACAAAAAATAGGTATTATCGATCCGGCTTTGGGCCGAAGGCAGTATAGCCGGGAACAGTTTGAGGATATGGCAACGGGCTTCGCGCTGGAGTTGATACCCAACCTTAGCAAACAGGTTCACCCCTCAGATCTTATTGATAATGACAAGCATAAAGGCGTCAACTTTGCAGATATAAGAAAGATGATGCCGGGTTTTAAAAACAGTTTGTCGCTGATTCTTTTCGTGACTTTTTGTACCGCAATCATCTCTCTTTTTTCGCCACTGTATGTCCAAAAGGTTGTTGATGAAGCAATTAGCAAGGGCAATATTGATCTCCTTTTCGTGCTATCAACAATCTTTGCTGCCATATTTTTCCATGAAATGATCTTCAGTTACGTGACAGAGCTGGCCAAGAACAGCCTCAAGTTTAGGTTGGGCGAGAAATTAGGAATCGGTATCTTCTCTAAGCTGGTTTATCTTCCCATTGATTATTTTAAACGCCGACGAACGGGAGACTGTCTGGCAAGAATAAAATCATCAGAAGTGGTCGCCGGATTTCTGGTGGATGGCGTTCTCGCTATTATCACTGCCAGTATCATCATTGCGTTGACAATCAGTGTGATGTTTTACTTCAACCCCATGCTTGCCATGCTTTCATTGGGAATAATGGCGTTATTTGGCTCAGCAAAGTTCGCATTCAAAAGTCGGGTGATCGAAGCTGAAAAGCTGGCCGTCAATGAGGCTGCGAAAGCAGACTCAATCGCTATCGATACCATTAAGTCAGTCAAAACTGTCAAGGCTTTCTCCAACGAAAACAGCAAAAAAAATCAATGGGGCAGTCAATATGCCACATCTATTGCGGCTGCACTGAAACGCCAGAAACTCAATATTGTTTTGGGCTCTCTCAGCAAACTGTTTCTATCCAGCGAGTTGATCTTAATTGTGACCGTCGGCGGCTTGCAGGTCATAGACGGTGAAATGAGCCTCGGCACCCTCTTCGCATTCATCATGTACAAAAATATTTTTACGGAACAGGTGATCATTTTAATTGAGTCTTTAATTCTCAAAAACTCCATTGAAGTTCATTTAGAACGGGTGAATGACATAATCAGCGAGTCATCAGAAATAGAGAACGCATCAGAAAAACCAACCAAACTGGTCACACAATCAAAATCCGGGAAAAAGAAAGTGCGCTTGCTGGCTGACGCACCTCAACCTGGGCTCAAGATTAGCGCAGAAGCACTGACGTTTTCGCCCCTTGGCTCTGAACGAAAAATATTGGAAGACATCAATCTTCAGATCAGATCCTGTGAGAAGGTGTGTATTGTGGGTAAAACAGGATCCGGAAAAACAACGCTAACCAATATTATTTCCGGGCTACACAAACAGTCATCAGGTCAGTTAATGATTAATGATATCGATACTGACACAGTCACCTTGATCAACCAACGAGCCTGTTTTTCCACCCTGTCTCAAGATGATTATATCTTTGCTGGCACACTCGAAGAAAACATCGCTCTTACCAGCTACGACATTGACTACCCCTTATTAGAACACGTTTGCAAACTCTCACTGATTTATGACGATATTCAAGAAATGACCTGCGGATATAAAACGATGTTGACCGAAAATTCGGGATTTCTCTCTGCAGGGCAGAAGCAGCGTGTTTTGATTGCACGGGCCTTATATAAAAATCCTCAATGCCTGATTCTTGACGAGTTCACCTCAAACCTTGATATCAAAACGTCTCAAAAACTGGTGAATAACATTATCAACAATGTTCATAGCACCCTGATTGTGATCACTCATGATACGTCAATCATTGATCGATTTGATTCAACCTATTTGATCCGCAACGGTCGCCTCAGAAAACTTAAGCAGCAGGAGGCGAATCATGAGTCAGCATTCACTCAAAGCCGCGTCAGCTAAACGACAGCAATGGACCGAATTTGGCGTTCGCTTTTGGTTGGCCCTATTTAGATTGATGCCAAACGCTCTACTGAGCTGTCTTTACACCTTCTTTTGGCTACTAAGGAGGTCAGGAAAGAGGCACACCGAAGTATTTTGCCAGAATGTTGCCGCCATCATGCCAGATCTACAGGCTGACCTACCCGAGAAGAGCATAGCCTTTTCTCGTGACCAGTATCAGGTAGAAAAAAGTCGTCGCTTGCTTCCATTTTGCCGCTTTAACACCGTAAGGAAGATGCTGGCAGCAACAGACATTACTAATGAATCCACTTGGCTGGCAGATAAATTCCATACTCAGTTTATCTTTATCCATTCATTCGGGTGCCTTCAAAGTACCTTACTTACGCTAGTCAACAAATTGCCTGACAACAAAACAGCGGTCATTGTCCTTGATGTTTACAGCCGTCATTACGTCAGCCCCACCATTTTATCGGGTCTTTTGCGCACTCTCCGACCAACGGGGAACGATATCGTCCTGCGCAATGACGACCCATCGCTCATGAGCAAATTGGGTGAATGGACCAAATCAGACACCAATAGTGTTGTATTTATTCCTACCACTCTCTGTATCGCCAACGAAAAGTGCGATTACGTGAATCTCTTCTCCAGACAAGTCGTTGCCTCAAGAAGCATAGAATCATTAATTAATCAAACACAAGATACTCCTGGTGTGTTTACAGTGACGTCCAATATGTCCTTGTTTGAGAATCAACGACGTGAGCTCACCGTGACAGAAATCGCCATACCCAAGGTGGCCAGCGAAGAGTTCTGCACTGCGTATTCTTGGAACAACGAAGTTTTTGCTGACTTACAGGAAGCCGTCGTTGCCAACATTACCCGCTGGCACCTGTGGCGTGATATTGAGTCTCTTTATGGCCGTAAACAACATGGAGCTGCTGAGAAGGAAATGAAAAGTAACTTTGAATCTTTCATCACTGGGCGTGTAGAAACACCTCCCACCCTGCGCCTATTTTGCTACGGCATATTATCGATTTTTGTCGCAGCCACTTTAGTCTTGTTCAACGTTGACTACGCGGCAAGCGACACAGCGGTGGGCTACCTACTGAGCAATGATGAAAAAGCTGAGGTTAAAATCGCCAATACAGGTCAAGTGATAGATCTACGTGTTAAAGAAGGCGACATTGTCCAAAAAGGAGACGTCATTTTTAGTATCAAAGTGTCTGGCGCGATCAATCGTGAGTCTCCACTTGGTGAAACGGTCACTGCACAGTTGAATCAGGATATAAAGACGCTCGAACGCAACATGGATTACATCAGGCTTGAACATCAACAAAACCGAAAACTGGTGACGACAGATATTGAGTCAAAAGAGCGCCAAATTGAGAACATTGAACATATCATCAACAAACAGCAGCAGCATATCAGTCTGTTCAGAAAGCAGGTTATGCGGCAACACGATCTGTATGAGAAAAAAATGACATCGCAGACGATCTATGAAGGCGAGCAACTCAAAATGATCAACGCCGAGAAGGAACTGGCGAATTATAAGTTCAGGAAGAACAGTATGCTGACCGACATAAACCGGCTCAGAAACCAACTTAAAAAAAGTGAGTTCAAACTTAAACTCATGCTGAATAACGAAGAGATGAAAGTATCCGGCATTCGAAAAAAACTCGCAGAGCTTAATCAAAAACGCACAGTGACAGTCAAGGCAGAGCGTTCTGGAATTGTTAATAATCTAAAGGTTTCACTGGGCGACACTGTGGTTGTCGATGGCAGAGCTATCATGGAGATCACTCCACTTGAGCGAGAAGACCAAGTCCGCCATGCAGTACTGTTTATTCCCACCAGCTTCCTCAATAATACCGCCATCGGTCAGAACGTGAGAGTCATCGTTGACGCGTTTCCCATAGAGGAATTTGGCAGTTTCCACGGCAAGATCGTCAAGATGTCATCGTCGAGCTACCAACATAGTGACTTCGTCGTCGATCTTCCCCGTGGCTCACTATATTACAAGGCCAACATTGAAATTTATACTGAGCATGGCAAGGATACCCTTCCCAAGGCGGGCTTCAAAAATGGAATGCTGATCAGTGCTGATATTCTTCAGCCAGAAATTTCTCTTTTCGAATGGCTGTTCGAGCCTTTCTTTAAGGCATTCAGCAGAATGTTCTGAGGTATTGTGATAGGAAATCGCATGAGGGAGAGGGATACTTATTTTTAGATGTCTTCCCGCTTCTCCCCCAGCGCTCTGCTCTCAATGCAGACGAGATAAAAAAGCGTTATATGCAAAAAGCCCGCGCTCTTTTTCAAGATTACGCGGGCTTTTCAATGTGGCGGAGAGATAGGGATTTGAACCCTAGATACGCTATTAACGTATGCCGGTTTTCAAGACCGGTGCTTTCAACCACTCAGCCATCTCTC
Source organism: Veronia pacifica (assembly GCF_001707825.1). Lineage (GTDB taxonomy): Bacteria > Pseudomonadota > Gammaproteobacteria > Enterobacterales > Vibrionaceae > Veronia > Veronia pacifica. Next base: position 11,483 of record NZ_LYBM01000064.1, on the reverse strand, counting down.
CGTAAGTGCGGCGAATAATAATCATGGATTTGGCAGCTGTAAAGAGAAATTTGATATAAAGAAGTTCAAACGAACAGTAAGCAGTCAACCTGCTCTAAATGCACTCTATTTGTTATGAAACTACTGTTCTTTTCTTTCTTTGAAGCTTTTATTTTGTATGGTTTTTTTCCTCAATACTTCTAAATATAAGCATTTGACACCACTTGCCATCAAATCTCGTTTCCCATACATGTCTAATACGGTGAAAACAGCATAATACCGTCTCTGTTGTGACGACGACATTTTCTAATAAGCGATTTGTCGACAAACCGAAATTCTCTCCCTGATGCCCGGTCTGAGTCTACACTGATAAAAAACACCTTTCTTATTGATAGGTTAAACGTTAGCGCGCTAATTCGGAGAATTGGTAGCTGAGCAAACAAGCATTGCCCGGATTGCCTGTAGTATCGCCTGATATTTCGCACGCCGTCATGAAAACCGGATGTGAGACAAAAGCAATGAAAACATCAGATCTTTTTGTAAAAGCACTGGAAAATGAGGGTGTTGAATATATATACGGTATTCCCGGTGAAGAAAACCTGGATTTCCTCGATTCTCTGAAGGACTCTCCCATAAAACTCATCCTTACCCGCCACGAGCAGGCAGCAGGTTTTATGGCTGCCACATACGGACGTCTTACGGGCAAACCAGGAGTATGCCTCTCCACACTTGGGCCAGGTGCAACCAACTTTGTCACCGCTGCAGCCTATGCGCAGCTCGGTGCTATGCCCATGATCATGCTCGGCGGCCAAAAGCCAATCAGAAAAAGTAAACAGGGTCGCTTCCAGATCGTTGATGTTGTTAATTTGATGAAACCGATAACCAAGTACTCAGAGCAAATAGTGGACGGTAACAATGTACCCGCTATGGTGAGGGAATCATTTCGTGAATGTATGGAAGAGCGTCCCGGCGCTGGCTATCTAGAGCTACCAGAGGATATCGCAGCAGAAGAGTCTAAAGCAGAGATCTTTGATGTAGTGAACAGCCGACGTCCTCAAGCGGATGAGAAGTCTCTGATGCAAGCTGCTGAGATGGTAAAGAAGGCAAAAATGCCTCTATTACTCATCGGAGCGGGTGCAAACCGGAAACGTGCAAGTGCCGCTCTGACTGAGTTTATTGATAAAACGGGTATCTATTTCTTTAACACGCAAATGGGAAAAGGTGTTGTTGATGAAAGGCACGAGAGATTTATCGGTACAGCAGCATTATCAAGCCATGATTTCCTTCACTGCGCCATCGAAAAAGCAGACCTGATCATTAATGTTGGCCATGACGTGATCGAAAAACCTCCTTTCTTTATGGAGCGAGATGGGACTAAGGTCATTCATGTTAACTTTTTCGGTGCACGAACCGATGAAGTGTACTTTCCACAGGTCAACGTTGTTGGTGATATTTCTGCATCAGTGGAACGACTGACAGACAAAGTCGGTGAGCTGTCGCAGGATATGAGCTACTTCGCCCGTGTTAAGCAATACGTGACGGAAAAAACAACCAAGTACTTTGAAGACCGCCGCTTCCCCATGCTGCCACAACGACTGGTAAAAGTGTTGCGTGACAACCTAGGCGATGAAGATATTGTCACACTCGACAATGGGGTCTATAAAATCTGGTTTGCGCGTAACTATCTCTGCCACACCAACAATACCCTGTTACTCGATAACGCCTTAGCCACCATGGGAGCAGGCCTACCCTCTGCCATGACAGCAAAACAACTGTATCCCAACAAAAAAGTTGTCTCAGTCAACGGTGACGGTGGCTTTCTGATGAACTCTCAGGAACTCGAAACCGCTGTCAGAATGGGACTCGATATGGTGGTTATCATTCTTAACGACAGCGCCTATGGAATGATCAAGTGGAAGCAGGAAGGACAGGGACTGGCTAACTGGGGCCTGGATTTTGATAACCCTGATCTGGTCAAGTACGCTAACAGTTTTGGTGCTATCGGTCATCGCCCAGACAGTCATGATGAGTTTCAGTCTATCCTCAAGCATGCGCTGAACACCAAAGGGGTTCACCTCATCGACCTACCCGTTGATTATTCATTAAACCACTCGATCCTCAACGTTCTCATCAAAGAGAGTAAAGATATCAGCTAGTCAGGATAAGGAGACTTTCTATGCCTGAGCTTCAGGTTTTTCGCCCATTTGACGGTGGGCTGATCAAAACTATTCCGACTCAGAATGAGGAAGACGTTGATGCGGCTATCGGTCGCGCACACGCCCTTTTTCTCGACCGCGATGCCTGGCTACCCGCACATCAGCGCATTGCCATTCTTGAAAAGACAGCAGAGATCATGTCCTCTCAGGTTGAGGCTCTGACGAAGCTTGCCGCTGAAGAGGGCGGTAAGCCTTACATGGACTCAAAAGTGGAGGTCATGAGGGCGATAAATGGCGTCAAGTTAGCCATTGAACACATACCGCAGATCAAGGGCGAACAAATCCCTATGGGACAGACCGCGTCTTCAGCCAACCGCCTGGCATTTACCCAGCGCGAACCCATAGGCGTTGTTTCGTCAATCAGTGCTTTCAATCACCCGTTAAACCTTATCATACACCAAACGGTGCCAGCCATTGCTGTCGGTTGCCCTGTGGTGATTAAGCCCGCTACCACCACTCCTCTCTCCTGTCTGAGGTTTGTTGAGATACTGAAAGAAGCGGGTTTACCGGACGGATGGTGTCAGGCATTGGTATGTGATAACACCGCGGCCAGCAAGCTTGTCAGTGACGAACGGGTAAATTTCCTTTCCTTTATTGGCTCTGCCAAAGTTGGCTGGATGCTGCGTTCATTACTTGCACCCGGAACACGGTGCGCTCTTGAACATGGAGGAGCCGCTCCTGTCATTGTTGATGGAAGCGCAGATCTCGATGCCGTAGTGTCTGACGTGACGAAAGGCGGGTTTTATCATGCAGGTCAGGTTTGCGTCTCTGTTCAGCGTGTCTATGTTCATCATTCTGTTTGCGATGAGGTCGCACAGAGAATCAGTGAAGCAGCTAAATTACTCAAAGTCGGTGATCCATTGGATCCGGACACCGAAGTTGGCCCACTGATATTACCTCAAGAAGTAAACCGCGTATCAGCATGGGTTGAAGAAGCCAAGTCTGAAGGCGCAAAAGTACTGTGCGGTGGTGAGAAAGTGTCTGACCATTGCTATGCACCCACTGTGCTGCTCAACCCGCCGGAAAATGCTCGTGTCAGTCAGCAGGAAATATTCGGTCCCGTGGTCTGTATATATCCTTTCACTGACAAAGACGCGGCAATTGCAAAAGCTAATAGTCTGCCTTTTGCTTTTCAGGCAGCGGTTTACACCCAACAGCTGGAAGACGCCCTGTACACAAGCAGCAGGCTCAACGCGACGGCTGTTATGATTAATGATCATACTGCCTTCCGGGTGGACTGGATGCCATTCGGCGGACGCGACGCGTCTGGTATGGGTCTTGGTGGTATTCAATATTCAATGCATGATATGACTCGGGATAAAATGATGGTCTTTAAGAGTCCGTCTCTTTAAAAAGCTGCGTTCCTAGAAGCCGCTGTCCAAAGCGGCTTTTTTATTTGTACTACTCCTATCAAAGTCTTGAACTCACTCGCAAACCCTTGCATCTATTGATAAAACAATGTACTAAGTAACAAAAATGAAACAATGCAGTGAAATCCTTGCCAACTGGTCAGTCCAGTAAAATAATAATGATTCAAGGAAGCAGTATATGGGTATTTCACGACGCCACTTTATTCAGTCGGTTTCAGGCGGTATTGCCGCCACAACACTGACAGGGTGTTTTTCCTCAGATAAACAAGCAGAGATCGCTTTTGAACACGGTGTTGCCAGCGGCGACCCAACTCAGACAGCTGTGATCCTCTGGACGCGAGTGACGACAGCAGCCAATCAGGTCACAGTGCATTGGGAAGTAGCGACAGATAAATCGTTCAGTTCAATTAGCCAGCAAGGACAAATCATCACAGACGGCTCACGCGATTTCACCGTTAAAGTGGATGCCGATAAACTCGCCCCAGGCACCCGCTATTTCTATCGTTTTCTATGCAACGGACGCTATAGCCCAGTAGGACAAACGAAAACCCTCTCTGAGGGAGATATTGATGCCGCCTCCCTGGCCGTCGTTTCATGCTCAAACTACCCCGCTGGCTATTTCAATGTTTACCGGGAAATTGTTAATCAGCATCAAAATACGCCTTTCGATGCTGTGCTGCACCTTGGTGATTATATCTATGAATATGGCTCTGCTGGTTATGCAACAGAAGATGCCGAAGCCATGGGTCGCTTGCCAAGTAAAGGGAAAGAGTGTCTATCGCTGGATGATTATCGAAAACGCTATGGTCAGTATCGTTCCGATCCCGATCTCCAAGCCCTTCACGCATCGATACCCATGATTGCTGTTTGGGATGACCACGAGCTTGCCAATGATGCATGGAAAGAAGGTGCGGAAAACCACGATCCCTCAGAAGGCGAATTTGCAGTTCGACGAGCAGCCGCCGCAGCCGCATGGGTTGAGTGGTTGCCAGTCAGGGAGAATACTGACTCGAACATGCTGATCTACCGTGACTTCAATTTCGGCAATTTGATCGACCTATACATGCTGGATACACGGGTTATTGGCAGAGACAAACCACTGGAATATCCGGCCTCTGGTGATGCAGCAGAAGTAGAAAAAGTGATTCGGGAGTCCTATTCACCCAACAGGCAACTTCTCGGCGACTCACAAAAACAGTGGCTCACTGAGAGACTCGCATCCAATGATGCAAAGTGGAGTGTACTTGGTCAGCAGGTCCTGATGACAAAAATGAACCTGCCCCAAAATGTGTTAATGGCAATCTTTGCCCTGCTAAATGCCCCCGCCGAGCAAAAAGCAGATGCAATGAGTGCAGTGGCAGCCGCTATTCAGGCATATCTGCAGCTTGAGGATAAAGAGAGCGTCCCTCATCTGCCCTATAATCTGGACGCATGGGATGGATACTACAGCGACCGCGAGTGGCTTTTCGCGCAATTTGAGAAAAATAACAAGTCATTGATCAGTCTGGCAGGCGACACGCATAACGCATGGTCAGGGGAACTGAAGTCTCAGGCAAATAATGACATTGGCGTCGAGTTTGCGACCAGTTCAGTAAGCTCCCCGGGGCTGGAGAAGTATTTAGCGATTGATGAAAGCGCTTTAAAAGAGTTTGAATTCACTCTTCCTCTGCTTATAAAAGACCTCACATATACTGATTTGTCGCAACGCGGTTTTATGGCTATCCATGCCTCGCACCAGCAGCTCACGGCACGTTGGCACTTCGTTTCAACTGTGAAGTCAAAGGACTACTCAGTATCCACCAAATCGGTATCGACTTTAGACGGCTTGAAGGTGCTCTCTGCATAGTTAATAACGGGTAATATGAGGGACGTCAGCAACTTGACGTCCTCTTTACCACCTCGGCTAAAACCAACATTAATCAAAATTTCGGACACTGATATTTAAATTTTCTCCGTCGCCCAGACAAACAATGCTAGCATTATTCAAACAAGTGTTTAACAAGGAGAAAACAACTGTGACTGATGCTCTCAAAGACTATCCTATCGTCACTGAAATTCCTGTCGCATGGGGAGAAATGGATGCCCTTAACCATGTGAATAACGTGGTGTACTTCCGATATTTCGAAACCGCACGCATTGACTACTTTGATCGAATCGCCATGATGGAGGAGATCCCAAAAACCAAAGTTGGCCCGGTCCTCGGTGAGACTAGCTGTAAATATTTTCGCCCGGTTACCTATCCGGATACCCTTCTTATCGGGTCACGAATCGTTGATTTAGGTGATGACAGGTTTGAGATGGAGTATGCTGTTTTCAGTAAACAGCAGCAAAAACTGACCACCAAAGGCTGGGCAAAAGTCGTGATGTTCGACTTCGCCAACAATTGCAAAGCCCAGCTCTCTGATTCGATAAAGGCTGCAATAGAAGAAATCGAAGGTCAATAGGCCAGAAAGATTGCAGGTCGAGAGATCTGCTTTTCTAGCCGCGAAACAAATTGAGAGTTTTCTCTCAACTCCTTCCACAACATAGCGTTGCCTATCATTTTCCCCTTACTATAAATCTGATTTTCATCATGCAATGGGTATAAAAAATGAGTCAGAACCAAGCGATAGCTATGCTGGATGCGTTAAAGGGAGCATTAAAATCAAAAGGGCTCACTTACAAAGAACTGGCGACCCGTTGTGAGCTTTCAGAAGTAACAATCAAACGCTTGCTAAACAGACCTCATATCAGTCTCGACCAACTCATTCAGCTATGCAGCGCAGCGGAGACGTCTCTGTCGGAGCTTCTTTGGCTGAGTGAAAATAACCTCTCCCTGCTCTCATCGTCTATGACCGAAGAACAACTTACCTCGCAACTTGAAAAACCGGCACTACTAGAAATCTATGGCGCTATTATCAGTGGTAAAAGGAGCATAAAAACGCTTGCAGAGCACTTTTCTATCAACCTGCCATCTGCCTACCTTTATGCACGGGAACTCGAGAAGACAAAGTTTATCTCTCTTACCGGTAACGATATTGAGCTCGTCTATCCATTGAGCACCGAGATTGACCCAGAGGGAAAACATGAACTCGTCAATTTATACCAACAAAGATTTCTGGCTGATCTGAAATCCAAATTGGACACTTTAATAGAACGTGGAAAGCCAGAAGAGGATGACTTCTTCTTTTTGGGCATGACCATGTTAACTGAGACGGAGAACAAGAAATACGTTGACGACTTGAGGGAACTAAACGAAAAATTTAGCAAATTGACGATGGAACATATCCGTAATCCCTCACAAGACATAAAAATCTACCGACGCACAATGGCTGTCTATGAAGCAGACACACCTCTTTTTCCTGTAGAAGATATTGTTGATGAGGTGTGAGTTCAAAAAAAGAAAAGTAACGATCGGCACTTGCTGCGATCACAGCCCGCTAGGACTTTCATTTCCAGTACTCATCTAATCAAAAAATGAGAGTGTTCAAAGAGAACACCTGCCACACCCTTATACTGACTTGGAGTGATCTAACCCCCGCACCATACATCAAATAATCAGCCATGCTTCATGTGAAACGCACTCAATTCCTCAGAATGACACCTTTAAGTATCTGAATCAGATACAACCTTGGTACTGAAACAGATACTCAACAACCTGATTATTGAAGTAAAAAATCATAAAAAACATACTCATAAATAAATGAAGTATGGAGAACAACACATGTCAGGGAAAGGTAAAGAGACCCAAAAGGGGCTAGGTCGAGATTTTTGGTGGTACCGCGGCGGCGAGTTTTTGTCAGACCTGGGGACATCAGCGCAAACATTAGCTGTCGCCTGGTGGGTTTTAGACATGACAGGTTCTGCAGCAAGCATGGCCACTGTACTGGTACCGACCATGTTGGCAAATATCATTTTTTCACCATTGTTGGCCCCTCTCGGCGATAGATATTCACGAAGAGCCATTATGCTGTGGGCAAACGCCGGAAAAATCGTGACAGTGGCAGCGATGGCGAGCCTATTTTTTACCGACAATATGACAATCCCCTTATTGATATCCTTGAGTGTTATCGCCAGCATTTTCGCAAGTATGTTCAATGCTGGAAGCGAACCTATCGTCTCAAACCTTGTCGAGCCTGAGCAGTTTCAACGAGCTAACCAAAGTGTTCAGGCGCTTGACGCTATTACTTTGTTATTGGGTGGTGTATTTGGTGCCACTATGGTAGCTACGCTCGGGATTAAAGGTGCAGTGCTGGTGAATTTAGTCTCTTTTCTGGCATCTGTACTGGGCCTTTCACTCATTAGAAAAAATACAAAACCCAAACGAGAAGACCAAGGCCAGTTGACAGTAAAAAAATGGCGGGAAGATATTTATCAGGGTTTCAGAGCAATGATAAAGATACGAATTGTGTTATCCATGGTGTTATGTGCTGTTTTGATCAACATGGCGATAAACCCTATTTTTGCCCTCATGCCTTATCTGGTGAAGGAAGTTTTGGGTCTTACGCCTTACCATGTTGGAATACTAGAAGCTGCCATCGCTGTCGGCGCATTACTTGCCTCCGTCTCTCTCTCGCTGATCACCAAAAATGTTGCCAATAATCGCATTGTTATTGGCAGTCTGTGTTTAGCTATAGCTAGTTTGGTCGTGGTGATGAGTCTTCAGTCATACTGGCTACTGGTCGTTGGCTTTGGTGTGACTATTATGGCCGCGACCTGGAATAATATACTGATGCAAACTCAGCTTACCCTCGCGATTCCAGATCATTTTAGAAGCCGTATTTTATCGGCGATGGGAATGGTAGCCAGCGCAGCCATCCCTCTGGGTGTTTCCGCAACGGGTTTTCTGATCGATATTTTTGGTCCGTGGTCTGTGTTTCTTGCCTGCAGTGGTGTCGCGGCGCTGACATTACCCGTCTACGCGCTGGTGCCTAATATGACGGCCTTTCTTAATACCCCCGCCGAAGAGATCGGTGACTGGGTAAAAGAAACCTATCCGGATGCATTCGATGAACCACCAGCAAAGCGTGCCCATCAAACGATTCACCAGATAAGCTGACACAGAATTAAAAAGAGAATGTCTCCGAAGTCCGTTCGCATCTTTTATCACGAGGCAAAGGGAAAAAAGTATATCTGGTGGGTAATGTTCAATCTGAAGATAGCAAAAAGCCGCTAACAGATGCAGCGGCTTTTTTAATGTGGCGGAGAGATAGGGATTTGAACCCTAGATACGCTATTAACGTATGCCGGTTTTCAAGACCGGTGCTTTCAACCACTCAGCCATCTCTCCGTAAGTGCGGAGAATATTAATATCAGAACGGTATGCTGTAAAGAGATAATGAGCCAATTTAAATTCAAACGGCTGAAATAAAAACACTTCGCTCATAAAAATATCAAAATAAGCCAGAATGATTTCTCGTTTGGCGTTTTGAAAAAAATTCGAGCAAGTTCAAGAAAACAATACCGCTAAAAAACAACGGTATTTCAATGAAAAATTTCAGATATGACTCTCAGCACACAAGTTTAGTCTGCACCACTTCACAAAAGCACTTCAGATTGGTAAAAGGAGGGCAAATGGACGAAAAACAAATTTACATATCAATGGGAGCATCATGCAACTAGAGGCCTTTCTGACTAAACTCGAATCGATACCGGACATTGTTGAGTTTGAAGAAGTGATCACATTGATCGATAAGCTTTACGAATTCTCTCCTGCTCGTTTTACCAATGGCAAGCTCATCAATAAAGCCGGACAGAATACAGGTTCATGCAAGATCCTCGCTTTTGGCAAGCTCCATAACCTGACCGAAGAACAAACACTGGCGTGTTTTGGCAAATTTTATCGCGAAGATGTGCTTGGCAATCCATCAGGTAGCGACCACCAAAATATCCGAAACTTCATCTCGACTGGATGGGAAGGCATTCACTTTGAAAAGCTGCCTCTTACCATCAAAAAGTTGACGACAGAAGCTTAATATTTAACGACCTCTTATACAAAAAAGCTGAGTTCACTACTCAGCTTTTTTCGTTGCTTTGCCAATAGATTTTTTGGTTTTATCTTACTCGGGGCAGGAAGTTCTCAGCCAACATACAACGAACACTACCACCACCAATCGATTCGATGGTTGAAACATCGAAAGGCAGCAAGGTGCCATGAGCCGATAGTTTTGTCTTTTGCTCGTCTGTAAAAGCGTCAAAAGCGGACTGAGACATAGCAATAAATCGCTCACCATGTTGGTTTTGCAACTGGAGGATATTACCGCAAAAAGAGGCCATCTGAGATTCAGTGATTGTCACGACCTCTTTGGTTGATGACAAAGAATCCAACACTCTTCGTCTCTCAAATCTATCGATAATGTCATCACATATGACCGCAAACGTCTCACCAACAGACATCATCACATTGGTATGGTAAACAGGGCTCCCAGAAGACAGATGAGTGTCAAACGCTATAACCTTGTACCCCGTTTTCGCTGCCCAATGACTTAATAACCCTTGGTCACAACGAGCTGAAATGGCCGCATAAACCACGCGGTTGACATGATCCATAACCATAACACCAGTGCTTTCAAGAAACGTGTCAGGATTGGAAAGCTCAACAAGCTCATCGTAGTTTATGACATCGTAGCCATGCTGATTAAGCACCTGCTTGAGAGGTTCTTGGCGAACTTCACGGCGACGATTCTCGCACGCCATTGGGTATAGCGTGATCTCTCCATTCGGAGAGGTGCTGAACCAGTTATTAGGGAAAACAGCATCAGGGGTGCTTTGTTCTTCGGGCTGATAGTTCATAACAACAACATCAATGCCATGCTCAGATAAGCAATTAACCATGGCATTAAATTCAGAGGTCGCACGCGTTCGCACCTGATCGCCGGGTATTGAAGGCTTATTCTGAAATTCGTTATCTGCGCTGGCTTCGGTGTTGAATGCAAAATCAACAGGGGGGACCATAATCACAGATTGAGCCGTATGTGGGCGGAAGTGCAGAGGGTGATGCCTACCTTGGCTAAACTGAACAACCATTTTTGCTCCAACAACTTATAGAGAACTTATCGTTATTGTAGCTATGACACCATTAAGTATTTACCTAAAAATCATGACGGTTTTAGGTTATAACAGTAATATTAATTAAAAATTTCACTCACTCTAGGTAAAGTACCTAGTTAAATCTCAATATGGGCAGTGGATATACCAAACTAGCTCGGCGAGAGTAAATCTGGATTTAGGCCATTACCGCGCTTATGCTCATCAATCACTATTTCGCTACGGGTCTGAATAATACCCGGCAACTGAGCCAGCTTTACTGACATGAAATGTTGATATTGCTTGATGTTTCGTACCCTGACTTTAATCATGGTGTCGAAATCACCAGACAGTGAATAACACTCTTCAATTTCTGGCATCAGCTCTGCCGCTAGAGCAAATTTTTCAAAAATCGAAAAGTTAGTTTGGTCCAAACGGATATGAATAAATACAATCACTTCATACCCCAGTTTCTCAGCGGACAGCTCCGCACGATAACCTGAAATATATCCTTCTCTCTCTAATCGCTTCACACGCTCAGAACAGGGAGTGGTGGTGAGGTTGACCCTTTTTGCCAGCTCAACCACAGGTAAACGACCATTATCCTGAAGGATACGTAAAATTTCGATATCTGTTTTATCCAGTGAATTCTGAGGCGTATTCATAGGCGATCCCTGACAAAATTAGTCCGTTTGTTTCTTCCTATTTTATATAAATAAATACGAATTGCGTTATAGACAGGACGAATATTGAATCAGAGCGGGACTTTATTGCGTTTTATCTTTGAAGAGAAAATTGAGAAAGTGATGGAGGCGCGTCCCGGAGTCGAACCGAGGTCCACGGATTTGCAATCCGCTGCATAGCCACTCTGCCAACGCGCCATGAGAGAAATAGAAAAGGATGGAGGCGCGTC
>NZ_LYBM01000063.1 GCF_001707825.1 Veronia pacifica | reverse complement strand
AACCTTCGTCCGTGCCAGTTTCAGACTTAACATTCAGGTCTTTGACATCACGGAAGACAATGGCATCGTCAACACTGATTGCCACTTCAAACGCGTATTGACCAGCCGGGAAATCATGCAAATCAGCAATCACATTTTGACCTTCAAGACGGGCAGGTAATATGATTTCTGCCGGCTCAGCATCAGTAGAAAAAGAAGTATGCTTCGCCTTACCGACCGAAGGGTTTAGCTTTTTCACTTTCACTGTCACTTTCACCTTCTGTTCACCAGTTGAACTGGTGTCAGGCAAACGCTCAATCACTGCTTGTGGCAAAGGAGAAACAATACGTCCCTTCTCACTCCCCGCTTCTAAACTTTTTCCGACAACCAACTCATAAGGACTTTTTATCAGAAGCTCGTCGATCATGTTGTCAAATTTCGCGGGAGAGAAATTGTATGCCATGCGTTGTAATATCCCAAAAAATGAGATTTTCCATGGCCACGGCGTTTTGTGCTCAGTCATCACTTTGCTGTCGTAGTTGATCACAAGCACATCTTCCGGGAAGTCTTTCAGCGCGGTTACTCTGAAATAACTGTAGATCGGTGACCGTCTGATACAGTCAAGCGCAATCAGATAGGAGGGGTTCGGGGAATAAAACCCACCTGTCATTTTCTTCAACACGAAGTCGTCGCCATGAATGATGAGCTCCAGCTTATAAGCATTTTCAATCTCTTTCTTATTGTCACCAAAGTAACCACGAGAAGCCGGAATCAAACCAAATATGCGGTGTTCATTGCGCACCGAGGCAGCACGGAATGTCACACTTTGCCCTTTTTTCAACGCGGGAAGCGAGAAATAGGCATCACCTGATATGGGTAAACTCGGCAGTTGTTGCATCTCTACCGCATCACAGAATGACAGCGGCAACGCCGTTTCTGATGGCTGGATACGTAAACATTGGCTGTGCTGATTTAACAGCATGTAGGGCGATAAGAGCTGGCTACCCACTTTAATCTCGCGGTCACCGTCTGTTTTGCGAAACAGCGTCAGCTCAATCAGTGAAACAGGTTGGTCAGCCGCAACACCAAATGCTTCAGCAAGGTTCAATTCACTCAGGCCGTCTATACTAACTGGCTGATCAACTTCTGGATGAATTGGCGCGTTGGCATTGTTGGCAAAACGGGCCAGAAGTTTGAAAGAGTATTGTGCTTTTTGGTCTTCGGGCAGCAGATTGAGCAACTTAACAGCGGAGAGATCATTAAGGGTCACTCTATCTGGAACAGGGCTATTGGGCTGTTTGGTGTACTCCTTGTGTAAACGCGCTCGGTCGCCGTCTGACAAATCAATTCCCATCCCCACTTGCCCAAGGGCAATCTCGTTATCATCATTGATAATTTCAAAGTTGTGGCGTCCACTGCCCTCTGGCCCCCAAATGCTATAGTGCATCAAAGAGGACAAATCGTACTCAGCAGGAGCACTGACAACATCCAGAGGAGCGGTCCAATACTTAAGCTTTCGGCGGATGACTTTCTGCTCTTCGTCGCTAAGGGTGTCATTTTCTTTTTGTTTGGCAGCAATAACATCATCAGCGGTCACGCCTGTCCACATACCCGGCCCAATGAGGTCACGATCGTACAGGGCTGAAGCATCAACCTGAATAAATTGGTCGCGATCGGCCCGGTTCATTTCATGGGAAAAACCCAGAATATGCATAATTTCATGGAAAATAGGGCCCTGACTCGCCACTGTGCCGTGAACAGAAGAGTATGCGATCACACTGATTTGCGATTTTGGAAAAAAACCCAGTCCACTGGCGGCACTGCTGCCAATACGTCTTGTGTTATCAATAAAAATGGTCGGATAGAGTTTGTTATCCGCACGAGAAATGATTTGTTTCCCTTTAGTTTCAGCAGGCGTGAACTTCACAACATCGAGAGAGGCTGGCGCAAAGGTGAGGTCTGTGATGTCAGCAATAGCGTAAAACGCAGCCATGACGGCTTTCTTGTCTTTTTCGTTCCAACGATCTGAAAAAACGATATCAATCGTCTTATCTGTTGGCCACTTTTCAGCATAGGCGGGAATTGCCAGATTAGAATAGCCTTGTTGGGCTTCCATACCGGCAGGAATAAGATCACCAAGTCCAATGTATTCCGCATGAGCGAAAGGAGATAATAATCCCATTAATAAATATAACTTCTTAAGTTTCATGTTTTCACTTTTTTGATATTACAAGTAATAGATATAAGTTTTTATGTGCCCAAATAACTTGAAGATAGAGGGATAAGCTAGAGTAACTGGATTTAAGATCACAATATCCCTTTTTCGATAGAGCATTCTAGATATAGAAGGGATAATAAAGAGCATAGTGTTAATCTAATCGAACAAAGGGAGGCTCTTGCCACGCTAAAATAGAGTCCAATATCTCTTGGAACATTCATTCTATTTAAGCGCTATTCAACTAAGAACTGAACGAACGTAAACTCTCAACCCCCTGGTATCTCCCCATCGTTTCAGCACAATGATCAGCAGAGTAAAAATTGATTAAAATCAGTAATTTAAACAGATAAAACCTTGTGCCACATCACTGTTTCTTATACGAAAATTCACAATAAAGAGTATTTAAATAATCGATAAAAAAATAGAATAAATGAATTGCTTTATTAATTAATAAACATTAGAAAACACTTATATTTATTAATTTTATTTTCTTTCCAATTTAAAATAGATAATATTTATTTTTTAATGATAACGATATCTTTGAATCTTTATAAAAACAATTATTTTTTATATTTAGATTAATTAAAACAGTGGTCATAATGTTTTTTTAAAATTTCTCGTTTAAATATTAACATTTAAATACGGAAAGGAACCAGATATTAACACTTCATTGACATTGTTTATTTAAATTAAACAATGATATGTATTAAAGGAAATAAACACACCTCTCTTATTTTCAGAAAATAATGAAGCGTTTAATACTTTTACCGCATTACTGGAAAAAACTGATATTGCAACTTAAGCTCCTGCCAAACCCAACATTGGTTGGCTAAAAAGCAATTACCTCAGAGATGAAGAAATCACTGTCAATCGCCGAATGCCATACGGGAAAAACGGCGCTTATCCTCTCACTTTCTTCACACCTAACTAATACCTGCTCATAATGTTCCGGACATAGTCAAAATCGCCAAGCAAACGTTTGCTTCACTCAACGACTTCGTTAATATCATCGCATCTTTTTCGACAGGAATTCACTATGACTGAAGCAATGATGTTTGGAACAGCAACACGGACGGATGCGACACGAGTCCTGTTACTCGGTGCTGGCGAGCTGGGTAAAGAGGTTGCTATTGAGTGCCAGCGACTCGGCATTGAAGTCGTCGCCTGTGACCGCTACCCCGATGCACCAGCAATGCAGATTGCTCATCGTAGCCATGTTCTGAACATGTTGGACGGCGATGCACTCGCTGAGGTGATTGCACAGGAAAAACCAGACTTTGTCGTTCCTGAGATTGAAGCTATCGCGACAGAGAAGCTGGTCGAGCTTGAAGAACAAGGGCTCCATGTCGTCCCCACAGCGAATGCTGCGCGGCTGACTATGAACCGTGAAGGAATAAGGCGTCTGGCAGCCGAAGACTTGAGTTTACCCACGTCGTCTTACCAATTTGCTGACACTTACGACGAGTTTTGCCAACACATTGCCGATATCGGTTTCCCCTGCTTGGTCAAGCCAGTCATGAGTTCATCGGGCAAAGGGCAGAGTCTGCTGAAAAGTGACAGCGACATAAAGCCCGCATGGGACTACGCACAAGAAGGCGGCCGAGCCGGAAAAGGGAAAGTGATCATCGAAGGGTTTGTAGACTTTGATTATGAAATCACTCTATTAACAGTCAATGCCGTCGATGGCCTCCATTTTTGTGCACCTATTGGTCATCGACAAGAAGAGGGCGACTACCGTGAATCCTGGCAGCCTCAGGCTATGACAGAACAGGCACTTCAAAACGCTCACAACATTGCCAGCAAAGTCGTGACAGCATTGGGTGGTTATGGCCTGTTTGGTGTTGAGCTGTTTGTGAAAGGTGATGAAGTGATCTTCAGTGAGGTTTCCCCCCGCCCTCATGATACGGGTATGGTGACCCTCATCTCTCAAGACTTATCAGAGTTCGCTTTACACGTGCGTGCCTTTCTCGGCCTGCCAGTAAGCGATATCAGACTGCATGGACCGTCGGCTTCAGCTGTAGTATTGGGAAAAGGTCAATCAGACAATGTGCGTTTCTCCGGTCTGAACCCTGCACTTCTTAGCCCCGATACTCAACTGCGTCTTTTCGGTAAACCCGACATCAATGGCAGCCGTCGCTTAGGCGTCGCTCTTGCCCGGGCACACGATACCAAGCGGGCGACAGAGCTGGCAGTGTCTGTTGCGTCTGCAGTCACTATTCATTACTAAACGAACGATAAAGCATGCGCCCCAGGATCCTGCGGGGCGCATTTGCAGCATCACCCAGCCAATAATTGCTCAATCTTATCTTTTACCGATTGCGATAATCCGTCGAACTTCTTCATCTCGCGCGCCAGATCGCGAAGCGTTGTGGTATCGCTTGAATGCTCAATAAGATGATTAAACAGTATTTCCCGGGTGACGTCAGGTATCGTATCTGACAGAACACGTCCTCGTATCGACTGATGAAATATCGGGTCTTTGCTCATACCATCAGAACGGACGGACAGTAATTTTTCCACCACGGCTGGGTGAGTTTCAGTGAGTAAAGCCTTTTCAAGTAAGGCACTCATCGCCCTGTCCCGACCAAGAATACCAACAGCCAGTGAACGTTCCCTCGGCGCAACACTTTCAAGGTAAGGAAGCACTTGTTCAGTCATAGATGTTGTCGCCAGATTATTAATTGCCAGTAAAGTTCGATAAGTATCATCTTGTTTTTCAAGTCTGTCAGCGAGAACTCCTGCAACTTCTTTACCCAAAGCAGGAGCCCGCTTACCCAGAACTCCAATATTTAGCAAAGCCGTTCTGGAAAGCGTAAGGTTATTGCCCTGCATTGCTTTCTTAAGCGACTGAACCGCAACAGCAGTATTAACGTCGCCCATTTTGGCGATTGAAATAACGGACCTCAGCCTATGTACCTCATCAATATTTGAGTCTTCGATAAGCTGCGACAATATCCACTCCCCTTCCTGGTCACCAGACTTCTCAAGGGCAAAGATCAGCACCGACTTTTCATCATCGGATAGGCCGTCATCAATCAAGAGCTGGCTGACAAAACCCGCACCTCTTTCCACCAGGTATGTACCTATTCGTTGAACTTTTCCCAGTGTGATCACTGCCGCAGCCTCAGCAAGCTGAGTAGCAAAGTTATTTTCCGTAACCGGAGGTTGAGTATTTTTTTCTGGATCAGCCTGAACGACCAAGTGGCTGTTTACATCGCCAGAGAACTCGCTTGCCAGCCAGGTTAACTCAGTATTTATGTCAACCCGCTTAGCGGTAGCGTGTTGTTTGATGACAAATGTTTGTGGTGAATACACAACACGACGGGCATAAGACATCGACATAGTGACAGGAAATCCGAGATCATCGTGAGATAAACGCCAATCCTCCTGCTCATCCAGCACATCAATAGGCAGATCCGCCATTTGGCTATCTATTTTTTCACGGGTAAGGTTCAGCGTATCAAGCCGCTGATAGTGAAAAGTATAAAGACCGCCTTCCACTTCGATGTCAGTAATACCTTCGTAATATGACATCTGATTTAACAGAGGCTTAAGCATGGCGATGGGATGTCTTTCAGGTAGTCCAAGTAAATCTGTTTCGAAGAATGCGCCATTTTTAAAATGGGTGGTGAACGTCAATGTTTTAGGCTTACTGTATAAAGAATCAATATCAGGCCACTGTATATCGAATAATTTCCCGGTGTATTTACCGTCTGAATTTTCCTCTTTTTTCAGCGCCATATTAAAACGAAAATTCAACGTTCCCCTGTCCTGTCCCTCTACGCTGATAAGGGTGCCGAAAGAGGTATCGAAAATATACAGTTGGTTATCTTTGGCCTGTTTATTCGATGCGCTGACAATGTCTTCATCAGTGCTAGATGTTTGTAGTTCATCAACACTGTCAAAGGAAAGTTTACTTACATGATCGTCAAAAAGTAGATAAGCCCCTACCGCAATGCTCACTGCAAAAAAAACAACGACTCGTACCAATTGCATTTCCTCCTGAACAAGATATAAAGAAGGCAGCAGGTATCGATTCAGATACTGCCGCCTTTACCACTCAAAACCTCAGTCCCAAAGCACCAACTCTTTCTCAATCAATGGTGTAGGAGGAATGTTTACTAATGGAGGAATCGTCAGATGGAAAATCGGAAATTCATAAATAGGCTTGCCCCAAAGAGAGAAGCGCTTGCGGGTTGATAAAGAACCGCTTCCGGCAGTCACACTGTAATTGGAGGAGAGTCTTCCAAATATCTGGAAAGGCAGTGCACGTAACACAGTGTTCACTCCATCGTCTGACATGTCGCGCTGGATGTCACTGATCGTTCTCAACGGGGAAAAAATAGAGTCAATATCAGTGGAGCCAGATTCGGAACCAGAGCCAACGCCGTTCTCAATGAGAGAAATTGCAATATCAGCGGCGGAATCAGCAGCTGTATCAGCAGCGTTATTTACGATTGCCGCACCTGCGCTCACTATCGGTGCAAAAATACCGGGAATAAAAGGATCAACAACCTGAGTACCCAACTTAGCAAGCTCAGCGATAGCCTTAGAGGCTGTATCAGACACAGCTGCGCTCAACTCGGTTTTATGCCTGAGACCAAACTCAAGCTTTGATTCCGAGCGTAGTTTATCCAGGTTGACAATACCTTCTGCTATAAATTCCCACTTGGGAGCCCACCAATCAATAACGGCTCTACCTACACCCTGTGCGTTTCCTTTTACCACAGGCGTAACATGGACAAAGATAAAGTCTTCTAGGCTTCCATTCGCACCTTGAGAACCAAATGACGCTCCCAGAGAGGCGGTTATTTCAGCGTTAATAACGGATTTGATAGTGAACCTATCCAATCGGGCTGAACAGAAAAATGGGTCGAAACAAATTGGACCGAAACCGATTTCTGGCGGCTCGTAAAAGAATGAGAAATCTTTTGATATACCAAGTTCTAGATTCTTACTGCAAGGAGCCCCAAGCTCAAATGGTGTCTCCGAATCAACAACCAAAGTCACTGACAACCCGTCCGTTGGGCAGCCACGTCGTTGTCCGTTTGAGCCAGTCACCGAATCAATATCGGAGCTAGCTTTAACATCTGTCATAACCTTATTATCCGGTCCTGCGACAACACGATAGCGCGTATATGAATGTCCACTGAAATTTAAATCACCGAACATGTATCCGCCAGAACTAATCTCTCGGTCAAAACGTTTTAATGAGTGGTCCGCCTCTCCTTTGAAAGTCTTCAGTAACACTTCATCATCATTAACCACTCTGGTTTCTGCAAATGAAGATCCTGAGAGCCCCCCACAAAGAAGGGTGATAGTAGTCAACGCCACTATCTTATTTTTCTTATTCATATATATTCCTTCATAAACTTACCTTCTTAAAATAAGATTAAACTCTAGCAGCAATAAATAATTAATTTAAATATCGTAACCCACTGTTTTAACTGATAAGCATCTTTAAACAGTCAGGTTTGACTTTTAAAAAATATCTAAATATTAATTCTTTATAAAAAGATGTGTCACAAAGGATAAAATATATAAAATACAAACATTTTTAAATATGAATAAAAAACGAATTGCATATAAAAATAAAAGGATATTTTTTGATTTTTATATAGTAGTTTTTAATCTTTTAGAAAAGGATCTTTTAAAACGTTTGATGTTATTTTTCGATCAAAGGTAAAGCATACAAGGTTAATGTCTAGAATCATCAACAATCATTCCGACGCTCTATAAAAGTCATAATAAAAAAAACATATAACAACCACTTAGCAATAATAAAGTTCAATAATCTCTAAAAACCCCCTTTAACAAATAATCATCACTATGAAAAACAGAGCCCGACAAGTCACGGTGTATAAAATATTCATCATCGATTTAGTCTAAAAATTGTTATCACGGTGAGAAATGACGAGATTATTATTTTTCATCTCATACAAACATAGGTTTTTTACAAAACTGACCAAATCTTAAAACGTTTAATGTTTAAAATGCGCATGGTTTTATATAAAAGTAGAGAGGTAAAAATACAACACGGGCTTTAGTACTAAAAAATTTAAGTACGCTAGAAAATATGAAGAAGTAAAGTGATGTCCACTCTATGCCTCCGCGTCACCATCAATAGATACACCTCACTCCATACACCTATCGTTTTTGGATAAAACAATAATTAGCAATCGTTAAAACAAATTGTATGTGGTTATTTTAATAAGCGTTTATATATATGGAACCAAGTGCTTAAAAAAGATACTCATACTAACAAGACAAAAAATTCAGCCTTTACGAGTTCTACACACCGCCCTTCATTTAATGAAGCATTTTTAAATCAGATATGTCGGGCAGAGAACATTCGCATTCAACGCAAAAAGGAGTATTTCATGCTGAATCAAATCAGTGCATATATTCCCGCCGGGCAAGTAAGTGGACAGTTGCCAATGTTGCAACCAACTGTATTCCAGCAGCCCGCGGTTATGCCAACAGTCATGCCGCAATCAATGGGTGGCGGCGGAACGTATAACGCAGCAAGGTTTAATGCAGCACAACATTTCGCACAAACTCAGGGACTGAGGTTCGGTATACCGTGTACACATTTTCCAGTTTTTAACCACTGCGGACCATTCTTTCCCTCGAAATGTGGTTTTGTTTGTCCGCCCTGTCTTCCTCGCTGCTGCCCGATGCCGCAATACCCGGGCTTTGGTTATGGCCATGGCTACAACCACGGCTACGAGCACGGCCATCATTCAGGCTTTAACAGTGGTTATCTCAGAGGTATCGAGGATGCGATGCGTTATAGGTTCCAGCCTATACACATTTACTAACCGGACTTTACCTAGCTGGTAAGACATTCAGACCATGGAGCAGTGGTCATAGGTGAATACATTGTCCTTCATTGAGTGCTTTGCACTCATATGTCGTTGGTGTCGGGCAGCACTGTAATCACATAGACAACAGAAGGAGCTTTAAATGCTGTCGCCAATCAATCCATACATACTCGTCGGTCAATCAGGCGGGCTTCCACATAACATGCGAGCAGGTGGGTTGCCGCAAACTGCGGTAATAGCAACCCCAGTTCCGTTGCAACAAACTGCAGGAGTTGGTGGCTCGTTTAATGCAGCAAGATTTCATGCTGCGCAACATTTTGCACAAACACAGGGACTCAGGTTTGGCATACCGTGTATTCAATTTCCGGTATTCAATCACTGCGGCCCGTTTTTCCCGTCTCACTGTGGCTTTATTCGGCCACCTCTACTGCCTCAATGTTGCCCTATGCCGCAATTTCCGGGCTTCGGCTATGGCCATGGATATAACCACGGCTACCAACATGGCCATAATGTGGGCTATAACAACGGTTATCATCAGGGCATCATAGATGCACAACACTACCGACCTTGGCCGGGTCATTGTCGTCCGTGGCCTTTGCCTTTTCCTGATGATAACTTTGAAGGTCCCCTGCCGGGACCTCGCCCGCACAAACTTGCAGATACAGAGCTGATTGATGGCGGTGGTGAAGGTTTCAATGCCAAGCCCGATAGAGGGCGTTGGGAAAATGAGAACTATAGAATCGATATATCCGAAGATGGTTACCGGATGAATATCAACAACAAAAACACCGGCGAGAAGTACTCTATGCATGGTGATCCAATACTGGCAGTGGGCGACCAAAAGGAAGGGACAAAAAATATCGGACTGTTCAACAATGGTGGTGTCGTTAGGCTGGATGATGGGACTGAGATTCACCTGAGCACGACCAAAGGACAGACTAAATTCCCGCATCTCAAAGACGTCACGATTTTTGATCGACACAACAATCATGCTGCTCAATTTAAAAATATTGGCAACTTCAGTGCCTGGCACAGAGGCCCTCGCCGGGCGATATGACATTGAAAGAAGGCACCATCAATATGTTCAGAGAAAATACAGGTGTCGATTATAAGAGTGCGCTCTTATGGCAAGAAAACATGTTTGGTGACGGTCTCCATATTTTAAACAGTGATGGAAGAACGTATACAACCATGGACCGGGATTTTGAAAATGGCGATGAGTTCTTCAAGCTACTCGAAAAACACCTCGAAAATGGTTATACCAACCCAGTGAACCTTCAAGTCGAAGAACAGGAAGAAACCATATATTATCCATTAATGTACTGAGCATTTTGAATCCGTTTCAATCATGCTGAGACAGCAAACAAAGCCCAGCCCTTTTTGCTTCGTTTAGGGGCTGGGCTTCCCTTTATAGGCGAAGCATCAGGTAACTCATTGTTAGGAAAGGAGCGAGCATACAGTCAGTTTTCGCGACAAATTCCAGCTTACTCAACTCGACTTAATTGCCTTCAATACAACTTAAAAGATCACTTTCCAACGAATCGAAACGATGGTCTGATATCAACTCGATACGGCTTTCTGCACAGTCGTCCAGCTCTACCTCTACCAGCCCATCATCCGTGTGGTTATAACCAAATATACCATCGCTAGTGATAAAAACGGCCTTAATCCGCTCAGCGTCTAGACTGACCATCAGAGTTCGCAATCTTTGACGGTCAAAAATCATATCTGGTGCAAAGCGCCAACCCGAGCTCTGGAACCCCTCCCCCTCATTCGTTGCTCTCAGATAGCCGCAAGCAGGTAATGGTACTTCAGACACCAAAGGTTTTCTCTTGCCATGCTGATGTTGGTGAGCCGATGTGATCTCAATTGATGTCGGTCCGTCAAGTAAAGACAGTGGGAGCTCTCCATGCTGCGCGAACAGCACTTCCACGCCAACACGCCCATGTTGACCGACATATTCATACAACTTTTCCCGCTCTGTTGACTCGTAGAGATCTTGCTTATTACCGACGATTATGTCTGCAATAGCAATCTGCTGATTAAACGTATCATGTTGGGTGTAACGCGAGTCAGAGAGTTTTCTGGCGTCAACCAAAGTCATGGTTTTATTCAACGAAAGGACTTTTCTGTAATGTTCGGAAGAAAGCACCTGCAAGACTTCCTTTGGATGCCCAAGCCCAGTGGGCTCAATCAGTAATCGGTCAGGTCTTGCTGTTGCAAGCAATTGCGCCAGTGCAATTTGCATTGGTAAACCCGCCGCACAACACATACAGCCGCCGGGAACTTCCCGGATAAACACCCCGTTTTCCTCACTCTGCTGCCCCTGAAACAGGCTGCCATCGACACCAATTTCACCAAATTCGTTGACCAAGACAGCCCAACGTTCATGAGAAGGTTTATTGCGCATCAAGTGAAGGATCGCTGACGTTTTTCCCACCCCAAGGAAACCTGTAATGATATTGGTGGGTACGTCATGAATCGGTGTTTCAGAGTGCATTACTAATTTTCCTGTAGCCTTTTACTAAAGTATGGTTTGCAGATACCACTGATTCTGAGAAAGCAGAGTACTCAGGCGGTACTTTCGAGATGGTATTGAGGTCGAAATCAGCACCGATATTCGTCATCGGCGGAACGTGAAAATAAGCGGGTAAATCAAGACCATCGACTACGCAATTATGACGAACCACGCAGCCTTGTCCCACCATAGTCTGAAATATCACTGAGTTAAAGCCGATAAAAACATCGTCACCCACATGACATGGACCGTGAATAATAGAGCGATGAGCAATCGACGTTCGCTCACCAATGACCACAGAAGCACCCGCTTTCGAATGGATAACAACACCATCCTGAATATTGGTGTCACGCTTAATGACGATGGGTTCCATACTACCAGCGTCATTGACCTCATCAGCCCGGATAACCGCATAAGGACCAATAAACACGTTGTCTTCGATAATGACTTTCCCACAAATAATAGCAGTGGGGTCGATAAATGCAGATTCATCGACAACGGGCATATCTCCACTCGGATTTTTTCTTAACATCATGTCTTCTCAATAGTTTGAATGGACTGGGCATAGTGAATAGCCACAGCATGAAACTGGAGGGCCGTTAAGAGCGTTTTTTATCTGGTTCCATGCACTCTTTACAGACACAATTCATTTCTAACTGAGGACTGGTCAGGGTAAAGCCTGCCTCCTCTGCATTTTCCTGAAGCTGACAGATGGCGGATGGCGCGACGATGGTTTCTTTAACTTTATTACACTGACTACACACTAAAAACTCAGGTATACCGTGGTCATGCTTGCAATTGATGTGCTCACAGACAACGTATTTATTGAGCATGCTGATCTTGTGTACCAGATTTTCAGCATTCAAAAATTCAAGGATCCGGTACATAGACATCGCCGGAATCGTCTCTCCCAGATGATCCTCGCAATAGGTAATAAGTTCATATGCAGATAGCGCTTTCCGAGACTGGATGAGTCCAGCTAGAACCTGCTTTCGTTTTTTTGTCAGACGCAAACCACGGGCATCACAATAACGTTCTGCTCGCTTAATGGTGCCATTATTTTCATTGATAACGTCCATTTTTTTACCTTTATCAACCACTAACAACGCTGTTTTCCGTCGTTAGTAACAACCTCTCCCAACAAAAATTCACAACGTCAGCTTAACTGATTTAGTTATGTTATAACATAACATTTTTAAGATGAGGAGCAATATCCAGCGTAAATTAGTTAGCGTTAATTCACTCGCACTATTAATCGCTTAGCGTAAAAAAAAGACCCTATTCTATTTAGGTTTTTCAATGGCATCACAGATGAATAAGAGCAGAATATTCAGTCGTGATGAGGATGAGAAACCGATGAATAATGGAATCTATCCACCCTGCGCTGCTCACCACAACCATGGTTTCCACAACGCAAACGCATTGACAAAAACAGATCAATGAGTCTATATTCTGGCTCCTTTTAACGATTTCAGTCTTATATGGGGACAAATGACGCTTAACGACTTTGCCAAGCGCTATCAAATAAAATTGACCGATGTGGTCAGTATGTCTGGCTTTGGCCGCAGCACCCTATTCAGTTGGTGGGCCTCACCAGAGACCAGAACACGAGCCATCATTATTGTTCTTGGCTGCGCAGAAGCAAGGAAGTACACCAAAGTGTTAAGGGATCAGGAGACACGAGATCTTATTGACTCATTGGAAATAAACGGGAGCAAAGATGAGGCGTGATATCTATGCCTATTTGACGACAGCCACTCTCGCAACCGCACTCGTTTTAAGCGTCTTTTTGGTCGTGAGCGACAATGTACTGCCCTTTTCGACTCAAGCTACCGTCAAAACGACCTCTGTCGATGTCGTACCTGAAGTCAGTGGTTACATCGAGCAAATGTATGTAAAACAGGGCCAACACGTGAATCCTGGCGATACCTTGTTTACGATTGAAGCTGGCCCGTTCAAACTGGCGGAAGAAAAAGCTCAAGCCTCATACCAACAGGCAATATACAGGTTTAAACGTGCCTCAAACCATTTTGATCGGATCAACACAATAAGCAATCGCAGTTTTACCAGTGAGGAAACGACAGAAAATGCGGCGCTCACAGTACAATCTGCCCATTCAGCTATGGTATCAGCAGAAGCCGATCTGAACCTGGCATCACTTAATCTGGACAAAACTGAAGTTAAAGCCAAAACAGAGGGTGTCGTCACTAATTTTGCCTCATCAAAGGGCATGTACGCCTCAAAGACCGCCTCCGTTTTACATCTTGTTGGTGATCAGCAATGGATAGATGTGGACTTTACGGAAAAAGGGCTGCGCTCACTGTCTACTGATGACACAGTGAATATTGTTTACGATGCCATACCCGGCAAGGTTTTCAGAGGCAAAATCGAAAGTATAGAGCCAGCAATGAACAGCGGCATCGACCGTGCCAGCCAGTTGGTTAATATTCAGCAGGAAACACGCTGGATCCGGCCTCAACAGAAAGTCCGTGTGCGTGTTCAGCCCGACGAGAAGCTGTCAGGAATAGTGGCCGGTAGCAGGGCAAGCGTAATGCTGCGTGGCTCTGGCACTGTGTCAGATGGTTGGATGACCCTGCTCAGTTGGTTCAGGTTCGTATACTGATGACTGAAATCATCAGAAAATCACTGATCATTACCCTGTGTATGATGGCAGGGAAAGTACTTCATCTCTCGGCAGGCGTGTTTGTCTTGTTGTTTGGTGTCGTACTGGCGACAACCTGTTTCAGTAACAACATCATAGAAATGGGCCAACGGCTATGGCCCACTGTCACCAGCTCGCTGGGAGCGATGTTACTCAACCAGTTTTTCGCCGAACACCCCTTTATCATTTGGACGCTCAGCGTCATTTACTTTGATCATGTCAGACGGCAATGCTCCACAAACATGCATGCTGCTGCCGCACTCCTGCCAATGTTCATTGTGATATTTATCGATACCTATGCAAATTCAGCGGGTATGGCATTGTCTATCCCAGAGATATTTCGCGATATCTCAGCAAGTGCTGTCATCGCTATCCTGATCGCCTGCTCAGTAAACATCATTCTACCCGCACACGCACCACCAGCACGTCCCCCAATAGTATCGCTGCCAGTCAATGGCTTTGAACGGCTGAAAATGCTGTTGCTGGTTGGCGGTGGACTGGCATTTCTCATGACATCTGAAGTGATATCAGCCGTATTTTGTCTGGTTCCTATGATCACTGCAGTTATGCAGCCGACCAATGCCGAGATGAAAAAAAATTGCTGGGATAAGGGACTTTCACAAGTCGGTGGATGTGTGATCGCAATTGCGGTTGCCTTACTTTTGGCAGGCACGCAGGTCAATCTGCTGTCATACGCACTGGTGACATTTGCACTCGTGTTAACGCTTTTCAAATGGACAGTAAAAGCAGCCCCTGCTGACAAAGCTATCAATGCCGATGCGATCATGGGGATACTGATTCCCTGCCAGTTATTTATTGGTAAGTGGGGCAATGACTTTGGCCTGAGCTTAACGTTACTCCGTGCTGTTGAGCTGATCATTGCTCTGGCTATTGTTCATGCCATTGCTCACTGGTTGATGTATCTCGTTCCAACCGAACAGCCCGCTTCAGCCACAGCAGCTAAAAATAAAATACTCAATTAATAGTATTTATAAGTGGCTGCATACGCCAATATCGCATATCGGTGGCTATTTGCCTCCGTCTGATTCCTGAGAATAATTTGCGATAGCGTTGCCTTGCAGCCCACATCTTCCCTTTTTAACTCTTCTCCATGGTTGACAAATCGCCCCGTACAAATGTTATGTTATAACATAACATTTATTACCAATAGCATGGATGCCCGATGAAAGAACCAATAACGCCGATTGTCTCTGCTCAAGGATTGTGTGCCAACGGTCCTTCAGGTTGGCGTGCCGTCACTGATGTCACCTTCGACCTCCTTCCGGGAGAGTGCGCTGCCATTATTGGTCCCAACGGCAGCGGAAAATCCAGCCTGTTAAAGGCAATAACCGGTGAATATCAAACTGTTTTTGGTTCTCTGAAACTGTCTGGCATTGATGCACATCAACTCCACAGACAACAAATGGCTAAACTGGTCGCTGTTGTCGCACAACACGAACACGTGGACCCGCGCCTGAGTGTCAGCGAGTATGTTTGGCTCGGGAGGGTGCCACATACCTTTTGCTGCGGTAAGAAAGAGCACGAACGAGCGGTAAAGCAGGCCATGGAAGATGTCGCCCTTTCGCACAAAGCCAACCGGCTTTTTGGCGAACTCTCAGGAGGAGAACAACAGCGCGCCAGCATTGCCCGCGCATTTGCTCAGGAGCCCAAGCTCCTGTTGTTGGACGAACCCACTAATCATCTTGACCCCCTCGCCCGTCTTGAACTTCTGGCACTGGTAAAACAAAGAGGCATAGCGTCCATTGCCGTGCTTCATGACCTACCACTGGTCGCACCTTTTGCCGATAACATCCTGCTGATGTCAGATCAAAAAATGGTCGCTTACGCATCGCCCGATGAGGTGATGCAAAATGAGTTCATGACACCCGTTTTCGGCTTGCAGGTCATCCCCCTCAATCATCCTTTGATGGATAGCACTATCCATCATTTTGAAGCCGCCCCCAATCAATACCAACCAACAACAATAGGAGTTCCACAATGAAGTGGTCTGTTATACCGACTCTGTTTCTTTTGTTGCCCATGGCAACAGCGAATGCCACCAATACCCGTTATCCCGTGACTGTCGACAACTGTGGCAGCCCACTGACGATTGAAAAGCGCCCTACTCGCGCAGTGTTTCATGATATCAATATGACAGATATGGCGTTTTCGCTTGGACTACAAAAAAGTATGGTCGGCGTTACCGGAATCACCGGTTGGTATAAAATGTCACCTTCGTTTCAGCAGTTGCTGGGGAACATACCGGAATTAGCCCCCAAGTACCCATCTTTGGAAAAACTGATCGCCGCACAGGCCGATTTCTTCTTTGCAGCTGGAACTACGGCATGAAGGTCGGAGGCGAAGTTACACCACAAACTCTTAAGCCCTATGGCGTAAATACCTTGGTGTTGTCCGAAAGCTGTATCCACACCAAGAAACTGAAAAATGGTGCAAGCATGGAACTGCTTTATGGTGATATCACCAAGCTTGGCGTTATTTTTGACAAGCAAGTTGAAGCAGAACGACTGGTCAAAGAGTGGAAAACCAGAATTGAAAAGGTCACAGCGAAAAAACATAACACCACACCAAACGTCTTCCTCTACGATTCTGGAGAAGATAAACCATTCACCGCCGGTAAATATGCCATGCCCAATGCCATGATTGAGGCCGCAGGTGGACGCAATGTGACTGAAGACATGCAAACCAGCTGGGCAAGAACCTCATGGGAAATGTGGCCCGGGCCAATCCTGATGTCATCATCCTGCTCGACTATCAGTCAGCCAGCGGTGCGGATTCACTGAAACGATTCCTTGAGCAGCACCCACTGATGAAACACACCAAAGCCGTCACCGACGAGCGTTATGTCAAACTTCGCTACGAACAACTCACGCCGGGGCCTGCCAATATTGGTGCAATTGAAAAACTCTCTGCTGCATTTTTCCCACAATAAAGCGAAGGCTGTTTAACGCTTGATGAAAATAAACAAATACCGAGTAGCATGGCTCGCTGGCCTGAGCGCCATGCTGCTCGCTTTTGTCATGAGCTTACAATTTGGCTCTGTCCCTCTTTCCTTATACGACGTGCTCACAGGCTTTCGTGCGTTCAATCAGGAAGAGATAAGTTTCACCAGCAGAATCCTCATTGATTTGAGGTTACCGAGAGCATTACTCGCCGTGATAGCAGGTGCAGGTTTAGCCATGGTAGGCGCACTGCTTCAAACCTCAACCCGTAACGATCTCGCTGACCCTTTCTTGTTTGGCTTGTCGTCTGGTGCCTCGGCCGGAGCCGTCTTAATTATTACCCAGCTCGGCGATGCACTGGGTGTATGGTCACTTCCCCTTGCTGCGTTTTCTGGTGGTATCGTCTCAGCGTCGGCAGTGCTGATTTTATTCTCAATGCAAAAAAGGCAGGGCGACAACAACCTTGTGTTGTGTGGTCTGGCGATTTCCTTCCTGTTTGGTGCCGTCACCAGCTTTCTGATTTATTCCGGCGATCAACGGGCAGCCAGTTCAATTTTATTCTGGACCATGGGAGGACTGGGGTTAGCGCGATGGGATAATCTGATTTTCGCAGCGGTCGGGGTGTTATGCTTAGTCATACTGATACTCAAACGATACCGCGAACTTGATACCCTATTAGTGAGTGAACAAACCACCCACTCTCTTGGAATCAATGTTCACCGCCTACAAAGCGAAGTTTTTCTGTGCTGCGCGTTCTGCACAGCATCTATTGTGTCACTGACCGGCGTAGTCGGCTTTGTCGGTCTTATGGTTCCCCATCTTGTCAGGCCCTTTTCCGGCATGACCCACAGACGGGCACTACCGCTCATTGCTCTCTGGGGTGCTGTCATATTATTGCTTGGCGATTTGGTCAGCCGCACGATACTCGCCCCACAGGAATTACCCGTAGGTATCGTCACTGCCGCACTGGGTGGCATGTTTGTTCTTTATCTTGTCTGGCGGAAGTCGTGAACAAAAAAGGCCAGCATTGCTGGCCT
Source organism: Veronia pacifica (assembly GCF_001707825.1). Taxonomy (GTDB): domain Bacteria; phylum Pseudomonadota; class Gammaproteobacteria; order Enterobacterales; family Vibrionaceae; genus Veronia; species Veronia pacifica. The sequence goes on along the minus strand of NZ_LYBM01000063.1, from coordinate 4,105 downwards.
TCTTATCAATCAACGCGCTTTCATTAGAAAAGCGGATGACCGGAAACCGCAAACGCTGCGCTGAAAAAACTCCCACCCAACAGCAACAAAACCAAACCGCCGAACAAGCGTAGGTAGTTAACCATGGATAAGTGAGAGTGCGCGCCAAGGGCGCCAGAGTCAGCGACAATACGTTCCAGCCAGGCGCGGGCATAAAGAGTAGCAATAGCAATGAGGCTGACAGATAAGCCTGTTCCCAAGCCCATCATCAGTGTGGCGATCACGCCATAAGAATAAACACCAACCAAATGCGCATATATCAGAACGACAATGGCACCTGAGCATGGACGGAAACCCATAGACATAATCACAACCAGTGTTTGCCAGATCGACTGGTTTTCCTCCGCGACATGAGCGTGAGAACATCCACAACCTGCGCCATGATCATGATGGCTGTGAGCATGAGATGTGTGCGAATGATGTTCATGACCATCGTGGTCGTGTGAGTGATGCTCATGGGATTGATGGTCGCCGTGGCCATGGTGATGATGCTCTTGAGAATGATCGCCATGAGCATGGCGATGCGATGCGTGTTGATCCGATTGAACTTGCGAGTGACTGTCTGCCCGCTTGAGTGACTGTCTGAGCTTCGTCAGTCTGAAAATAGAGGAAAATATTAACATCGCTCCCAGCAGGATCACCAGCGCATAACTGACCAGAGCCACATCGTTTCCATAGTTTTGGACATCTACCAGTTTAAACTTGAGCACCCGCGCCAAGGCACTGACCAGAATAATGGCAATGACCGACTGCATAACCGCAGCTGCAAGGGAAATGGCGATTCCCTTACCAATACTTTCCTTGTTGGTGCCCAGATAAGTCACGATCACAGCTTTGCCGTGACCGGGACCGATCGCATGGAAAACCCCGTAACCAAAACTCAAGGCAATCAGTGCACCGCCAAACTCAAGCGCGTTTTCCGATACCGCACTAATATGTTCGGCAAGCATGACATGAAGGGTTTTCTGCCATTCGATAACTTGAGTCACAAAGGCATCCCATTGAATATAAATAGCAACGCACAAGCAAAGGATAATGAGAGAAACAAATAGTTTTGATAAAAATCCAATATTAATGGATTGAACTGATGCGCTTTCTGGTTTCATATTATCTACTCTTTAAAATCGAACAGACTCAGGTTAATAACAGTTGATGTAGGCAGTCTCGGCAAAATTCTCACCTAAGCCGTCGGTACTTTTTTGGGTTCGATCCAAGCTAAGTGCATACTTAGCGAGTTCATCAGATGGTTCTGGAGATTTGAGTGAAGAGGTACACTGCGCAGTGCGAGCTCCAACAATCTCAATGTTGTCAGCAGTCATATGGTTCATGGCAATATAATAGGAAGGATCAAACACCTGCCATGACACAGGCTTTTTCTTGATATCGACAGCGCCTTTCAAGTCAAATGTCATTTGCAACTCAAGAACAGGCTGTCCCTTTTTTTTCTTGCTTATCAGTGAATAGCGTTGTGGCATGGGCAGGACAACTGTTTGATCTCCTACCCGAAGCACCGAGAAGTAATCAAACTTAGAGAGGTTAGAAATTATCTCTGTTGCCATCTTTGGCAAACCTTCCTCTTTACTGCCATATTCAGTAACGATGTCAGCCAGCGTCATCATTGAAAAGTAGACGTCAAAATCCCAGCGCTGCTTAACCTGCGCTAGACGTCCCTGGTCATCGAGTACAAAGCTTGTGTTCAAGTCTATCCAGTTATGGGGATGCGCCTGGCTTGTGGGACTGACACAAATCAGGATAAGAAACACCCACCCACTTTTCAGAAACAGGTTGGTGCGATTCATTAATTTGAACATTGTATATGCCGTTATTAGGTTACTGGTAGAGCCAGAAAAATCTGGCCTCCTCAAGTCTATTTTTACTCATAAATGACTATACAATTCGCAGCTCTGATAAGTCGATATCTGAAACAGCTTGTATCACCAGAGCAGCACATTATCGTTTTAAAAAGTGGTACCTTATTCCACAAACACTCAGGCGGTCGCCATCGTGTCCTGTTTGAATGCGGCAACAATCACAGTAAAAAAGTATCATCGCCCTAACCGCTAAAATCCAGCGTAAGCAAAAGTCTGCTCTCGCCTTGATTCAATTGCGGCGAGCGGTGAATCAAACCAAAATTTTCATTGCCGTCCCATCGCTCCCCTTTTAGCAAAGCGACATCACCAGTATCCATTCTTTGTATCAAGCCTGAATGCGGATAAAGACCCGATTCATGATCGGCTAATCCCATACTGCCATGACCCAGTTTCGATCGGTCGACGCCATGATTGGGCAGCCATTCGGTGGCATCACCGTGATAAGTGGTTACCAAGCGACAAGGGACATTATCAACGTGGAATTTAGGGCACATTGCTTTGCTGATCGCAGTAAGCCTGACACCCACACGTTTTAAATCGAACAAACAGCCGAACATATCAATAATCTGACTCAAATCTTCGGCCAGCAGGTGTGTCGGCTCTTTTCGGCCTAACTCCTCAGTCAGGCTTGTCAGTGCGTTATCGACACGCAAGGTCATGGCAAGCTGAAAAGTGGGATGAGACGTTACGAACTGTGCCACCGCCTGTTGCAGCTCTGAGGAGAGAGTCCGCTGCCAGATAGCAATGTTCAATTCGCTCTGGTAGATGTCAGCAAGCACTGTGGGATCTGAAGAAAGGCTGCCGACAGGCATATCTAACTCTATGTCTTCGCGTAGTAATGTATTGTTCATTCACCAAACTCTTTGACGACAGGTGCAGGTTAATTTCATTAATAGAAGTAGCAGGGTAAAGACCTCGCGCCTCAACCCTGCTAGATGCGGGTGTTATGAACTACATCCCACTAGGCTGTTTACCATGCTGTCGAGTAACTTCTCATACTGATCTTTACCCGTGCCAATGTTGGCACCAAGAGGATCCATGACACCGATATTTTTCACACTGGTGCCTTCGAACACACTATTGATCAGACCGGGGTTGTACTGGGGCTCAGAGAACACACAGGTGATATTCAGTTTTTTGACCAAGTCGCGAATCTCTGCAACACGTGCAGGGCTTGGGTCCTGAGCGTCACCAATAGAAATTGCGCCAGAGGCTTCAACACCGAATCTGCGCTCAAAATACTGATAGGCATCATGGAAAACGATAAAGTTGACCTTATCGAGTTTCTTGGTTTCTTGATCAATATTGGCAATTATCCGGTCAAGACGAGCCAGTGTTTTTTCTGTGTTGCTTTCGTAAGCCGCCTTATTTTTCGGGTCATGCTCAATCAGTTCTTCACTGATTTTCTTCACCCACACCTTGGCATTGACAGGATCTAGCCACGCATGTGGGTCTTCACCCTCGTGATTATGGCCTTCGTGACCATCGCCGTGATGATCGTCATCATGTTTGGCATGGTGGCCTTCTTTCTCATGGTGACCTTTCTTATCATGGTGGTCATCGTCGTGGTGGCCATCTTTCTCATGATGGTCATCTTTGTGTTTGGCATGATGCTCATCTTTTTTATGATGCTCATCTTTGTGGTGATCATCGTCATGGTGATCGTCTTTATGCTCAGCGTGATGCCCCTCGTCATCATGGTGGCCCTCTTCATCATGATGATCGTGAGCTTCAAACGTTGCGCCTTCACGGAATTCATACGTCGTGGTTCCGGCAACTTCGAGCATTTCCACCTTAACGGCTTTACTTGCCAGTGTATCAAGCGGCTTTTCAAGCCAAGGTGTCAGGCCCTCGCTCATCCAGAACACTATGTCGGCTTGGGATAAGGCACGGGCTTCTGAAGGTTTGAGTGAATAATCATGGGGGGAAGCCTCGGGGCGAATGAGCAAGTCGGGTTGACCAACCCCTTCCATCACCTGAGCCACCAGCGAGTGAACAGGTGCGATATCGACTGCAACTTTGGGCGCGCTGGCAAGCGCAGAACATGACATAAAGAGACCTATCACTGGCCATGAGTGGCGAAGTTGAAGCATCAGTGCTTCCTCCTTGAAACGTTAAATAAGTATGGGCTATGGTGTAAGTAGTAATTAGAATTGTTATGTTATAACATATCTTTTCTGTTTTAAAACAACCCC
>NZ_LYBM01000062.1 GCF_001707825.1 Veronia pacifica | reverse complement strand
TGCCTTGGCAGTCTCAGGGCGAGGCGAAACAAATACGCATTGCTTTGTCATACCGAATAGCAAAGGCAGCGCAAAATATGCTGTCGCTATGTATGGCGGATGATTTGGAGACCGATGGCATCAAAGTCATTGTTATTCACCCCGGTGCGCTCTTAACGGATATGGCGCCGCCCGATGCTGATCTCACGCCAAAAGAATCAGCAAAACGGCTATTAAACCTTCTTGAGAGTAACGCATTCAGTTCAAGAGAATTTATAAGTCTGGCTACTAGAGATCGCCTTCCTTGGTGATTAGGTGGGGAAGGGGTATACCTCCGGAGTGCAGGCGCTTAATGCGGATATACAGTGGTAGAAGACTTACATCTGATCGATGAGTAGTGGGAAGGCTGGAGAATGACCAAGGGTGGACTTGTTATTCCAGCTAATGAAGTTATTAGATGCGGACCGAATTATAACCGGGTGCTACCTTCTATCACTCGGGTGTGATGAAGATATGCGGGCGATACATAGAGTATTGAAGTACTGCCGAGTTCTCTGAAAATCATAAGTTATGAAGACCTCAGCTATTACAGTCTTCACCTAGCTTAGGGCTGTTTACATTGCCATGCTTTTTTAAAGCACTGTTTGCATAGTAGACGGATAATAGTATAGAACTTTGAATAAGTAGAACAATCCCAAACCCTATGAGAATCAGAGTAAGTGCTAATGATAACAGGGTATATTGATCAGCAACTAAAAATAGCCAAACACCAACTACGAGTACAGAAGCGCCTGCTAAAAGATTATAAATTGCTGATATACGATCAAGTATACTCATCTTGACTTTTAATATTTTTTTCTCCTTGACTTCAATTGAGTTTTGGCCAAGTTTTGCAATGCGTAATATGTGGCGAAATCCAACTCTTGGGTAGATCATTCGTTTTAACTCAAAAATATGTTCAAGCATTTTTGGGCTAACTTCAACACCATAAATTAGCCTGAAGTGTTCAACGTCAACTTCTTGTTTAAGATGTTCTCTTAATTCATCCGATATGTCGTCTGATATAGCATTCTTAAGTTTTAAGCTTCTCTTATTTCTGTGAGAGTCAAGAAACTCTGAGATCTTGTTTAGGTTAAAAAGTATCGTAACTGTAATTATGAGTGTGAATGTCAGAATTGGATCGAACTTTGCGTTTTCGATTAGACCAAGTATTGAACTCATTTATATTCCATAAATTTATAAAAACCGAAAATGATATACTACCAAATTATTGATTTAATTTGTATTTATTTACGAAGTGGAGTCTGAAAACTTCAAGTTAAATAGTATTTCTTGATTGGAGACTCGCATTATATCGATTTTACGTAAAATAGACTGCGATGCGAGTTAGTTTAAAAAATCTAAAAGTGAAATCTGATAATTTACTTCTGCTAGATGACTTAACGTGGAGTTTTAACGCTTATGTCTCCTAATATCACAAATAACTATATTTTCAGACGTTTTATATGCGGATTATCAAAAACTCAGACAGCTAAACTTTGTTTTAAAAGTGTGAAGACAGTCGAACACTGGGATAGAGGAAGGACGATACCGCCAGAGTGCAAACGACTAATGAGGTTACATACTGGTAGGGAACTCAATGGTGTAGATGATCAATGGGAAGGCTGGGAAATGACGAAAGATGAAATTGTGACTCCAGCAGGGCAATTACTCAATGCTGACCAGGTCATAACAGGGACATACTTGGTAAGTTTGAACTATGAAGAAGTTCGATTAGCTAAAAAAGACGCTTTAAAATTCAGTCGAATACTTTGTGGAAGAAGGAACGATAGCAATTAAGATATTATATTTCTATTGTTATTCAATGAAATATAATATAATTCAATTCAAAATGTACTCTAAGTAAGAAAGATTATAATACATAATATGGGCAGAAAAGCTTCTCATCATTTTATACCCGTCACATATCTATCAGAGTTTACAAAAGAAGAAAAAAGGAACTCTACATTCTGGTCAGTTCCTAATAACAATAGTAAGCCTTTTGTTACGTCACCTATAAAAACTTGTAAAAAAAGAGATTATTATACTATTGATCATCAGAACTCATTAATGGTTGAGGATTGGTACGCAAATGAAATAGAGCCAAAGATAAAGTCGGCTTTAGAGAGTGTTAGGCAAAATAAAACATTACCTGCTAGAGAGGATAGAGATTCTCTGTTGCTATTAGTGGCTACACTCTACATCAGAACTCCTTCTAATCGAGAAAGAATCGAAGCGCCACTCAGGATAGAGAGAGATATGGTGCAAAGTATGAGTGAAGACATAAATATATTAAACAAAAAAGACTTTGAATATAGTCAGACTGACTTAATAAAAATGGAATTGAAAATACTTAATATGGTTATGGATAATCTAAGTAAAAAGTATTATAGGTTATTCTATATTAAAGATGAGAATATAGATTTTATTACATCTGATGATCCATTTCACTTAACTCATCCATATGCTCATAAAAAAGGTTTCTATTATGGGCTCGGCACACCAAATACTATGCTAAGTATACCTGTAAACAGAAAGACAATTCTAGTAGGGATAAATGAAGAAGTTGTAGAGGGTACATACGTAGCAAATAAAGAGCTAGTTGGTGAGGTTAATACAAATACTGTATTACAATCTAGTAACTTCTTCTACACACCGAAGGAAGACGTTCTATTTATAAATGAGTATGGAAAACCTTATTTTCATAACATTTTGACTAGTAAAAAAACATTTTTTTAATAAGTTTTTTATAAGTAAACCGCCATTAGGCGTTTTACTTATTTGTGCTTAAATATTTAACTCAGAGAGCTGTGATTTCTTTTAATATTGCGCTTTTAGTCTTTTCACAATTAGATTTTGTGGCATGCTGTGATAACATTAAAATCATATCGAAAACATCAAAATCGTATCCTGCATATAGCTTTTTTGGTTGTTATAGCTTAGCTTCAGAGGTCGAGACTTCTGCGAAGGCTGAGCCAGATATAAGCAGCAGAGCAGTAACACAATCAGCTCAGTGAGAGTTCGGCTACATTGACGACGTAGCCAACGGATACGGTCAGAAAGCTTAAGAGCTGTTTTCTTATCCATTAAGATAATTGAGGTACACGGATCGGTCGGATCGATAGATGCTGAGAATTCGCAAATACCTGCAAAGTGTATCAACCGAGGCTTTTTTAGTTAGATTTCGTTGCGATACCAAAGCTTGCCATCGACACCTTGCTCAAGTGCCTTGTTGTAAACACATCAGTAGACCAATGAACGACGAGACCTAACGATGACGCCTTCATTAATAATGATTCATACTAAAACTGAGCCAAAGATGAAAAAGCGCAACGTGAATGGCAGAGTATCGTGGGAAAACTGCTGGGTCGGGATTCTAAGCTGGCAAGCCTTGCGGGGGCTGGGATTTTGACTTTGGGAAGCTTAAGACTTAAGTGCGCATTATCTATCTTATGTTAAATATGATAAATGTAGATTAGATGAATCAGAGAACGTCTTTTCAGTAGCAATATGCACCCCTCTTTTTACGTATCTTTCTCTAATTTTTACTCTTTAATGACAAATACGTATTTAACCCCTATTTACCATAAAATAGATAATTCGCTATTATTGATCTCCTTTACTTCGTCAGTCATTCATAATTGCTTCCATTATCAATACAACGATTTACATCAAAGGTGTTTCGTTCTGTCTGACGATATTGTCCAACATCGACGATTACCTCAACGGCCATGAGTTTTATGTGATTCTGAAAATGATGAGCCTGCAATTACTTTATTTGACGCTCAGTTTATTTGTTGCAACCTGCCGCAACCGTGAGCATCGGCTTATTTGGTCTTAATGAAAAATCTGTCTTCATTATTCTGGTCTTAATACCAGTTTTTCGTTTCTTTTTCTCCTTAAACCCTGAATTGCTTAGTAGAAATCTTACAGTTTCTCTAATCATCAATACGTCACTGTAAGCATATTATCCACAAGGTTATTTATACCTTTTTTATTTTTCCACATATTTTTTTCTTACCTATTTAATAATGTTAAATGCTTTTATTTCAATGATTTAAAGTAACTTAATACTAGGTGTTGAACCTTTATATCCCTCAAGTTTCATAAATGCTACAAGATAATAGAGTAAAAGCACTATTATTCTTTACGTATATGAAAAAGATGTTACTAAGTGGTTTCCAGAAAGATATTGGTGCATTGAGATACTTAGCAGGAATCGCTTAATTTATTGAAAGATATATTAATGTTACGAATCAAATATTTAACAAATTGATTTTTTCATGTCTCATTATTAAGTGAGATGTTTAGAGTTTTTAAACTAGTTTAAGTGGTGTGATTTACGAAACGCATTGCGTAGGAGTTAAACGATGAGTGAGATGAGTAATGAGATGGAGAAAAACTACTCTGATGTCTGGCAGCACTTCATGCCTGATATCGCTGTGGGTACCGTTGCTCTTTTCTTTGCCATAGTCATTGGTTACGTAATCACTATTTTAACCGCGCTGTTTGGCTATATGTCATATCCTATTGCTGCTGCAATATGCAGTTACCTTGCCTTCGCGAGCTTCACTGTGATGCATGACGCAGGACACGGTGGAATTATAAAAATGGGTTCGAAATTAAAACCATTAGAAGATGTACTTGGCTGGATATGCTCTGTGCCTCTTGTTCTTGTTCCGTATCGTTTTTTTCAGAAGATTCACGACAGGCATCATGCATTTACTAATGATCCAGACCGAGACCCTGATCATTTTACTTTCGGCAAACAGTGGTACATGGTTTTACTAAATTGCGTTTATATTCCCTTCCGATACCACTGGATGTCGGTGACCAGTTTACGCAATCTCAAGGTTTTCAGAGATACCTACCCGAGCACGATTGCTTATTTTGCGTTTATGTTGTCGGGCATCGCTATTATGGTGATGAATGGCTTCGTCATTGAATTTTTGACCTTTATTCTGATACCCGGAATCTTTGCTGTTATCGTTCTTCCACTATTTTTTGATTACATTCCACATCACCCGCATAAATCTCAGGATAGATTCCAAAATACGCGCATCTTTACTGGCCAGTTGTGGAATATTCTGTTGCTGGGGCAGAGCTATCACCTTATCCATCATCTCTACCCTCGCCTGCCTTGGTATAAATATCAGGATGTTTTCCATGAAGTCTTACCTGAGCTGGAAGCACAGGGCTCGCCTATTGAGAGTATTGGTTCAGGACCAAGGCCGGGATGGTTAAAGTCTCCTTTGGCGAGTGGTTTGAAAGACGGTGGTAAATCGATAAATATGTTACTCGAGGTTGCATCTATTGCGCCTGTCACTGATGACTCTGTGATGGTCTCTTTCGCTTTACCGCCGGGAGAGAGGCTCCAATATCGAGCTGGACAATACCTTACTGTGAGTAAATGGCTAAACAACGCTCACCAAACTCGCTGCTACTCTATTTGCTCATCGCCTGAATCCGGACTGCTGCAAATTGGTGTGCGAGAAACAAAAAAAGGATTGATGTCAGGATACATAAATCAAACACTAGAGTCCGGCAACGAGCTTATCGTTCGTGGGCCTTTTGGTACGTTTGCATTTCCTGCCTTGCATTCTCTGAACGTATCCAGATTGGTATTGATCGCCGGAGGAAGCGGATTTACGCCGATCTTATCGATTCTTGAGTCGGCTTTTCACCACAGAAATATCACGCATGTTGACCTCATTTACGCTAATCGCGATGTAAATAGCATCATGTTCCTTGATGAAATTATGGAGCTCAAAAAGAAGTATGGAGATCGACTGAGTGTTAATCATGTGATATCCCGTGACCCCGGGCAATCGCTTGGTGTGTCGGGGCGTTTGGATCGTGAAATGTTGCTCTCACTGTTGCCTGAATTATCTGGCAGTAACACCCACTATCAGCAGGACACAGATTTCTATATTTGTGGGCCTGAAGGCATGAAACAACAGATGGTTGATACCTTATCTGAGTGTAATGTCAGTGAGCCCCGTGTGCATGTTGAGGACTTTGTACCTGCCACAGCCGTACCCATAGGTGCGCAACATGAGGTAATAGTTAACCTCACGAATGGTAACAAATTTGTATTGAAGGTGGCGTCTAACCAAACGATTCTTCAGGTCGCCAATTCACTCGGCATCGGCTTGCCACATGCCTGTGGCAATGGAACTTGCGGGACGTGTAAATTTCGGGTTGTTGACGGCGAAGCGATAAAAATAGACAACAGTATTCCCGGTATTACAGAAGACGAGCAAAAGGCAGGATTTACATTGGTGTGTCAGTGTAAGCCTAACAGCCCCTTGGTCATCTCAGAGCAAACACATTAACGTTTTATCTATGCAGTAAACCTGAGCCACTTTGCTGTGACTCAGGTTTTTTCTCGGAGTGATTAGAAGAACCCAAGCGGGTTGACGTTGTGGCTGATCAAGACATTTTTGACATTCTGATAGTTCGACAACGCCATTTTATGCGTTTCTCTTCCTACACCGGAACGTTTGTATCCGCCAAATGCCGCATGGGCTGGGTAGGCATGGTAACAATTCACCCAAATCCGACCAGCTTGAACAGCTCTGGATACACGGTGGATTCTGTTGGTATCGCGAGTCCACAACCCTGCGCCGAGACCGTAGATAGTGTTATTCGCAATCTCCAACGCTTCTTCCTCTCGCTGGAATGGCGTAATACCTGTCACAGGACCAAAAATTTCTTCCTGAAACACTCGCATATCGTTGGTGCCACTGAGTATGGTTGGCTGAATATAAAAGCCTGAGTTTAATGCGTTAGCTACGGGGGCTTTCACACCGCCAGTCAGGACTTTAGCTCCCTCTTTTTCACCAATGTCGATATAACTCATTATCTTGTCGTACTGCTCGAGCGATACCTGAGCGCCCACCTGCGTATCGGTATCCAGCGGATCTCCCTGCTTGATCGTTTCGGCGCGGGCGACCACACGATCAAGAAACTTGTCATAGATGGATTGATGAACCAGCACCCGCGACGGGCAGGTGCACACCTCTCCTTGATTGAAGAAGGCCAGCAACATGCCCTCAATACATTTATCTGCGTATTCATCTTCGTAGTCAAAGATGTCGGGGAAGTAGATGTTAGGCGATTTCCCACCCAGTTCGACAGTTGACGGAATCATATTTTCCGCAGCGCAACGCATGATGTGTTGTCCGACTTCCGTGGAGCCAGTGAAAGCCACTTTAGCAATACGTTTGCTGCTTGCTAATGCTTGACCAGCCTCTTCACCCATGCCATTGACAATATTCACAACACCGTCAGGGATCTCCGGGCCAATCAGTTCAAACATTTTCAAGATAGAAACGGGTGTTTGCTCCGCAGGTTTGAGAACAACGCAGCAACCTGCAGCCAGTGCTGGGGCGAGCTTCCACGCCGCCATTAGCAATGGAAAATTCCATGGAATAATCTGACCGACTACCCCAATTGGCTCGTGCATGTGATAGCTCCAGGTGTCTGCATCCAGTGCTGCTGTCTGCCCTTCCTGCGCACGAAGCACACCTGCAAAATACCGGAAGTGATCGACGACCAGCGGGAGGTCGGCATTTATCGTTTCTCTTACTGGTTTCCCGTTATCCCAAGTTTCCACGACCGCCAACATTTCGCTGTTTTGCTCAATGATATCTGCAATTTTAAGTAGCAGATTGGAACGTTCGGTGACACTGCTAAGTGACCATGTGGGGAAGGCATCATGAGCGGCATCCAGCGCCAAATCGACATCCTCACTGGTTGACTTGGGTATTTGACAGATGACACTGCCATTCACGGGGGTGATGTTATCGAAGTATTGGCTTTTAACCGGTGGTACCCACTTACCGTTAATGTAGTTTTCGTATTTCGGTTTAAACGAAGCGAGCGCACCATCTTCGTTAGGTCTGACATAAATCATGGTTTTTCTCCTTAATGTCATATAACGAGGCACTGTTGTCCCGGCATCAAACCAAATCTTGCTGTCTCGAACAGCGGCGGAAACATGGGCACCCCGACTGATGAAGACTCATCAAATTACTTATCAAGATAAAGTACGCAACCATGCGCATATTAGTTTTGTTGAATTAACTTTCCCAAAATCGCTGCTCTTGCAGTAGCCTACGCACCGCTTAAAGTGACGTTGTCACTATGTGTGTCGTCTATTTAACGCTCAAAAGTACGTAAAAGACGACAATGATCGGGTTCACTGAATATATAAATGGTGATTAACAATTTTGAAACGCAAATGCTTTAGAAAATTGGCTTATAACAGGGGTGTTCGAAAAGAATCCCACTCTGCACCGTGAAAGAGAGAACAAAACGGTACTTATGGGAACCACCTGATTATTGACGAACTCTGGAGCATCTGACTTGAAAATTGCGATATCAGGAACTGGATATGTGGGATTATCTAACGCCATGCTGCTTTCGCAGCATCATGAAGTTGTTGCGTTAGATATTAATGAAGAAAAAGTTTCCCTGCTAAACAACCGGCAGTCACCGATTATTGACCCTGACATTCAACGTTTCCTGTCTGAGAGGGATCTTAATTTTACTGCGACATTGGATAAACACGCTGCTTATACCGACGCTGATTACGTGATTGTTGCAACGCCAACAGATTACGACCCAGAAAAAGATTACTTTAATACGTCATCCGTTGAATCTGTCATAAGTGATGTTTTATCTATCAACCCATCAGCGGTGATTGTCATTAAATCGACTGTACCAGTGGGCTTTACGCGAAGAGTCAGAGAGCATTTTGGTGTCGACAACATCTTGTTTTCCCCCGAGTTCCTCCGTGAAGGGCGCGCTCTGCACGATAATCTTTATCCATCACGGATCATAGTGGGTGAAAACAGTCCCCGCGCTCATACTTTGCCGAAATACTTGCCTGCGGCGCTGAAAAAGACGATATCGACGTCTCCTGACTGACTCTACCGAGGCAGAGGCCATTAAGCTGTTCGCCAATACCTACCTCGCTATGCGTGTCGCATACTTCAACGAGCTCGACTCCTATGCTGAAACCCACGGGCTGGACAGTAAAAATATCATCGACGGGGTGTCGTTAGACCCAAGGATTGGCAACCACTACAACAATCCGTCCTTTGGCTATGGCGGGTATTGCTTGCCGAAAGATACCCGCCAATTATTGGCTAACTATCGTGATGTACCAAACAACCTGATCAGAGCTATTGTAGATGCGAACAGTACCCGAAAGGATTTTATTGCAGAATCCATTTTGAAGAAAAAGCCACAGGTTGTTGGTGTGTATCGACTGGTTATGAAGGCTAACTCAGATAATTTTCGTTCATCATCAATACAGGGGATCATGAAACGAATAAAAGCCAAAGGTATCCGTGTGATTGTGTATGAGCCAGCCCTTGAACAGAGTCACTTTTATCACTCTGCAGTTTATGATCAATTGGACGATTTTAAACAAGATGCCGATCTTATCATTTCAAACCGTATGGTTGACGAGCTCAATGACGTCGCTGACAAGGTGTACACCCGCGACCTGTTTGGAAACGATTGATATCTGAATCAACACTTGGATAAAGGAGCCACAGGCTCCTTTTTTATGGTGTATTTATCATTGAATGCTCACCCACCAGCAGGAATATGGCATCCCCACCCTTGTTACCCCTTGGGTGCCCTTTTATCAGCACTTTAATATCGGTATCTGACGGCAACCCTATGTAGTCAACAGGCTCAGCATAGGAATTACCGCGCTCCATCAGCAGATACAAATACTCATCATCTTCTCCTGCCAGAATTTTGGCCGCTCTTTCTTTTTCAATAATCGGCACAGGCCAATCCTCAAACAGATAAAAGATGGAAGACATTGTCTCCGAGAACCGAATTCCTGCTGTCTTTTCCCGCATGTCTGAAGGGATTTGCTCCACAAACTCACTCAGGCCTTGCCGCATGTCTTTTGTGACATTAATGGCAGGGAACAAATGTGTCAGCGTCGAAGCAAAAAATATAGCGGTGATCACCGATAACTTTGTCCACGCGGGCCAACGCATTCTCTCCGTTACCAGCATGAGCATTATGCCCAGCGCGGCAACCAAGGTGGTGCCATGCCAGCTCGTTAACCACTGCATCAGACGTTCCGGGATTTTTTCAGCAGGTAACAAGTGGCTCCAAAAAGGCGTCACAATAAAAGCGCCAAGAAAAAGGATAAAGATAGCCAGCCAGCCCCGGCGATACCAGATAAACCAGCGCCCCTGTATTTTACTGACCGCATCAGCTGCCATTAGCGCAAATAACGGCATCAGTGGTGCCAGATACATAGAGCGTTTGGTTGCTGAGTAAGAGAGAATGAATATCGCCATACAGAACCAGAACAGCAAAAAACCATCAAACCAATTTACCTGCCGGGCATGAAACGCTTTAGCGAGAAAATAAAACCAGCCAACAAACAATATCGTCCACGGTAACGTGTACTCAATCAGCCCCTTCACATAATAAAAGGGTTTACCCGAGTGATCATGCCCTAGCCCACCTGTGGAAGCACCAGTGAAACGACCGATTTGGTTTTCCCAAAACCATTGATGCCAAAGCTCAGGAGATGCTTGTTGATAAAACGGATATACCCAAGCTGCAATCACTAGGCACATCACGCCGATACCAAGTATGTGGTAAATAATGTTGGTGGGAACACTGATTACATTTTGGGGATTGTTACGCGATAAAGAGTAGTGACGCAGAATAAGCGGACACCATGCAAGCCCGATACACAGAATAATAGCAATTGGACCTTTACTTAGAAAGGCAAGCCCGGTCATCATACCCGCTACCAGCAGGTATCTCGGCTTGAACAACAGATAAGCTTCTGCAAATGCCCAAATGGCAGCAATGGTCGTGAACATCAGAGCGGCATCAACGCGCAGCCAGTGAAAGTTCAGAATAAAGCCTTCAAACGTGGCGAGGATACTGACACTGATCCACGCGAAGTTCTCTCCTTTCACCAACCATGCAAGGCGATATGTTACCAATAGTGAACCAATACACAGAATCGCCAACGCTAGGTGGCCCGCCATGACCTCGTTCAACCCCGTCAAATGCATTAACACTGCGGCAAAGATAAAAAATAGCGGAGGCTTTTCGACAAAAGCAATACCGCCAAAACGGGGAATAATAAAATCCCCGGACACAAACATACTGTGAATGATGGCCGCGACTCTGGGCTCATCGGGTGTCCAGACATCGCGAAAGAAAAGGCCGCTGAACACCAACGCAGTAACGGCGATAATCAGATAAAGCCGCCAGTTTTCAGTTTCACTCTTATCCATTTTCTGTGTTGTCACGTAAAGCACTCCTTACTTAGTGAGACGAAAATACCAGCGGATAAATTGTCAAACTTCAGTTTTTTCCTTTACTGAAAAAATGATGATGAGACCGCTCAAAATCAGTGAAATACCAAGAACCTTAATCAAAGTGAATGTTTCAGCGAGTTCAGGTATCACAATCGAACCCACGTAGACAGCCACATAGCTCAGGCTTAAAATCGGATAGGCAAAACTCAGGGGTAGCGTTTCAGGGTCAATAACCAGAAAAACATAGACAAGGCGTAACACACTAAACCGAAAAAAATAGCAAGCAAAGGCGCTGATTCTAAGACAAAAAATTCGGCGATTGCGGATAAAGAAAAGAAGTCCGTAGTGGCGAAATTCAGCGACATCATGCCCCATTTCATCGCTAATTGAGCGACAGAAATCAGGGTAACACTACAAAGTGCCGATGCCAGTCCCTTTGATGTACCTTTGTCTTCTGTCATAGCGAGCTCCCCAGCAATGAGACGCCACTGAGGATCATCACACTTCCAACCCAATGCCTGAGAGACAGTGTTTCGTTAAAGCAATAACGCGAGATTAACAGCATGATGACAAAGTTGAGGCTGAGCATGGGATAGGCGATTGATACGCTCCAGTCTCGTAAGACTCCAAGCCAGCTGATTGCACTTAAACCAATAAATACCACTGACAACATCAAGGGTTTGGCAAGGATCTTAGCCTGCATCGACAAGGTTGGATGCTGTGAAAAATAGATGGCGGTTTTTTTCTGCCAGTATTGACTGCCAGAGCTCGAGGCAATGGAGATAAAAAATAGTAGCCAGGTGGTCACTCCGGCCTCCTGTGGAAAATAAATGCCTGAAAACGCCCTTGCTCGACAAACTTATCTGCTTTGGGGAAATCTCCGTCAGGGAATTCTGGACTGAGTCTGTCTAGGTCACGAAATTGGATCACAACAGAGGATTCTTTGCGTTTTCGTTGAACAAACTGAGACAGGTTTTCTAGTGGTATGAATCTCTGCCTAGCATCTGGATACGACAGGCCATACTCGACCTCCCCCTTGGCTCTGGTCAGATATATATCTGATCGCTTCAGGTACCAGTTGAACGCAGACATGTTGGACGGATAGTCCGACACAATGATGGTTTGGTCAGAAATATCTTCTGACAAACGCTCGATAAATCGCTCCGGGAGCTTGGAGTCAATTACGGTATCCGGTAATGCTGGGCCAAATGTAGTGAACAGTCCTAGAGGTGCCAGCATATGTGCGAATACCAATGATTCAAGGTTATTGCTCCGTTTAGATATCAGAACACAGCAAGCCCAAAACACCATTGCCGCTGTCAGTAACCAAGGTTTGTACCATTCATCAGGACCAAGTGGCAGATGCCCCAACGCATTAAGTAAGGGAAATGTGACGGCTAGCAGCAAGGCAATTGCGATATGCAGCAAAGAACCTGACGGAAACAGGTTTTTACCCTGTTGATTGGCACTGACTAAAGCATGAGTAATAAGAACCGCCACTGGTGCCATACAGGGCAGTATGTAGGTCACCAGCTTACCCTTTGACAGTGAAAAGAAGACCAGAGGTAAAAGGAACCAAAGTAAGGCAAAACGAATCAGTGGTGACAGATATTGCTTGTTAAATCCTGATAAACACGATGGCAGAATAAATAGCCAGGGTAAGATCCCGAGCAGAAGAAATGGCAGGTAATACCAAGACGGTGAAGCATGTTGCGCGTTATCTGCCGTAAAGCGTTTGATGTGTTCAATCCAGAAAAAGTAATGCCAGTAGTCAGGTTCTTGTTGGTGAATCGCGAGTGCCCAAGGAAGACAGATAAGGGTGGCTGCAATGATAGTGAGCCATCCATATATCAGTAACTGGTGCAACTGCCGCTGCCATATAGCGTAAGCGCCGACCACAATGACAGGCAGTGCTAACGCCAGAAATCCCTTGGTGAGTAAGGCGCATCCGCACAAACATCCCGCAACTAGATATAGCAAGATACGCCGTTGGGTATCCTGAGTATCCATTGCAAAATAGAAAGTAATAAATGTTGCGGTTAACCAAAACGACAACATACTGTCGAGTACACTGTAGGTGCCTATTGTCATGACCAGAAACAGACTCAGGTATACTCCAGCCGTTAACCAGCCCTGACGAACATTGGTTTCTTTACTGACTAACAAAGCAAGACAAAGTGCACTACCAAGTGCGCTTATTGAAGAAGCAAAACGGACCGCGAAATTATTCTCACCAAAGACCAACTGTGACAATGCATTTAGCCAGTATCCCATTACTGGTTTTTCGAAATAACGCAGACCGTTAAAGTGCGGAACAACCCAATCGCCCGTTGCGACCATTTCTCTGGAGATCTCAGCGTATCTGAGTTCGTCTGGTGACCATAAGGCAGGTTCCGCCAGTTGCAGCAAATATGCAACGATAAAGTAACTGAGCAGCAGAATAACCCAGTAATGGGCCTTATATTCTGAGTTCATGAAGTCATCCTTTCTGCATAAGCGTTTTATGACACACAGAGATTAAATCGAACTGGTTTGGTGCGACAACCAACCTTCCCTGCCCTCAGTTTCAATATTGGTGATCGTGTCATTGGGTAAATCGTCGAGGCTGTCAGGTAGTAACTCAGACAAAGGCACAAAAAATATGTTTCTCTCTTTGGCAAGCACAATGAGCTGTTCGAACTGACGCGCACAGACAATGCCCTCCGCTTCTGCGTGTATGGTATAGACGTTAAGTCTTCCCGGCTTGATATTGTCGAGGATCAACTGATTGTAATTACTGTCGGTGATACCGCCCTGCCCAATCACCTCGTCATACGTCGGCAAAGTAACGGGTATCTGGGGTGTACTCAGGCCCTGTGGGATAAATATGGATTGTCCGCGACAGTCGCTGTTGTATTTAAACGAAAAGGCTTCTTTCTCCGAAAGCGTGTCTTCATTACAGCGCCACCCCGCAACCGCGCTGCAGGTGACCGCGCCTTCCCCGAGCAGATCTGAAAGGAATCGATATCCCTTGGTCATTTCCTGCCTGAGCTCTGTTGGAGGCATAGTTTCTATTTTGGTTTGCCATTTGTGATGATCCCAGGCGTGGAGACCAATCTCATGTCCCTCTTGCTGACTTTGCGCCATCAGATACCCGAGTTTTACACCAATATTTGGGCCCGGCCACAAGGTGCCCTTGAGTAAAATGTCATAACCGTAAAGGCTACTGGCATTTGAACGCAGCATTTTTCTGAGAAAGGCCGGACGTAACAACCGCCAAAGATGACGGCCCATGTTGTCTGGTCCAACCGTAAAGAAAAAAGAGGCCTTAACTTTCTGACGCGACAAGATCTTCAGTAACTCAGGCACCCCTTTACGCGTTCCCCGATAGGTATCTACATCTATCCTCAGACCCACTTTGGTTGGCTCATTGTGCATTATCAAGCTCTTCCATCGCTTTCTTCAAAAAGAAGTCCAAAGTATGGGAAATAGTCACCTCAAGCTGAGTTGATGGCTGCCAGTCGAGGTACTTTTTCGCATTAGCAATACTGGGACGGCGGTGCTGTACATCTTGGTAACCGTCACCGTAAAAACTCTTGCTTTCCACCAAATTGAAGCCAGCAAAGGGAGGGAAATTTGACCTCAACGGGTGGTTTTCAAACTTGTCTACCAGAATTTCCGCTAATTGTTTGATGCTGGCTTCATTGTCAGGCGCACCGATGTTGATAATTTTTCCATTACACTGTCCCTGCTTGTTTTCGATGACCCTGAACAACGCCTCAATAGCATCGTCAATATCGGTAAAGCAGCGTTTCTGTTCACCGCCATCAATCAGTTTGATGGGTGAGCCCTCAACCAGATTAAGGATCAGTTGGGTGATCGCTCTGCTGGACCCAACCCGGGCGGAATCTAAACTATCAAGGTGAGACCCCATCCAATTAAAGGGTCTGAACAGGGTGAACTCGAGGCCTTCTTTTTGACCATAAGCCCAGATAACCCTATCCAGAAGTTGCTTTGAAGCCGAATAAATCCAACGTTGGCGGTTGATCGGGCCCAGGATTAGCGGAGAGCTGTCTTCATTAAATTCCTCATCCGTGCACATTCCGTAAACTTCTGAGGTCGAGGGGAAGATGATCCGCTTATTGTACTTCACACAACTTCGGACGATTTTTAGGTTTTCCTCAAAATCGAGCTCAAAGACACGAAGAGGGTTACGGGTGTATTCGATTGGGGTCGCGATGGCAACAAGTGGCAGGACAACATCGGATTTTTTAATGTGATATTCAACCCACTCGTTGTGGATGGTGATATCACCTTCTACGAAATGAAACTCCGGGTGGAAAAAGTGATCAGAAATTTGGTTGGAGTTCATGTCCATGGCGTATACCGTGTAATTACCGTCTTCAAGCAATCTGCGTGTCAGATGTGTACCGATAAAGCCATTCGCGCCGAGAATAAGTACCCGGGTCCGTTTTTTTTGCGCGATCATTGATGTCGGTGACGGCCCGAAATGCATATCTACGGCGAGATGGAGCTCCGAGGAAAGTTGATCTGCTGTCATAAACAGGCCCGTTTCGGGCTGACCCGACTCAATCACAAGAGTACCTTTGCCGCAGGCAATCGTCAGCGGTGTGAGCGAGACTACTGTACCCGCAGGCGCGTCAACGTGTTTTTCTTCCGCCCGCGCTTGCCAGATGATCACCTTCTTCTCGCCGAGAAACGTGAACGCACCCGGATAGGGTTCGGTGACGGCCCGGACGAGATTGAATATTTCCCGAGCGCTTTTTTGCCAGTCTATTTCACCATCAGCAGGTGTTCTCCGACCAAAATAGCTGGCTTTGGACTCATCTTGCTCAGTTGTTTCAATATTGTCCGTCAGGAAATCAGGTAATATCTGGTCAAGCATCGACCCTGCTTCACTAACCATGCGGTCTGAGAGTGTCAGTGCGGTATCTTCATCAGTGATAGCGATACGGCGCTGGCAGACAATGCCCCCAGCATCAGGTTTTTCTGTCATCTGATGCAGAGTGACGCCTGTCTCTGCCTCACCATTCACCAATGCCCAATTGGCTGGTGCCCTTCCCCGGTAGGCAGGTAAAAGCGAGCCATGTAAATTAAATCCTCCTGTGGGTGCACAGTTGAGGATTTGAGAAGAAATCATGTTCCGATAGTAAAAAGAAAAGAGGATATCGGGTTTCAATGCACGGATTTTATCAACCCAAATTGGATGATTGACGTCTTCAGGTGCGTAGACAGGAATATTGTGTGTCGCCGCCAGTCTGGCAACTGACTCAAAAAATACCGTTTCGCTACTGTCATCAATGTGAGTGAAGACGGCCTGTATCTCGATACCGCTATTGAGCAGGCTTCTTATACCTACACAGCCAAAGTTGTGATACGCAAAAACAATTGCTTTCATACTGAAAAATACGTCCCATTTTAAGTGTTTGCGGCTCTTTTGAGCTCGTTATGACGATGTCTCTTCCTGATTAGCGTGGCTTTTGTTGCTTTTCCTCAAGGGACTGACAGCTTCCCCTACATATACTCCTTCAACGAAAAATCTCGGTCTGGCCCTGACATCTGAATAAATGCGCCCTATGTACTCTCCGAGCAAACCAAGACCAATGAACTGCGCGCCAACGAAAATAAACAAAATAGAAAACAGAGTAAAAAGCCCGTCCCCCGCCCACTCCGCACCGAAAACAAGTCTCAACACCATCAAAAACAGGCCAAATGCAATGCCGAGAAAAGCAATAAACCCACCGACAATACTGAGTAAGCGAAGCGGCGCTGTCGTCATACTGGTGATGAGATCAAACATCAGGCCAATGAGTTTCATGGCGCTGTATTTAGAGTCTCCATCTGCACGCTCATCGTGCCGAACATCAATTTCTGTGGTGTAGCGGGAAAAGTTATTGGCCAGAATAGGAATAAAGGTGCTTCTCTCATGGCACGACAGCATGGCTTCAACCACGTGTTTTCGATAGGCTCTGAGCATACAACCGTAGTCGTTCATCTCGACCCCGGTGGATTTCTTCACCAGCATGTTGACTAATTTGGAGGGGTAACGGCGCAATGCGCTGTCTTGTCTGTTAAGTCTTACGGTCCCGACTGAGTCAAACCCTTTGTCGATTTCGGCAATCAGTCTGGGTATTTCCTCGGGCGGGTTTTGGAGGTCTGCGTCAAGCGTGACGACAACGTCCCCCCTTGTTTGCTCAAAGCCAGCCATGATGGCGCTATGCTGACCATAATTGCGGTTTAATATCACTCCGACAATATGGCTGTTGCTAGCTTCAGTCATTTCTTCAATGATTTTGGCACTGCTGTCACTACTTCCGTCATCCACCAAAATGACTTCAAAAGGCCGTTCCAGTTCCTCACAGGCGAGCAGTGTCCTTCGGATAAGCTCGGGTAACGTTTTTTCTTCGTTAAAAACAGGAATAACAATAGATATAAACTCAACAACTGGACTACTACTTTTCATGCTCACTCACGATTTGTTTTAGCGTTTGAATAACACGGTCGATATCGTTAAACGTCATATCTGGGAAAAGGGGTAAAGAACAGATCTGGCTGCCAACTCTCTCTGTATTCGCAAGCTCTGCATCAGACACTGTGTTTTCGCGATAATATTTTTGTTGATGCACAGGTCTA
Source organism: Veronia pacifica (assembly GCF_001707825.1). Lineage (GTDB taxonomy): Bacteria > Pseudomonadota > Gammaproteobacteria > Enterobacterales > Vibrionaceae > Veronia > Veronia pacifica. Next base: position 6,670 of record NZ_LYBM01000062.1, on the reverse strand, counting down.
AAATGGATTCCTGCGCCAATGTTCCTAAGTTTCAGCGCTTCGATTAATTGATCGCGATTTATATGAGTTATCTCCGCATCCACCTTTACTATCATCAGATGCCACGCATGTCGGTGGTCGTAGTTAACCTCCGATAGAGGTGTGATGCCCGGAACATCTTTAAGACCGTTCAAATAATGCTTTGACAAGGAGCGTCGGCTGTCGTTGATTTTCTCTATCCGCGATAGTTGCCCCAGAGCAAGCACGGCGCACATATCCGGCAGATTGTATTTAAAGCCGGGCTCAATCACCTCCGCCTGAGGTTTTCGCCCGTGTGTCTGACGATCAAACGCGTCTACCGCTAATCCATGAAACTTTAGACGCCGGACTTTCTCAGCCAACGCAGCATCATCAGTCACGAATATGCCGCCCTCGGCCGATGTGACATTTTTAATGGCATGAAGAGAAAACAATGACGTGCCACTGCTACCTATTGGCTTGCCTTTATATTCTGTGCCCCACGCATGAGCGGAATCTTCAATGACAGCAATGTCATGTTGTTTGGCTAATTGATAGATGGTTTCTAAATCTGCTGGTGCGCCCGCGAAGTGGACAGGAATGATGGCTTTCGTCTTCTCTGTTACCAAAGAAGTAACCTGCAAAACATCTAACATCAACGTATTCGGATTAACATCAACGAAAACAGGCGTAGCACCGACAAGAGTGATCATATTGACTGTTGAAACCCAAGTCAGCGAAGGGGTGATCACTTCATCACCCGGACCAATTCCCAGCGCGAGCAATGTAAGGTGCATACCTGCTGTCGCACTGCAGAGGGCTACAGCATGTTTTGCTCCAGTCATTTCACATACTAACTGTTCAAGATCTGCACTTTTGGCCCCTGTTGTGATCCAACCACTCTTTAGGACTTTAACTACCTCTGTAATGTCGTGATCATCAATCGCTGGCCGCGACAAAGGTAAAAACGTCTCATCCATGTTCGATACCTACCAAATATTAGTTTTCAAAACAGATGCAAATAAGTTAACGATTTACCGACGTATTATTCACGCGTTCTGTCGGTGGAAATGAATTGAGATAAACCGACTTCTCGCTTTTATCGTGTCGGGTTTACTGCGTGACCTTGAGTGGCAGCACTGTGGCTATTCACAACTGGCTATTTATAAATGAAATGAGGAAGGTATGTTGTTTCAAATATTCAAATCGCCAAAACCAAACGATTATGGCGCAGTTAGTTAGGTAAACGTGTATAACTATTGATGTGGAGAGCAAAAGTTCTAATCGGCCAACCGACGCTATTTATCTACTAAAAACTCACTTTTCAGACGAGAGATGGTGCTGCGACTAACACCGAGCAAACGCCCAATCTCAGCTGCCGTTTTCCCTGCTTTGAGAAGAGACACAGCCTCGAATTTCTTTTTTTCGCTGAGTTTTGAAGGTCTGCCAACCGACACACCGACAGCACGTGTTGTATACGAAATATCTTCGTTTTGTCTCAATTCTGCGATAGACACTTCGAAGTCAATTAGACCCTGAAGAATTGTTTTTAGAGAAACATTTGCTTCTGGTGATGTGTCACACCATGGCTCCTCAATAGAACGGAAATATGCTCCTTTAATCTCTATTTTATTGAGGAGAGATAAAAGGTCTGCCTTACTCTCAGCGATGGTAAGCAATGACGTGGATACAACAGTATCTCCTTTTCGTATATGCATCAGAAAATCATTAAATTCCTGATCTAACGTTAGATTATTATGGTTATGAGTTTTCCATATTTTCTCACAACCGAGGCTCTCAAGTTTTGCTACCTGTAACTCAGTTTGATACCACTTGGACGATACCCTTGCATAGCCAATTTTCAAAACGGTCTCCCTTCCTAAGCCTCATAAAACTGTTAGTAATGTGTTTATTACTAACACATTAACAGAAACATATTCCTAGATGTTAGCACTGTAATTAAATCCTGCCCATATGCCTTTCACCTTGACAGTTTACAATTTGTAACTATTCTGTATACAAATTATGAACGCTTTTATGCACGGTATGATGCGTAAGACAACAAAGGGACTGTTAGAGGTAATAGGCAGTAATTAACCACTGAAAGCCGATGGCGCCGGCTACCATAAGGATGGAAATTAAACATGAAGGACGACTTAACAGTAAAAAACCAAGATCCTACACTTTATAATGAGGATCTTGCTCCTATTCCAGCCAAGGAAAGGAAGTGGGGTTGGTTTGAAATATTTAATGTCTGGTCAAATGATGTTCAGAGCCTTTTTGGCTACACGCTGGCCGCCTCACTCTTTCTCTCTTACGGCTTAAACGGCTGGGTGGTATTTGCCGGTATTATGATTGCGGGTCTGTTTGTTAACTGGCTGTGCAATCTGGTAGGAGAGCCAAGTGTTAAATATGGTATCCCATTTCCCGTTATGGCTCGTGCAAGTATGGGCGTCAGGGGTGCTAATTTCCCAGCAGTGATAAGAGCAATCGTCGCCATTTTTTGGTACGGAGCTCAAACTTATTTTGCCTCCACCGCCGTCGCACTTTTATTAAGCTCTCTCGCAGGCGGAAATGGCGATCCTGTCTTTTTGGGTATGAGCGGAATCGACTGGATATCGTTTCTCATTGTTTGGGGCTTTCAAATCTGGCTATTCTGGAATGGGATCGACTGGATCACCAAATTTCTTAACTTTGCCGGGCCGTTCGTCTACGCCGTTATGATTGTGCTTGCCGTCATTATTTGGGTAAAAGCGGGTGGCGGCCTCATGTCTGAAATGGGGACAATCTTCTCAGGTACTGGTGACTATAAAGGAGGCACCTTTTCAGCATTTATGGCAGTGGTTGGTACTATGATCGCCTACTTTGCCGCAGTTGTCATAAATTACGGTGATTTCTCACGATTCGTTAAATCACAGGATGAAATGAGAAAAGGGAATTTTGTTGGTTTGCCGCTTAATATGGCATTTTTCTCGCTAATCGCACTGATCGTGACAGCAGGAACCGTCGCTATCTGGGGTGAAGCTCTGACAAGCCCGACGGATATCATAGAGAAAGTTGATTATCTTCCACTGACATTATTGGCTGCGATTCTGTTCTTTGCTGCAACTGTTGGTATCAATCTAGTCGCTAACTTTATTCCTCCTGCTTATGACCTCGCAAACTTAATGCCAAGTAAAATAAATTTTAGAGTCGGCGGCATCATCACCTCTGGTTTTGCGTTAGTGATCGGTGGTTTATGGGTTTCCACCATCAGCCAAATTGGTATCTTCAATTTTGTTAATACATTAGGTGCCATTCTTGCACCCTTTTACGGCATCATGATTGTCGATTACTACATGGTCAAAAAAGGGACCTTGGATGTTGAAAGTCTTTTTTCTGCCGACGAAAACGGAAAATATTATTTTGATAATGGCTGGAATCGCAAAGCACTTATTGCTTTTGCACTTCCCGCTATTTTCTCTGTACTGACAGTCTGGTTACCATCGTTGTCTTTCCTCGAGGGGTTCTCTTGGGTTATCGGTGCAGCATTGGGCGGTGTGTTGTACTACGGTATCGCCAATAATAAGTAAACTGACTTTAACGACTACATCTGTTTATTAATTAATCAAGTGGGAAGATTTTATCTCCCACTTTTTTATTAATCTCTTTATCGACGTCTGAAGACAGTATTGATGGCATTCTGCATTTGTATATATGTATTGCTATGAAATAGCACTTATATAATTATTTTAATTGCATATTTCCCTTACTCAATGATGAGACGAGTTAGTTCTCATTCCTTTGATAGTTTCATGGGTATATTTCAGTGAATCCTCATTGAATGTCATGTCGCTACACAGTAAGGAATGGAATGATGTCTTTAAAAAGATTACTGCCTCTTGGTATTTTATTATCTTCGGTCTCCTTTAATGCTTTCTCTCACTGTCAAATCCCTTGTGGAATTTACGATGATCACGCTGAAGTAAAAAGTATGTTGCTGGATGCAACGACAATAAAGAAAGCAACAACCATGATTGCGTCTTTGTCTGTCAAAAATGATGCGCAATCGAAAAATCAACTTACTCGGTGGGTCGTAAATAAGGAAAACCACGCACAGAGTGTTATCGATTCAATCAGTGACTATTTTTTGACTCAACGCGTTAAACCCTCCTCTAAAGATTACACTGAGCGTCTAGTGAGGCATCATGCGGTTATTGTGGCTGCGATGAAAGCCAAGCAAAATGCAGATGGTAAATTTGCTGACGAACTTTCTAAAGCTATTAATGCCTTGTCGACGTATTATCCCGAGCATAAACATTAAACTTATATAGTTAAGTAATAGTCTGCATCTGCGCTCCAAACGGAGCGCTTTTTTTTGCTTTTTCGTGCAACTGAAAATTTTGTTTGGAGATTGAAATTTTTTTAGCTCTATCCCGTTCTCTTGCTTTAGACCTAGAGAGAGGGACTGATATGAGTTTCAACATTCTTGTACTTGAAGACGATGACGATATCGCAACACTACTGACGATGCATTTAAAAGTGCTTGGGCACTCGGTACTTCGCGTTACATCAATGGCTGATGGACATGAAACGATGGCCAATAATTCAATTGATGCAGTGGTGCTCGATAGAGGTCTTGACGATGGAGACGGCACCTCATTCTGTAAAGAATTGAGAAGGAAAAAGAATGGTCTACCCGTGCTGATGCTTACTGCCAGAGACAGTGAGTCAGATGTGGTGGATGGGTTGGAGTCTGGAGCTGATGATTACCTTACAAAACCCTTTAGCGTGGTGCAATTCCAGGCGAGACTCCGGGCATTACTCCGACGTACGATTCACGATTCCTGGCAAACTGATAACACAGACGTTCGTTCAGAAGAAGAATCGTCAAATTCATCAGTATTGGTATTTGATGATCTCACTATCAACTCCAAAACCTTCTCAGTCTGCCGCGGAGAGGTCGACATTTCACTGACAGCAACTGAATTTGCTGTATTACTGTTGATGGCCAAACATCCGGGCCAGGTCTATTCAAAAGACGCTTTGTTAGAAAAAGTCTGGCAGACCAAATTCGAAGGGTATAACCACGCCGTTTGCTGCACCATAAACAGGTTGCGATCTAAGCTTGAGGCGACTCCTGACAAACCGAGATATATTCAGACGGTTTGGGGCGTTGGCTATAAATTCACGGCTTGAAGATTAACGATGAGCGTTAGAACAACAAACGGTATGTGCAGTTGATGATTAACTTTCGTGGCACCTTGATCATTTCGACACTTATCTGGTTTGTCGTATCTTTGGCGGGTTTGACGCTTATCGTTTACTACTTTTGGCAAAATAGTGAATTCAGAAGCCAACAGGAGCTTCACAAAGAGTTAGCTGTTCACATGCGTGATGACAATCCAATCTTTGAAGGTGATGACTACAACAAAGAATCTTTAGGGGAGATTTTCCACACGCAAATGCTTCTCGGCCCGGACTTTGAATTTTATATGTTGGACGAGAACGGGAAAGTGAGCTCATCAGCCGGTGGTAAAAGCCCAATAATTGATGATTCCGTTGATTTAGCGCCTATCAATGCTTTTTTGGAGGGAGAATCACTTCCCATTCTCGGAGATGATCCCAGAAACCCGGTCGACAAACGCGTATTTTCAGTGGCACTTGTTCAAAATGACAGTATGAAGGGTTACCTTTATGTCGTGATTGGCAGAAAACATGCTGAAGCAAAATCAAATTTAGAGAATTATCTCCCCTTCGGGTACCTTGGATTTATTATTCTTTTACTGATTTTCATGTATGTTTATGTCGTATTTCAACTTGTGGTTATCAAGCTAATAAAACCATTACAGAAGATGATTTCAGAGGTTGAAAAGGCTGCAGGAAATGGCTTTCGCATTACCCCTCCTTTGTCCATATCAACGCCTGAGTTACAGCCATTTGCTGAAAAATACAGAGATATGGTGTCACTGATTCAGCAACAGTTTATTGAAATTAAAGTTCAAGAAGCTAAACGTGCAAAACATATGCGTCAGGTACAACATGACTTGAAAACCCCTCTATCAAATGTACTTGGCTACCTTGAAACGTGGCGAATACACCATGGGGAAGACGATCCGCTTATCGAAACATCATATAAAAATGCGCAGACCTTACACGAACGAGTCAACCAGCAGCTAGTTGTGGCAAAGCGTCCTCAGTCTGAGGTTGAACTGGCAATGACTACTCTTTCTGTAAGGGGCATGGTGGATGAGATAGCCGAACGTTTTAATCTGGCAATGTTAAAAAAATCCCTGAGGTTAGAGACCGTATTAGACGAAGAAGCCCATATTGTCGGTGACCCTCAACTGTTGAGTCGGGTATTTGATAACTTGATGGAAAATGCAATTCGACACTGCCCTGAAAACAGCACAATAAACTTCACTGTACGCCGAAACAAAGGAAAAGTAGATTTCGCGGTAACCAATATTATTGCTGGTAACTCAGTCAGTGGTACATTTGGCATCGGTATACAAATTGTGCAAGCGATTCTTAGTCTTCACCAGAGTATCCTTGAGAATCATATATCTTCTGATACCTACACTGCCCAATTTTCTCTAACTGAAAAAATAAATAAGATAAAAAGCTAAAAAAAGGAAGTTTATATTCTCTACTTGAGATAAATATCCATTATTTAGATAGAAAATATATTTAT
>NZ_LYBM01000061.1 GCF_001707825.1 Veronia pacifica | reverse complement strand
ACTACTGTGGATGACTAAAGCTCTTCAGTGCCGCCTACACGGCTGCGCACACCATCTTAGTGAATGCGCCTTGAAAGGGAACACTTCAGTGCCGCCTACACGGCTGGCGCGCTCTGTGTAAAACAGTATGTATCGCTCCTATCTCTTCAGTGCCGCCTACACGGCTGCGCACTTATTGCAGGAGTACACCGGATCAGAGTGGCACTTCAGTGCCGCCTACACGGCTGCGCACAGTAAAGAATGTTGCTAATCCACTTGTGACTACTTCAGTGCCGCCTACACGGCTGCGCACCGTAGCGCAAAGACCAGAATCCCAGTTGTGACGCGGTGTGCGCGAAAAAAGAGTGAAAAAACCCTTTTTTAAACCAAATTGTTATGACCCATTTAAATCAATAACTTATAAAAGCCAAGAAAAAAAGGGTCAGTGACACGAGTTACGCTCTACACGCAAAAGCTTTGCTTTATTGTGATTGTCACAGGCTGACTTTGTCCCGGGGCAAGGTAAGGCAATGTAAAACATCGCTCATACACCACAACGCCAGAAACAGGATGTGAAGATAAAGCGCAAAGCGCTCCGCATCCGAGCGCCCTTTTCTACACAGTATTCCGGTCATAATCTAGTTTTTTACTCTAATAAAGCGCCAAGTGGTCACTCGGCGCTCAAATTGTATGAGTTTTATTCACATACCCCACAACCTCGGGGATAAAGTATCTACCGGGGTTTGAGTTACCTTTAGGGGCAGGGAAATCTTTCTGTCTCCACCTCCATAACGTCATGGTAGAAATGCCGAAGAACGCCAGTATGTGATCGCTGGTAACGAACATGCACTTTGGCGGAATACCCAGCGCCTCTTTAAACTCAGCGATAGTGATTTTTGGTTCTACATTATCTGCGGTACTCATGGCACGTTACTCTCTGTTAAATCCGGTGGTCAGTCAGTAAGGGTTTTGCGCTTTCGGCAAAGCATGGCGCAAACGTAAAAGCACACAGCGCCCACTGCATAAATCAACAACGCTTCCATCATCTTTCTCCCTGTCGGGTAGGGTCGAATATCCGCACCCGGTTAATCGTATGCCAGCAGAGCGCATCACCTCGGAATAACCCGCCCTTCATCAACTTTGCACAGCCCTCGGGTAACTGCTCACCGCACTTCTCACAGCGGCCAAGCCGTTCACTGATAACCCCTATTTCAGCATGTAGACGATGAATCATCGCCGTTATCGCCTCATCATGACTGTAAGGTTCCGTCGGTTGACCAAAGAACGCACAAACAGCATCTAACTTCTCAAGCTCTGTTTTCGCCAGCGTGACAGGAAAGGTGGTCAGCCCTATTGCCTTGCGTCGGTCGCGCAAATTCTGCGCACGGCGTTTGCCTTGCTCGCGAACACGGTCTTGTGAAGTCATGCTGCCACCCTTACAGAGCCAGGCGCACCTAAATTGGCATCAACTAAAACCTTTGCCATTGTTGGCGGTACAGAATTACCCACCCGGGCCACTTGGGCACGTTTGGACAATTTTTTGCCTTCGGCATCATGGCTAATTCGATAAGAGGGAGGGAAATCGTGGGCTGCATACAACTCATGGGGCTCAAGCATTCGCATACCAATATCTACAATTTGGTATGCCTCGCCGCGCACGGTGACAAGCCCAAATCTGTCTTTGCAGGTAACTGTACCCAATGGCGTGTCGCAGCCTTCTGCCGTCGCAGTGCCGTAGTACTTCACCAAAAACGCTCTTACTTCGCCAAGATGAAAACCACCCGCTGAAATCGTATGAAGTGGCTCATCGGTACCGTGTCCAATATTGGTTCCGCGCAGCTTGATCATACTGCTAGTAACCAAGGCGTTATGATCAGTTGTTGTCACAGTGTGAAGCGGTTCGCCAGCACTCGAACCAACAACGCCAGAATAGTGTTTAGCGATAAATGCAGACACCAAAGCGAAATGACCACCTTTCACCTGCGCGCACAAAGTCCGCAATGGTTCATCAGCAGGCATATTTCTCTGATTACTCGCATTGGCATGTTCAGTAATAAAAGGAACAGCAGTGCCCTCTGGGGCAATAAAAGGTGTGGAGTTAAAAACATACTTCTCTAACCCTTTGGCAATGCGGCGCATCGTACTTTCTGCGAGTGGGCGGGGCCGATTAAAAATCGACTTAACCGGAATAGACCAATCAATAATGTCAGCGGCAGTTCTGAAAGGTTTTAGCCCTGAGCCCTCTTTACCGTGTGTAGGTGCAGGCCACTGAATCGGCTCATCGTCCTTACGGGCAATCAGAAACAAGCGCTTGCGAGTAGTAGGCACACCATAGTCACAAGCAGAAAGCACCTTGAACTCGACCTTATAGCCAAGGCCTTCCTCAAGCTTGCCATGAGGAAAGCATCGCCCTAACACGTCATAGATTTCATTCCATGCAGGATGGAAAGTATCCAGCCCCGTAGTCAGGCAATCTATAAAGGCTTGGAATGTCTCACCTTTTCTCGTCGGGTTTGGTCTATATGAGCCGGGGTCAACTTCATCGAGCGGTCCCCATGTCAGAAACTCTTCAACGTTTTCAAGCATAAAAACTCTGACAGGGACAAGTGCAGCCCATCGGACAGCAACCCAAGCCAGCCCGCGAATATTTTTATCAACCGGCTTGTTGCCCTTCGCTTTTGAAAAATGCTTACAGTCAGGAGAAAACCAAGCAAAACCGACTGGGCGACCTTTACATGCCTCAACAGGGTCAACATCCCACACACTTTCGCAATAATGTTCGGTTTCAGGATGATTGGCTTTATGCATCGCAATGGCCTCCGGGTCGTGGTTAATGGCAATATCCACATGCCTATTTAAACCAAGCTCCATACCAGTGCTCGCACCGCCACCACCTGCGAAATTATCTACAACGAGTTCATCCTGACGAATCATCTTCCCTGTCTCCTAATGTTCCAAATTGAACTAAATGAAAACCTATAGTTACCATAGCAACCAAAAGTTACTAATTGGAAACTATCAGTTTCTATAATGAGACAGCGATAGCGAACATATATGCAACACATTGCAAAAGTAAAAGGAGATATATATGGGAGGGAACGAAACAGAAAGGCTGGCGGGGGAGGCCAGCCCAGATAAAACCTAGTCTAAGTCCATGATCACCTGACGGACAAAACCAACAATCCGACAATTACCGTTAACCATAATATGTTGATAGGTAGGATTCAGCGGTACCAAATATTTGTGTGGGCCATCAATCTCAAGTTTCTTAATCGTCGCCTCATCGCTGCCTTTGAGCATCGCCACCACAATCTTGCCAGATTCCGGATCAGGACAAGGCTGAACAATCACCACCGAGCCATGCGGAATAGACGGCGACCCATGTGGATTGGTCATAGAGTTGCCTCGCACCCGCAGCGCAAAAGCATCTTCACCCACCTTCGCACTCGTCTCCTGCCATTCAACATCTTCACCTAGCTGCTCAAACGTCAGGCTCTCAGCCCAGTTGCCAGCCTGCACCGTCGAAAGAATAGGAACCTTACGCAAAGCAGCGAAGGCAGGCTGAGCTCCAGGTACTGATGCTTCATTGCCAGATGACTGATGACCAAGGAGATACTCCACACTTGTGCCTGCAAGTGCTGCTATATCAGCAAGTTTTTTTGTGTCAGGAATCGCATCCCCGACAAGCCATTTTCGAATCGCAACAACCGAAATGGAGTAAGGAAGTCGCTTTGCAATGTATGGCGCACGGCCTTTCGAAGGCGCGCCGACCGCGTTAAATGCGGCGTTCAGACGAGAAGCAAAGTCAGCAGCAGAGTCCTTTTGGTTCAACACATACACTCCAAATCAATAACTTTCAGTTTTTTCACACAGTTGACAAGAAACTATTAGTTACTGTCTAATTATTAACCAATAATTACTAATGAGACAGAATGATGAAAAATAACATTGTATCCCGAGTGCGAAAAATTCACTTCAACGGCTCCTTAACCAAAGCCGCTCAATATTTCAATGTGTCCTCCACCGCCTACCACAAATGGGAAAGTGACGGAGAATTTCCAGCAAAATCAGGAAGAATGCAGCAAGCGCATGTCCTCACCGGATACAGCTATCAAGTGCTAACGCCTTCGATATTCGTGTTACCCAAGCGTGCCGAAAACACAACCCCAGCATAGCGCAAACGGTAGCCAAATAGGTGAACTAAAGGTTTCTGTATGAACATACAGCCATGAAAAGTGGAGAAATGTGATGACAACCCAAAGTTTCAAAGCCGTTATTCGTAACGCAGTAGAAGGATGGCGCACCCAAGTCAGCAAAGACTACATAGCAACCAACATCGCCCGCCAGTACCACACCCTCACACTGGCAGAAGAGATTGATGCACAGCGAAAAACCCTGCTGAAACCGCCGGGCGCCGACGATAAAAACAACCAGCAAAACTTCTTCCGCTACCTCGAAAGAACCAGCATAGAAGCCAAAGCCACCATCCTAGATCTACTGCCCGCCATCCTCGCCGCCATGCCCAAAGCGCGGGGCGTCGATATGCTCAACACCTTCCTCAACCCGCTAGGGTTCACCGTCGCTGAAATAGGCAGCAACAGCACCGCCGCCAACCGCGACAAACTGCTGGCCGAAATGAGTAAAGAATCGTCTGAAGCACTCAGCGCCATCTTGCTGCTGCCAGAAAACGCCAGCCTGCAACAACTTCGCGCCGCCTACAAAGAAGTTCAGGAAAGCGAAGGCGCCCACAAACCTGCGCTTGAATACATCGAAGCGCTCATGCAACACAAACACGCCGCCTGAAGGGGACCACACCATGAGCCTCAAATACCGCTGTAAACAAAAACAATGGCTGCTTGCCTGCGGCCCACATACCAGCGTTATCGACAGAAAACACGCCGAGCGATATTTCAACGCCCTGCGTAAACATCACAAGGAGCGACACCAATGTCCGTCCGCGTAATGTCCATGGTGTGGGATTCAACTGCCTTCAGTGGCAACACCAAACTCATCATGCTCTGTCTGGCCGACTACGCCAACGACGAAGGCTGGTGCTGGCCGAGTTACGACGCCATCGCTCGCAAATGTTGCATATCGCGCAGTACCGTCAAAGCCCAGATAAAACGGCTGATAGAGCAGCATGTGCTCAACAAAACCACCCGCAAGAAAACCACCGAAGACGGGTACATCACCAACGACAGCAACATCTACCAAATAGATGTCAGCCACCTGAAAGCCCTGCTGAGAGAACAAGAAAATACCGCCAAAAGTGGGGGCGAAAAATGCCCTAGGTCAGAAATAGACCTAGGTCAGAATAGCCAAGGGGGTGGGTCGAAATCTGACCCCAAACCATCACTAGATCCATCAAAAGAGATCTTACCCCCTAAAGTCCCCCAAGCGGACAAACCAAACGAGCGCAATACCGCGAACGGTGACAACCCGGCACCAGAGAAAACCACTCACGCCAAAACCCCCCGAGCGACCAAAACCTCCCGTTCTGCTGAAACCAAGGGCGCAGGCACCCAACCCGCCAGTGGCAAACGAAAAACCGCCTTACCCGAACACTTCACCGTGACTGACGAAATGCGCGAGTGGTATCAGGCTCAGCGACAAAACGGACAGCCCTACGCCGTCAACATCGACGACGCCACCGCTCAATGGTGCGACGCCATGATCGCCCGGGGAAATACCTACACCAACTGGCACGCCGCATGGCGAAACGGCATGCGAAACGCCAACAAATGGGCCCAGCAACGAGGCCCACAACACGCAACCAACATCAACCAAATTGGTGCCCGCGACGACGAATACGGCCCACCGGAGGAATGGCAATGAAAACACCTAACCAACTGCTCAGCGCCATCGCAAAGCAACACGTTAAACCGCTCACCCTAGCCGAGCGAAACGACAGATTCGAACGCGAGCACCAGGCACACCTGCAGAAAATAAACGACAACTACAGCGCCAGCCGCATTCAGGTCGCACTGGGTTGCAGCGGCATTGCCAAAAAGCACCAAAAGTGCCGGTTCGATAACTACCTGATTGAATCGCCTGAGCAACATCGCGCCCAACAACAAGCCAAGCTCTGGCTTAAAGGTCACCTGCGCGGCGACCAAGGCGGATTCATCTTCGCAGGCACACCCGGCACAGGGAAAAATCACCTAGCCAGCGCCATTGCCAACCACATCATTGCCAACAAAGGCACTGCCATGATTGTCACCGTCAGCGACCTCATGATGAAAATGCGTGACACCTACCGCAGCGACACCCAAATGACCGAGGCCAAGCTCATGCGCCACCTTGCCAAGCTCGACCTGCTGGTGATAGACGAAGTGGGCGTACAACGCGGCAATGCAAACGAAACCATCACCCTCAACGAAATCATCAATGCCCGTAATGCCGACGAAAAACCCACGGGCATACTCACCAACCTCAATCAAACAAAGCTACACGACACACTGGGAGACAGAGCCATCGACCGCATTATGGAAGGGGCAGGGCGCTGGGTCTCCTTTAACTGGGAAAGCTACCGCAAACGCAGTAACACCCAAAACAACAACGGGAGAGCAGCATGAACACACTTCAACAACTGCAAACCGCAGGCAGAGTGACAGATAAAACCACACTTGGTCGCACCATACTGGTGACCTATGGCGAGCAATGGCACACCCTGCGCAGCATAGAAAAATACATACGCCAGCGGTTCGGCCATGCCGACACCCAGCCCACCATTTCAGCCCGCCTGCGGGATGTAAAAAAGCGATACAGCAGAGAGCTGACCCTGCAAAAACGCAGCGAGCGGATCAACAACAAAAACGTCTGGTTTTACCGCATTGTCAGTGTCACCCAACCGACTCACACAGCACCCACCAAAGAGGCCGCATAATTATGAGAATCGAACAGTTGCTAGGTAAATTTGGCTGTAAAGGCATCAACTACAGCCCGGACAAACAGGGGAAAGCCCTGTTCAGCGTAGAAGAACAGCTCGCCATGGTGGGCATACGCTGGAGCGACGCACCCACAGGCTGGCTGCTGCTGTTTCATGAGCTGCTTAATGATAAACACGCCTACCGCCAGCTCAGCGAACTCACCCTGCAAGAAGCCAGTAAAGAAATGACCGTATGGCGCGGAAACTACCCGCCACAGGCTATCCTTGCACTGGTGAGCACCGCCATACTCATTGCCAGTAACCTCAATGGCCGAATTTGCCCAGAATGCCGCGGCTCAGGCAAAACCATCAACCGACACCGCGTCACCCGCTCCTGCATTGCCTGCAAAGAAGGACGTGTGCCGTGGACCAACGAGACCAAATTCGCCGCCTTTTCACAAACCTTGCCCGTCCCCTACAGTCGGTTTAACCGCTACAAACCGATATTGGAAAAGCTGGTAGACTGGCTGACCACAGGCAGAGTGGCCGCACTGCTGGCGATACAAGGCCAGATAGAGAAAGAAAAGCAGGAGGCACAGAAAGTTGCCTAAGCAGTTGACAGAAAAACACTTTCAGCAGTATCCTCAAATGGCACTGGCAAAATCCAGTGCCGGGATTGAGACCCCGTTTGTAGACATAGGCGCATAGACGCCAGCTTCCTGCTGGTTTTTTTATGTGTAGCTTTCGCGCACCTGAACAATGGTGGGCTGGGCGAGGCCGCTTCGGTGGGCCGCTTCCTATGTCGCGGTAGTCTCAACCTTGTCCAGTTCGCACCCGGTGATTGAGACCCCCGTGTGGCGATAATATATCGGCATAGGAGGTCATTATGGCCACGGTAAACCTTGTTCCATCCAATGCAGTAGAAAATTCAAACGGTCAAATCACGACCACATCTAAAACTGTTGCCGCAGTATTCTCCAAGCAGCATCAGCATGTCTGCCAAAAAATCGAATCACTTGAATGTTCCGATGAGTTTCGAACCAGCAACTTTTCGCTGGTTAGTTATGAGCACAAAGGAAACACCTACAGATCTTGGGAAATGACCAAGGATGGATTTGTCTTTCTAGTGATGGGATTCACTGGCAAGAAAGCAGCGCTGATAAAAGAGGCCTACATCAACGCCTTTAACCAAATGGAACAACAGTTACGCCGTAACACACCACAACCATTCAAACGAGAGCGAATGTTAGTGGTGTGGGAAAACGGCAACCTCACAAGTTCCATCCCGCTACAAGACGATGAATTCATCACCAGTAACACCAAACTCCTGCAATACATCACCGAACCGGGATACATGAGCCTGCAAGAGTTGGTGGAACTGTCGAAGGTGACGAATGAAAGGATACTGGAGTTGACGAGCGCGAATATGCAGAGAAGGTTGGGGTAGAAATGGGAGAGCAGGCCTTGTGGCCTGCTAAGAAATAATCAATCTAAGCTAAACTCAAACCCCTCACAAAAAAAATCTTTTCCATTTACTTCTCCTATTAAAACGTTTTTTTCATTTTCTTTGAGTGAAAAGTTATCATGGTTAATACCTAAATAAGTTAATATTTCCTGTAAAACGATCGAAAATAAAGTTTTATTTTTTCTATTGGAATTCTCTTCATATGGCCATTCTCTTATTTTAGTACCGATATTAAGGAGAGAAGCTAAAGGATAGCTAAATTGACTATCAGTCCAAATGACATTATCATTAATGCAGATATCATTTTGTGATATTCCATATGGACCAATTATATAATGCCTCTCTACTAATATTATTTTTTTATTGCTTCTGATTTTTTCTTTTAGTTCTTCTATTTTCATAGGACCATTATTATCAGCAGCCACTACCAAATTTTTTGGATTATAAGCATAGCTAAGGAAAGTATTAGAGATCGCTAATTGAGTTTCAGTAGATTGTACATGCTTACTGTCTTTATAATAAGAGTTTATATATTCTTCCTGTTTTTCTATCCAATTTGAAATATGCTCAAATTGAGCTAATGGCACAGCATTATCTCTAGATGCTCGCGAGGAATAACCATTTAAGAATCCAATAAATTGACTAATATTTGTCGCTCTAAACCCACCAAGAGTAACTACACCAGACAGATTTAAACCTTCTATATATTGATATATTGGGTATAAAAAACCACGGCCTATAATTTTGTCACCAAGATAAATATTATCTATATGTGAGGTGAGTTCAATTAGTGTAGATAATTTTTCATTTATCTCTTCATCATTAATTGAAAGAACTCTTTGGATAAAACTTCTATCGCTGAGTGTTTTCCAATCATTAGCTTTTATTATTCTTTTTGGCTTACTTTCGGTTAGATCTCGGACATAAATGTCAACATCTACAGTCGGACACAGATGAGTGACAATTGTGCTCAAATCTGAGCTTCTTTTCATGCTATAATTATATATAGTGGTTATTTCTTTAATATTTATCTCATCGGAAAGATAAACGCGAACTCGTGTTCCTCCTTCTTTAATATATTCATAATTATTGGCATCTCTCAGTATCGGCCTATTTACCAAACCACCATCAAATTCTAAGACTTTACTATTTTGCCTAGCGTCTTCGAATCTACGTGTAGTGACCCTAACTTTATTTCCCCACATAAAACAGGAGAAAAAGCCTACACCATATCTACCAGTTGATGAAAACCCTTTACTCTCTAGACCCGGGAGTTCCTTATGCATTAAGGGTGTTCCCCAGAATGAATTTCCAAAGTCGAGAAATGGACCACAGAGAACATCTATGCTCATACCAATACCGGTATCTTCGACTTCAATAAATAATCCAGAGTCATCTTCACCTGCAGTTACTGTAACTCTCCCCCAGTCCTCATCTTCATCTTCCATGAAACGCCTTGCCCTGACTGCATCACATGCATTCTGAATCAGTTCTCTCAATGGAACTTGACTGTTATCTCCGTATAGTTGCTCACCACCAAGGTTTTTCACAAGTTTTGCAACGTCACCAACCTGAACGCTTGCATCTATGGGATGCCAACCCGCTGTACCTACTAAACGAATTAAAGTGTTGATATTATTTGCCCCGGCAACACCTCTTGCTTTGAGTCTTTGTTTATTGTTGTCGGCAAGAATTGAATCAACAAGCCTCAGCTCGTTATCAATCATTTTGATTGTTTCAAAACAAAGCCACCAACTCTGAGACTCATCGACCGAAAATGATGCTTTGGAGGTGTAAACCAGTCGTTCAGTCTCAAGTCTTGGCTGATATAAGCGTTGTTGGAATAGCCAGTGCATACTTGCAAAATCATTGGGGTTTCTAAGTGCCCTTAATCTTGCAGGAGCTCTTCTACTATCAATATGTGAAGCATCAGATACGCGTAAAATACATGCCAACTTGATAGTGTCTATACCCCACTCATTCGGCATACCACCAAATGCGCCCAGTCGCTGAGGGAAGTTTTCAACTAACTCTTCAGCATTCCACCAATGGCTATGAGCGATCTTACCAATGATATGTCCATAGGCTTCACGAAGTTCAGGATCATCGATCAACTTGAATTCGTTGTTGTCACCCCAAGATATAAGCGCCAACTTTTCAGCGTGTTTGGCATGCAATTCACGAAGAACAGTTTCAATGACTTCTTTTTCTAGTGCATCACTGCTTAGTTCTGGCTTTTTCCTCTCCAGATGCGCGTATGTATCCTTCCAAAGTAGCGTACTCTTCAGCTCACTGACGCCCTCTGGATAAGCGGCAAGGCCCATACCTAGGTCATGAATTAAAAATGCTCCGCCAAGAACAAAGGCTTCCGCTGGGTTTAACTTATAGTCATCTCCACAGATAAGAGATGCCATTTCCCATAATGCATCAATATGAGTTATGTCGTGGACAGTATAGTCGGGGAGATCTCGAATAATTTCTTGTGCAAGTAACGCAGCGTTGTTATGAAACTTTTCAAAGTTGGCTCTAAATATTTCTCGCTCTTTTGCGTGTTCATCATATTCTAATTGTTGGCTCAGTGATGATTGCCACAATGTTGTTTTTTCATAACTCGACATTTTACTTTCTAAAGTCCTAATTTATTAAATCAGTAGTGTGTTCTTATAAGTGTGAGTGTATCAAAATAGGTATGTGGGTATAAGTTATAAACGAAGTTACCAATCTAAAATTCACCATAATATTTTTAATTAAAAAGTTATCAATGTGACTAGAGTGTAACCAGGTGGTATTTATTTGTTTTTCATGGATAAATTGTAAAGTAAATATTAAAAAATAATATGTATTCCTTTTGCGGCACGCTTCAAATAATTAAACGAATACCAAAATCATAAAAATTTGATAGAGTAGCTATTACATTCATCATATTGCATTCTAGATATTTGGTATAAAAAATGTTCGAAGAAGAAACTAAAGTACAAGTGACAAAGGAAATCGTACTTGAGAGGTACAAATTTATTATTGAAAAGCAAAAGTATTTAGATTCATTGCTTCATAAAAATATGGACTTTTATCTCAAAGTAATAACTGCGATTATGGGAATATTCTTTTCTAGCGCCTCTATCTATAAAAATAAGCCAGAGATTATTAGCTTAGACTCACTGACACTCATGCTTGAGCTAACGTCTATCTTAACCATTTTTGTGAGTTCAGTTATTCTATTAATGACAGCATCAATTGCTTGCTCTTGGTTCGACTACCGAAAAGATGAAGTCAAAATCTTAGACCAAGTTGACGGTAGCTATAAGAGAGAAATGCCTAAGAAACGCAATTTCTGGCTATGGCATGAGTCAATATTTGCTTTCGCTCTCTCTATCATCATCGGCTTTTTTGTATTTGTAATATGTAATGTTGAATATTTCATAGGGTTGGTTAAGTAAGTCTCACTAGATTGCCAGCTCTGGCGAGCTGGCAATTAATAGATAACTATCTATTTTCTTTTTTTGCTTTATTTGGTTAGCTTTGGTGCGAGGGTTTGCACTCATTGTTGAAAACATCGCCTCCCCATTCAGGATTATCAATAAACGGATTCCGATTCCCCTGCCACTTCACCGCTTTTTCATGTCGCTGTCGTTCCCAGTCATCCACTGGGTCAGCAGCATGCCACGCAAGTAAGGAGCAGAGCTTACCTATCTTGGTTTTACCTGATTTGCTGGAAGTATCATTCACCAGATAGAGATCAGGCATATTGCCATCGTTCCCTTCATAGCGAATCGCCATATAGAAAATGGCGCGGGCGGTATCGCCTTTCACCGCATCGCGCGGCTCAAAGCTGTCTCTGTCGGTTTTGTTTTGTGGCGATTTAGAGAGTGGGGTGCCACCATTATCAAAATCTTTGTTAGAGC
Source organism: Veronia pacifica (assembly GCF_001707825.1). Taxonomy (GTDB): domain Bacteria; phylum Pseudomonadota; class Gammaproteobacteria; order Enterobacterales; family Vibrionaceae; genus Veronia; species Veronia pacifica. The sequence goes on along the minus strand of NZ_LYBM01000061.1, from coordinate 16,462 downwards.
GTAGAGAGTTAATCTGCGCATCCGTCGGCTGTATGGCATGGATATCGGTATATCCCCACTGGTTTTTGCGCTTAAAACCAAACGACTTCGGCCACACATGCTCTCGGTTCCACGCATCACGGTCATTGGTGGTTGAGGCATTAAAGCTTTTCGCCTGGGAGCGACCACTGTAATAGAGAATAATGTTATCAGGATTAGCCGGGTCTTCGTTGGTATCCTTCAGCGCCGCCCACACTTGCTTGTACGTCAGCCGCTTATGCCCCCGCGCCGCAATCTCTCCCAGCACCTTCTTTAACGCTTGCCCACTCAGCCCCTCCGCTTCCGCGTAATACCCAGCAGGGTAGAGGGTTTCATCTGCCAATACGGGCAGGGTAACCAGTGCTGCTATTCCTAAAGCGAGATACGTTTTCATTGTGAGTCCTTTTTGGTGAGGGAGAGGGCTATACGAAATAATATGGAATTGTAGGCAATTATCACTAAGGTTACCTAAGTGTATTTTCAGTGTTAAATTTAGATATGTCTCTGTATATATTAAATTTATATGGTTGTAATGGCCTTGTGTGATGCTTAAGATATTGCCCACATTAATGGTATTTAAGAGCGTTTTTGATGAATGCTCCAAGATAACGAATAAAATTAAGTGAGAAAAATGATATTTGATTTTTCAAATTTAGATACAAAATTACTGATTGCTATTATTGCTCCAATATCTGCTTGTATTGGTTATTCATATCGTGCTCGAACAGAAAGTAAGAAGAAACAAAAAAGAGCATTGTATTTGATGTTAGAGGTTTGGCATCGTTTGTCTGTTAATTATAAAAAGGATTTTAGACCAGAATTCATTTATTTGTTTAAAAAAATAGAAAATAAAATTCCAGATTTAAAATTATCTGAAGACGATATTAATATTATGTATGATACTTTTGAGCCAGTCTTGCTTGAAAAAATGAAAGGAATCAGTCAGGAAGATTTGGAAGATTATCAAAATAAATTTAAAGAAGCTATCATACTTACTTCAGAAGATAATCCTATACTTGCTTATGAGATAAGTCATAGTGTATTAATCTCAAAAATAAGTGATGATGTTAACTCTATGTTCTCAAAGTTTTTAGGGAATAATACTTCTCAAGAAGAAAATGAAAGGAAATTAAGAAGGTTAGTTGAGAGTATATTTGATGTCAAAGCAATTGAAAGCTTAGAAGATGATGTGAAAAAAGTTGCAAGGTCCATAAGTATTTTTGATTTTATCAGAGTTAAAAATAAGATAAAAAAGAGAAAGAACTTTCTTTTAAATAGTCATAAGGCTGATCCTGAAATTGAAAGACTTGCTTCCTCTTTTTTAGATGGAGTAAAAATGCTATCAGAAGATAGTAATAAGAAACATAAAGCTGAGGCTGAAATTTAATATGCGCACTTTTTTATTACTTTTTGTTTTTATTATTTTAAAAAGTAGCGTTGTTTTTGCTGCTCAAAAAACTATTACTCTGAAAGCAACTCTGAAACAAGATTATCCTGTGAATACCTCTGATAAGGGATTCTCCAAAGGTTTTGATATGAAAAACTATACAAAAGGATATCTTGCAGAGTTTGCAGATGGCTATATTGATGTATCTGAACGCTTTGAATCAATTGATAAAGTTTGTGTTGAAGCTGATCTTTATAAAGAAGACAAGAGAGAGTTTCTATCTGCCACGTTTGTGCTTTTTGGTTACAAAATGCTGAGTGATGGACGACGTGATATTAACTTATATCAGATGACATCAGGTTCCTACATGAGCGGAGGAAAATCTGGTTTTAAGAATTGTTATGTTGATACGGGCTTTGAGAAAAGTTTCATCCGTGAGGGTAAAATCGCTTTCTCTCCTTTCACATCAAGTAAAGATACTTTCATTACAGATATAAAGTTTACGATCACTGGTGAGCCAAAGAGCCGAGCAAAATTACTTACTATTGATGCTGACTCTCATACAATAGGTGCCAATCAAGGCCAGATGCTCAGTTACTTGATAGAGGCGGGAAGGAAATACGAGATTAAGCTTGTTAATAACAACGCAACGCATAATCGAAATAGAAATATTTTTAAGTCTCTTGGAGTAGCTTTCTCTGATGTGAACCAAAACCGTGTCATTAGAGCGGTCGAGTTTGGGAAACCGCTGGTTGTTATTACTCAGGGAAAACTGGATTTCTTTCTTATTGGTGATGAATTTGAAAATATGGGAAGGATTGACGTGAGTATAAAAAAACTCGCTTTAAACTAATCTCAACATCTTGTGCCTGAGTGTTGACACTCACCACTAGATGATGCAATATTTCCATATTGCAGAGCCTCACCTTTTCGGTGGGGCTTTTTTGTTTCTACCATATTCATTCCGCTAAGCCGCCTTATTTGGGCGGCTTTCTTGTATCTGGATTTCCTTATGTCAGCAACCATCACACCACAATCTGAATTTAATCAAACCAAGTTGTTTATCAGCCTTACCTCGGGCGTCATCTTAGCGGTGCTGCTTTGGGTAGGGTCAACCGTTAACAGCACTCAAATCGCGGTCGCCAAGTTACAGACTGAGCTGATCAGCCTTCGGGCAGATCTGGCGGAGTCGTCAGAGCGCAATAAGGTTTTCCAGCAAGATTTACGGAGCCTTGAACAACGAGTGCGAGATTTGGAGACCAAGCGATGAAACCTCAATGTATTACTGTTCACTGCAGCGCCACTATTACTGCATTAGATGTGGGTGTGAGCGCCATTCGTGACTGGCATCTTGATAAAGGTTGGTCTGATATTGGCTATCACTTTGTCATTCGCCGAAGTGGGCTGGTTGAAAAGGGCCGTCCGCTTACTCGTTCTGGCGCCCACGTAAAGGGACACAATAAAAACAATGTCGGTATTTGCTTGGTCGGTGGGCTGGGTAAAGACCATAAGCCTGAATGTAATTACACACAGGAGCAGTTCACAGCCTTACGTGAGCTCATCACTGAGCTGTGTGGTCAGTATGGTATTCGCCGTGAAAACATCGTCGGCCATCGTGATTGGTTCCCAGATATTAACGGCGATGGTGTGGTAGACGATGAAGATTGGCTGAAAGCCTGCCCGTGTTTTGATGTTCAGCAGATGTTGAACGAATGGGAGAGTGCCGCATGAGTATCTGGGGGCGTATATTCGGTACCAGTCAGGCGGTTGAGTCGATGGTTGAAGGCGTGAAAAGCGGCCTCGATGCTTTGGTGTATACCGATGAAGAAAAAGCGACCGAGGCTGCCAAACAACGAACCGAAGCGCGAGCCATGGTGATTCAATGGATGCAGGCAACACAGGGCCAGAACCTGGCACGTCGGTTAATTGCGTTGGTGATCACCGGGGTATGGGTATTGCAGCATTTAGCTGGCATGTTGCTTTCGGTTATTTCTATATGGGCACGCGTGCCCACCCCTTATGAAACGTCTGCCAGAGTGATCAGCGAATCCGCTCATCAAATGAATGGCGCAGTGATGTTGATCTTGGGTTTTTATTTTGCTGCCCCGCATATGGGGAGCATTGCTGAGGCGGCGCTGAGGCGTTTTGGCACGGTACCAAACAGGGCAGATAAACCCGCATAACAGGCCAGTCGTCTGGCGTTTTCTTTGGTTCTGCCCGCTTTATCCTCCCAAGTCGCTGGCCCCTTTGTCAGCGCAATGTGTAGTAAGCCCGCGTGGGTATCTCGCTGTAATGCATGTTAGCGATGACGGGTACTCCTTTGCCCAAAGCGCGTGTGATCGTCAAAAAAGGTATCAGCCAGCCTTGTCAGGCACAAACCGGAAACGTCAGTCCGGGGGCGAGTAAAGGCGTGACGGCTGGAGAGACAGCTTGTTTTTATGAGGTAGTAATGAATGAGAAAAGACTCTGGAACTTGTCAGAACTTGAGGCGTTTGGGTTAAACCGCGCCACAATTCGAAAACGCCTTAAAGCCGTGGGCATAGAGCCTGTGGCAACGGGCCGCAGTAATACACCGCTTTATGATGTGATTCAGGTGGCACCGCATTTGTGTCAACGACCTATCAAAGAAACCGACGCCCCCGATTTAATGGGCTTTAAAACTGCCGCTGAGTTGCGGGCCTATATTCAGGCCGAGCGTGAGAAGCGTGGGCTGGGTGAAGACTGTAAAGACCTTATCACCCGGGAAGATTACGAGAACGAGATAGCCACCTGCATTGCTGCCATCAAGAAGTTCGCCAGTACGGCGATCACCCGTGTTGAATCGGCCATACCTAACGCCACTGGGGAGCAATTAGAAAGCCTTGAGGCGCTTTACAATTTTGATTTGAAGGCGGTCAGCCATGAAATATCCGTTTGACCAACGACTGGGCATTGAGTTTGCAGATGCGGCTGATATTCGTCGCTCCCTCGCGTATTTGTGCGCGCCGACAGATAAAACACCCGTGGAGGCGGCGGACGAAGATTTGTGGATCTCAGATGGTATGGATACCACTAAGTTTCTGAGCACTATGACGCCCTATATGCGTGAGCCGATGGATGCGCTGGCAAGGCGTATTTATGAGGCGGTGATTGTGGTTGGCCCCGCCCGTTCAGGGAAAACCAAGGCGTTGGTGGAGGGCTGGATTAACTATGCGGTGACCCAGTCGCCCGGTGACATGCTGCTGATTTACTCCACCAAAACCAAAGCGGTGGATATGAGTAAGGTCGATTTGGACCGTTGCTTTAGCACCACGCCTAAGATTAAGGCGCTGCGTACCGGACGGAAGTCAGATGACAACATCACCAGTAAGCAGTTTAAAAACGGGATGATCCTGAAACTGGACTCGGCTACTGAGACCAGTTTATCTGCCTCGACCTACCGCTATGCCGGTTGCACCGACTATGACCGTTCTGATGATTCGGTTGGTGAAGAGGGGAACAAATTTCAGCTAATGCTGAAGCGTATCCAGAATGCCAAAAGTTCAGGTATGGCGATGGCTGAAAGTTCGCCGGGTAGGGTGGTGCGTCATCCTAAAAAACCAGAAGAGCTGGCCCCGCATGAGGCGCAGCCTTGTTCTGGGATCATGCAGTTATTTAATCAGGGCGACCGCCGCCGCTTTTACTGGCAATGCCCAGACTGTGAGGCGTGGTTCCGACCTGAATTTGAGGTGCTGAAGTGGGAAGAAAGCGACGACTTTCAACGCGCTGCCTCAACCGCATATTGTGAGTGTCCACGTTGCACACATCGAATAGACGAAACAGATAAGGGCGCGATGAACCTTGCGGGGCGATGGTTCCCCGAGGGCGCGATTGATGAGTTTGGCCTTGAGGTAAGTGATCCGTCTGTGGTCAGACAGGCCAAGTGGGCGACCTTTTGCTTTGAGGGTGTTATCGCAACTTATCAAGGCTGGGAGAATCTGGTTTATCGCTTCCTCACAGCTAATGATTTATATGAAAACAGCGGTGATGAGGAACGCCTGAAGTCGTTTTTCAACGTCGATGTGGGGCGTTCTTATATCATCCAGAATCACTCGCAGGATATCGGCGCCCATGAGCTACAACTGAGAGCAGAAGAGAACCCGTATCAGCGGGCCTATGTTCCCGACGGGGGACGTTTTCTGATCATGACAGTCGATGTACAGGGCGGGCAAAATGCCCGCTTCGTCATTCAGGCTCAGGTGTTTGGTGAGGGCCTGCAACGCTGGGTGATTGACCGCTTTGACATCACGCAAAACCCCAATCGAAACGGTGACCGCATTAATCCGGCGGTGTATGCCGAAGACTGGGATTTACTGGTTGAGCAGGTCATTAAACGTGCCTATTCACTTGCAGACGGCTCCGGTAGAGTCATGAAACCGCTGCTGACGCTCTGCGATTCTGGCGGGTCGGCAGCAGTACATAACAACAAAGCAACGTCAGTGACTGAACTGAGTTATCAGTTTTACAACCGCTTGAAGGGCAAGGGGCTGAGCCATCTTTTCCGTTTGGTGAAAGGAGCAAGCCGTCAGCAGGAGGCGCTGGTCAAAGAGAGCCACCCTGATAAACGCAGTAAACATGCCCACGGTGAAATCCCGCTGTTAATCCTTCATACCAACCGACTGAAAAACCGTGTGTGCGCCAGTTATGGCCGCGCTGAGTTTGGATCGCGCTTTTTCTGGTTACCGAGCTGGGCAGAGCGTTGGTGGTTTGAGGAATTAACCGCTGAGTTTGTCGATGAGAACGGGGACTGGCAAAAGCCAGAAAGGGCGCGCAATGAGTCGTTTGATTTATGTGCCTATGCAGAGGCGGGTATGCACTACAAGGGCGGTGATGAGATTAACTGGCAGAACCCGCCTGCATGGGCGGCGGAATGGCAGTTTAACAGTAATGTGGTGGATGCGGATCAGGCGCTGGTGTTTGAGAGAAAAGGCCGCTCACGATACCGACATTCTAAGGGGATTTTTGGATGACGTTAGCCAGTGATCATGAGCGTTTGCAGTGGTACCTCAATGCGGAAAAGAAGATTTTGATGCAGCAGTCGGTTGAGACGGCAGAGGGCGAAAAGCTGACGTTTGCCAGCCTTGCCACGGTACGCCGTGAAATTGAACGGTTGCAGGCATTGCTTGCTAGTCAACGCAACGGTGGCAGGCGGTCGATGATTCGGAGAAATTACCTTGAATAGACTCAACCTGATTGACAGGGCGGTGAGTTATTTTAGCCCTGAAGCCGGGTTGCGCCGAGCTCAAAACCGTCAGCTGTTAAACCGCTATCAGGCGGCTCTCCCCAGAAACCCCAATACCCGCAAACTCAACAAAAAATCGACAGGCAGTGCTAACCAGCTCAACCGCGACGCCAAGCATTTAATGGAGCGGGCGCGGCATTTTGATGAGAACAATCCGCTGGTGACGGCCATTTTTGATGAGCTGTGTGTGAATGTAGTGGGGCCAAACGGGATCATGATTGAGCCGCAGCCATTGGATAAAAAGGGTGAGGTGCATGCGGCGTTTGCGCAGGCGATCAGTAAGTGGCTGGAGCAGTTTTCGCTCCATCAGAATATCGATGGTGAGTTAACCCGGGCTGAAACCGAGTATCTGGCCTGTCGCACCTGGCTGCGTGATGGTGAGGTATTTGGCCGTTTTTATATGGGTAACCATCCAGAGATTGCTTATCCAACTGCAACGCCGTTTGCGGTGCAGCCGTTCGAGCCAGATTTCATTCCACGCAACATCGAAGAGGAAGAACGCAATCTGCTGGAGGGGATTCAGCGAAACCGTTTTGGTCAGGCGGTGAAGTATCTGATTCAGAAAGACCGGCACGGCTTTGTGTTTTCTGAGGTCGATGCGCAGTTTATGGCGCACCTGAAATTTACCAAGCGCTTTCACCAGAACCGCGGCGTGTCGATGCTGCATGCGGTGCTGGACCTGATTGCCGATATGGAAGATTACGACCAAAGCGAGCGGATCAGTGCGCAGATAGCCAGCCGCTTTTCTTACTTCATTAAACGCGACCCCAACATTCCTGATGGTGACAGTTTTCGCGGTGCTGGCGATGAGGTGGATACCACGCTTGGTTATGGCAACTCGTTTGAGTTGGCGCCCGGAGAAGATGCTGGCGTGGTCGAGAGTAACCGCCGCGAGGCAATGAGTAATCCATTCCGTGAGGGCCAGCTTCGGCTTGCGTCAGCAGGCAGCATGGTGAACAGCTCCAGCGTGACACGGTTGTACGACGGCAGTTATTCGGCACAGCGTCAGGAGCTGATTGATTCGTTTGGGCGTTATCGGGTGCTGCAGCGCAAGTTCGTTACGGGCTGGACCCGGCCTCAGTATCGGCTGGCGCTTCAGATGGCGTTGTTGTCCGGTGAGCTCAAACCGCCCCGTGATGTGGATAAAGGCTCTGTGTTGAATGCGATTTATCAGGCACCTGTGATGCCGTGGATTGATCCGGCTAAAGAGATGACAGGCGTTCAACTGGGGGCGCGTTTGGGGCTGCATTCGCTGAGTCATTCTCAACGCGAACGAAACATTAACCCGCTGTCTACGCGGCGTGAAATTCAGGCCGAGCGTGAGGCGATGAAAGAGATGGGCATTGTGAGTGTGGCTGACCCGTCTCACAACGTGGTGGAGTCCATTCAGCACGACAAGGAAAACAACAAGAGGGATGAAGATGCCAAGCAAGAATAAACGCTGGTTTACCCTGAAAAATGAGGGTGATGAACAACCAGTAAAGGTTTGGGTTCACGGTGATATTGGTGCCTATGACATCGAGGCAATGGACCTAATCCGTGCGTTGCAGTCAGTCGGCACTCAGGATGCTGAATTTCGTGTGCAAAGCTACGGCGGCTCAGTCTATGAAGGGCTGTCGATGTATAACGCGATCAGGGCGCACAAGGGCAAAACAGTTGCCATTGTGGATGGTCTGGCGGCATCAATTGCCACTTACTTTCTTATGGCCTGCGATGAAATCCAGATGCCTGAGAATGCCTATCTGATGATCCATAACCCTTCAATGGGAGCATGGGGCGGCGAGAGTGAGCTTGAGAGCGCTTTGACTCAGCTTAAAAACTCAAAGCAAACCATTGCAGAGGCATACGCCGAGAGATGCGGCAAGCCGATACACGATGTGTTAGCAGCCATGCACCAAGAGACATGGTTTACCGCGCAAGAGGCGCTGGAGTTTGGCCTGATCGACAAGGTGGTGGATGCGGTGGACTTATCCAATTGTCTGCAAGCCACTTCAGAGGATGCGCTCAAGGCATTTAAGCAACCTCCGGCTGTACTGATGAATCATCTTAAGCCGGTACCGGATGTACCCGAAGAAAATACGGATGAGCCGGAAGGAGAACCGGACCCGATTGAACCACCTCCTTTAGCTGCATCAGCAAAGGACACTAACCCGCCACAACAGGTAACTGAAAATATGTCAAAACCTACTGATAATGCTGCGCTGCTTGAGGCGGCGAAGAAAGAAAATAGTCGCCAGTCTGCCATCCGAGCTTTGTGTGCACAGCATAAGGTGAAGGATACGCTGCGCGATGAGATGCTGAACGATGTGAACTGCTCTGAGTCTGATGCGGCACAGAAGATTCTGGCGGCAATTGGCGCCCATTCAGCGGCTGGCTCTGAGTCAAGCACTCCCGATAATATCAGCGATTCACACATTCGTGCAGACAACGGAAACATCACCAAGGATTCCCTGCAGAATGCGTTGCTGGCCCGTTGCGATGTTGCTGAACTGGAGAGTGATAACCCGTATAAGCTGAAAACCCTGCTTGATATGGCTGAGATTGCCATTGGCGGTGAAGCCAGTAAATGCAGCAGTCGTAATGAGCTGGTGGCGCGGGCGTTTAACTCTGGAGACTTCGCGGAGATCATCACCGAGAGTATCCGCACTGTGATGGTGGATGAGAAGAAACTGCGTGCGCCTTTGTTTCGTCAGTTGGCGAACACGGAGAACTTGCCCAACTTTAAAGAAACCGATCTGGTGACAATCAACGATGCGCCGGATTTGATGAATGTGTCGGAAGATGGTGAGTATAAGTCTGCGCTGTTAACCGGAAGTGGCGAGAAGATTCAGTTGGCGACCTTTGGCCGTGAGATTGGCTTTACCCGTCAGGCCATCATTAATGACGAAATCGCGTTGATCTCTAAAGTGCCGCGTAAGTTCATGCAGTCTGGTTACCGCCTTGCTGACAAGCTGTATTTCAATGCCATTTTCTCGGGAAAGATGGCGGACGAGAAGGGCATTTTCCTCGCTCCGGCTGCAAAGAAGTGGGGCAACCTGCGCACTAACATTCCAAAGAACGACTATCAGGCGTTGATCATGGCGCTGCATAAGTCGTTTGCGACCACGGTTTCATCCGGTGGTGACCCCCTTGATTTGCGTGGTGAGCTTCTGTTAGCAAACCCTGACCACGCGGGCTATTTGGAAGCGGTGCTGAACACGGCCAGTAAGCCAGATACCTTCAACCCTGCCTATAAGAAGTTCGACAAGGTGATCGAAACCGCCCGTATGGCTGACGTGAATGGTGCGATTGCGCTGACGGGTAAGGACTTTGACTCTGTGGTGATGGGTTTCCTTGATGGTCAGACTGACCCTTGGCTGGAAACCAGTGACGGCTGGACAACCGAAGGCGCGAAATTCCGCATTACCTATGACATTACCGCCAAAGTGGTCGATCGCCGAGGTGTGGCAAAGGCGGAATTTAACGCCTCCTAATTTCAGCTCTCTTCAATAACTCAATCACTCAGAGGCGCGTTGGCGCCTTTTCTGTTTCTGAATACAGGTAAACGCTATGCATATCGCAGAAGGTAAAAAGATAGATATTGTCGCGCCCGAGGGCGGTGTCGATAAGGATGTGCCGATTAAATACGGTGCGCTGATTGTGGTACCTCACTTGTCTGTACCTGGCGGAACGGTGGTGTCCGCACGTTACACCGGGCTTTTTGATGGTCCACTTAAGCCGGGAGATGAGCCCGCTTTTCGAGGTGAACCGGCTTACTTCAAAGACGGTGAGTTTACTAAAACCAAACCGACTGAATCCGGTCAGGTGAAGGTGCCGATTGGTGTGTTTGTTGATGGCGGTGTCTTACTCACTGGCGTTCAACTGGCAGGCTGATCATGAGTAGCCTTTTTGACTCAGCGCGGGGACTTCTCCGCGCTTCCATTGTTGCCAATTTTGGCAACCCTTTCACAGTGACACTCCCTGATGGCACGTCTAAAGAGGTGAGCGGCTATGTCCGTTTTTCCGAAAGTGAGGGGGTAAAGGCTTACCGTTTTCTGACGGATGCTGAATTACCTTGCGGAAGTTGGGTGACCCATAAACATGCGCCATACCGCCTGAGTTTTTCGGCGATGGCAAAAGGGCGGGGCAATGATGTAAGCCAGCTTATCCGTGAGTATGTGATGAGCCATGCCCCTGATGAGCCGCAACAACACGCTGAGGCCAAACATAATGAGTGGTCTGAATTCTAAAATGTGGGTGGATACCGACTTTCTTAACAAACTGAATGCCCTGCCGGATGATATAGCCAAAGCCGCCCACCGCGCCGTTAAACGCACCAATGAATGGTTTCGGGCAGTGACAATGGCGGAGCTGGGTTATTCGCTGGAAATTGACCAGAAAACCGCCCTACGCACCCGTTTTCGTGTGTACAACCGACGTGGAAGCCGCGCCCGTTTATGGGTGGGTATTCGTGATATTGGCGTTCATCGTCTGGGTGCTCCGAAGCAACTCAAAGATGGGGTGGCGGTGGGCAAACAGTTTTTTAAGCAAGCCTTCATTTCTCCCATGAACAGCAGTGAGCTTTTGGTGTGGCGACGCACCGGGAAAAGCCGCAAATCTATCCGCCTTGTTACCCTTGAGATTGCGGGTGAGGCGGAGGACATCATAGGCACCTACCAGATAGAGCTTAACCGCAAATTTCAGGAGTATTTCTCTCGTGAATTCCACGCCCTATACCGCGCCTAGCCAGTATGTAAACGCTGTGGTGAGTGCGTTGGCAAGCCGCCTTAATATTCAGATAGACAGTGTTTACCAACGCGAGGCCGAGACCCTGAGCCGCGCCAAGGTGTGCTATCACACAGGGGAAGTTGACACCACAGGCTTTGCCAATGATGGCCGCAAACAGCATGAGATTGAGCTGCGGTTTTTGGTGTATGTGCCCCTGTCCGGTGACTTTGAGCTTGAGGCACTGGATTTATCAACTCGCATTGAGCGTGAGCTGCTGCTTGAAACCTTTAATGACGGCAAGCAGCAAGACAGCTTACGGATTGTGAGCAACATGCCCCGGCAGTTTGTCCCGGAGCAGGGATTTTACCTGCGTACGGTGACGGTAAAACAGACTGTCCGTATGGGCGGACTGGATGACCCGGACAGGCAAATCATCGGAGGCATACTGCATGATATTCACACTGATCAAGCGTATTGAGTCACTGGAAAATGAGCTGATTGCGGTGCGTGAAGAGCTGGAAGCCAACCGCCTTGCAGCGGCAAATGGCATTCGTCTTGGGGTGGTGACAAACCCCGCCGCCGCCACCGTTGATGTGGTAACGGGCGACAACAAAGCTACCGGGGTGCCTTTCTTGGTGATGTGCTCGGGCAAGGTCAGCCATTACCGCCGCCCCTCAGAGGGTGAGCAGTGCCTGCTGGTTAATCTGGGAAGTGGTGACAACCTCAACAATGCGGTGGCGCTGATGGGCTTGCCCTCTGACCGCTACCCGGTACCGACCACCAAGGCCAATGAGGTGATGACCGATTACGGCGGTGGCATGACTGAGGTGTATGACCTTGAGAAAGGCTCACTAACGGCCAAGTATCCCGGCGGTTTGAACATTGTGGGCGATACCCGGCAGACAGGCGCGATAACGGCGACCGGGGATATAACCGACTATACCCGCTCAATGCAGGCTGACCGCGAGATTTTTGATGGTCACGACCACAACGAATCCAACTTGGTGAAAACCGAGGTACCCAACCAGAAGCAAGCCGAATGATAGCCATTGACCCCGAATCAGGCCGCACAGTCACCGGTGAGGCGGCGCTGCTGTGCCGATTCAAAAAGATATTAACCACGGTACCAACCAGCCGCGCCAAGCGGCGGGAAGTAGGCAACCGCGCCCTGAGTTTGCTGGGAAAGCGGCAGACACCCACCACGGCAATGATAGTGCAGAACCTGACTTTGGAGGCGTTGTCTCTGCCTGTTAATGGCCTGACAGAATTCACTGCCACACGCTGCCAAGCCAACCCGACCAAAACAGGGTTTGAGGTGGCGGTGTATGGAATATGGCAAGGCCGCACACTGACCTTAACGGGGGCACTATGACCACACCCGACGCATTCAACACCCCGGACTTTGAGCCTTTACTGGCGGAGTATATCCAGCATGTCATTGAGTATGTGACGGTGAAAAAGCCCGAGCTTGCCGGGGCGATCACGGAGGCTCTGAGCAATGAGGGTGAGTTGCTGACACAGGTGATTGAAGCCCTGATATTAAAGCGGATTGCCGAAAAGCGCGAAGACAACCACCAAGCGATGCAGATGTTTAGAAAGTTTGTCACTGACTCTGACATGGTGGATCTACTGGCGCTGCAATACAACCTGAAACGGCAGGTGCTTGAGGCGGCTGACGACAGCGTTTATCCCCCAAAGCCTGCGGTGATGGAATCCGATCAAGAGTTGTTGAGGCGCTTTGATTTGGCACCTTATCAGTTTCACACCACAGGGACGCGCAAGGGCTATCAGTTTCACGCTTTGACACTTGGTGAGCGCCCAAAAATTTCAATGCACACAGAGCCGGACACATTGATTGTGCGTTATGACTTTCCCAAAGAGCTTGCCCCTCAGCGTGTCAAAGATGCGCAGGCGCGTATGCTGACGCCGCACTCCGGCAAGGTTGACGTCGCCATACTCAGCCGTGAGGGGGATGGCACCGCCAGTGATGCGTTATTGAATCGGGTGAGTGACTACCTTAACCGGGACGATATTGCGCAGGAAAGCGACCAGCTCACCACCCGATCTGCGGTGATTAAACCTTATCGCATTGTTGCCACGCTCTACACCGGGGCTGACCCGCTTCACCATGTGACAACCGAAACCGCAGAGAAAGTGGCGACAGAGTTTGCGGATAGGGCGCACCGTCTCGGTGGGCATGTTGACCGCCTGAAAATTGGTGAGGTGCTTTATGGGCTAGACCCGAAGCGGGTCAGCCTGACGGAGCCTGCTGCTGATATTGAATGCGGATGGGATGAAGCCCCGCATTGTACGGAGGTGATCATTCATGTCAGCGCCGACTGATTTTATCTCCATTCAACCCGAAAACCGCAGCACTCTTGAGGAAGCCCTTGAATATGGTTGGCACCGTCTGATTGAGACGGCTGAGCGCCCTTATCCCGACCTCAGACAACCTATGCAGACACAGGCCGCATTTGTTGCCTTGCTTGCCAGTGAGCGCGGGGTGCTGGACTGGCAACCCGGCGACTCATTGGATCAGCACCGGAAAACGACAGAATACGCCTTTGAAATTCACAGTAAGGCAGGTACCCGGCACGGCCTCAAAGCAGGACTTCAGGCACTGGGCTGTGAGGCAGTGGTGATGCCGTGGTACCAAACGGGCGAGGCATCTTACTCACTGGCAGTGGAGGTCTCACAGGAAAGGCCGTTTGATCGCCGGATGGCTGAGCGGGTGCAAAAGCGACTTGATGCGACCAAAGCGGAGCGAGACACGATTGATTTAACCCTTGCCCACGACACACAAACAGGTTTCATGCTGTCGGGCGCGATCAGTCGGCCACTTATCGATCAGGAACATACTGCCACAGGCGAGATGCCGGATGATTCCGCCTGCCGTGGCACCTTGTCTTTTTATGGCGCAACGCAGCGTGTGCTTGTGTCTGACTTCTCACCCGGAGCAAAACTATGAGCACAAATAATGGGGTGGTGCAATTTACCTCAACAGGTTTGGCGGAGCTTATCAACGCCAAGCAACAAGGGCTGAAAGGGGCAATTAAATGGATTGCCGCAGGCAGTGAAAGCTACACACCCAGCGCAGGACAGACTGCCCTCAGAGCGGAAAAACAGCGCGAACCCGTGGATGACTTTGAAGAGATAAGCCCAACCCGCCTGAGAATGGCGGCGGTATTCAAAGGCACCAGAGAGTTTGAGGTGCGTGAGATTGGCTTTTTTCTCGCAAGCGGCACCTTGCTTTGTGTTTACTCCGCCCCTGATACCTTACTGGCGTACAAGTCAGCCAATGCTAATTGGCTGGAAAAGTTCACCCTTGATATCTCGCCGTTACCCACTGACAGCGTGACCATTGAGGCGGGTAACGACAACATCAACCTGCTGATGGCGGGTGAGGTCGCAAAGCTGACGAATGCGGCTCTCAAAGCCATGAGTAGAGATATCGCACAGGATGAGAAAAGTCGTGAGCTTACAAAAAGTCTCAACGAGCAGGCTGTATCGCTGGAGACCCTGAAAACGTGGATAGAGCGCCACATCGAAAGCGCCGACTTTGGTCAGAAAATAAAATTTCAGCAATTGTTTACCCGGCTGGCAGAGGACAGAGAGGACATTCTGTCGCTGTTTCAACGGTATAAAGAGGAGATATCGAGCCGCTTAACTGAAAGCGAAGAGAAGATATTGGCTCTCTTAAACGACGACAAAACGGCGGTGTTGTCTGCTCTGACTGCTAACGCCCGCGCAAACCTAAAAACGATGGCGAGACAGTTGGAGATACTGTTTCGACTGAGAGATCTTGAAATGGAGAACGACCGATGAGTATTGAGCAACAATTGGCTGACGTGGTAGACAGTGCAACAGCACTGACCGACCAAGTAGTGGGTAAGATGGCTGAGATTGACGACAAGGTTAATCATATCACCGAGCACGCACAAAACGCAGTAAACGATGCTACAAACAAACTGGGTTTCATGGCAATGAATCGAAACCATAGATTATCAGCATACATAACCAGCCCCGAAGCTAACAAGCATGGCGTTATCAACAAATATCCGATGTGGTGGGGGATAAAAAGAGACGTGATCGAGAAATGCCATCTTGAACTTATTCCTGTCTTATCGGGAGAAGACCCGGATAACCGACACCCAGAGGCGCGTGAGCTAGTTGAATTAATCGGTATGGAAAATTTACGTCACTTTTCAGGGGGGTTGTTTCATATTCTAAAAATCACTGTATTGGATGAAACAGTCAGTGAGGCTGAAGGATGGGCAATGTATATCGCGGATCAACATATTAAAGCCAATCCTGCAACGACATTCTTGTGCTACGCGAAAGTGAATGCCAAAGGGCATGCAAGCTGGCTTGGCTCAGATACCGACGGTGAATGGGTACAAAAAAGGTCTCTGCTAGATAGTAATAAACCCGGCTCGTATGTTCATGTTGATATTAACTTTCATAATAGTGTTGAGGTAGGAGATGAATTTTTTCTGGCTCTTCCGTCGGTTGTTCCGGGTGTGTGGCCGGACGGAAAGAAACACGGAGTATTGTACAACCTGCATGACAAAATCAATGAGCGACTCATTTACATAGAAGACAAACTGTAATACGTGAAAGGATAAGACAATGAATGAATCATTTTTAGTCACACCGGGCGGTTTGGTCGATATTGATTGGTATGATGCCAAAGAGAAACGCAACTATTTATTGAAAGACACCGACTGGACACAAATGACAGATGCACCACTGACCGACCAACAACGCACCGCCTATGCGGAATATCGACAAGCCCTGCGCGACTTGACGCAGACGTTTGCAAACCCTGCCGATATTATCTGGCCGATTAAACCTACCCACTAACAACCGCCCAGACAGGCGGTTTTTTTAACCCTCCACAGGACACTTCTATGGCAACCCAAAAACCTGATGCTGCACCGGAAACGGGGCGGCAGGATTATCCGATCCTGGCACCTTTTCGTTTGCAGGGTCGATGGCACCACCCAGAGGATAAAACCCTCTCACTTTCCCCGGCGCAAGCCTACCCACTAATGCTGAATGAAAAAGTGGGCGAGCCTTTGAAAGCCAAA
>NZ_LYBM01000060.1 GCF_001707825.1 Veronia pacifica | reverse complement strand
GCCGTGAATGTGGGGATAAATGTCATACAACTCTCCTTAGTTTTGCTCTGTAGCCTTTATCAACGTATCCAATTCGGTTATTCGCCGAATACTTTGATGGGATGTTTACGTAAAAGTCGGGTTTTTTCGTATCTCGTAGTGAAATAAACTCCTATTAATACGAATATCGCTGCATATTATTAAGAGTTTTTAGTCTCTTCGTTGCGTATAACTATGTGAATAGTAGTTCTGTTAAGTTCCATCTTTTTTAATATGTTTATATTCATTAACTTGTGAGTTATATTTTTTATCTTCTACATTAACAACCCCTCAATTAATAAAAATTTTTTTATTTTGATAGAACTTATTTGACACTCTTTGTTAAAAAAATAGAATAAATTACGGAATAATATTAGCTATAAATCAATACAGGAATGGCGAAGACATAAAAAAACATAACTTATTGATAAGTAATATTTTTTAATCATTAAATAATGAAAAATATTATTTAATTTATAAAAAAAAATTTATAACCATTAATAACTGGGCAAAAATAAAATAAATACTCAAAAAATTAAGAAAAGGTTTTTTTAGTGTTTTTCAATTACTTTTCACTTCAAATCTTTCTTATGGTTTATCTTTTTCATCGTCAAAAATCAGGAAAAAGTGTATTAAAAGCAATCAGAAAAATAGTCAGCACATACGATGTAATCTTAATATGCATTTGATTTACTATTGTTGAGTAGGGAGTTTGAAGTCGTCATTGCGCCCGAAGATACGGCATATGATTGATGAAGGGGTGTGCAGAAGAATAGAAGCGTTATAGATAGAGAAGAGGCACCGAGTGCCCCTTGTTTTTATGGTTTACTTTAGTGTATCCAGCGAAAGGCAATCATCTGAAACACACTCATCACTCTGCAGCGTTTATCGCACGTTGTTGCTTAAATACTCTTTTCGGCATTTTAGTCAACATAATGCCAAACAGTAACGGCAACATAAGGATAAGTGATTGCTCTGACAGCATCTCGCCATTGATAAAAGCAGATATTAGCAAGGCCACTACAGGGAAAATGAGAAAACAAATTGATGCCTGAAACGGCGTAGATACCTGACCCAGTTTGAAATACGCCACTATTCCGCCAACACTGGCAGCAAAACCCAGATACACGACGGCGGACAGTGAGTTCCAGCTAATAGCCTCGACGACGACGTTTTCTGTCATTGCAGAGACCGCAAACAAAAACATGGAAGCAAGAAAGCATGGGACCGCGTTATAAGTGAGAACCTGCACCTCTTTACAATGCTTTTGCACCAACACATACATTACAGCATGAATAAGCACAGCAAGGCCCAACGAGACAGTACCCGTGAGATAATCGTCTCCCCCCATTTGCATTTCATTACCGATGATCAAACACAGGCTGACCACCGCCGTCAGTAAACCAAATATTTGATGTTTTGCCAAACGGAGACCCAGAAACAGGCCAGACATTAGCATCACGGCAACAGGCATATTGGCAAAAATGATGGATGCTAAACCAGAAGATATGTATTGCTCACCGTAAATCATGAGTGTGAAAGGGATAGCAAAGTACATAAGGGCAACAATGACTACCCAGCCTCGCTTTTCCTTGGGAAACATTAATGGCTGGTTGAGGGCTTTCGCCAATGCGAAAAGAACGGGCGCGGCAAGAAAAAAACGTAACGCAGTGGCAAAAATGGGCGGGATAGTGTGTACCGCGACCTCCATTGCAAACCAGGTCGTTCCCCAAATCAAACAAACAGATAGAAAAAGTAAAACGGTAAAAGACTTCGAATTCATGATGGCTACTCAGTTTTTATATTTTTAAATCAGAGGGTTGCAAACCTCATTGACGGGAGTCAGTGTAAAGAGATAGCCAGAGAATTGTTTTTCTATTTTTCCTTAATTTTGCCTTTTTGTATGATATTTTTCTACTGAAAATAATTTTTAAGGAAAAATATTATTATCTTTCTCAAAAACGAAATGATGACTTCTATTATGGTCCCAAAAATCGATTAATCAGGCGAGCTTGCGTATTCAACTGACAAAACACATTTTCATCGATTGATGATGCTTTCGTCAGCATTCCGGTGTCGCGACATTTTAATCTTCATTTTCGTCTCTGATAAGTGAGCATACTTGCTGCACCAAGAGGCTATCGAAAACTATGGATCGATAAAAGTGCGTTGACAGGCGTGAATCAGACCGAGTAATCGCGATAAAGAATCTGTAGAGGATATGACTAAGATAAACGTTAAATATTTAGGGCTATTGCTAGTGTATTCGATCAACGCATTGTGTGTTCGTTACATTTACAAATCAGAATAATGAAGCTCAAAACATCTTGCTACATATGTACTCGTCTGATTTAAGCCCCACCCGGTAACAGTTGGGCTATTCAAATACCTAAACGGCCTGAGGGTGCAGGATTTATCGAGTTTGACTGACGTCATAATAAAGTGCTCCTTTTTGATGAAACTATCTCCATCAAAAAGGAACAACAAAGAGCGTTGCGTAAGTCAACTCGACCGAAGGGGGCCCCTCAATATGCCCATTTATTCGTTAAATACCGCTGAAATACAATGACTATTCCTATCGACACTTGCGCCTCGAACGGTACATATTGAGGAGGATCTTAATTAAAGTCTTTTCCGGTTGTTGGGGTATATCTACCTATCGACCAAATTACATATAATATCGTCAGTCAACGTTAGGTTATTACTCTTAGTAACCGAACATTTAGTTTGTTTTCCACTCAGGTTAAATTCTTGCTCAACTAGAATCCAACTGTTCTCTGCACCCTCCAGTCTAATCGTATTTTTTATCGGCAGGGTATGGGTAATAGTAACTTCAACATTATGTGTTTGACCCGCCGCTGTTACTGTAGAAAATAAAGTAGTTTTTAGAATGCTTGTCGAAAATGCAAAGTTTTCAAACGTGAGTAAATTTTCAGCTATGTTCTCATTGAAGACAGAAAACTCTCCTGTCGACGTAATTTCAAACGGAAACTTTTTGATAGACACATTTACGAGTCCGTCTGCAAGAATATTTGGATCGTATGACACATTACATGCCTCAATAGCAGTGGCAAAAACAATATTGCCCTCCTGAATTGAGCCTGAGAGTGCTAACTGACCATTATTGTTAAAACAGGGAATGATTTCTGTTCGTTGTGGAGTAATTGACGACCTAGAAGAACTAACGCTTTTAGCAATGGCATTGTCGTCTGCCATTAAGTACTTAGGATCGGCTAAGATTCCTCTTACAATTGTCTCGTTTACATTTTCAGCGTTTGAATTAAACACCGCTAAACTCGAATCAGTAATGGTTGTCAGAGAGGGTTCATCCTTCTGAGGTGTACCACTTTCCTCACCACCACATGCTGTTACCAGCAAAGCCATAGAGAGCATTAACACCATATTTTTCATATAATTATAACCTTCACTCAAAGCAGCATAGTATTTTAAGATTTGGCTTTAGTTATTTATTTAAACTAACTCCATGAATAAATATCTTTGAATAAAAAATATTACTCGGTCAAAGATCGTACAATATGGGTAATGATAAATATATTATTAAATGTGTTTCATTATGTGAGATCCATTCATATATTTCATAAATAAAATATCATCATTATATCTTTAAAAATAAAGACCTTTCATAAATCAAGAATAAAATACATAGTGAAATTAGATAGTTTAAATATTAATTCAAGAGAAGTAGGTAGATATTCACCATTAGGAAAATAAAAAGGTAATAGCTTATAATTATTTTTAGATAAATATCACATTATGCAAGGCGCTCTCACTTAAAGTGATCGTCATAATTATTATATTTATAAAGAAACTATTTAATTACCTGACCTTACAGGTAAATTTATCTATAAAGATGAGAATTATAAAAACTAATATTTATATTATAGATATCAAAAAAAATATATTTATTTTAGATTGATTTTTAAAATCGTAACGATAAGTGATAATACGATGATAATTAAAACCAGTAGAGATGAGAGTATATGTGAGAATGAGTAGTCACACTAAGGCAGCAGTGATAGGTAGGTTCTCTTTTACTGGCTGTTATGAATAAGCCCAAGCCGATAGGGTCTGGGCTCATCGGGTAAAACAAATGACTAATCTAATAGATCACATGCTTCATCATCGGAGATCGTAAGGTTATCACTCTTGCTTACTGAACATGTTGATAGCTCATCATTCGAGTCACCCTCACGCACAATTTCAATCCAACTACTTCCCGCACCCTCTATCCTCAACTGTTCTTTGATAGGATATGTATTGTGAGTGGAAGACATAATTTTATGGGTTTGACCACCTGAAGTAACAGTCGAAGACATGGTAGATTCTTCAGAATTCATAGTAGCTTCTAGATTATCGATAGCAAAAATGGTTTCAGCCCTATTTCTATCAGTTACATCTAAATCTCCGCTGTAATGAAATTTGAAGGACTCCGATTCAACCCGCATACTTAAATTAAATCTACCGTTGGCGATGACATTTGGGTCGTCAGAGACGTTACACTCATTTATCTCAACCGAACCCGTGGCTTGGTTTTCGTCTGCAGAAAAAGTAAGGACCAACTCTCCATTGCCATCGTTACAAGGTATGGACTGAGTTTGCTGACCATTATTTTGTGCGTCTGCTAGACCATTTATATTCTCGTTTGTAAAACCACCTTGTAATCCACTAATAACGCCTTGAAGGAGTTGTCCGGTAACAGATGCGTCTACATCTCCCGTATTTGAATACAGGTTCTCCAAACTGGTGTCAGTCACTGTTGTAAGAGACTTTGTTCCCGGCGAAGAGGCTTTTTTGTTTTCTCCTTCATCACCATCTCCTCCACATGCTGTGACCATTAAAGCCGTAGATATTATTAGCGCTAATTTTTTCATTTTATTAAACCTATAATTATAAAATAAATCTAAAAAAGTTAAATTTCGATATATTTAAAAATAAGGTTATTGCTTATTATATTTAATAAACCAACCGAGATAGGCTAAATATCGTACAATAAATGAAGTTAGAATAACATTAGGATATGAGTGATTTTATGTGATATGCCTCGATATAAAATATTCATATCGGCAACTAAAAATTTATACTTTTTTAATTTTTCATTAAAAAATTATGATTCATTTAGTGATGAGAGATAAATAGTTCTTTCATCCTATTTTTTCTCATTATTCGGTACAACTATAGCGATAGTCACCCGCTACTCTTTAGTATAAATTAATAATAAATCATCAATATTTATAATAAGAATACCTAATCCATAACCGGGGGAATTTATCTCCCAACCGTCACCTCCACCAATGGTTACTAGCACATTTTTTCCATCTGGAGAAAAAACGGGTTCATGAAGATAAAGGTCATGTATATTTTTTTCATTTCCCCTGAAGAAAGAGAACCGTGATAGGTCTTCATTGTTAAAATCATAAAGGTAAAGTTCAACATTTGTTGGTCCAATAAACCGGGATGCGTCTTGCTGGACTTCAACAAATGAGCGTTGATAATCAGGAGAAGCTCCCTCCCACTCTTGGTAACCTTCTCCAATACGAATATGCTCGATGACCTGTTTTTTAAAGTTATACAAATACGTATTAGCTGCTCCATTTGACGTTGGACCGTAGGCACTAAAAGTCACTTTCTCATCATTCTCACCGAGAAAATTCTGAGGTTCTAAAAATATTAAGCCAATATCGTATTTAGATACGATTTCTCGCGCATTTTTAATGATGCTATTTTGACGTTGATAGATAAAGTCGCCAACCCATAAACGGGAAGGAGCAGTTAGGTAGTTCCAGCCAGACGCAATGAGGTTACTGCCAAAAAATGGAGTTTGTGTATCCGACCACACCATTTTGTTGGACTCTTTAGATAATGCCAGCCCTTCCCACGCATTTACTTTTTGCCGCTTTCCATCTTCGTCTTCAAGCATAAGAAGATACGGTGCTTTATCGAAAGGTGCCTCAAAGACCCAGATATTCCCTGTAAACTGCCCAGTATCATATATAGTAAGAGGATCTTTGGGTGGTATTGGTCCAGATTCTGGACGACTAAAAGTAAATGCCCACCGGGTAATTTATGGGCTCGCGTAAACCCGGCATGAGCAAATGACTCAGTCAGGTTTATGACTTTGTTTTTTATCATATCCATTAGATATACATCGCCAATTTGATTACTTAAAAATACAAATTGATGGTTGTTTATCCATTCAGGTTTTGTTCCCCAATTTGTTAATATAGTAAATGGCTCTATAAAAATCTTAATAGAGCAAATATCTACTTTACCCGTTTTATAGTGACTAGTAAGATTATAATCGGCATCACAATGATGTTTAACAGTATTAATTTTAATCTCTTCCGCTAGCGATTTTGAAACAAAAAAATCAGGGATAAAATATAAAGACACTGTTAATAATATAAATTTATTTAGCATTGTAGATACTCTTAACATATTAAAAATACCATTAATAAAAACATTGGTGAATAAGGTTTAATCTCTTACTGTATTTAAAAAAATCGTCAATATATAAGACATAGGTATAATGTTAACCACAATAAAAACAGTTATAAAAGACAAATCTAATATTAATGTTGTGAAATAGCTTTTATTGTGTACTTAATCATCAACGAATAAGAACAAATGTAATTAGTTTTATATGTGAGAGATTTATATGCGTGTGGTTGAATTAATGACTCAATAACTTAAACATGCAGGACTCAACGCGTTTGACAGGCGTTACGGTCACTTCATACCTATATTTGTACCTTTACCTCCACAGACGTAGCGCACTATGTAAAAAGGGCACGCCATATCAGCAATACCCTTTTTGAATTCGTCATACGCCATGAGCTATGCACTGGGCTCTTCAATCAAGTCGCCAGTAAGGTGAATCGATGACTCTCGCTCCAATATATCTAAAAACCGATTGAACAAGGCTATTTCATCTGCATCGATCCATTGCGCGACGATATCTACCTTGGTATTCACCCTTAGCCTGCCATCGTTCAACTTTTCGGTTTTTCTGATCAAAGAACCAAAACGATACTGAAAGAAAAGCGACGGGGGTGTAGTTTTCAGCTTCCACAGATTATTGAGGTCATATTCATAATCTGACTCCAATTTTATTCCTGAAAAATATTCGCCATAGTCAGTATTCTGCAGACGCATGTCCCCCAGCTCTTTTTTAATCCAGGCGTCACCCTCTGTGTAGTTCAGTGGCTGACTCACATCTAAAAAAGCGGGTAACGTGTTTTCAGAGGAGATCTCCAAGTCAAATGACATTTCATCTACACCTGTCCATGAAAAGTCTGGCTCTGACAAATCGGTGACCGTATCTTTGTACTCTTCAGTCAGGAAACTCTGCTTGCCCTCGTCATTCTTGGACATCAAATATTTTCGATAATAAGAGGCGTACTCACCAAAATACTCTCGCGTTTGCTTCTCGTACTGACCACCCTTTTCATCAAATTTGTTCTTGGTTTTATTGCTCATTTGCCATCGATAGACACTCGTTGGCAGGCGATGAGGAATATAGTCAGGGTTGACCGGTAAGCTGACCTTCCCTTGTATCCAGTTTGGGGTGACTTGCCAATTGGTCGCAGTATCAGTGGGGTCAAGACAGTATTCCTGTTCACCGAGCGTGAAGCAGACCACAATATGGTCAAAGGCGGTCATAGAGGGTAATAACAGACCCGATGGATAAGCCCGCTGGGTAGCAACCAAACGAAGCTCTCCTTTGATTCCTATTTTATCCAGCATCGCTTTTAGGAGCGTGGATTTATCTTTGCAATCTCCATAACGATTTTTAATGGTGTCGTGGATAGCATGGGGGGTGACCGCATGACCCGTCTCAGACATTGACACATACCGAATATCTCGTGCGACAAAATCTAATAATTTGCTAATTTTGTCGCTCTTTTCAGGAGTGTGATCGGTAAGAGAAGAGACTAAATCGTCAAGCCCTTTGGTATCTTCCATTGCTTTTTGCATGAACGTGGCGGTACGGCTAGAGACCTCGTCCCAGCTATCAAGACCACCAAGTGCTATGTGGTAAATATGATCTCTCCACATTATCTGTTCATCGCCACTAAAAGCAGAAATAGACTGCCCTTTGCATTCTAAGGTGCGGGCGCGTTCTTCACACTTAACCCCGGAGCCACGTTGCTTCCAACGCATAACCGTGTTGCCATGCCAGTTTGCACGTAGAGAAAAGTTTTCAATCTCGTAATTATTTTCTGTCCAGATATTTGTCGCCCAGTCCATTTCCTGAGCATTTCTATCAGTGATGAGCTTGTACTTGATGATAGAGAGCCCACCCTCCTCAAGGGCAGGCAAAGGCATGACCAATTCTTGTCCATCCGTGAAGGTGTTGTAGGTATCTGTATCTCTTAATCTCGCTTTTTGGGGATCAAAGGTTGTGAATGTGCCCGATGGGCTGACAGATACCGCAGATAAAACGGAAACTCTCTGCGTATTACGGTTGAAATAGATGCTCTGACTGCCATAGTTTTCGATGTCAGTAAACTTGGGGTAATAGTTAATCAAAGTAACAATACGGGATACCTGATCGTCGTAAACATCAAAGCTGTACTGCCGTAAAACCTGCCTCATTTCCGCTGGCTTATCACTTTGTGTCAGGTATTGACTTACCCGTGCTTTGTCAGCGTTATCTATAGCAAGTTGCCAATCAACGCGCTCTGTCTTGCTGGCGAATGTGTTAGTGGCGAACAGATTGGTGGCGATAAAAACCGCACCGAGCAGAGAGTGAGTGATTGCTTTCATTGTATCTGGAACTCCCTGACCATAGTCGACATGATTGTTTCGATATCATCAATGATATGGCGCTCAGCCTCTGCCTGAATGATCAGCTCCACCATGTGTTTTTCGTTTTGGATAGCACTGATATAAGTCAGCTCTTTTGAGAGTGGCGATGAGCCTTTGCAAATAATATCTGCTCGGACAGAGAGTGTGGTTGGAACAAATTTTCTGGTTTCTTTACAACTCGCTTTTGTCATGCTTTCGAGATAGCTCGATTGTCGAAAACGGGTTTGCTCGTTGAGGCTTGTGCCCTTCTCATGCAGGAAAACCATCGCAGACGCTTCGTACTGCGCATGGAGAAACTCCGCATCACTGCTTCCATCAGAGATGTATCCTTTATCTACACGCACCCAGCCGTCACCCGCTAACTCCAAACTGTAGTGATCCTTTTGTCGATAGACATCGCCATTTTTGAAAGACTCAACACCTCCCCACACTTTACTCTGATGGTAGAGGTTTGACCCCACGACGAAGAAGAGTAATCCTCCCAAAACAATCACCATCACCCACTGAAGCAAGGTATAAGCTATTTTACTGCTTACAAACTCGGCATTCGGCAAATGACGCTTTAAATTACCAAATTGATGAATGATTGAAACAAAACCGAGAATCCAAATTGGATACAGACTGGCATCGAGCCAACTGAACATACCTGAATGACTGGCATAAAGGTTAAATATGCTGCACGCCGTACAGAGAATCGCCGCTGCGTAGCAGACACCGTAATTGACAGCCTTGATCTGATATTTGTTTTCTGCCGCACGAAACCCGTTGAAAAGATGATAAAAAGCAATGGGTTGAAGTAACGTCAGCAGAGGTAAGAAAAGCCATAAAATAGGTTGATACCGCTTTCCATTTATTTTGTTTAGCTCTTTGGCGGTTTGGTAAGAGCGAAAGGATGAAAACAGAACAATGCCGGAAAATTGAAGTAGAAACTCCCAAACAAAGCGTTTGGGCGATGAAAGTAACACATTTTCAGGCTGTATATCGTCAGGTTGCTGTATGCTCTCCTGTTCGTCTCCTTGCGGTCTATCTATCGTCTCGAGCATTAAGTTTCCCTAACGTGAAATTAAAAGCCAGTAGCAATGCAGGCATGCTATGAAACACCGACCTTATCAAAGGATGTTTCACTCCATTGGCCTTGTATGTATGGCTTTAGAGCCTTATCACAATCACGAAGGAGGAATAAGATAGTGTCTGCGTCAGATGACGAAAAATTGAAGTGTGTAACCTCAAGGTACGAAGTGACAAGTATGGTTGTAGAGCACTAAATAAAACCGCACGTTTCAAAAGGGATGGAGGATTAATTTCAGATTTTGCGATATCTGAGAAAGATTGTCCTCCCGTGGAAGTTTATCGACGGCGGCAGATCAATACCGTCCTGAGTGCTCCCATTATAGAGAAATAGCCATATCGCAAGCTCTCGATCAACATCTTCCATTTCTGGGCCCACTAAAGAATCCCAGAACTTAGCCACAGGCACACATCCCCGAATCCCCTCTTCTGGTATTGGGTTCGGATAAGTTGCCTCAAAAATCATGGTAAAACGCCCCAAAGAGCGAACATCCGGCACTTCTCTAGCGTAGACAATACGTTACTCTCCGCAGTTTTTACCGTTACTGTCAGCGAGGTCGAATCGGTTAAAAATCGCAACTGGCTTCACTTCATCTATGGATAAAGCACGAAACGGAGACAGCAGAAATCGTCAAGAAAAAGGCAGGTAAGACTACCTTACCTACCTAGTGAAAGCTCTCTGGCGTCGGCAGCGACATTCGCCACAAACACCGCCATGCTCATTTGTTCTTTCGTTCAATCTGAATATTCAGTTTGTACTTCAACATTTCAATGACCTGACCAGTTTTTGCCGATTTGGCAATGACATCGATAGTCGCATCATCCCCCTCTGCCAATCGATAGGTACCACTGGGCAGATGCTTGTTGTCATTTCGTCGAAATATCAGCAAAAACTGAGCTTTGCCATTCAATGGATTTTTCACCGACAAATCCATTGGTTTTTGTTTGAGAGAGTTAATGGTATGAATTAGCTTGGCACCACGTAGGATCATTCTATGCCTCTTACCATCCTGATCAACGACGGGCAACCTTAACCCCTTCCACTTTCTGGTCGGTTTTGATTTCCCCAGCTGAATGTCTGGATCTTCTATATTGAACACAACCTGATCATTACCCATGGGGGAAATGAATTCTGAATCAACCACGACCTTTTTCTGTTCCTTCTTTACTGTCATGACTGGAAGTGGCGGATCACAAATAAAGTCTTCCAAAATTTGGACTCTTCGCGGTAGGAAAGTTCCCAATAACGCCTCAGATAAATCTCCCTGTTCATTAACATGGACAAATCCCAGGCTTTTAGGCCATACAAACTGCTTGAATACTCTCTTTTCATTTGAGAGCTCATGACATCCAGCACAAGTCTGGGTGTTGAGTCGTTCAAGAATCAATGCAGGATCGTCCGTTGTTGACCCTAAACCATTAATTTTTGATCGAATTCTTTCGCGGAATGCATTCGACACAACTTTCGTCGCATCGCTACTAGCGTTAACTGCAGACTGAACATTATTGAATTTGTCTTCAACGAAGATTTCGAGACTGTTTAAGATATCAATTTCATTGACAAGACCGTCGAACTCGGGGTTGGACAATGCTCTGACACCTTTGTTGATAAAATCGTCGCGAAACTCTTTTGCTATCAATTGTTGATCAGTGGTCATCCCATTATCGTTTGCTTCGTTAAGATATTGAATGACTGGGTTAGTCTTCACCGACACCGGACTAAAAATGATATCAAGGTTGTCATCCATTCCCGTTCTGAATTCTCTGAGTTGCCAGTCTTCTTGAACAAACATATTGACTCTAATTTGCCCCATATCCCCCTGATA
Source organism: Veronia pacifica (assembly GCF_001707825.1). Lineage (GTDB taxonomy): Bacteria > Pseudomonadota > Gammaproteobacteria > Enterobacterales > Vibrionaceae > Veronia > Veronia pacifica. The sequence continues at coordinate 17,347 of NZ_LYBM01000060.1, read as the reverse complement.
ATGATGGAAGTTTATCGCCGGCGGCAGATCAATACCGTCCTGAGTGATCCCTTGATAGAGAAACTGCCATATCGACCATTCTCGATGCAAGTCTACTATTCCTGGGCGCGTTAAAGAATCCCAGAACTTAGCCACAGGCAAACATCCCCGACTTCCCTCTTCTGGTATTGGGTTCGGATAAGTTGCCTCAAAAATCATGGTGAAACGACCCAAAGAGCGATTATCCGGCACCGGCACATCTCTGGCGTAGACAATACGGTACTCTCCGCAGTTTTTACCGTTACTGTCAGCGAGGTCAAATCGGTTAAAAATCGCAACTGGCTTCATTTCATCTATGAATAAATCTGGATTCAAACTAGCTTCTGCATCACGACGCTCTTTATCCAATAGCATGCCATGGTGTTCTTGCTCACTCTCCAGAAATGAAGACAACATAGATTTTACGACTGTATCTACCGGCGTTTGCGGACCAGGAGGAGCACTGTTGATGATATGTTGAATCGTTTTGTGCAAACTGAAGTTATTATCCATCCTCAGAAAATGTTGATTATTAAAAACAAGGGCAGGGTTTGGTTGGGTATTTCCATGAGTACCTCTCCAAGTCGTTATATTAGCGTTACACTGTTCTCCAGCTCGATTCATTTTCAGCTTTGGATTGCTGAAAAACTTGCTAGACAAAGAATTGGGTTTGCTATTACTCGCACTGACCTGATTGGTCGACATTAACGTTGTGGTGAATAACAATATGGAAAAGGTAGAAAAGATAAGTTTATATACTTTTCTGGATGTTAAATTCCTTTTTTTACTGATAATGATACGCATAAATTCCTCACATTATTACATGTTATTTTTTCTAATTTTTCATGAGGAAGCTGGTAAGGTTTCTGCGCTAATTATGCCTAGATATTCATTTATAATTACTTTTACAGTATATTTTATCTATCAATATATTTAGTCTAATAATATTGAACATAATCGCTTTTTTTCTAGACATACCACTGCCTGAGAAATACTAATTTCTTCCTCTTTAATTCAATACAGTTCAGATAGTCACTACGAAAGGGCTTTACCTAAAGACAAACCTTTAGGAGAGGTCCCATGACACAGCAAGTTGAAAGCTCAGATGAGCCTTATCTATCATGCCTATATTTTTTAACTTTGTGGTATGAATATCTTTAACTTTTTATATTGATTCTTATTGATGGTTATTAATTTGGTCTAACAATAAAATTCGCCTATAAAAAAATATACATATGCTGTGGAAATATATCTGTTTCATTTTTGAAAACAAACAAAATAACAAATAAAAACGCAAAGATAATGATTATATCTTTAACATTAAAATCAATATTTTATCTTTGTTAAAACCAATATTAAAAAGCGATAAAAGTCTAAAAATCAAACTAACTTAAAAAATTATTTGTTTGAAAAAATCGGGAGATGGTGTGTAGGTATTGAGATTTCTTACTAGCTTAGTCTTATAAAAAAAATGAAAAAAATGAAAAAAACAGGTAAATTTACTCTGACGTAGCGATTTTAAAAGTGCTACCGCGCCTTTTTCACAAAGAGTTTTTCTAGTCTGTGATCAATACACATAGTGAGTATTTATATTTTTATTTGTTTCTTCGTTTTCTCAGCTCACTCGGACTTCGGCCTGTTTGCTGTTTTATGAAGCGGGAAAAACTGGCTTCAGTAGAAAAATGGAGAGCGTCTGCGATAGTAGATATTGTGTTTTTGGGCTCAAGTAATAATTTCCGGGCATGCTGTACCCGACATGCGTTATATATGTTTTTAAAATTATTTCCCTCTTCATGTAATCTGCGGCTAAGTGTTCGCTTTGATAGATATATTTCTTCACACACTGTTTCCAACGAAGACGTCATTGATTTTTCGAGTCTGGCGTAGATGATTTTTCTTACAGTAATAGTCAGTGGTTGGCTGTGATCTATTTCTTGCTGTTTTTCTTCAAGGATGGCTGACAGCATTTTTTGCGTAGTGATATTGCCAGTAATTATCTCTGAATCGACGGCGGAAATAGAAATTGAGTAGCGATAGTCACGGCACTTAGTATTGATTTCTATACCGGGAAAAAGCTCCGGTAGTATTGTCAGGTTCAGTTGCTCATGGGTGAACTCAATACAGATGCAGGAATGTTCAAGGTGGGTAAATTTTCCTAAAGAACAAAAGCTATAGAGAGCAGTCTCAGCAAGTAATTCAATTTGTTCTCCCAAATCAGTAACGGGTATAAGTGTTATCGATATTCTATCGTCTGATTGCTGTGTTGATAAATGGAAAACAGGCATAACCTGACTGAAAAAACGGATAACAATTTCAATGGCTTCACGAACAGTGGCAGATGTCATCGCTGCCAAACCCAGATAGCCATGCATGCTCAATGGAAAACTATTTATGAGGTAGCGCTGATTCTCCTGACTGATACGGATAAATGACTGAAGTTTGGTAAGCAGAAGCTCCATGTTGCTACCGTCTATCTTGGCATCAGGCTCTTCTATTACTGACTCATCAAGACCAAACTCCGACCTGAGTAATTCCCCAAAGTCGTCTCCATTTACATCGCAAACCACTTTGAGCAGCTGTAAATAACTTGCGGAAAAATATAACGCATCAAACGGCGTCAATTGCGAAGTGTCATTCATCATTCTAGCGAGTTACGCCTCCTACTTTGGCAAGTTAGGCTAAGTATTGGCAGGGATCGCTATGTTAGCAACCACACTATTTATATATGCTTTTTTAATCATAACAATATCAGGAAAGCCATATGAGAATTCAAAATACCGATCTGTTTTTCAATGTTGTGAAACTCAGAACACGTATGACACGTTTTTCTCTCCCCACATTACTATGGCTGGGCGCAGCGTTTATTCTTATTGTGTATGGGCTTTTAGCTTTTAATGCCGGAACCAAGTTATCGCCTGTCATAAGCTCGAGTACCGAAGGGGCTTCGGCAATTGAACGTGTTATTGAAGAGGCTGAATATGGGCCGCTTATTAAGAGCCCGGAATACATTGAACAATACCTCCCTTCTTGGCTGGATCTTGTCGCGGAGCTCGGTTCTCACCAATATGCTTATGGCCGGGATAGCCTCATGAGTACTGAGAAACATTACCACGCAATGCCAAAAACTGAGCGATATGTGCTGAGCACCCATATGATGCTCGGTTTAGTGATCATGGCTGCGGGCGTATTCCAGTTTATCCCTGCTTTTCGCCGTCAGTTTCGACTGGCACATAGATTACTTGGCGTGCTTTACGTAGGCGCAGCAATGGCTTCTATGAGCATGAGCAGTTATTACCTTTTCGTTACTAAGATATCAGATGTGTATAGCACTTGGTTTTTTTACTGGGGCTTATGGATATTAGTTGTTGTGTCAGTTTCGGGTATGACTATTGCGGGTTATTCCATTTTGAAACGAGACATTACCCGTCATATGGGCTGGCAAGCCATTGCATTTGGCGCTTTTCTTACTGCACCAATACAACGTTTTTTATGGATAGGTTTAGGGCCCATTTCCGGAGAGTCTTCCTTCAACGAAATGAATATCGCCGTTAACATTTCTTTGTTAGCTATCGCAAGCTTATGTGGATACTTGATTTTTGTAGCCAATCGCGCTGCCAGCCCATTAAAAAGATCCAAGGTGCAAACTGCAGCAGACAACGCCGCTACTCCTCCGCTTCAAACCGCAGTCAAACTAACAGCGGGTTCGATGCTCCTCTTCATGGCCTATTTTTATTTTGTTTCAGGAGGATTTCTATCTTCACCTACTATCATGCAGTTGATGCCTGTCAGTGCTGCCAGCATGCATGACACAATTATGGCTCCATTAAGTACATCTCTTCTTGTTATTGCTGCTGCTGTTATTGTTTCTCTCGGTGTAAAACTCCTACTCTCTTCATCTGAACATTTTGAGAAAAACCACTTTTTAGTAAAACCAATCTTTGTTGCAGCGCTAGTTGCCGGACTGATCCTGTGCAACTGGGGCTATCAATTGGGCTTACCCACGCATGAAAAGGTAGTTGCTGGTGCCTATTACATGACGACGGGGTTGTTCACATTGGCATTTGCTCTCTACCTTGGTGTTAGTTATCTCAAAGCAAATATTGGTCTTGTTCGGGAGAGCCTGTTTTTTGTCATTTTGCTGGCGGTATCTCCAGCCCTTCAGTTCATAGCGCTATTCATCACATCTTGGATGGCTTTTGTTCCTGATCCTTATCGGCTTGAGGGGCATGGCTATCAATTGGCTGCTGCTTTTGCACTCGCTACTCCCATACTTATTCCCTTTTTGGTCGCCATCTACTCTCGGTATACCAATCGATTCAGCATTCATTAATTGGACAAAGTTGAAAATTCAATAATTACCGGCGGGCTGGTACATCATGCATAGATGTCTCTCTCCCGCAGGTGTTGATTCATGGGGGTGTGCTTTCTCTTTGAGAGCCCTATTTATAGAGCCTTGGACGTCTCACCTCTCCCTCGAAAAGCCAGTCTTTTTTACGTTTACCATCTTTTGCCACCAGCCTTTGATGACACAAAAATTAACAAAACCTATGAAATGTTATGTTATAACATACTGACATCTATTATGCTGTTTGGATACGGGGCAAGAGTTACTGATGCTTGCCTGCTTTCGGCAAATGACATTTTCCGACAAACAACGATGTTGCTCCAATCCTGCCGCCATGGATGGAAGGCAAACACAATAAAGTAAATATCAATATTATGAATGACCAAGTAAAAATACTAACCGAAGAACAAATGCTGCAAGAGCCAGAAGACAATTACATGAACGAAGCACAACTTGCCTTCTTTCGACAACGGCTGATTGAACTTCATGACACGACACGTGATCGGATTCAGGCAGCCAAAGACCAGATGGTCAGTCCGATGGATTCAAGCGATCCCAGTGACCGAGCCTCATCGGAGGAACAATCGGCCCTGGCATTACGAATCGTTGAAAGGGAACAGAAACTTCTACCAAAGATACAAATTTCTCTTGAGAGAATTCGACTGGGCACATATGGCTACTGCCTAGAAACTGACGAACCTATTGGGATCCCCCGGTTGCTGATCAGACCCACAGCTGAATACTGTGCAGACGTAAAATCTTTGATGGAGATGAAAGAAATACAGTACAAGGATTAGTGCTATCGCCTAGCTGTACCCGGGTCTATGCTTAGTCCACTAGGGACGATTTGTGTCGATATAAACGAGAGAGAAGACTCCATGAAAACAGCGATTATCCCAGCGTCATATGAAGAATGGCGACACTGTATTACTGTGATTTGTGGGGAGGAACTTACCCTTCCCTACATTGAGGCACGAATAGAAGCCCTCAACTCACCCAAAGACTATATGACGAAAAAATTTGTCGAGCTCTACGGTGATGAGCAAAGGCATCAAACCATCGCGTGGTTTAAACAGGCAAAAAGTGAGCTATAGCCCTATGATGAGTTTCTGCTTAAGGCTGAAAGCTTGGAGGGAGCAAACCAAAGCCACTCCCTCTTCCTCACCCTTTTGTATTACTTTCTCTCATCCCGGTTGCGCGAAGCCAATTGCTTCGGTTTATCTTTATAACATCGTTAGCACTTGTCTACGACCAGAGTTATTTTAGGCTTTTCACCTTTCACCGCTACATCCTCGTATTTGAGGTAGCATTCTGAACGGGTAATTTTCCCTATATCCATTGAGGTATTGATGCTATCTACTTTACTGCTGAAAGTTATGTAGAATACATGTGGACTTCTCGTCGTGCCCACAAATGCCCAGTTATCTGGGTTATCCAACCCATCGATAAGGTAACCGATACCGTTATAGTTAGCAGCTGGATAACCGAAACGAAAAGTCGTTTTTACATTGGTTAAAACAGGCAGTCTAACGTAAGGGTAATCTTCTACATTTGCGATAACAGCCTTCGTATGGGCAATCTGTTGTGAAGAGGTTATTGTTGCTTTCAGGCTCTTGAGTTGATTGATGTAAGCACCGGAACTCACCCCTGTTAATTTTGGAGCCGCTGTCACGGAGAGAACACTTAAAAAAATAATGGTGGTTAACAGTTCGATGAGAGTAAAACCCGATTGTTTTCTTTTCATATCTCACATACTTTCTGCCCATTTATGGCAACTGGATATCATTGGACTAGAGAATCAAATAAAAGACTAAATACTTATATTTTTTCTGTATTTTTCTGTAATAAACCTTAGGAGGATAAACTTCGGCGGCGATGTTATATCGAAAAATGGAGAACACAATATTTATGTATTTTATAGAAAAGACTGCTTACAATTTTTATGCTTTAGGAATAGTTAATATTTAAGTATTCCGGTATAAAAAGCGGTTAATAAGTATTTTTTATTCATCATCACCCAATATAAAAACGTATAAATAACATTATCATTCATACAAATAGCATAGTTAACTCAATATTACTGGAACCTCGTTATGCAGCGATTACCCATCACTCACATCACTGTCTAAGCGCATTAACACTGACACTCTCCTATAAAACACTTTTATTAAAAACGCATCTTAGCTCCCGCATGAGAAACCACGACAGGCACAAATTCGCACTCAACAAGATAATAGTGTGATTGGACGTTTGTCATTGAATAATACCCTCTTGATTTTGCACGTCACTCCCAACAAAATGCAATGTTATAACATTACTTATAATGCGCTAAAGGGAAGTGGTATGTCCTCAATTCCAGTGACAATTTTGCATGGCTTTCTTGGCTCAGGAAAGACCACACTGTTGCGAAAAATTCTTCAACAGGCCAGTGATAGCAATATAACGCCCTCTGTTATCGTCAATGATATGAGTGAATTAGATGTCGATGGTGTACTTATCTCAAGCATGGATGCCGTGCACAGAGACAAAGGTAACTTCATCACAGTAAGTGGAGTGAGCATCAGCAGTCCTGATGGGGTTAAACAGCTCAAACAATCGCTGAATACCATGTGCGAAGACAAGAGACCGAGCTGGATAGTCATCGAGACTTCAGGAAGTAGCCACCCGTTGCCGCTGGTTGAGTATTTTAAGCACAAGCGTGAGTTTGCACTTAAAGATGTCATTACCCTAGTTGATGCAATTTGGTTGCGCGATGACTACCAACAAGGCACACAACTGATACCACAGTGGCAAGAGAACTTACGCAGTGGAAAACGCGGCATTGAAAACCTGCTGGTTGAGCAAATCATGTTTTCAAATCAGGTGCTTCTGACCAAAACAGAGAAACTAGACAATGACACTGTACAGACCATTGCAAAATCAATTCATCCATTGAATGTTTACGCGGAAATTATCAAGACATCATGGGGAAATCTCGACATTAAATCGCTTAATCGAGAGCAAAATTATAATTTTTTCCTCGTGGAGCAACTTATCTCTGAGCTTCGGGATACGGTCAATGAGCCACTCAATTTGTCAGGCAAACAAGGACAAACACTTGTCGCAAAGGTCATCAAGGACGACCGTCCGTTCCACCCCCAACGACTCTGGGATACTTGCCACAAGTATCTGACCAAAGGCGTATTTCGTAGCAAAGGCTTTTTTTGGTTTCCAAGTAGAGATGACGTGGCCTTGCTATGGAGCCAGGCTAACGGTAATGTCGGCCTGGAGGTAACAGGGTTTTGGCGTGCATCGGTCATCTTAGATGAAGACCAGAAATTTACTGATGAGCATCGCCAGATTCTGCAAGAGAAGATTGATAATGTTGAAAGCCGGTTTGGTGATAGACGGTGTCGATTAACCGTGATTGGTCAGGTGAATGAAGTTGATCACTTTATTGAGGCGTTACAAAAATGCTTCCTTAAAGATAGCGAAATTGAACAGTGGAAAAGCGGCAAGACGTTTGATGATCCGTGGCCGAAAAATATTGCTAAGTTAAAGTACAATTGATGTCATCTCGCTCATCGACAAACGTTATGACCCTTGGCGTCATTCAACGAAGAAATGTGCAATACACATGAGCCGTTAGGTCAAAATAAGCGAGGTCGAATGGCCTCGTTTTTTTGAATAGCAACGTCAGGTGTGCCGTATCACGCTCCATTCTCAACAGAAGTAGCCATGCCATTTTCACGACTCACCACCACCTGTAATAGCTTGAATCCCGCTTTTCATAGTTTCTTGTGCTTTTCATCGCTTCTTATAAGGGGCTCTTTAATCAATGATGCATTGATTGATTGGAGCAGATACCCAGGTCACGGTCATGATTCATTGATACGCATCGGCTCAAACCATCAGCTCTTTTGGGCAATTGTCTACATTAGAAAAGCTAAGAATAATTAGGTGGAAAGCATTGTTTATGATGGTTAAATATAGAATCCATTCGGTTTTAGTCCGTTAACTCCCTTACTTCAAGCCGTTGAATTAAACACTCATGACGTTTCTTGTTTTTTAGACATATTTAATAGGCAACATAATTTATATTCAACTGGTTGATATTGGCGAGTAAATTTCATAAAAAATAAGTTCATACTTTGTTTTAATGTAAGTGAAATCAAAAATAAAACCTTATTTAACGGACATATACTTCAACTACCCACAGCATTAAACAAACGCTCGTTTGAAATATCTCTCGTTTTTTTGAATAGCTGAGGAGTGAAGAAATATATGGATATGAAAAAACTTTTAGCCATTTCGCTGGTCACCATTTCTTTATCGGGCTGCCTGGATATCTCTAAACCTTTTGTCATTGACTTTAGTCGGTCAGATCAGGGTTTTGAAGCTATCTTCTCCGATTACCCGGTGAGTGATGATTTCCAGAATAATGAGGAATTCTTCGAATTAGACAGTGGGCATGAACCCCTCCCATCACCGTTCCAAGATGAGTCCGGCTGGATGCTTTCAGGCATCAATCGATCTGATGATTTAAAAATGGCTATCAAGGGCTACCGAACTGGATTGCTTCCCAACACAGCTTATGACTTTAAAATGTCGGCTGAAATTACCACAGATATTCAATCATTTTGCGTTGGTATCGGAGGTGCCCCGGGCGAATCTGTTTACTTTAAGCTGGGCGCATCGAAGAGAGAGCCCATTAACCGTATTGAGGAACCAGATGCCTTTCCGGCCTATATCGTGTCCATCGACGTAGGTAATCAAGCCCAATCTGGCTCTCAGGGCGGTGTGGCCGGTAATGTAGCAAATGGCATTACATGTGGTGAAGAAAATGCCGTGGTCAAGAAAACAGTGACAATGGAATCTACTGTCAGAGTCTATACCGATTTCTTTGGAGGATTTTGGATATATGCTGGAACTGATTCAGGATTTGAAGGCAAAACAACGTATCACATCAACAGCATAACAACAAACATAAGCCGAGCTTCTCTGAGCCCTAAACCAGCGAGATAGTCACTACCTGTTATCAACACCGCACTCACATAGCAGGCTGGTTTCTCAGCCTGATGATGTGACTATCTTAGAAGGTATTCTGGTGTTTACACAGGGTATTTTGTTGAGTAGCAAGTGTGAAAAAAAAGGAGCCCTCAGTGATGGCTCCTTTTCAGTTTAATGAACAAAATAGATTAAACGTGACGCCTGTTTATTGCGGATTCAACCCAAGCTTTTGCAGTACCAGTTTGAAGTTGTCTCGACGCTCTTTGATTGCATGCACTTTACCGCTCACTGGGCATGTATCGTCTGGACAGCCACGGTTAACAATACCGGATACAGCATCAACGAACTTAGTACCAACCAGGCCACCGTCTACATACGCTTTCAGTTCATCATGATAATTCCATGATGCATACTGTCCGCCCTCATCGTTGTAGTTCTGTACTGATGTCATCCAGAAAAACAAGCCTGCAATCCATTTGATCTCAGTGTTTTCTTCGGTAGAACAAATCAGCTGAGGGTTCGAACACAAATCAAGGTCGGCATAGAGTGGATTCTCAGGTGCCGCTTCGACCAGTGTGCCGTCTATCGTCTTGCCAACAGTTTCTGGATCTACGTGGCTACGGCCAATAAAGTGGTTAAGCGTACCGAAGTTTTGACGACCAGTGGTTTGGATAACACCACGACCCCACCAGCCACAACCTTCGATAGATTGCTGACTGCTGCCATCCCACAAGAATGCTCCCGCTTTTTGACCGGCATAGATCTCACACTTATTGCGCTCCCAGACCTGTTTGTTCTCGTCGATGCTAGTTGGGCTCGTCATACAATGTTCGCCATTGATATCCCAACGGCCAGCTGCATTCGCCACCAATTTACCATCCTCTTCCAGCACGGCATCCGGCGCCACAAAGATAGGAGCTGGCGCGCCATACCAGGAAGCATGTGTATTTGCCGAAAGCTCCAGCTTACTGTTGCGCGGACAAGAGTAAGGGTGGTCATTACCAGTAATTGGATTCACGCCATAATCCGCATATTTCTGACCAAGTTGACCACAAGATGCGCTGTTCGGATGGTTCGCTGGCGCACCATATTTCACTTCAGCCCAGTTGTTCTCATCACAAGCGTTGAAACGAATCGTTTCCTGCATACTTTGAGAGAGGAATGCAGCAATGGCCACTTCGCATACTTAGCATTAGTTTCTGCATCAGCGTTAGGGTCGATTAACCAGAAGGTATTACTCGCAACACCCACGTTATGCATAGAATTTAATGCTTTAAGGAAGTCTTTCCACTTGTAAATAGTGGAAGGTGCCCATTTGTTACCCGGAAGCTCATACAAGAAAGCTTCGTTGTCCATCACAGTTTCAGCACCTTCCAAATCAGCGTTCAGAGAAGCCACTGTGGTGAGCGGTGTCTCTGTCAGACTTTCAGGCTCGTAATAGAGAGGAATCGGTGTTGCTTGGTAAGCAGCAACTTTACCTTTGAGCCAATCAGTGTTGACGGAGGCCGATACGACAGGTGTTGAGGTCTCGCTACCCCAGAGAACAGAGAAGACATTGCTGTAAGCTGCACGGCGGAGCTGGCTGACACCCCAATCATGAGATTCTTGCTCAACCAGAGACGATACTGAAGAGACACCATATGTGGCGCTGTCCAGTCGAATGGAGGCGACGTTGCTGCGCAAGTTGGTAGACGCGTTACCTAATGATTTGTCACCCATGAAGTAACTGGCTGCTGTACCAGCTTGCTTGGCAACATCATAACTGCCTGTTTGCGACGTTGTTGCAAGGTGAGCACCCGGCAATTTATACAACATAGCAGGCACATCGATGGAGTCTGTTACTTGTTTTACATAAACAAGGTAGTTGTCCCATGCGATAGGTCCAAAGGCATGCTCGGCACGGCCAGCATCGGATAATCCATTATTACTGCTTTGGGTAAACACGAGAAAATCAGGCTTGGCAGAAGCATCCGCATAAGCGCCTGTCCAATTCACAAATGACACGACAGATTGAGATGCTGCTTTCCACGTTGCTCGCAGACCCGCATAATCTTTGTGAACCCAGCTTGTCGAACCCGGATTTGACACGTCCAGTGACCAACCGTAAGACACGTCGCTAGCAAACTGTTCAACCACAAAGTTTTGAGAAGCTACCCAGCCTTTGATGTTGTCATCAAGGCCAGCTACTGCTGTGTCGATAGCGGTCAGGTCATACAGGCTCGAAATACGCTGTGATGTCCCTTCTGAATTGGTTACGGTTGAGGACGCCACATTAGCGATGGCTTCACGAAGGGCCTGTTTCACCTGCACTTCGGTCAGTGCACTGTCTGTGCCGAATACCGTCACAAAAGAGGTATCTTTGTTTGCCTGCCAAGCGGCAAGAAGACCTTCGTTCAGCACGAGAGAGCCCGGTGAGGCATGTGCATTATCTTTAAATGCCTGAACCTGAGCCGCAATATGAATCAGATTTTGATAATGAGAAACCAAGTCGGCGTAAGTCAGAATATCAGTCTCACCCGACCCAGATGCAGTAGAAACAGAAGCCACAGGTACAATCGTTTGACCGCCATTGGATTTCTCAACATTTCTGGCCTGTTGCAGTATCGCCAAGGCGTCAGCCGCGTTAGACGCTGAGCTGAAAACTGAATTGACATTGGCACCAGCTAATTCCGGGGTTAACGCTGCTGATGTGTCGGTATAGGTTCCCAACGCCAGTGTACGTGGCCACCCTGTGACGGCGAGGTTAACGGGGTCTTTGCGAATCAATAAGGTTGCATCCGCACTACCCGGCCCATCTACTGAACCAGAACCATCGCCAGTCCCACCACCTGATCCATTACAATCAAACGCAAAAGCCCACGAGCCATCAGAACCCGGCTCTGATTTCGTCCACCAGTTAGCCGTGTAGGCTTTACCCTGGAACTGCATCTGGTCACCCGTGTTGGCGTGGGATGGATCACCAGCCCAGTTAACTTGGGTCCAGTTTGGATATTCGTTAATGGATTCGCAGCTATCTGCTGCAAGAGCTTGAACGGGGCTCATAGCCCCCAACGCGACTGAAACCGCTAAAATGAGTTTATTTTTTTTGAATAATGTCATGAAGATACTTCATACCTCGAGTGTAGGATACATAATGAAGTCAGATTTGTTATTAATGTGTTACTGCTTCTTAAGTGGTCTCTATATTGCTCAGACTATTGATTTCACTCAAATGACTATTCACACAACTGCAACAATCTTCGAGTCACTGCACTTAAGAGATGTACATTGAAGAAAAAAGCAGCAGTTAGTTCATGACAAAGACGGGATATTTTGAGGAAACAGACAGTAAAGCGTTTACTTTTCAAACAACAATACTCTGCCTTACTATCTGTAAAAACGTGCCTAGAGTATTAAATAGTATTGTATTGAACCCATCAGTTCTCACTGAGTGCTATCAGGTTTCAGGGTAATGGACAGCTTTTTAAGCACCTACCTTAAACACTTTCACTGAGCACTTTCATTTGATAATCAGCCTCACAAGTCAGCTCTGAGGTGTATTCAGGAAATGTTTGCTGAAGATAAAGCAAATGTTATCTGATGAAGATTTTCACAAAAGCCGAATACCAAGCTTTCTACATTCGATATAAATTGTTCCAAATCACCGCCAGAACTCAGTGTTAAAACATCTTGGTCTATTTCATATTGTTCCAGACGCGGGTCATGACTACATAAACATGTGACAGATTTCGACGGTAAATAGCCACTTTATGCCATACACATTTAAGCGTTTTAGATTAGCTCCAATAAAAGGTGAACAGCCTGACCTTTACCGCACTCCTATGGGTTGTTACAACAATTCTCCGTTAATGTGGATGGCAGTATGTCGTTTACACCATAAACCTATCTTTACTCATCAAAAAATCAGTAACTTACCGAAGTTTAAACACCATTAAAATATTCAAATTTCAACCATAAAGCCATTTTAAATTTTTTGGAGAAAGAAAGTTTCTTACAAAAATATCTAAAAGTTATTTTACCCTTACAAAACAATAAATAATGTCTATTTGAACAGTTACCAACTTGATAGATACATTGGATTTAGGCACGATGATGGGCGATTTGGGCCTCAGGCAGAAGGACTGGCACAGCTATGGGAGGTTTTGAATTGCGCCAGACAATCTGGCGCGGATTTGGACAGAATCAATTTAGCAAGGTGAGTTACACGATTTGATGTTTGATAATAAAAACTAATAGATTCTTGGCTTAGTGCTGCATGGTCTAGTTTTTGGGGAGCAGGTCAATCCTGTTATGTGACTTTACGCTTGATGTAATTAGCACCCTGCTCGTAGGCTTTTTGGTATCCGTTTTTTTCGTAAAACCTGCCAGCACTCGCTGTATCGGTGAACAGCCGTATCTCACTGAAGTGATCAAATGCAAAGGCTTCGATTCGCTTTAATAAGCTGGCCCCAACACCGTACCTTTTGTGTGACTGTTTTACGTAAAATCTACGAAGCCTACCAACCTGATTCCCTGATATCTCTTGTACATTGATGCCACCTATAGCTATCAGAACATTGGCTTCGAATACAGCGAATAAGGCTTCACCGTCGTTGCTAAAGGTGTTTACACGACTATCGAAATCAGATTTCAGTCGAGCAAGAAACCGAAATCCTTCCCCCTCACTTTCATTGACTAGTGATAGGATTTGGCTGGGTAGTTCGTAAACTCTCTCGATTCTCATGCGGCTCACTTAGTCACATAACGTTAGCATAACGGGCGTTTACTAGCCCAAATTGATTGAAACGGCTAAATCACCGATTTTAGAAAAATGCGCCACAAGTAAACGTCCCGTTCATGCTCTTGTTAGGTTGCTGGTATCGCGTTCTTTATTGCTTCTGCTAGTCCGTCGGGGTTATCCCATGCCATCGAGTGCCCAGCATCCGAAACAATGCTAATCGTTATCTCATGGTCACTCAACTCTGTAGTATCAGGATCTGGTAAAGATTTACTACCAAATATATAAGTTCTGTTTACTTCCAGAGAGTACAAAATATCACGCCAACTTGGATTCTGTCCTTCGATCAATGATAAGGCTTGTCTGTGCGTGCCAACCGATGAGTTAACGACCAAGCATGCAGCCCATTGAGTATTCAGGCTACATATACTCTCCTGCACTATCTGGGCATGTCCCTTGTCTCTATATTCAAGCTCGGTATAACTAGCAATTTTTTTGCTAAAAAATCCACCTCCAGCATCGAGGTTAGCCTCACTCAACACTAGTGCTTGTAGATGCTCTTGGACTTTCTCGGCCAAAACAACTGAGACTGCGCCGCCCATACTGTGACCGAATATTGCAAACTTATCCAACCCCAAGTATTTAATAAACTCTTCAAGATAAACCGCATGGCTACGTATCGAGTAATCAAATTTTTCCGGTTTATCGCTAAAACCAGACCCTAGGAGATCAACAAGAATTCGCCTGTGAGGTAGTAGCCAATTACTCGATGCTACTAGCGGATAATCAAACGAGGATGCACAGCCAATTCCATGAATAAAAACAATTGGAACTTCCGAACCGGGAAAATCGTGGTATCTAAGTATTGCGTCGCAACTTTTTACTCTAAATTCTTTCACTAATTCCTCTGCATACTAGTTCGATGGAAAACCGCGCCAACCTAACGTCTGCCAGCACAGGCAAAAAATTGCGGAGCGGTTTTTTGTCCTGTGGCTGCATTTGTTAGCCCCTTGCTCCATGTCTTTCGCGGCTTGCCGCCAGCGCCTTTTGAAAAAACTACCGCATTTCACTTTGCCGCAAACCGTATTTAAGCCACAAAGAAACAACAACCCGAGCACGAATTCAAATGTGTGAATGGAATTTCAGATACGTCACTCAAAGAAAGGTTGTTCACTGATTTGGATTCAAACCTGCGGCTATGAAAAGAGGAATTTGGTGGCTAAACCTTGGGGCTCAAAACTCTTGAATTGATGGGGGATAACGCCCAATTAAGGTGTGAAGCACGCTACCACGATACTCACTTTGACCAACGTAATCACTGAAACTAACTCAAACCAAAAATGCCAAGCGTGCTGAATCACTCTTAAATTGTTTGTTAGGCATTACTTACTTGGGGTAGTTATGTATTGAACTTCCCAGCATAAACTTTTACATAACTCGACAATTTGAGTTGGTTGAACCTCATCCTCATATTGTAGGGCTTTCGAGAGCTGCCCATCTATTTCTCGATCTGCTAGGAGTACAAGTTTAGAGCAAAACATATCGTATTTTTTCCTGACGAGGTATCGCCCAAGACTGCACTTACTATAAATTTTCTCTGTTGTTTCCACCCCAAATGAACTTCTAGTAGCAAGTGCCATTAATTGATATACCCCGAAGAGAAATGCTGAAACCACCCCAAGCAATCCAAAATAAACGGAAAGATTTTCGGTAGAAATCGTGAATATTGAGGAAATGAAAACGATCATTAATACAATTTTGTATAGTGGCAAGATTGTAGTAGCTAGGGCATGCATCCAAGTATAATCTTTGATTTTTGTTTCCGTCGAAAACCTCATTAACTTAGCATGCTCATTTCCTGTCAACTTATTTGGTCGATTAAGAAGAATAACTTTGGATTTGTCTTTCAGAAAGTTGTTTAAGGTGATTTCTCTTACATCATGAGGCTCTTCATTGTTGTCACTTTTTACCGCTTCAAGAATTTTATTGTTACTGGTAGCAATAGCGACATGGCTCCATTCGCCACCAGTCCCCAACCTAATAACCTTACTTACGAATCCACTAGATTGAGTTGCTAATATATCTCCAGCTTTCATTACTTCTCACTTTCAGTTATTTCGACATAGTTGCTTGTAATGCCTAACGCCTGCCAGCACAGGCAAAAAATAGCGGAGCGGTTTTTTGTCCTGTGGCTGCATTTGTTAGCCCTTGCTCCATGTCTTTCGCGGCTTGCCGCCAGCACCTTTTGAAAAAGCTACCGCGTTTAGCATCGCCGCAAACCGTGTTTAAGCCACCAAGAAACAACAACCTGAATGTGAATTCAAATGTGTGATTGGAATTTCAGACTCGTCACTCAAACAAAGGTTGTTCTGTGAATTCGACACAAACCTGCGGTTATGAAAAGAGGAATTTGGCGAGTAAACATTGGGACTCAAAATTCTAAAATTGATGGGGGATAACGTTTTAATAACGGGCATTTAGCCCAAGTTGTTTGAGGAACCGTAAACGTGGACTCTCAAAGAGGAATTGTGGGGCGAGTAAAATGTCCTGTTAATATATTTGTTATATAAGCTTAACTCTTTTTAGCGAGATAATTCATGACTATGCCAATTATGATTAGCAGAACATTAGCTCCGTAGACGGCGATTTCAGCTTTGTTTGGCCCTTCGGCTGTGACCACTTTATATACAGCACCACTAGACCCCGCACTAAAAAGCTCAATTGGTAGGAAGTATGCAATTTTATTCATTACTGTTACGGTTGCAAGGATTGAGTAAAAGAGAAAGAAGCCCCCAGTACCGATGAACAAGTTACCCATATCTATCCCTATGTATAACGCCTCATTCAGCGGCTTGTCCGCTGCAATGCCTTGTTAACTTGTATTTTGGTACGAATTTCTAGTTTATGTCTTCGTGCTTTTATTGTTTTATTGCCCATTAGTTTATGCCGAGCAAGCCTGTGCAATCCATCAAGTATGTAATAAGTGCCATTTTCAAAAATAAGGTCTATTGGATACTGGATATCTGCATTCTCAACTCGATCTTTCTGGTGAGGGTAGAGATTCATATTTTCTAATACCTCATTTGGGCTAATATCAAAAAGCATCCCTGCGTTTGGCCGTGAACTCCAAAAGGGAAGATCAAACATAAACTCAAAAACGCTCATTTCGGCATCTTCTATCGGAGCCGGTAACTCCCATACCTTTTTAACATCCCAATTAAATGGGAGTATAAATTTCTCAAGTTCTTTAGGAATATACTTACTCATATTTTCAAGTT
>NZ_LYBM01000059.1 GCF_001707825.1 Veronia pacifica | reverse complement strand
ACCATTCAATGTGATTTTATTTGCTGTTCGCTCAGTTAATGTACGAAACAGATGATTTTTTGCAGCTTAGAATCCACTTCATAAAAAAAGCGGAGCCACTGCTCCGCTTTTTCACTCATTCGTAATATCTGGGTTTAGCTGGTTACTTCAGCAGTAGTTGCCGCCTTATCTTCAACGACTGGCTGAATTTCACCCTCAGATTTTGCCACGATGGTATTGACCGCTGTATCACCTACCACATTTGATGAGGTACAGAACATATCATTGATACGGTCAACTGCCGCGACAATCGCCAAACCCTCAGGTGGAATACCCAGTTGATGCAGCAACACGCCAACCATCACAATACCACCGCCGGGTACACCACCAGCTCCAATAGAGAGAAGCAAGACGGTAAAGCCTAATGTCAGCATATCAGACAAAGCAAAAGGCTGACCAAACGCGTTGGCACAGAACACAGTCGCAATAGCAATATAAATTGATACGCCTGACATGTTCATCGTCGCACCCAACGGGACACCAAATCCTGCGACGGATTTTGATACACCGATTTTATCTGTCAGGGTTCGCATTGTGACGGGAATCGTCGCATTCGAGCTTGCCGTCGACAGTGAAAACAGTACCTGCTCGCGAGTCTTACGTGAGAATTCTCTCGCTGAGATCCCAGTCGTCAGCTGAACCATCATGGGGTAGAAAATGAAGATCCAGAACGCCAACATGACAACAACCAAGGCCACATAGCTTGCTACCGACATCAGAGTCTGGGCATCCAGCGTTGCGCCTAAATGAATCATCAACGCAAACACACCATAAGGAGCAAGACTCATCACAAGACCAATCAGTTTCATCATGATCTCGTTAGCCACTTTAAAAGTGCGTACTGCCGGCCCGCTTCTGGAATCCAGCGCTTGAATGGCAATGCCAGTCAAAATTGCCATGAATATAATTTGTAGCATATCGCCTTCAGCAAACGCCTGAACAGGGTTACTTGGCACAATATTCACGACAAGAGAAGCGATATCCGGTGTTTCCGTCGCGGTAATGGCGACTGAGCCTGCGACAGTGTTTGCCAAATCAACACCTGCGCCGGGTTGAACCAAATAGGCAACTGTCAGAGCCGCAACAATGGCAATAATTGTATTAAGCAGGTAAAGGCCAAATGTTTTACCACCCAAACGACCAAAAGAACGAATATCTTTCAGTTCAACAATGCCGCAGACAATAGAAATATAAACAAGAGGGACGACTAACAACTTAATGAGGGAAACAAACATGGTTCCGGCATTTTCAGCTAGGCCAAGAAGGTAAGTATCAAAAAGGGTAATGCCGTTGAAAATGTATTGGATTGCCGTTCCGAGCAAAAGGCCAGCAAAAAGGCCAAGAAAAATCCTACTTGATAGAGATTTATCCATTTATCACACTCCGAGATTTTATGTTTTTTATGAATCTCATTTACAGTACGTTTCTCTATAAACAAGATTTGTATCGAAATAATACACACTAAAAACACAAAATAAAGGCTTTGTTTACGTTGGATTTACATTTCAAAAGCAACAATAGAAAATTTTACTGCTAAAGATCACATAGTTAGCTAATCACTAATAACTGACTATTAATTATGCACTTTATTGGGGTGTAAAATAGCCAATTGAATAAAAAATCTCATTAATTACAGGTTTAGTCAGAAGAAATCGATTTCATTGTTATAAATAACAAAAATAAATCTGTTTTGATGAAAAATTTTGGGAGAAAAAGTGAATAAATACCTGCCTCCCCTTTTTAGCTATTTCAATGAAGAAAAAAGTATCAGTATTGTGAGGAAGGTTGGATTTTAACGGGATAGACAACCATATTTTTTTTCTACCCCTTTTCTGGTTGTTGAAAGCATCTCGCTACCGAATCGTTGCAATCCGAGCAAAGTTATTCGTTAGAGAGCAACCATTTTTTTAATAGCCCTGCCAATTGCGCCTGTTCCTCTTTATTAAGGGGACTAAGTATGCGTTTTTCATTTTCAATATGAAGGGAAAACAGATGATCAATCTCGGTACTCCCTTTGTCAGTCAACGTCACCTTACAACTTCTTCGGTCTGTCTCACTGGCCTGTCTTTCAACTAATCCTCTTTTTACCAGCCCTTCAAGCCGTGTACTCATTGCCCCTGAAGATAACATCAGCGTCTGATAAAGCTCAGTAGGAGTAACGGGTTTACCTGATCGCCTGAGTGAAGCAAGAATATCGAACTCAATACTGCTTATATCATGACGTTTAAATAAGTCATTGACCTGTGGCGTCATCAAGTTCGCTACTCTGCTCAAACGACCTATCACGGCAATTGGAGATGTATCTAATTCTGGTTTTTGCTCATGCCATTGCGAAAGCACAAGATCGACGTGGTCTTGTTTCATCGATGCCTCCTTTATTCTTTTTAAAAAGATACTTGATTGAAAGGTTATATTCCAATATATTTATCTCACTAAAAAGATACTTTCTTAAGAGAATAATAATGTTTAGATTGTTATTGGCATGTACAGTGCCCATTTTGTGGGGGAGCACCTATTCTGTTGTCAGTCTATTCTTGAGCGATCTTTCACCGTTTTGGGTTGCCGTTTGGCGAGCACTGCCAGCAGGATTGTTATTACTGCTGCTGAAGCCCGGCAAGCCGCCGCTTCGTTGGACACGCATGTTTCAGCTCAGCACACTGAATATCACTTTGTTTTTCCCTCTTCTATTTATTGCTGCCTATCGTTTACCAGGCTCAGTTGCCGGCACCTTGGGCGCAACCTTGCCGCTTCAGTTGATGTTTGTGCAATGGCTATTTGAAGGAAAG
The DNA here is from genome assembly GCF_001707825.1 of Veronia pacifica. Lineage (GTDB taxonomy): Bacteria > Pseudomonadota > Gammaproteobacteria > Enterobacterales > Vibrionaceae > Veronia > Veronia pacifica. Next base: position 26,805 of record NZ_LYBM01000059.1, on the reverse strand, counting down.
AAACCAGATATCAAAAATTTATTGCTGGCCCTTGTCGGTCTGGCGGGCATTATATTAATTCTCAATCCGTCTTCAGATATCGACCCTTACGGTGCCATTGCCGCGTTAACCGCAACAGCTATGGTCGCCCGAGCATCTCTGTTACTTAAAAAGTGGCCTGTCAGTGACATCTTCCGTTTAACTGCATGGCAGTTAACGCTTGGCGGCTTGATGATGATCCCCGTTGCGCTTGTTTTTGCCGGGATACCCAAGATGATCACAACTGGACATTTACCGGGTATTTTATGGATCTGTGTATTTAACAGTGCCTTTGCCTACTGGGCGTTTGCCAAATCAATCAAGTCACTGGGGCCAAACATGATGTCGATGGTCAGCATGCTTAACCCGGTAGCTGCAGTAATTCTGGGAGTAAATCTGGTAGGAGAGTCATTATCGTCGCTGCAATGGCTGGGTATTGCTTTAGTTGCTTTATCATTAATCCTGATGATGTGTATTGGTAAAAAGGCACCGCTCAAACCCAAAATGAAGCCAGCTCATCCCTGATATACTCTCGTTGCGGATGTATCCGATAAAGGATATGTGTGGCACACAACGGCGGTGAGATCCGCATTGCCGTTATTTTTTCATCAACAGCCAGCGGCTAAACATGCAGGTATTCCCTCACCGCTCGCCAGTCTGGAAACTGGCGTCCACCAAAATGAACCAACTCTCCGCTAAACGATTCCTGCCCACAGCCACACTGGTTATCATCAATCAGGATATCGCCTTTAATCAATGCTTTGTTAGAACATATGATTAAGTGACGGACGAATGAGAGACCGAGGATGTCCTCCACCCAAACACGCTTTTCTGTGTAGCAAAGCGGATTATAGATAGAAGGTGCGGTTAATATGTAGGGTTCGTAAGCGTCAGATTCAGCCATTGCATGCATAGTTTCAACCGCCCCTTTTATCGGCAACAAACGGGCAAAAAAGCCATATTGGGACTGCGGATATACTTGATCAGGATCTCGTTGCCGAGCGCGGTCAAAAGCGCCTGAGTAATCGGCCAACACATTATCTAAATCAACAAACACAGTTTTCATATCAGTGTTATTTCTCCGCATACAGTGTCAGGAAGCATCTTGCTCAGATACTCATTAACTATAGCAAGGACGTCACAGTCCAACTTACTGAATAGTGGTGTGTAAACAGAGTATGACGCGATGTAATAAGACACAAAATAAGAATGCCACACTCGACTCTAACGAGCGTAAAGATCTTGCGCCTGTCTCAACCTAAACAGGGAGACATAGGGTTTTTCGAATAAACATTAAATTTAAAGCAGCCTTTAATTGAACATAATGAATAGTGCAACAGAGGCATTGACGCGTCCGCCTTTTCTACTTGTTCAGTTAGCACAGTAAATAATCTGACGATAACAAATTGCGGAAAAGATATGGCGTATTCAAAACTGGTTTGAGGGGATAATCTAACGACCCAAAATCTGGGTCGTCGGTGTATTGACCCGGTAAAAACGGTTAGAAGTTGACATGAAGGCCAAGTCGTCCGGTCGTCAATGCAACCTTATTACTCCTTGCATAATTGGCTTCAAGATTGATACCAAGAAAACCTAAGTCCCAGCTAAGACCAGCCGCCACCTCTCCACCTAATGAGGACGTATCCATTTGCTTTCCTCGCAATGAGTATTCCAGAGTGTAGTAGGTTAAACCGCCTTTACCGTAAACGCTGAAGCCCCCCTGCAACGGATATTCTGCATAGGCACTCAAACGGGGGCCACTACTTTCAACATCTTTTACATCGACCCCGAGGATACTGTCTATCGCAGAAAAAACGGGCACCTCAAACGACTGACGCCATCCGCCTTCAATACCAAGGTTGTCTGTTAGCATGCGACGATAGTAAATCTCACCATCTAAGATGCCGTCTTCCCCTAGTGATTGGTCGTTGATCTTCGCATCCATATTTCCGGCTCCAACATTGATGCCAAGGGTATTACCCTCAGCCATGGCCGTGCTTGACAAAAGAATGGATGTTGCCACAAACCAGATCGCTTTCACTCCGAACCCCTCCATTTTATGTATTGGTAGTGTCAATCCCTTGATGCCTGCTCCTTATTTTTATTGACTAAGGTGGTGCGGTATATCGCACCGAACACCATCATCTTGATCAACAAGAACATCTTTTATCACCATGAGCTGAAAGACATGGCGTCAATTCCTCAAATTCTCACTTATTGAGCATCATTTTTTATTTGTAACCACGCTGGCTGACATGTTTTTAAGATGTCATCTAACTGTCTGAGAGAGAGTCGATGTGGACAAGGTAAACGAAAAAAATAGCCTATGCACAAGTCACGAGGTGACCATCTATACCGGGTGGGAAACTGAGTTAATGAACTTTTATATCTTTAATTCAGTTACTTGCCAGTTAATGACGAATAAAGCTATCCTCGTTTGACATAATCACTCTGGAGTGAATATGTCAAAGTGCGCAGTTAAGAAGCCAATAACATTGAAGAATAGGGAACATCGCCATGAGGATACTCGAACCGGCATTGAAGAGCTGGCTTGACCAATTTAATGAAGCGCTAAACGCACTCAAGGTATCCGGCTTCTCGCCTACACCAGAAACTGCCCGGCAGGGACTGGCCAATCTGACACTGACTCTCACACCAGACTCACCAGAAGTGGCTAAAATCATTGATGATGAGGTTATCTCACAGTTCGAAGTATCATTTTCAGGGATGTCAGTACAGGGCGCTCCCTCAATCCCCATCAGGATTTATCATCCTTCTCCTGACACCGCATTGCCCGTACTCCTGTACCTGCATGGTGGAGGCCATACTGCCGGTAGTGTTACCGTCTATGACCCTATTTGCCGAAAATTAGCCATCCACACTCAGCATATTGTGGTTTCTCTGGATTATCGACTTGCCCCTGAGTACCCCTATCCTGCCGGACTCACTGATTGCTACCAGGTAGCAAGAGGAATTTGGCCCCTTCTTGAAAAACATAAAGTGTCAGCCGTAAAAAGCCTTTCCGTTGCAGGTGACTCTGGGGGCGGGGCTTTGGCCGCCAGCCTTTCCCAACGAGCGTGTAATGACGAAAACCTCAACATCGACAAGCAGATTCTGATTTATCCCAGCCTCGATTACACAATGAATCAGCCCTCGCTCATCGAAAATGGCACCGGCTATCTGCTGCAAACGGAAACGATCGCTTGGTATTTTAACAACTACTTCCAACACCATGAAAACCGGGAGCAAGTATCACCACTTTGGCAAGAGATCGATGCCGGGCATTTTCCAAAAACGCTTTTATTCACTGCGGAATTTTGCCCTCTGCGCGATGAAGGAAAAGCATTTGTCGACAAACTGGAGCAAGCAGGCGTCAACATAGAACATCATCACTTCGATAACATGATCCATGCCTTCCTCAATATGGAGACGCTAACGGCAAAAGCCTGCCAGCACGTCTACCAGCAAGCTGCATCATTTTTAAATGATGGCATTACATAGCAATAATAAAAGTGCAGTACATCGCTTGGGACTATTGATTATGCGGAAGCCGCTTAACAGTGAGAAAGAACAAGCGAATCCAAATTACGTGAAACATAACTCGATGTTACACTGATAATCTCGTTCCATCTTTTGATGGAACGGTATCTTGCGATGCACCAGCGCTATCCCCTAGCCATCTTTTACTGTCTTGTTTTGATGGTATCAGCCTGCGCAACTTCAACAAATCAAGGACTAACAAAGCTTCTGGAGTCCTCTTCTGTCGCATTAGAAACTAAATCTGGCAAGCTGATTAGAGATAATGATGAAGCATTACTCACTAAACTGAACATGATCAGGTCAGCAAAGCAGACTATTGATCTCGCCTATTACATCTATGCTGACGACTCAAGTACCGCCGTCCTCACTGAAGCCTTGATAGATGCAGCAAACCGGGGAGTAAAAGTCCGGCTATTGCTTGACTACTTTATCAATTTTCGCCAGTTTGCTCGTTTGGAAAGGCTTGAATCACTGACTCGCAGCAGTCCGGGCAGCATCGAAATCAGACTGTTTAACTCGCCAGATAAAAGTATCATCCAAGATGCCATCTATTTAACGCTAGGCTGTGGGCAGGCGTTCCAACAAACACCTGAAAGCAATCGCCAACTCAGGTGCAGCACAGAAAAACTGGCACTACTGAATAACCTCATAAGCTCAACCCAAAAAACAGCCTATGCAACGACAGCTGCATCACGACTGTTACTGACAGGGCTTTATGGACGCTCTGTCCCGCTGATGCAAATGGCGCTATCTTCAAATCTTGAACAGGCATTGAACGAGCTCAGAAAATACAAAGACAATGATGAGCAGATGACGAAAGGCAATATTAAGGAAATTAGCCGTCTCAGTTCTATCTATTTTCAAGCTAAATTTAATACTGGACTCAACAGACTGATTAATCAGTTGCAATTGTCAGCACTTTCTCTGGTTTATGGCGACGAACTGGAGCCGTATACCTCCTTGCTCACTCACTTTCTTCCTGTCGACATAAAGCGTTCTGCCAGAGATATCCTTGCATGGCGTCATATGACAGATTTCCTTCATCATAAATTGCTGCTTGTAGACAGCCAGCAATTGCAAATTGGCGGAAGAAACCTCGAGGATGCCTACCACACTCAACCCGGCGCTTTTAATAGCAAATACTCGTTTATTGATACCGATGTAGCACTGACCCTCATTGCGCCGGATGCTGCTCTTCAAAAAACATTTGACCAGCTTTGGTCTTTCGAACTACTAACAACAAGACTCAAAGACATTAAGGCCCACAGCGATCCACAGGCATTAATTGCCTACCAGCAAGCGCAGGCCCAGTGCCAGACCGAGTCTTGCATACAAAAAGAATTTCGTCGCCAATTGACATTAAACGATGAAACACTGACCTCCAAGCTCGACCAACACCAACAAAATATGGCTGATCGTTTTCGTCAGGATTATTTACCTCAAAGACAGTATTTTCCGCTTGATGACATTCCCATTGATGCATCAGCAAAGATTTATTATGTAGAGAACCTCCCGTTTACTAGCGCGCAGCCTTTGGAAAGGAAATTTGGTTCGGTAAATGGTCGTGAGCAAGAGTCGGGTAAACATATACACGCACTCTGGCTGGCAGCGATAAAAGATGTATGCGCTAACGCGAGGGCTGGCAAACCGCAATCGATAGTTTTCCACAACGCTTATGTCATGTTGCCATCAAATCTTCTGTCGACCATTGCCCGCATGTTGGATGGCCGACTCAAATGTCCTGACGTGGAGCTCACCATTATCACAAACTCGATGGCAAGCACGGATCTTAATTTGGTTAATCTATTGGCTAATCATCAGTTAAAAGCACTGATGGAACACAGCCTTACCAGCAAAAATAATCTGGGATTTCGTCTGCGATATTTAGAGCATCAACCACGGGCCGTCGGTCAAAGTGAACGCTCATTACATAGCAAGCTAATGATTTTTGGTAACGATCTGTTTGTTGGCTCATCCAATGCCGATGTCAGAAGTTTAATGATGGATACCAACAATGGTCTTTTTATTCAGCAAGCTCCCATGCTGATAAAGGCGTATCAAACATGGCTGACCTCATTAAATGAGAGGGGAATAGTCGCCGAACCTGAGTTTAATGTGAAGAAACAGAGCAGAGAGGCGTTACTGGCAAGGGATAACCAATTTATTGATGCTGTTCTGGTGAAATATCAAACCAAACGCTGGCTGAGTGACGAGCAGAATGATCAGCTCAAAGCCAGATTTATCAAGCTTCTTGATGATGCCTATCAGATGAGTGTTGAGATTATTAAAGGCGGAAGAAGTGGAAAAGACGCTGAAACGCGTTTTGATGTGCTCTTTAAGACAATTTAGATTTTGTCGTAAGCACTATCAGCAACGTATTGAAAAGCAAGAGGCGTGTTGAAAAGCAGATACAAAAAATGCCGGATAAACCGGCATCTTTTTACTTTAAGCTGAAATTACAGCTTAACAACGTTTGCAGCTTGAGGACCTTTCTGGCCTTGCTCAACGTCGAAAGAAACTTGCTGGCCTTCAGCCAGAGTTTTGAAGCCTTCAGAAGCGATAGCACGGAAGTGAACGAATACGTCTGCACCACCGTTGTCCTGAGTGATGAAACCAAAACCTTTCTCTTCGTTGAACCACTTAACGGTACCAGTTGCTTTAGACATGATGTCTCCTAAAATTTTTGTGTTTAAGGCGCATAGATGCGGATGTAGCCAAAAAGAATAATCTATGTGATGTGCCTGTTTATGAAAGGAAAGACTTCAGCAGCAAAACTGATAAGAAGGTTTTCTGGAACATAACGCAAAGTACATTTTTATAGGTCTGTCTGTCAGGCCGGGGGTATGATACATAGGCTATTCGCAACCTGTCAAGCGGCCTTTTAAAGATAAAATACGCTGAGTCTCTTTGATGGTACCTCTAGTCATGACCAAGCGACGGCTCGCCCATAAAATAGGGCTTTTACTCACCGCAGGCTAGCCATCATTTTTCAGATGAGACGTTTGTTTTTTTGGGGTTATGACGCGACCAGCTTTTGCATCAACTTCAAAAAAACCTTTTGTATTAATCAAATAGATTCATATCAATAAAAATCGGACTTGAAACTTAATCTCTTTTCAAGGCACATATTGATGTAGTTCAAAAAAGTTATGAGCATAAATGCAGTCTCCCTAACAAGACAACGCGCCTCAGATAAGACGATAAACTGTAAAGTCTTTATTAGGTAATGTTGAATTTTAATTAATAACTATTAATCGTCCCAGGCTGTCTATAAAGCTGAACATACTCAGCGTGTCGAAACAATCAGTAGATGCAGGATTCAGTGTGCTTGTATATGAGGTAAATACGGCAATTTAAAAATAAGATGAGCTGCGTTATTCAACATTCTGCACATATACGTCAAATACACTTTTGGGTTTTGGTTATTTATGTGTTCTTTTGTACAAGTTAGCCGCTCAGCATAGCTTTTTATGAGTGTGTGTCAGAAGAAGTATTTGAGATCAAGGCCAGTTACTTCAATATTCAATCAACAACGATATCAATCTTACCCATCCGTTTAAGGATATAAGGTTTTGGGGAGGCAATGTTTTGGTGAATTTCCGTTCTTTGTTGAATAATGTTTTCACCTCTTTCCGAGCAGCAATGGTATCACTGATACCCTATTTTTTCTTTCGGTCAGCATGGATTGTATTTATTGTTCTGAATAGTAAGTATGAATTGATTCCAAGCGAGTCAATCCGTTCTATCGACAACACCATTTTACTGGTTTTTCCGATTCTGCTCACTATCACCCTCGCCTACCATCTGTCATTCCACTTTTTTGAAGAACGCTTTCTGGTGACATCTATGTCCGTCACCATGTTCTTTATTTTTTCTGGTTTTATCACCCAGACAGAGACAGGACTGGCGGTATCCGACAACTTTGTTCTTGATGATGCCATTCTTATTCCCATCATCACCTGTATTGGCTGTTTTCTGGTGCAGAAATACTTTAAATACCGTTTGATACAATCCAATATCGTTAATCCTCTGCTGGAGGGAGCGGTCAACGGATTAATACCGCATGTCGTGATCTTTCTATTTTTGTTTGCGTTTTATTACCTATGGGGACAATCAAACGTTGACTTCTTTGTCCAATTTATTAGCACTCTACCGCTAAATTTTCAGGCTTATTTTCATACCTTTATTATTCATTTAATGTGGCTAATCGGAATACACGGTGCGTCCGCGTATTACACCTTCTTCGATTATTCGTTTGTTTCAGAAATCTATGTTTCTAATATCCCATTTAGTACTTTCTTCGACGTCTTCGTTATTTATGGCGGTTCGGGGAGCACTTGGGCGTTAATTATTGCCATTCTGCTTTTTTCCAATATGAAATTTGCAAGAACGCTGGCAAAAATATCCATTCCTTTCGCCATCATTAATGTTAACGAGTTACTACTGTTCGGCTTACCTATCATCATCAACCCGATTCTTGCTATACCGTTTGTGTTGGTCCCATTGTTTAATCATCTCTTTGCTCAGGTCTTTATCGATCTTCTCAACATTACTGCGGTTCGAGATAGCATTGAGTGGGTTACTCCATCACTGATTGACGGAGCACTGATCTCAGGGGGCGATTTAAAAACACTGTTGTTACAGATCATCACGCTGATGATAGATATCCTCATCTATATGCCTTTCGTTTCCCGTTATTCTCGGAACAGCAATGACAGCCTACTCGATACCCTGTCCCACAAGATGCGATTCAGTTACTCAGTACCTGAGAGAAAGGAAGTCAGCATGTTCAATATGCACGATGAAGTCATCGAACATCATGAGAACCTGAACCGCAGTCTGCGAGAGATCCTGTCTGGCGACCTGAAAATGTTTTATCAGCCACAGTTTGATGCCCACAGTCTAAAGATGGTAGGTGTCGAATCTTTACTTCGCCTTGAAACTGAAAATGCTCTGTACCTACCAACCTTTATTAAACATTTTGAGCGGGCAAAAATTGCACAATACATTGATAAATGGGTTGTTGGCGCAGTGGAGAGAGACGCCACAAAACATGAGATATTTCATCAGAACAGGATAAAAATCAGTCTCAACCTAAATGTGGATTCAATCGGCGACACTGAGTTGATTGATGGGATCATCGAACGTCTTTCAGGGTATCCGCTTGTTTTCGAGATCACAGAAACCGTTTATGCAAATAATATCGACATGGTCAATCACTCTGCAGCCAAATTGAGAAAGGCGGGTTTTGAGGTGGCAATTGATGATTTTGGTTCCGGCTATTCTTGCCTATCCATGTTGTCGTCCTTGCAGGCGGACATTATAAAACTTGACCACCATTTTCTGCGTCAGGCAAGGGATAAAAAAGGTAGTCAGCTATACAGCTCTATGGTGAGAACCCTTAAAACGCTTGGTTTTACCGTAGTGGCTGAAGGGGTTGAAACGGAAGATGAATTGCTGTTTGTTCAGTCATGTCAGGTGGACATCATTCAAGGCTTTTACTTTTCAAAAGCGTTAAGTGTTTCCGAGCTACATGATTTCTATCTGAAACAGAATATCGATATCAACAATCTCTCTTTTTAAACGGGGTTTACAAGTAAGTAAATCAACCCCACATCTTCTTAAAAGGAGAATCCGATATGATTATTTGCTGTCCTGATTGTTCAGGTTTAAATCGTGTACCAGACGAACGTCTGTATCAAGCTCCGAATTGCGGTCGTTGTAAATCCGCCTTGTTTAAAGGCAAACCCATCGACCTCAACTCATCAAATTTTGACCGACATGCTACTAAAGCGGATCTTCCACTGGTTGTTGATTTCTGGGCTAACTGGTGCGGTCCATGCCAGAGTTTTGCTCCGATCTTCTCGCAAGCCGCTGAGCAACTAGAGCCAAAGTTCAGATTTGGAAAAATCAACACAGAGACTGAACAAACCTTGGCGGCACGCTTTAGCATTCGATCAATTCCTACTCTAATGGTATTTAAGCAGGGCAAATTGATTGGTCAACAGGCTGGCGCACTGCCGAAAGAAGCCTTTCACCAGTGGCTGTCTCAATTCAACTAATGGATACATTCAGACCCGGCAGGGGCTGGGTCTTTCTGCCATTTCCGATTGCCGCATTGGCATGGTGTCTATCAGGTCTGCGATATATTGCCAGTCTGTCTCTGAACCCCAGCGATGCTTTTCATCACCATCTTTGCCGATAAGAATGGCGGTGTGACTTCCTTTGGGTATCGCGAACTGCTCAGCCAACACATCGACGTTAAACCCCAGCCCCGTCTGCTCAGGATACGTCTTACCATCTTCCGTCAACACCAGAGTAAAGACTTCTCTATCGTTTAACTCACAGTTGTTCATTCGGGTTTCAAACAAAAACCGTTCAACGAATGTGTCGTGGCTGGGAGCAAAAAACAGTACGCTACGATGACTTAGGGTATGACTTTGCTGTCCGTAACCCGGGTAAGCAAAGGATGTGGTACTAAGAGCCAATAAAAGGCCGCTTAAAATATACAAATGTCGCATATCATAACCCTCACTAACTGATTATCAGTGATACGGATAGAGTCTCGTTTACGGTTAACTTTTTCAAACAATATTGATTGCTATTTGTCTATTCGTCTTACTAGTTGCGCACTCCATCATGAGCAGCGCGAACTGTATGCTTATTAGAGGTCGCCTAGCATGTTTGCACTGAGGCGACCTTGTTACGATGGCTATTCATTTACTTGGCCGAGAAAAACGTGCTGTTTTTTCGTCATTATTAACTGGCCATAAATTGATTGGAGAGACTGGACTTAGCTTCTCTGTTGTGTGCAGATGTGAAATCAAGATCGGGTCCGACAGGTATCACCCGTGATGGATTAATCGTTTCGTGGCTACGATAATAATGTTCTTTGATGTATTGAATATTCACCGTTTCACTGATGCCGGGTTGCTGATACAAGTCTTTGAGGTAACCCCATAGATTGGGATAATCAACAATCCGTTGGCGGTTACATTTAAAATGTCCGACATAAACGGCATCAAAACGCACCAATGTCGTGAACAAACGCCAATCAGCCTCGACCGGCACATCGCCTGTGAGATATCTTTTGGTTTCAAGTCGACTTTCCAGCTTATCCAAGGCGTCAAACACATCACCAACAGCTTGCTCGTACGCGCGTTGCGTCGTAGCAAAACCTGCCCGATATACGCCATTGTTGATGGCGTCATAAATGAATGTGTTCAGTTCATCAATTTCCGCAACAAGCGATTGAGGTAAAAGATCCAATGAATTCGCCCCGACCTGGTCAAATGCTGAGTTAAGCATCCGAATGATTTCTGACGACTCGTTACTCACAATGGTTTGTGTCTTCTTATCCCAAAGAATAGGAACTGTCACCCGACCTGTATAATCAGGCCTTGCTTTACTATAAATCTTATGTAGAAGATCCATATGGTTGACCGTATCTTCCACGACGCCGTCACCTGGCGCAAAAGACCATCCATCATCGCCCATGTAAGCATTGACGACCGACATGCTGATCACATCTTCAAGGCCTTTAAGCTTGCGGTAAATAGTTGTTCTGTGTGCCCAGGGACATGCCAATGATACGTATAAATGATAACGGTCAGGTTCTGCTTTAAAACCACCAATGCCTGTTGGGCCCGGTTGACCATCAGGCGTGACCCAATTTCTAAAACTGGATGCCTGCCTTTCAAATTTACCACCTGTGGATTTCGTGTCGTACCAATCCGTATGCCACTTTCCATCGATTAATAGCCCCATCATGCCATCCTTTTCTCATCAATACACACCGACTTGATTACGTGACAGAATTAATTTTGTTCACTCAAGCAACTCGTTTTCGTTTATTTAGAGTAGAGTTTTTCTTTATGATGAAAAATAATAAAGTTAAGTAAATATTGTTCTCTTATCGAGAACAATATTCTTAAAGCAGTATGCTTGAGGGGGAATGGTGGGGCAATTAGAGAACATGCAGATCTTTGTCAGCGTTGTCGAGGCAGGAAGTATCACTAAGGCGTCAGAGCAGCTTAACCTGGCCAAGTCTGCTGTCAGCAAACGTCTGCTGGATACAGAGCAACTGCTCGGCGTCAAGTTGCTCAACAGAACCACCAGAAAATCCAGTCTGACGGAAGCAGGCAACCTGTATTATCTAAAAAGCAAACAAGTCTTGGAACAAGTTGAAGAGATTAACTTCGAAGTGTCGTCTTCGAAGGCACAGTTGAAGGGCTCACTAAAGGTTTCAGTACCTCAATCATTTGGTCTCAGCCACCTTATGCCTGCCATTGAATGCTTCCTCAGCCAGCACAGCGAGCTCAATATTGACCTTGATTTTGGCGATCGGGTCGTCGATCTGGTTGAGCACGGTATTGATGTGGCCGTAAGAATTGGGCATCTCAAAGACTCAAGTCTAAAAGCAAAAATCATCGCTCCCGTCAGCCATATTATTTGTGCCAGCCCCTCATATATTGAAAAACAAGGCATGCCAACAAATATTGACGCGTTAAAGAAACATTGCTTGCTGCGGTACTCACAAAGCACACTCTGCAGACTTGACCTGATCGACCCAGAGGGGAAGCCCGTGTCAGTGACGATGAAATCAAACCACAGTGCCAACAGCGGTGAGTGTCTGCGCGACCTTGCCATCGCAGGTCACGGCGTTGTCAATCTGCCCAAGTTTATCGTCTGGCAGGCGATTAAAAATGCATCGCTAACACCGTTAATGACTGACTACACCCAACCTCAAATGAATATTTATGTGGTCTATCCGCAAACACGGTTTCTACCACAAAAGGTACGCCATTTCATTGATTATATTGCCGAATTTTTTGGTAAACACCCATATTGGGAAGACTGCTAAGTTCGTCATTTATTTCACAATCGAAAAGATAAGTTACGAAGGAAAGACATATCGGGAGGCAAAAGTCGGGAGAGTAGAACCGCTTCCACTCCCCCTTGCAGCATCTAAAAAGAAAAGCTCGCGTTACTGAGTAAAACCGATATAAACACCGAAACCCAACCAGCTCAATAACAATAGCGACCAAGGCAAAATGCCAGATAAGACGCTTGTTTTCGCTGCAGGCAAAGCGTTTTCTGGTTGCGGAGTAGGCGATTGATCATCAACAGACTTTTCAGTGTTCTTTTGTTTTGTCTGTTTTTTTCGCTCTTTATCCCGCTCACGGACTTTCGCTTTATGTTGCTTTTTATACAGGGCAATGCCCTTTTCAATTCCCTGAGCAATAAGCTTTGTCTGTTCTTTGGTTTGACCCGGCTTTTGCGTCGCCAAGGCCATTTTTTTCGCTTCTTCCTGCGTTTCTTTCGATGAAGTACTGGCGACCATTAGTTCCTACTTACCTGATAATCCTGAACACCATTATACCCCGTTCAGATTGAAAAAAACCTATCAGCAATCCTATCCAGAGAGCAGGGTCATAGATAAGCAGACTCCTCAACAGGCAATACGGCACGCACTTCAGTACCTCTGTTCAGCAGACTATTGATAGAAAATGTCCCGTCCAGGTTTTCAATGCGCTCACGCATATTACGTAGCCCCATCGAACCAGTTGGTTCTGTCAGCCGATACTCTTCAAAACCAATGCCGTCGTCAGCAATGGTCAAAACAACTTCATGCTCTTCTTCCTGGAGGATCATATCTACCGCCACCGCCTGCGAATGTTTCTCTACATTATGCAAGGCTTCCTGCGCCACTCTGAATAATGTGGTCTGAGCAGATGCCGATACCTTGTTGATATCAATCTGGTGCTCAAAAAGCACTCTGATACCGGAGCGAAGAGACACCTCTCCGGCTAGATCTTCAAGTGCTGCCAGCAAACCCAGATGATCGAGTAAAGCGGGACGTAGATCTTTTGATATCCTTCTCACCTCGGTCACGGCTTGATTGAGAGTTGCCTGTCCCAGCAGGATATGTTTACTTTTTTCCTCTGCTGACTGTGCCTCAAGAAGACTGTCAAAGCGATATTTTACCGAAACAAGTATCTGATTTATGCCATCGTGAAGTTCACGTGCAACGCGGGCTTTCTCCTGCTCCTGAGATGAAATAATCTGTTTGTTGAGTTTGTGAAGCTTTCTGTCAGCCATTTCACGTGCATTTACGTTGAGGGTCGTGGAAACAAACACAACGATGCCAATCATTATAATCAGCGCGAGTGCAAGGCTGATAAACGTACTTTCGATGGTCTCTTCAATTTTACCGTGAACTGTATTGACTCGTTTATCAATATCTTCAATGTATATGCCTGTCCCAATCATCCACTGCCACTTATCCAGCCCCACTGCATAACTCAGCTTTGTAACAGGTAAATTCCGTGATGGTTTATGCCAGACATACTGGACAAATCCGCCGCCATCTTTCGCTGCATCAATCAGGGCTCGCAGAAGTTTGAATCCCTTTTGGTCCTCAATCTCAAGAATATTGGTGCCTATGATGTCTGACTGATAAGGAAGGACGAGGCTGGTTCCGTCATACCGATGAGCGAAGAAATAGCCGTCTTCACCGAAGGTTAAATTTCTCAATCGTTGTTTTACTTTTTCTTGCGCCGCCAAATCATCACTTTCAGCCTCGCGGTAAATTGGCTCAATGGATGCCATCGCGAGCTCCATATATTGCTTCAACTCCTGCCTTTTCGACGCCAGAGTTTCAGACCGGATCACCTCAGCCTGACTCTCTGACAGTTTTTTCGACTGAATAGAAAGAACAGCGACGATCACTGCAAACATAGATAAGAGTGGCACCATCACCAGTACCAGCAACTTCATTCTTAAAGGGATGCGTGGGATCAGTTTTAGGTACGTCATACCTTGCCTCCAACAAAAAATGAGGGTCAAAAGTACGTAGAACTACTTAATCTAACTACGCGATTTAACTGATATTTTTCAATGAAAAATATCTATAGAATACAAAATAACAAAAATAAAACGACGTCAGTGTGCTCTAAACCTCAACCCTGTGTGCACAATAAAATAAATATCAAATAGTGAGGTTTTGCACGTTTTGTCAGGCAGGTTTTCATTCGATTAAGTGTTATTTGACCTTATTGGTAATGATACTTTTGGTAATGAAAAAGACATGATTTCAGGGAGCGGGTAGATACGAAAAAAGCCAACCACTGGGTTGGCTTTTTTTTGTCTGTCATACCTTCACTGCGCTGTCCAGCCACCGTCTATCGCTATGGCTTGCGCTGTGATATTTCGTGCCGCAGGTGACGATAAAAACAATGCTGTGTCTGACAACTCATCGAAAGATATAAAAGCTTTCTTGGGCATAGGTTTTAACATGATCGTATTAATCACGTCTTGTTCACTGAGTTGGTGGGTGGCTGCCTGAGCAGCAATCTGACTGTCAACGAGGGGAGTTTTTACATACGACGGACAAAGAGTATTAATCGTCACGTCCCTTTCTGCACTTTCAAGCGCTACCGTTTTGGCAAACCCCAGCAAACCGTGCTTCGCCGCGACGTATGCAGATTTATAAGGTGAGGCGACAAGGCTGTGTATTGAACCAATATTGATTATTCGACCAAAATTACGTTTATACATGGTTGGCAAAAAAGCACGGGTCAGCATAGCAGGTCCAGTGAGTAAGATCTCAATTAACTGTCGCCATTTCTGTTCCGGGAAGCTCTCAAGCGCAGAAACAAACTGGATACCCGCATTGTTCACCAGCACATCAACGGGTGCTTCAACCCTCTCGGGAGCTCGATTAATATGCTCAGAGTTGGTTACATCCAGAACTAGGCCATGAACAGGCACAGAATAGTTCTCTGACAAACTCACTACGGCTTGTTCAAGAGCAGACTCATCAATATCAGAAAGAGTGACCCTGTATCCTGCTTTGGCATATCCTTCAGCAACAGCGAAGCCAATCCCACTTGCACCACCAGTAATAAACACATGTTTCAGCATGATTTGTTCCCTTCACCGTGTTGTGTCTCGTATTGTGTATAGATATAAAATCAAACGCCTATTACGATTAAAATAATCTTAAATTGACGTTTTATCGGTATCTATCAACGCATATCACAAGGCTAACAACGGTAAAGGCAACAGACCACTTCGTCATCCGACAAATAAGAAATGATCCCATTGCTTGAGAGAAGAGTATGAAAAAGTGTGAACAGCTAATCTTATCAGACTGTTACTTAGCAATGCGCGGAGCCACAGAAACATGAAAAAT
This sequence comes from Veronia pacifica, assembly GCF_001707825.1. Classification (GTDB taxonomy): domain Bacteria; phylum Pseudomonadota; class Gammaproteobacteria; order Enterobacterales; family Vibrionaceae; genus Veronia; species Veronia pacifica. The sequence continues at coordinate 11,051 of NZ_LYBM01000059.1, read as the reverse complement.
GATTTAAACACAGCAACACTGCTAGCTGCATTTGAAATAGTGATGGAGAATGGTGAAGAGACAGAGTTCGGCAAACGCTATGAGGGTATAGAGGCATCAACCGACTATGACGGTTATAACATTTACCTCAAAGGCAACGGTGTCGAGCTTCACATCGGATTCCACAATACGTATAACCTCACGTACGAACAGGAGCACCTCAAAGAGAGTTTTCTTAAAAAAATTGATGCTATTGTGGCTCCCACTGTCATAGACAACCACCACTAGCCCGTTGTAAAACCCTTTTCTCTAGACTGCCTCACTCCACCGGGGTTTTATTTGGATGGAGTTACTACGCATCAGTTTGTACTCTTTTTTCAGTTGAAACCCAGAATTGTTAAAGAAATGTGACGTAAAAGTCTTGTACTCATACGTTTCTCTTTTACACTGGGTTGACTATTTTTTGATACGTTAAAGTATAACTAATTATGCATATAACATGTGTAAGAGAAAGAGCTACGTACCGTTTAGTAATGAAACAGATTATCCGATTTATGTTGATTGCTCTTTTGTCTTCTCCATTAGCAGCACTGGCAAAAATCGGAGAGCACCCCATCATACTGATACAGGGGTTTCAAGCTAACCACTTGAGGCATCCGCCACCCGCTCATCAAGTTAACGATGATGGTGAGAAATACTGGGAAGACTTCTGGCTTTTACACGCTGATGAAAGAATTGACTGGCCAAGTAATGAGAGAATATCTGGAAAAATATCAACAGACTATCTCTGGCCAAAACTCAAAACGCTTTCTCGCACCGGGCTGTGTGACTCGGGATGTATTTTCGTGACGCACTCCACCGGCGATCTTGTCGCCCGCTACATTATCGAAAATCAGGAAAACTGGCTGAAATCTGCCAATTTAGAGCCCTTATTGATATTAGCTACCATAGATATCGCGGGTGCCGGGGGTGGCGCCGAGTTAGCTGATGCGGCCATTAATATCGCTAATGGCGGCGGTATTGTTAATGATTCGCTGCGAGCTCTGGTATCACTCTGGTTAGGTGCAATACCGACAGCTTCGAACCTCGGTGTGATCAATGATCTCAGGGTAGCCACCGCTCGACAACTTGCTATCGCTCCTTCAGACCCCGTCCCTCGTCTTAGATTCGTGGGTGGCAAGTCTGATCTTCCCATTTTGGATTGGTTTATCCCCGGAGCAGATGATGGCGTAGTAAGCAGTCACTCATCTTGTGGAGCTACAAAAAACGGTGCATTTGGTAGTTGCTCGTCATCTATCGCATTTAACGGCCTACTTCGGTATCAGAAAAATGCCGTACCAAGCTTCTTGCCATGGCATTTTCCAGTATTGATGGGAGAAAAATACAGCCACAACTCACTGATCACTGACACCGTCAACGGCCCGTTAACCGCCGCAAATCAGACCCTGAAACTAAAGAATAATAAGCAGATTAGGATAAATACGACAGATGAGAAAGTCTGGTGGTTCCTGACTTACCGGAGAGTTGACGGCTCTGATTCGCAGTCATTGTCGACGCTTTTACTCCGTTTATTGCAGGAATAATATGATGCAACCAAAATGGCGAATAGTGGTTATTTTGTTGTGTATTGTGACGGGGGCATTGTGTTTGCTCGGGCTGCTCTGGCTACAAAAACCCACCGCAGATATCCAAACAAATACGATCAACATCAAAAAGCCTGCGCAAACTTCAATGCCGGACGTAGCCGTTAATAACAGCCTGCCATCAAAAACAGTCAACAATCCCAACACGATCACCCATCATTTAAGTGACACGCTCGATAGAGAATTTGCAGCGATTGCCAGTGCATACGTAAGCCAAGTGAGATACCCGGCATACTCTCAACCCATTACAAATCCCGACAGCGTTTATCTCGACCCAAACCGCTTCTCTCCTACCCCAGTTCCCATTTTGGATGGGAAGCACAGCGCATCACTGCAGTTACCCAAGTATCGTTTCTCTTTTCCTGACACGCTTTCATTCCGTCTCGTGTCAGATTTACCCTTACTTTCGGGGCAGTATTCGCTCATCGACATAGATACTCAGGCTGAACTTGATTCAGGCTTAATTGAAAATGGGGGTGTTCAAATAGAGACAAACGCCTCCTGGCCCACAGACATCCGGATTGTCGCCAAGGCAGATTTTGGAGAGGGTTCAGATACCCTGACAGCAGATATCCAGTTCTCCAATCCCGTTGCCAGACTTAACGATGTCCTTGCCTCCTATCCAGATGGCTCAGATATCGTGATCCCTTTAAGTCTCACAATTTATGAAAGCGGCATTTACCGGGTGCGTGCAGTGCTTTTTACCGGGCAAAGCACACCCGTTGCAGTACTGACAGCCAGGCAAACCTTGGAACAAGGCGAGAACTCAGAGATCACCCTGAAAGCGCACCGAGAGGTCTTTGTCGCCGCCTCCCTGTTAAATATTCAGAATCAGCCGGATCAAAGATTCTCTCTGGGCAGACTCGTGATAGAGCGAATGTCTTCCAGACCAGGACAAAAAGCGGCATTTGGTACAAGCAGGAGGGAGGATTGGCCTCTGGGGCCCTTGGCCCTTTCAGACCTTAGCGATGAACCCCACCAACTCAGTGACTCGGAGAAGAAACGACTCGAATTTTTGAACCAAATGGCGAACTGATCATTCTCATGACCACAGAGGCCAATGGCTTTACATCAGTGTTTAAGCCAAATCCTCACCCTTAGTGCTTCCTTCAAGTCATTACCGACAGAGTAGAAAATAGACTGCTCAACCTGCAACAGAAAGCCGCCGTTATGATTCTGTCGGACAACGAGTGGTCAACATATCCTTGAGATAAGGATTCAGAAAGATTCCATCAGGATCAAGATCATGACGTATCTCAGCAAAACGCTGCCAGTTTGGATACAGCTTTGTAAAATCCTCACTCTTCAATGAGTGCATTTTTCCGTAGTGTGGACGCCCGCCATATTTAGTAAAAATCGCCTCTATCGCATTAAAGTAGTCTTTATAAGGCATCCCTTTGAACATGTGGACCGCTATATATGCTGAGTCACGTCCGTTTGCCGGACTGATAAAAATGTCATCCCCTTTTACCCAACGACATTCAATAGGAAAATGGACTGCGAACTGATGATGCTCAATACAGGATTTAATCTCTTTCATCACCGCGACAAAATGCTCTGCAGGAATGTTGTACTCCATCTCATTAAATCTGACCAGTCGCTGCGTTGCGAAGATCTTATGGCTGTGATTTATAAAAGCACCACTGGACATTAATTTTGCACAAAGTTTACTGATTTGCTTAGCCAAGGAAGGGAATGCTCTCGACACATAGCTCACTGCACCAAACACAGCGTTCTCCAAAATCAAATCATTAAACTTTTTTGCCAACCCACCGTCTCTAAGTGCTTCATCAGTAGGATTAACACATTTAACCTGCGCTGTCTTAGCATAAGGAAACCAGTAGAACTCAAAGTGGCGATTGTTATTCTTGTACTCATCAAGGTGCGTTAAGAGAATATCAAGATCCACCTTTTTCGTTTCAAGCTTCAGCTTAAACCCGGGAACAAGATTGAGGGTGAAGTGAGTGATAATCCCCAAGGCACCAAGAGAAAGTTGGGCAGCCTTGAAAATATCTTTATTCTGGTGCTCGGAACATTCAAGCGTTTGGCCTGAAGCCATGACCATTGTCAGCGCAGAGATTTGATTCGACAGAGTTTTAAAAGCGATGCCTGTACCATGTGTTCCAGTACTCAGTGCGCCAGCGATAGACTGCGAATCAATATCGCCGAGGTTCTCCATTGCTAGCCCTTCCGCATAAAGTAACTCACCGAGCACACTGAGCTGAGTTCCGGCTCTGACCCTCACGGTTTGATTGTCATGATTGACCTCATCAATCCCCTGAAAACGGTCGAGAGAGACAAGGATCTGCTCCGTCTCAATGAGGCGTGTCCAGCTATGTCCCGACCCCATCACACGTAAGATCTGCTTGTTCTTACTCGCCATTTTCACCAGACTGACAATTGCTTCTTCACTGTCCGGGTAATGTATTGATGCGGGAACAAAATCTATATTCCTGGCCCAGTTGCTAATTGTTTTCACTGACCTTTCCTCCTAATCATATAAAGCAAAGACCTTCGCCGCGATAAGTGGGCACTTCACCAACCAGCTTACCCTCTCTGACGAGATGCAATTGATTAAACCGTTCGCACAGTTCCCCCGCTTTGCTATGGCGGAAAAAAACCGGATCACCAAAATCTAGTGATTCCTTGCCATGGTAGATAATGGGCGTCTGTACCTCACCCGCTGCCTCGTTTGTAGTGAGCTGAAACGATTCAGGCAGGTAAGGCTGGGGGAGTCGATCTTTTCCCGGTTGCCCCGAAGCCACATAACCACCGCCCAAACAGGTAAATATTCCATCTGAGGACTTACGGACAATTTCAACGGCAAACCCGGCGGCAGGATGGTGTTTAAACTGACGATAATGATCAAAAAGTGCAGAAGAGAAAAAGCCTGACCCCACAGCCACCTCAGTAACCACATCCTCTGATGCCGTTGTCTCAAGACTTCCAGTACCGCCACCATTAATAAAACGTGGCGTGGCACCATGTTCCGCGAGAGCACCGATAATGCGTGCACGTCGATCCGCAACCTCTTTACACGAGCGGGATTTCAGAAAGCGAATAACCTGACTTTTCAAAAACTGACCGGGCACATTATCAGCCAGTCCGGCAATTTGGGCTTCGTACCCCATGATGCCATCAAGAAACACGTAGCGGCTCTTTTCTATCGCCTGATAGATACTGAGTACATCCTCTGTCTTTTGGAGACGAGAGCGCAGCACACCAAAGTGCAAAAAGGGATAGCGGGATGACATATCAATGTCCAGACAAACAGGAAGTTCAACCTCAAGTGCCGCACCAACTCTGTTAATCTGCTCAAGCTGATTAACATCATCGACCATGAAGATTATTTTTTTCCCCTCACTGACATGCTCGGCAATTGCCCGGATATAACGTTTGTCATAAATGGGATAACCCAAGAGGATATCGTCGAATCCCTGTCGGCTGAGATAGGTTGCTTCTTCGGGATGAAAACTCATCACGCCCTGAAACTGAGGGTCAGATGCTAACAGCCTGGACATTAGCATCTGACAGCGAATTGACTTCGATGCAATGCGAATGGCTTTGTTTCCGGCTCGTTGCTTTAGCGCCGCTGCATTAGCATCAAAGAGGTCCAGATCAATAAACGCGAAAGGTTTAGACGTCTTACTGAACACCTGACGGTAATATTGATAGCCAAACTTTTCTGCATCCATACCGCTGATAATTCCTGATAGAGTTATTACCCCAAAATAGGCTATCAGGTATATCACGTCGCTTTCTTTCAGGGCGTGTCTATGTCTCAAAAAGACATATCAATCGCGCGACTCGTCATCATACACGGCGGAAATTTGAAAGCGGCCGCATGTAGGAAGACAAAAATAGCACTGGCGCTAAACCGTGGCGAACTGAGTTCAAACTGTCGATATCTTTACTGATCGGCGTGTTGAGATAAAAATGCCTCTACCTCATCACGAGTAGGAATAGATGTCTGAGCACCAAGCCGGGTCACCGATATCGCAGCAGCAGCATTTGCAAATAAAACAGCCTTATCGAAGTCCATCCCTTCGATAAGCCCGGTTACCAGCGCACCATTAAACGTGTCTCCTGCCGCTGTGGTATCTACTACATCGACAGAAAATCCCGGGATGATCTTACCTTGTCCCTGTTGACTGGCATAAACCCCATTAGCGCCCAGAGTGATAAGAACGGTACCTATTCCTTTGTTGTGCAGATACGACGCAGCACTGGCTGCAGACGTCTCGTCGCTAACGGTGATCCCCGTCAGCTGCTCAGCCTCAGTTTCATTAGGGGTAATAATATCGATACAAGTCAGTAATTCATCTGGCAGAGTCCTCGCTGGGGCTGGGTTGAGAACAACTGCAGTACCTGACATAGATGCGAGTCCGGCCGCTGACACGACACCATCAATGGGCGTCTCAAGCTGCATTAACAGACATTCTGCATGAGATATTTTTTCATGTTGAATATCAACCACCTCTGATGTCAGACCTGTATTGGCCTCTGCAGAGAGGCAAATACTGTTTTCACCAGTACCCGATACCTGAATCATGGCCATCCCTGTCGGGCTGCCTGTTTGCACACTGATACCGGATATATCGATGCCGTCATCCGCATACTGTTCAAGAATACGTTTACCAAAAGCATCATCTCCAATACTGGCAATAAAACCGATATCTGCCTTTAGGCGAGAGGCAGCAACGGCCTGATTAGCACCTTTACCGCCGGGTATCACCTGATAATTATGCCCATGCAGTGTCTCACCGGGACGAGGAAAAGAAGGCACCTGGAGAACATGATCAGCATTAACACTGCCGAGCACTATTAATTTACTCATAAAAAGCCGCACAAAATTTCATAGAGACATTGAAAAATATGGTGGAAATAGTAGTTAATTATGCAAAGACATACAATCTGAACCTGTGATTTGGCGGGCACGTCATTGATATTAATATTTAGTGCTCATTCACCATCAAAACCTAAAAATATGATGGAGCAGATACGAGAATATTTTAATTGTTTTGTCTATACCGCCTAAAAAAAGACAACAGGCTATTGCTTAATGACAATTGTAAATATTATCCTGCTAATAAGATGGTATGTAAATAAGAAGATAAACCAATAAAAAATCCATTCTCATAAAGTAATCAGTCAACGTTAACCAGTAAATATGAATCTATGTTACGTTCGAAATCACTTTCAAATGGATATGATGCTTTCTTACTACATACCCTAATTGATACTGACTATACATATGCTTATACGAAACAATAATCAGCTGTAAAGGAACCTCGTTTGCTCACCATTATCCGTTTATTTATCGCCGCTCTTTTTGTTGTGCTCACTACACTGTTTGCATTTATCTATTGTGCGTTCAGCCCACGCAATCCTAAGCATGTGTATGTCTTCTGTCGGGGTTTCCATCAGTTACATAAAGTAATCGGAATAAAGATTATTCAACGAGGATTAGAATATGCACCAACGGAAACAAACAGTGTCTATATTTCGAATCATCAAAGTGTTTACGACTTTGCTACCGCACCTGGAATGTTGAGACCGCGTACAGTCTCGATTGGAAAAAAAGATATTCTATGGATCCCGTTTTTTGGTCAACTTTACTGGATCACGGGAAATATTCTACTTGATCGAGAGAATAAATCGAAGGCGAGAGATACCATCAAACAAGTCGTTGAAGCGATCCATAAACGTAATCTCTCTGTGTGGATGTATCCTGAGGGAACCCGGAGTAAAGGAAGAGGCTTACTTCCCTTCAAGACGGGAGCGTTCAGGATGGCGATTGAAGCTGGCGTGCCAATTACGCCAATGTGTGTCAGCACGACTGAAGGCAAAATAGATCTGAACAAGATCGACAACGGTGTTGTGATTGCGGAAATGTTGGAGCCAATTGATGTCTCAGGCTATAAAGCGTCTGATGCCAGACACTTAGCTGACTATTGTCACTCGTTGATGGCAAAAAAAATTGCTGAGCTGGATGAAGAAGTGCGATGCCTTGAAGCACACAATGAGAAAAAAACCAGCTCCGAAAAGCCACCAGCAGCTTAAGGTCAACACAAAAATTTAGAACATATTAATGTTAAATATTTCATAATAGATAAGCGGGCAATAGCTCGCTCATTTCATATTCAGTCCTTAAAAATAATCGATATTTTGCTTATTAGAGCGTTTTTCATAAAAGTCTCTAGGAAAATAAATGAACATTCTCTCTCACAAGTTGACGGTCCAGTTATTATTGTCACTGCGTCTATTCTTTACTTTCTCATTATGAATATTATCTATTCGCTCAGCACTCTCCCTTTTATCTATTCTCTACAAATGAGAACTTTAAGACGTTTAATTGATTATTAACGATTCTAACTATATTTTATTCATTTATAGCAGACAGATCTTAAATTACTAAGATATATAACATCATTCACTGAAAATTATTTATGATTATATTATTCATTTCAAAATAATCCACATATTAATTATCTTCACTTTATTAAATGACATAGTTAAATATAAATAATATTCATTTCTAGTTAGCATCCCACTTAAAATATAAAATAATATCTCTCGTGAAAAATAATAAAAATAATTAGTAGATGAAAACTAGAAATAAATTAACACTTAGGGTCTAACACAATACATTAAAACCAGTTAACGTATTGATTAAATTGAAAATACTACCTTCATAGTTAAAATTCCATTTTAAAAAAATTCACTATACCCATTAAGCAAGAAGGGTTTTTAGATATTAACTATTCCTTAATGATGTTTCTGATGAAGAAAAGAGGGTAGTTAGATATGATTAGAAAGTTTGAGTTATCGGCGATATTCTCCTCATTTCAATTTAAAATCGTTAAATATGTAAGCATGATAAGAGAAAGTAGGCTTCTAAATGATAGCTAACGCATTACCCAAAACTGAACAAAGATCACAACATAATGTATTGTTAATTTGAAAAAAAGAGATAACATCGAAGCATATCACCTTACTCAGAACGTGAGATTGTACTTAGACAATAAGCATCTCTCAACAATTGGCTATTTCTTCATTTGAAGGAAGTAGATAACAAGATAAGCATTAAGGAGAAATGTTTATTTTATTATTTTTGAATAATAAGTATTGTGATAGTGAAAAATTATTTTGTTTACAGTTTGTTCCCTCGAGATAAATGGAATTAACACTAGGAAGCAGTAAACAATCATCGCCCTTATTTTTATTTAAAAAAATGAGAGTAAGGTGTAGGAATGATAATAATAGAAACGGTAACAAGCTTCCTATGTTTAATACATTATCTCTCAAGAAAAAATTATCGATCTCAGCAAGCGCCATCATCATCATTGGTGGTTTGTTGATGGAAAGCCTTTCATTTACTCAATCTGTACAAAAACTTGAATTAGACGTTAAACAACAGCTTGAAAATACGACCTTTTCGTACAATCAATATGTTGGTGACTGGATCAATTCAAAAGAAAAAGCACTGACATCACTCCCTACTGACGCCAAACAGGCAGACATTGTTACTCACCTGAAGCAGGTAAAAAATGCAGGTGAATTTGACAATGTATTTCTCGCCTATCCGAATGGCTCTCAGAACAATGCCAACAACGTCGTCCTTCCGCCGGGTAATAACGATCCAAGAAAATGGGGATGGTACATTAACGCGATGGCAAAGCCTTCCTCTGTCTTTATGGATAACCCTACTGTTGCCGCTGCAACGGGAGCAAATGTTATTTCTATGGGCAAGGCCATGAAATTGCACGGGCAGGTATCTGTGTTGGGTGCCGATGTTGAAATTGACGACATTCTGAGAAGCCTCAACAGAGTGCAACTGCCGGGTGATGGCTACATGTTTATCGCTAACGCCAAAGGCAATGTCTTTATTCATGGCAATAGCAGAATGCTCAACAAACCTGTGAGTGAACTTGGACTCAACGCAAGCGACATCTCCAGCGTCGTTCGTTCAGGCAATGAGCGGAAGGTTACCGTCTCTGGCAAGGAAATGGTTATCTATGCTCAGCCTATTACTGGTACCCAGCTCACCACTGTCAGCGTGGTTGATTACCAATCACTGGTAGCACCTCTGCATCGCTCTCTCTGGAATCATCTCATTGCCACCATTGTTTTTGTTATTATCTGTATCCTTATCTTCAATGTGTTGTGCAACTACCTGTTCCGTCCACTGCAAAATGTATCTAAGGCGCTCTCTCAGATAGCCAATGGCAGTGGAGATCTTACCCAAAGGATTACAGTAGAAAACAAAGACGAAGTGGGTGAACTGGCAGAAAGTTTTAATACGTTCGTTGCCAGCTTGCAGCAGTTAATCGGTCACACACGCCATCAGGCCGAGGATCTTAACAAGCAGTCTGATGTCAGTACCTCCCGTGCAGACAAAACAGCCAGTGAACTGAATCATCAACAGCAAGAAATCACTATGGTAGCGACAGCCGTTACCGAAATGGCATCTGCAACACAGGAAATTGCCTCTCATGCAGAACAAACCGCTAAGGTGGCACACGATTCGTCTCTGAGCACACAAAATGGTCATGAGCTGGTTATGAATACCAAGCATTCGATCAACAACCTGTCTCAAGAGGTTAATCAAGCCAGTGACGTGATTGGTGAGTTGAATCAACACGCACAGGATATCTCTACTGTTCTCTCAACCATTCGTGATATTGCAGAGCAGACTAACCTTCTGGCACTGAATGCTGCCATAGAGGCTGCACGTGCTGGTGAGCAGGGGCGCGGCTTTGCGGTAGTTGCCGATGAGGTTAGGGTGTTATCACAGCGCACTCACACCTCAACAGAAGAGATTCGAGCGACAATAGAAACACTTCAAAGTACGACACAACGGGCGGTAGCATTAATAGATACCAGCTCCAAGCTTGCCACCGGTTCGGTTGAAGATGCAGACCGCGCGTCACTGGCACTCGATGAAATCAATACGGCTGTGGCATTGATCAGCGATATGGCTACCCAAATTGCAACTGCTGCTGAAGAACAAACTCATGTAACCAATGAGATAACTCAAAACGTTACCTCGATTAAAGACGTTACTGACCAACTGGTGGAAGGTGCTGAAGATTCAAAACGCCAGTCCTCAGTGCTAAAAGGTCAGGCTGAAGATCTCAACGCGAAAGTGGCGACATTTAAACTGTAGTGATCTGGCGGCACTGAAAACGGAAGACACACCCGCTCGCGATAAGCAAAAGGGTGTGTCTTTTTTTTATTTGCCTACATCAAGCAAGAGTTAGTCTTTTTTAATTACTCTTCTGAACAAGCCAACACCTGCCATCAATATCACAGTAAACCAGGCTAAGCTGCCACCACCGGACGAGCCAGACTGAGCAACAGGTGTTTTATTACCTGATGTTCCGTCACCAGAGCCTTCGCCCGCGCCAGTATCACCGCCTGTACCTG
>NZ_LYBM01000058.1 GCF_001707825.1 Veronia pacifica | reverse complement strand
GCGAATGGAACGATTCAAAAGCCACAAAATGGTGTAGATAGAACTATCAACTACAAAGACAGTCAAGGAAATGAAAAGTCGGTAGACGTAAGATTTTACAACGACAAAAACAACGTTCTTGAGAAAGGATTTACTGACATATTGAAGAACGATAAGGATTTTCAAAAGGTTGTTGAAAATGCACTTAAAAATACGAAAGATAACAAGCTACACATTAATAATGGGCCTCTTGAGGATGAAAAAAAGTTTGACAAATTAGGTAATGCTAAAACGTACGCTGGAGATCACTTGATTACTGTCGATGCCGCAAAAATCCAAAATCTAGGCCTTGGAAAGGCCAAACTTTACGATGTCATAGCCCATGAAGTACTCCATATAGATGGCTCGATACAACATCCTAAAGTAAGTGAAAATCAAACGGCGAGTGAGCAAGCAGAACTCGATAGGTTTGACCAAAAAGTAGGTACACTGATTGACGATGTGCCAAGCCTGCAAGATGTGTTAACAAATAAGCTTAATTCGTCACATTCGTTGAGACCCACATTTCCAAATTCTGCGGGTAATGAGGCATTTAGTACAGGGCACGACCATTCACATGAACATTAGTTGATAAGCAATCTGACCCAAGCTCTACCTCCGACTTGATTTAACTGTTTGAGGTAGAGCAATGAAGTAACGCGTTGAACGGATTGAATTTTTTAAGTTTTAAATCAGGTGTTGCCAGCTGCATGTTTGAACAATGAGTCGTAGGATTATTATTGAGGGTATAGAGCAAATTCAAGGTAAAACCTTTACGCTCAATCATGCCGTATTTGCATCGAAGCTCACCGAAATATTGTCATCGAACGCTTTTCTCATACTTTGTTTTAAATGAGAGAGAAGCTCCCGCTTGTAAAAGCCTCGCCGTGCAGCCAATACCAACTGGCGATGTGGCACGGGATCGGCAATGGCCCGGAGAAAACGCCTGCGACGTTCTCCCATAAACAAGGTCGCCAGCTTCGGGATAATGGTCATACCATGCCCCAATTCAACGAAACGCCGCAACGTTTCCAACGAACCAGACTCGACAACCAGATTATGTTCTTTCTCTGATAACGCCCCAAGCTGCTCAGTAACATCAGCAGCAATATGCAACTCATGCTCGGCAACACACGATAAGTCAATTTTACTTTGCGGGTACAAAGCGTGCTGGTCGGAGACGTAAGCGAGGAAGGGCTCTACACCAATATCAAATTGATAAAACCCCTCACCACCATGCATTTTACAACACAAAGCCGCATCGACTGTCTCGTTAATCAGGGCCTTCTTCGTATCTTCAACAGACATTTCATAAACATGTACCCTGAGATCTGGATGCAGGGAACAAAAGTCAGGCAAGAAAAGAGGGAGTAGATAAGGTGCAATACTGGGGCAGACCGCGAGATTACACTCACCCTTTAACGAGGCTTGTTCAGACTGGGCGAGTAAGTTGAAGCGGCTCATCTCTTGCAGTATGTGGCGAGCCTGCGCGATCAACTTCTCTCCTTTTACAGTAGGAACAACGGGTGAACATGTTCTGTCAAAAATAATGACATCAAGCCTGCTTTCCAGCCGCTGGATCTCCTTACTCAAGGTGGGTTGAGCAACGTTGCAAAGCTTCGCGGCGCGAGCGAAATTTCTCTCTACATCAACAGATACAATATACCTAAGCTGTGATACGTTCATATAAATGATATTGATAATCGTTTTCATCTATATTACCGAAAAAGACGCTTCCTGAACATCCCCTAAATCATATGAAGCTCTGAAAAAGAATTATGAAAATACATAAACCCATGATTTATATATTTTTATTTCCATTATAGTTAGAAGCTATTAAACAAATAGGCAGAGGAGCTTAGTCAATTGCTTAATAAATCGCCAACCTATAGACATGGTTAACAAATGGAGAGGAAGGCATGACAATTGTTCAGGAACTTGCAGTGTTTGCTGAAAAAGCCAGCTTTGAAGATCTGTCCCAAGATGCATTGAGGGAAGTGAAAATTCGGGTACTTGACAGCATAGGCTGTGCAATCGGCGCTGTTGAAGGCGCACCAATAAGAAGAATCAAGGAACATATTGATGACTTTGGCGGTGCACCTTTGGTTACCTTGATTGGGGGTGGAAAGACATCACCCGACAGAGCAGCATTGTATAATTCAGCTTTGGTCCGCTATCTCGACTACAACGACAGTTATCTCGCTAAAAAAGAAACCTGTCACCCATCGGACAATATCGGCAGTGTGTTGGCAGGTGCGGAATTTTCTGGCAGCCATGGTAAAGACTTTATCACTGCAGTTGCACTCGCCTATCAAATCCAATGTAAGTTGTCGGACGTTGCTCCCGTCAGGCACAAAGGGTTTGACCATACAGTACAAGGCGCATATGGCGCAGCAGCCGGGGTTGCAAAAGCACTTAAGTTAAACCAAGAACAAATTGCTAACGCAATAGCGATTTCAGCCACTGCCTACAACGCGTTGCGTGTGACCAGAACAGGTAACCTTTCTAACTGGAAAGGGCTCGCATTCCCATCTACCGGCTGGACATCAACACACTCTGCTTTCCTTGCTATGCGCGGTATCACTGGCCCAGAAGAAGTCTTCGAAGGCAACAAAGGCTTCATGGATGCCATTGCGGGTGAGTTTTCTGTTGACTGGTCACAGGAAAACCTTGAGAAGGTTACCGGCACCATTATCAAGAAATACAACGCTGAAATTCACTCTCAATCTACTCTTGAAGGTCTGATTGAGTGGAGAAACGAAAGCAATATTAACCCGGAAGACATAGACAGCATTGAGCTTGAAACCTTCGACGTTGCTTACCATATCATCGGTGGTGGTGAAGAAGGCGGTAAGAAGCTTATCCGTACGAAGGAAGAGGCAGACCACAGCCTGCCCTACATGATGGCCGCAGCTATTCTTGACGGTCAGGTTCTGCCGGCACAGTACCATCCAGAGCGTATCGTGAAAGACGATATTCAGACTCTGCTCCAGAAAGTGCATGTCAGCGAGAACCAAAGCTACAGCGCACAGTTCCCTCAGCAAGAAGCAATATCTATCCGCATCACCATGAAAGATGGTCAGATATTCGATATTGCCAAGATTGACTACGAAGGATTCCATACCCGCCCAGCAAGCTGGGGAATGGTAAGAAAGAAATTCGACATGTTGGCAAGCCCATTTGCCGATGAAGTACTGCGTCAAAATATCTTTGATGTGATTTCTAACCTTGAAGATCACCCAATCGATGAGCTAACTCGCTTGCTGGCTCAGGTCCGACGCGTTGCGCGTTAATTATTACGGAGGAAAAAAATTATGGCAGATTTTAAAACACACGACGTCGCCTTTGACTTTCTGCAGCGTAACAAGCGCCCTGCTAAGCCAAGAAAAGTGGGACTGACCGAAATTCGTGCTGCTTACTACTCCAACTTTGGTGAAAGCTATTTCAGAGATATCCTGGAATCCGCAGGTAACTATGTTGACTCAATCAAATTTGCGGGTGGTTCTTTCACCTTCATGAACCCTGAAAAAGTTCGTGCGATGAACGATTTGGCTCATGAGTACGGTGTGCTCGTCTCTACTGGTGGCTTTATCGAGTATGTGATCCGTTACGGCAAAGATGCGGTGAAGCAGTACATCCATCAGTGTAAAGAGCTTGGCTTCGATATTATCGAGATCTCAACTGGCTTTATCTCTCTGCCGACAGAAGACTGGCAGCGAGTCATTGAAGACGTTCAAAAAGCAGGTCTTCGCGCAAAGCCTGAGATCGGTATCCAATTCGGAGCAGGTGGTGATACGGTTCAGGAAGGGCTTGAAAGTGAAGGTATTCAGGACACTGGATTCGCTATCGAACAGGCCAAAAAATTCCTTGATGCTGGTGCTTACATCATCATGATTGAATCTGAAGGTATCACAGAAAATGCAGACCCATGGCGCGTCGAAGTACCTGCTCAGTTTATCAATCAGGTTGGGCTGGAAAATCTGATGTTTGAAGCCGCCGATCCGGCAGTCTTTGAGTGGTATATCAAGAACTATGGCATTGACGTGAACGTCTTTGTTGACCATAGCCAACTGGTTCAACTTGAGTGCTACCGTCAGGGTATCTGGGGTACAAACTCCATCTGGGGTCGTATCAGCAGCTACCGCGACTAGGCAAAGCCAAGAAAAAATTTGGTCATCCTTCGACCAAAAAAAGAGGCGGGAACATCCCGCCTTTTTCACATTTAGCCCTGCCCTTTTATTACTTTTTATCGCTGTTGTTTGCACTCATAGCGGTCAGATAGAAAAGGTAGTCATTACATGCAAAGCGTGCTTATTTCGCATTACGCTGCGCGTCTTTTTTCGCCAGCTTTTCAGCACGTTTTTGCTGCGACACTTTGATCGCATCACCGCCAACGTGCTCTTCACCGCGCTGTCTTGCCAGTTGAACCTGTTTCTCACGCTCCCGGAAACGTTCAATCTGCTCGTCGGAATGCGTTCCGAAACACTTTGGACAGCTCACACCCTGCTCATACTGGTCAGTCTGTTTGTCTTGGTCTGTAATTGGCAGGCGACAAGCATTACAAAGGTCGTAATCACTCTTTTCCAGTTGGTGGTTAACAGCAACACGGCCATCAAACACGTAACAGTCACCTTCCCACAGCGTGTTATCTTCTTCCACTTCTTCCAGATACTTGAGAATACCGCCCTCAAGGTGGTACACCTCTTCAAACCCCTGCTCTTTCATGTAAGCAGTTGATTTTTCGCAACGAATACCACCTGTACAGAACATGGCTACTTTCTTATGCTTGGCAGGGTCCATGTTTTCTTTTACGTAATCAGGAAACTCACGGAAGGTATCAGTATGAGGATTCACTGCACCCTTGAAGGTACCCAGCTCAATCTCGTAGTCATTTCGGGTGTCGACGACAAACACTTCAGGGTCAGCAATCAAGTCATTCCAGTCTTTTGGCTTCACATAGGTGCCGACAACATGGCGAGGATCGATTCCCTCTACACCCATAGTGACAATTTCTTTTTTCAACTTCACCTTGGTGCGATTGAACGGTTGCTCCTCTGAATACGACTCTTTGAAACTAATGCCAGTCAGACGCGGCTCATCATTCAGCCAAGCCAGTAGCGTATCAATTCCCTCACGGGAAGCCGCAACAGTACCGTTAATGCCCTCTCTGGCAAGCAACAAAGTACCGCGAACCTGATTAGCCTCCATCAAGGCGACTAATGGCTCACGTAGTTGCTTATAGTTTTCCAACTCAACAAATTTGTACAGAGCACAGACGACAAACTGACTCACAAGGTTTCCTTTAATCTATTTAGGTTTGATTTCATCAAATTGTAACTGAGACTCATCCCGAGAAACACACATGGATAGTGGGGGAATATACGGGCGTCAACCTATAATGACACTTCAGAAGATAAGCTGGCACAATACCGACAGAGAGAACGACGCCTCCCTCCTTGGTATATGTCAGTATACCGCCTTTCAACAACGTCGATTCACTTACTAAATAATGAATTTTTCAATAAAAGAAGCCAGCCGGTGAGGATCCCTCCGACTGGCAACAATGATTTTCCGGCGTTAAAAGTTAAACTTGATGGCATTTAGGTAAATAGGGAAAACATAGTAGTAATACCACCATGAATAGACTCTATCCTCGGTGAGAACACTGATCCCTTTTACATGGGAGAAATCACCTTTTATTATCTGTATCGCTTGGTCGCCATGATGGAATCCAACGTGTTCAGAACCAAACAGTATGTAATTGAGCTTCTGCTGATAATAGTTACCGTACCAACCGTAGTAGGTAGACACACCCGCTTGTATTCGGCTCACTGTACTCAAATCAGCACTTTCCCATGAGCCACTGGCTGGGCCGCCCACAGACTCACTGACCGTATTCAACAAACCTGCGCGATAAACAGTACTATTTCCCTGATTTACCCAGACGGTGTTATTCGTTAATGGGGACAGGTGGTAAAGGCTTCCTTTTGTCAGACCAAGAATAGGTCCCGTATTGGTTAGCTTCAAACCAAAGCCTACCAGTAGCTTTTGTTGAGACTGATATGGGTGAGGTGCGGTATAGACATTGATTCCTGTTAATTTAGAGTGTTTAGGAATGATGGCCTCATAAACATCCGCTTTACCGGAATAATATCCATAAGTGTGATAATAGGTATAACCATAGAATTTAAATTCAATAACAATTTTTCGTATATACGCCTGTGAGCCGTAATGCGCAACATACGCCTTTATTTTACTGATATGATTTATATCGTACTGTGTCGATAAATGCCCCCCTGTGCCACCGACCTGATGATCACCTGATTTGAATGCATAAATAAAGCTATCAGAACGTATTTTAAAAGACTTGTTGTCTGATACAACTAACTCAGTAGGCGTACCTGTCGTATTACCAAACTCAGAAATATAGTTTCCCTCTGCTGCATATGCCGCAGAGATAAAAAAGAGATATAATATGATAAGTAACTTGTTACACATATCCACTCCCAATTATCTGGCTATTCATAGTTTATGACTGAAAGAAAAGAAAAATGTGAAATTAAATATTTCTCAGGACCAGACTGATACAAAATAAGCATATGATCCATATAAAAATAGCGCCGTATTTTAATTGTCCAAAAAATATAAACAGGTATTGTATATAGTTATTTGTTTATATATTGGATTAAAGAAATAAAACAAGAAATATACATCATTACTAATAACTGTATAAAAATATTATTTTTAATTTCATTAATAAGAATATAATCAAAAGTGATGTATAAAAACTGATAGAGATACACGGTTAAAAAATCATCATTTATCTTTTTCTTTTGTATGTGCATAACAGTCATTTTTTATACTTACGTCCAATTAGGCTCTTAACCAGTCAATAAAAGATGGAAAGCACTCAATACGTTCACTTGCTAATCAAATAAGGTCAGAAAAAAGAGAAAAGGTCGATCTGGTTTAGGGTTTTTATTCTATTTTATAGGTCTGCTTCGGCAATTCCTATACCATCAGCACAAATTTTATGTGGGTATTTCCCATGGAGATCCAAGATGTTTTTTCAAAAACGGTTAAGAGACGAGAACGAAGCATTAAAACAAGCACTCAGTGACGCTCACCAAGAACATCAGCAGCAGATAGATGCGCTAATGGCAGAGATTCGCCAACGAGATCATGAGTTGCAAACATTCAAAGCTCACACTCAACGGGAAAAGCAGTTGATGAAGAACCATCTTGATGGGTCTGCAATGCTGGACAGTATAAGGTGCGGTCTGGCTGAAAGTGCAACTAATTTAGAACAGGAAAACCAAGCACTACAGCAACTCGATAAAACCTTCGCTCAAACCCACGAAGCATTGGACCGTCTCTCTAACCGGGCGGAAAAAATCGAGGTACAGGCCAACACCAGTATGGATGCGGTGAATGTTCTCGATAAAACGGCAGCTTCCATCGGTCAATTAGTGCTAACCATTCAGGAGATCTCATCCCAGACCAACTTGCTGGCACTCAACGCAGCCATTGAAGCAGCCCGGGCAGGGGAAGTAGGCAGAGGTTTTGCCGTCGTCGCTGATGAGGTGAGGACATTGGCCGAAAAAGCGCACGATGCCAGCGATAAAATAGAAGCCTTGGTGAATCAGGTGATTGGCCAGACAGCAGAAATTAAAGCCTCTATTAATGCCAATCATCTGTGTGCAGCAGAAGTCTCCGCCTCATCTTCTCAAATTGGCAGCGTGGTGAAAGAGGTATTAAACACGTCCCACCACATGCAATCAGTGATCAATATCGCTGCTACTCATGCCTTCATTGACACGGTGAAACTCGACCACGCGGTGTGGAAAAATGACATTTACCGCAAGATTGAAGACGGTCAATTTAACGAGCCCATTTCTGCACACACAGATTGCAGGCTCGGCCAATGGTATTTCAATGGTGAGGGTGCCAATCGGTTCAGCCAATTGCCGGGATACAGAGGTATTCATGCACCTCATCAAATGGTTCATGATTCAGGTCAACACGCTTTATCTGCTGCGGCAGACAGCGATGATCACACACTTATCCGTCATGTAAGAGCGATGGAAAGCGCCAGCGAGCAGGTACTCTCCGCTTTAGACGGGTTAATGTATGATGTTGTTCGTCATCAAAATAAGCCCGCCGAGAGAGTCGTTGATCGCACGAGAAAAACGCCGGTATCGGTCTGAGTAAGAGAGATAGGTTACTATCCAGCAAAGTCTGCAAAAAACGTATTAGGAGAGTGAGCATGTCAGAAAAAGTCAAACTGTTAGGGATTTACTGCGGAAAGAAAAAAACAGTCGATGGCTTTGATACCGCCATGTACAAATCACCGGTTCAGGGAAAGCAATACCTATCAGAAATTGGCTTGGAAGGAGACGAGCAAGCAGACAATAAACATCATGGCGGTACTGAACGGGCACTTCATCAATACCCCGCAGAACACTATCAATTCTGGCAACAAAAGTATGGTGGTGAACAAGACTGGCAAGCACCGGGAATGGGCGAAAACCTCAGCTCACTGGGAATGAATGAAGAAACAGTATGTGTTGGCGATCAGTACCAATGGGGAGAGGCCATCATTGAAGTCAGTCAACCACGTTCACCCTGCTTTAAGCTGAATAAACGCTGGCAGCTTGAAGACTTTTCGGTCGAGATGCAAAGCCTAAGCCGCTGCGGCTGGCTATACCGGGTTATAAAAGCGGGATACGTTGACCTCAGTCAACCTTTGACACTGGTTAGCAGACCGGAGAATGCACTGACCTTAAAAGAAGTTTGCGACCTGTTTTTTGGTGACCCGCTGAACCCAGAGGCACTCCTAACGCTGAGAGAGCAATCGGCGTTGTCAGAGAGCTGGATGTCAAAAGTCAAAGCCCGTCTTGAAACAGGCAAACTGGAAAACTGGAACTTTAGACTTCTGGGACATGCCTGATCGATAGAAAAAGAGGTGATCGCTCACTTCAAATATAAAGGTTAACTTCATTTACTCAAACAATCCTGAGAGGCTAACTCAGATTGTTTGAGTGCCGCTTAAAGTATGCACTCTGTCCATCAGCTCTCCCCCGCCAAACCGGTCAAATTGGTCAAGCTTTACTCAGTCAACACTCATAACGTAGCATTCTTGCAACAAAACCCTACTTTTTTAATGGTTTTTTATATAGAATTTACAAACATCGATATACACATCAAATAACAAAACAATATGCTAAATAAATCAACAAAAGAAACAGATACGTTTACTGCCCAACTCGCTTATCTTTTAATGCTGTTTGGCTGTGCAAGCCTGGGAATTCTGAGTGTGGCGAGTGTTATTCTTGCTCATATAAAGAGAAAAGAAGCCATTGCTGCTGGTGACACCTTTTTAGCCGACCATTTTCGTTATATCCAGCGTACGTTTTGGTTTGGACTGGGCTTCGCCTGCATTAATACTATGCTGGCACCGTTTGGAATCGGCGTGATCACAGGAGCGATGACCATTATCTGGGTTGTCTATCGTTCAATTTACGGTTTACTCCGTCTTCATGATGACAAGCCAGCATACGAAAAAGCTGCGGCGTGATCACACTGTCGGCTTAGAAATAAAAGAGGGGTTCATCTTTATGAACCCCTCTCTATTTTTGTGTATGTTAAATACGTTAGATACCGTACAGCTTTTTCATCGTTGAATAATCAATGGCAAAAGTTTGCTTGAACCAACTGTCTACCATGCCATGCTTTGGAGAGACAGCTGCACAGCGAAGTACATTTTCAGCCAGTAGATCCGCCCCACTCTGTTCACAATATTGTGCTTTCCAAAGGCGTCGCAAATCGGACGAGAAACGGTTTTTCAACGTATCTAACTGACCGCCCAGCACCTTTTTTTGATCCAGAAATTGCGGTGGCTGAGGGGCTAATCCCGCCGACGCAAATTCTGCTGTATGGCTTCTTGTCCGGTTAGATTTGTTGTCTGATAACCGCTCTTTTAACGGCTGTCCTGCAACATTCCCTGTATAACCGACCGAAACACTGAAATCTTCGATATACGTGGTTTCTGGGTAGAGATAAACACGCTCAACATCGACCGAGATCCAACTGTTGGGAACGTTGGGATCCGGACGCTTTTCAGTGACAACATAACGCTTCTCACGCTGAACTGACGTGCTGTTACGACGATAATCAATGGTCGAATCAACAACAATTTTGTCTGATTTTGCGCCATTTCGAGCGAACCAGGGGCTGGTTTGGAAAGTCTTTTCAAGCTCAGATGCAAACTCGCCAAACTGGCTTCTCAGTCCATAGTTATTGTATGTATTCAAGTTGAGCTGCTGTTTGACTTCAATGCCTGAATAGCGAGTGTTGTCTTTATTATCGACATCAAGAGAGACAGGCTGTGACCAAGCCAGACAATACTTTTCGACCATAGGCTTCATGAAAAAGCGCTGGCCTTTCACATCTTTAGCTAACGCGAGGCAACGATCTTTCCCCGCTTTTGCCAGCTTGGTCTGATAGTCATCAAATTTCGATGTCTGGCGCGTTGCGTCCGCCAAACGTTGAAACTGATAATTGAACCATCGGAATTTATCTGGCTGCCCCTCCGTAAACACACTTTTCGCTTCAGCACGCAACCAATCTTCCGCGTAGCGCATCTCTTCATGTTGAGTCAACGCCTGTGCCGCGAAAGATTCAGTGCGCCATTTGCCCTGCATTTCGAGCACTTCCTGCAGTTTAAGCGCAGCCTGATATTGATTAGACGCCATCCTGAGCATGCGGATATCAATCAGTTGCTGGTCAATGATTTTGGTACGGGCGTTAGCGAGTCCCTGCTTTGCTTCAATATCGTCAGGGTTTTCAGCCAATGCTCGCTCAAAATATGCCGCCGCATCAGCGTACAAACCTTTTTCGTAGGCTTCAGCGCCACGTTCGGCCAAACTGGCACAGCCAGTCAGAAATATCGCAAACATGACTGGCAACACTCTGCTTTTCATTTTCACTCCATCGAATAAATAACGCCGCTAAGTTGATAACGATAGCAGACGAATGCCGTGAACCTCAGTGGTGGAAGACAAATTCGTGAGCCGTCAACGATGAAGACCAAAGGCCAATAAATATATTCAATATCAGTACCTTCTCTCCCACCCACTCCCGCAAAACAGACCTGTTTGGGCCGCATGAGGGTATTAACTAAGCAGCTGTAGTATATCAAACCGCCAAAAACAGGTTGCTCAAGGTTTAGAACAGCAGACGTAAATACAGAGCGCCCAAAAAAGTGCCGCTCTCAATACCGTTATTTAAGACATCAGATGCCTGTTGAACACACCATAATCTGTCAGAAGAGGCTGGCACTTTTATTGGTGACCTTATATGCTTGCCGCCTGCTTACCGGATGCGATTTATGGAACTCATTATTAACCTCATGCAGCAAATGAGTGTGTACATGGTACTCGCCTATTTGCTGAGTAAAACGCCGATATTTATGCCTCTCATGGCCATCTCTGACCGTCTGTCCCACAAGCTCATGGCCTACGTTGTTTTCTCCATGTTTTGTATCCTGGGCACCTACTTTGGTCAGCAAATACACGATGCCATTGCCAACACCCGGGCAATTGGTGCGGTAATGGGAGGACTGCTCGGTGGTCCTGTCGTTGGTTTTTTTGTGGGGCTGACCGGTGGCTTGCACCGATACAGTCTCGGCGGATTTACCGACCTTGCATGTGCCGTCTCTACCACTGCCGAAGGGTTAATAGGCGGCCTGCTCCACCTTTACTTGGTGAGGAAAGGCCAACAGTCCCTACTCTTTCGACCCAGTATCGTTTTTGCTGTCACATTGGTTGCTGAACTGGTGCAGATGTCATTGCTGCTCCTGATCGCAAAACCCTTTGATCAGGCACTGGTGTTGGTGAATGCCATTGCAGCCCCTATGATTTTGGCTAACTCCATCGGGGCGGCGATGTTCATGAGTATCATCGTTGACCGAAAAACCATTTTTGAAAAATACTCAGCCGCTTTTTCCAGCAAAGCCCTCAAGATTGCCGAGCGCTCTGTTGGCGTCCTTCACAATGGATTTAACCAAACCACCAGCGAACAGATTGCTACCATTATTCATCAGGAAACAGGGGTTGGTGCAGTATCTATCACCGACAGAGAAAAGATTCTCGCCTTTACCGGTATTGGTGCTGACCATCATTTGCCGGGAACCTATATTTCATCGTCGTATACCCGCCAAGCCATAGAAAGTGGTGAGCTTGTCTATATCGATGGCGGACATTCTCCATATGCATGTTCACTGTCTGAGAGCTGTAAACTGGGTTCAGTACTGGTTATCCCACTTAAAGATGGCGACAGTCAGGTGATCGGCAGCATCAAACTCTACGAACCCAAACGCAAACTTTTCTCTGCCATCAACCTCACTATGGGTGAAGGTATTGCCAGACTACTCTCCAACCAAATTCTGACTGGCAGATTTCTTCATCAACAATCGCTGCTGACAGAAGCTGAGCTGAAACTGTTGCGGGCTCAGGTCAACCCTCATTTTCTTTTTAATGCGCTCAATACCATCAGTGCTGTCATTCGCCGCGAGCCTGATAAAGCCCGCGAATTAATCCAGCACCTGTCGACTTTTTTCAGGACTAACCTCAGGCAAAAGCAGGAACTGATCCCGCTGCAACAGGAACTGAAACAACTGAATGCTTACCTGAAGCTGGAGCATGCGCGTTTTGCTGATCGGATGGATGTTTCCATTGATATCGACCCGTCACTGGCGACGATTAGATTACCCAGCTTTACCCTGCAGCCACTGGTGGAAAACGCGATCAAACACGGCATATCTCAAATGATGGAAGCAGGCAGCATTCAGATCTCTGGCTTTTACTCTGATAACCACATTATTCTGCAGGTAGAGGACAACGCTGGTCTTTACCAACCCGATATACAAACAGAAGGACTGGGCACACATATCGTGGATAAAAGGTTAAAAAATCAGTTTGGTGATGAATTTGGTCTGACAATGACCTACAAAACAGAACAATGGACCCGTGCAACAGTAACACTACCCGGAGACCTCAGTCATGCTTAATGCCTTGATCATTGACGATGAGCCCTATGCCCGAGAAGAGCTGTCAGAGTTGCTGGCCGAAACTGGTAAGGTTAACGTGATTGGACAGTGTACTAACGCTCTGGAGGGACTGAAAACCATACACAAACTTAAACCGGATGTAGTCTTTCTCGATATACAGATGCCGCGCATAACCGGGCTGGAAATGTTGGCAATGCTGGACCCTGAGACAATGCCTCACGTTGTGTTTGTCACCGCCTATGACGACTTTGCTATTCAGGCCTTTGAAGATAATGCCTTTGACTATTTGCTGAAACCCGTTGAAAGTCATCGTTTGGATAAAACGATTCAACGACTGAATCGACACATACAAAAGCCAGTAGGCTATGACCCTGTGATGCCTGACACACTGAAACTGCTGCCCTGTGCCGGACACAATCGCGTATCTCTGGTACCGCAAGAGCAGGTCGAATATGCCCATTCAGGCGTCAGCGGTATTGAAGTTGTGACTGCACAAGGTGCCTCTGTCACCCAACTTTCTCTCAAAGTCATGGAAGACAGAACCCCGATGATCCGCTGTCATCGCCAATATCTCGTTCAACCTATCGCAATAAGAGAGCTGAGATACTTAGAAAATGGTCTGGCAGAACTGGTGACAGCATCGGGGCACAATGTTCCCGTCAGTCGCCGACACCTTAAAGCACTGAAAGATGAGTTAGGTCTGAACTAAGGCAGCTACACGGCAGGACTCTTCAGCGTGTGAACAAAGAAAGCTGTATGCCCTGAAAAATAATGTAAATGAAGAAAATGGTCACAAAGTAAAACGCCCTGTCATCAACCGATGACAGGGCGTTTTTAGTCTTATTGCTTACTGTTGTGAAGACTCTACCAGCTTGCTTTTCGCTGGGCGGTAATGCACCAGAAAGTAACCTGTAAAAATGACTGTCATGATAAGACCAATAATGGTGGATTTGGTCATATCCAGCCCAAAGCCAATCTCAGCATTGGCAAGGTAAGTGAAAGTCACCGCCGTCATAAACATCGCTGGGATAGTACATACCCAATGCAGTTTATCTCGCTTGAGCAGGAAGGCTGCTGATGCCCACAACATAACCATCGCAGTTGTCTGGTTTGCCCAGCCGAAATAGCGCCAAATCACACCAAACTCGGCTTTACTGATCAGAAAGCCAACCAAAAACATTGGAATAGCGATCAGCAGACGTTTTGGCAGCGCTCTTTGCTGCACTTTCAGGAAATCCGCAATGATAAGGCGTGCAGAACGGAATGCTGTGTCACCCGAGGTGATAGGAAGCACGATAACACCCAATACAGCCATAATACCGCCCACTGTGCCCAACAGTGACGTTGAAACTTCGTGAACAACAGCAGCAGGACCACCTGATGCCAGCGTAGCATTGAGTGCGTCACTCGTTTCATAGAAGCTCAGCCCCAAGGTACACCAGATCAGTGCGATCACACCTTCACCAATCATCGCACCGTAGAAAATAAAGCGACCCGATTTTTCGTTCTGCATACAACGAGCCATCAAAGGTGACTGAGTGGCATGGAAACCCGATACTGCGCCACAAGCAATCGTGATAAACAGCAGCGGCCAGAGGGGAAGATCAGTGGGGTGGAAGTTCTTACCAAACTCTAGACCCTGACTGTAAAAGCCTTTATCACTGAAGCCCAGACCAATCATCAGACCGACAGACATGAAGACAAGTAATGCGCCGAACAGCGGGTAGAAACGACCGATGATCTTATCAATGGGTACAATGGTCGCCAGAATGTAGTAGGCAAAAATAGCGCCTACCCACATGGTTATGCTCATTTCAGACAGGTTAGCCAACAATTTCGCAGGACCAAGTACGAAAACCACGCCCACCAGCATTAACAGTAATACCGCGAACAGGTTCATAAAATGCTTGGCAAAGGTACCCAGGTGCTCACCGACCACTGTTGGCACTGAAGCGCCTTTGGCACGCACACTCAACATTCCTGAAAAATAGTCATGAACCGCACCGGCAAAAATACAACCGAAAACAATCCATAGCATGGCGACGGGGCCATAAAGTGCACCTAAAATTGGACCAAAAATAGGGCCAAGACCGGCGATGTTTAATAGCTGGATTAAATAAACTTTTTTATCCGAAAGAGGAACAAAATCCACGCCATCTGCCATTGATACTGCAGGTGTTTCTTTCTCTGGCTCTGGGCCAAAGATTTTTTCGATAAACACACCATAAGTGAAGTATCCAGTAATAAGCACACCGACGCAGAGTAAAAACCACCACATAGTTAAACTCCCTTAGAAAATTCAAAGGGCATTCTGACGATATAGGGATGCGGTTTACAGTAGCTTTTCCCTGAGTGGCGCTATAAAAATACGAGCGGTAGCCTCACAGGATAAGTGGTCTTAACATTTGTTGAGTGGTTGCTTATGGCCGTAAGCGGCTGGTATCTGTATTAAGGGGTTACGCCAGCAGAGGCTCACCGGAGGGACTTGACGAAGAATATGACACTAGGAATGAGAGGTAAACGAGCATCTAAACCTTCGAAGGGAAATATCATTGGTGATTAAAAATCGCTCACTCCATTCTCATCATCATTGCTCACTAAAAAATATATCGCCATAGTAGGACACAGCGTTTTGTTTGCTGTTATCGGTATCAGTCATGAGTGCAATAATATCAATATAGCGATAGCTCTTCTCATTGGCAGACACACTGCCTTTGTCACCAAATCTTTCAATAAGGTCAGCATAAACATTGCGCTTTTCCTGATACCATCGTCCTGCCTCCGCTTCTTTACCCCGTACTGCGATCATTTTTACATTTTTACCGGCAAAAGCATTGTCCCAGCCCGAACCTGCATCCTGCATACTCGACCATACATAGTTAATCGATCGGGTACGCCATAACATCATACCGCCATCTATCACCAGATATATCCGTGCAACATAGTCATCACCGCTCTTGGCTGTCTCATCAATCCCTGCCAAAGATTTCTCAGCAAGCCATGACCAATTAATAAACGGCGTTTTCTTCAGGTCAATGCGCTTTTCCATAAACAAGCCCGAACCCGTCCCTTCACTTATGGCTCTCAATGACATTCGTCCATTGCGATCAGTGACCTGATATTGGGTGTGCCCATCAAACACTTTTTCATCCCAACCGTCTGTGACTCCGTCACTGAAATTTCCTACTTTTATCGATGCAAGAGCAAAAGAATCGCAACATAAAATGAAAAGTAAAGGTATTGAATATAAATTCAGTTTCATAAAATTGAATAATTTGGTTATTGATCCCTACTACCAATAATAAACCCAGACTCTCTATCTTCTCAATCATAGAGAGAAAATAACACTTATAAAAATTAATCAATATATTGATTTAAATATACTTTTTTACGCTTAACACTTAAATCACGTTTTAATTTGTAAAATAAAAATCAATAAATATAAAGATTATTGATTTTTTTGGAACTACTTTTATATTTTTTTAACTAATAGTAAAACGTAAAAAAGACATCACTAAAATTATATTTTGCGAAATAAGTATTATATTAAACTAGTTTCATAAATTTATATTAAATAGAAGTAACCGTTGAAAGCACGCTTATTAAGCGTATGCATTTTTTATTTATCATCGATAAAAAGATACATGGATAAATTAGCTTTAAGCAGTTGTTTAATATTTAAATAATTATAAGAAAATGGAAGTCTGAGATACACATACTCGAAAGAATGATAAGTGTTTATAAGAAAATAACTAACACTGGTTATTTTTCCAATACATTGCTCTCACTCTAACAATATGAGCGACACCAATCGCCTAAAAATATAGAGACGGCGTAAATCATTTAATAAATGACGTGGGTTAGCGTCTAAACGTTTTTTGAGGAAACTATGAATCAAGTCATGCCTATCTACCATCAGTCGCCTCCATTCGTACAAGCGCATGTGGCGAGGACTTTATTTCATCCGCCACCACCGCCGCCGCCACCTGTTTTTCGTGCACCACCACCTTTTTTTCATGCACCGCCGCCGCCAGTATTTTACCCGCCGCCACCAACACACAGCTATGGTGCGGACATTAGCCTTATGAATGGTGGTAAAGGTTGCTGTGGATATACTCATACACATGAGACCGTCACGGAAGAGAAACCTGGAAAACCGGGGCAAGGTTTCTTAGGAGACCTGTTTGACGGTGCCTTAGGCTTTGTAGGTAAAGTCCTTGAAGCACCGTTTAAACTGGCAATAAAATGTTCAAAAGTGCCAATAGGTTTGGTTGGCGCAATAGGTAAGGGATTATCTGGTTTGTCAGCCGGTCTGCTTGATGGCATTGGCTCCATCTGGAAATAACACCTCAGAAACCGATACCTCAAGTACCTATAAAAAAAAAGCCCTGCTGGTTTACACATTGCAGGGCTTTTTTACGTCGGTTAGCCATCTGGTATCAAAGGGTTATTGATACGAAAGGGCAGATTGATCACTCTCTGGCCTGAGCAGATAAACGCAGGCAAAAACACTCACGACTGTCATCACACCCAAAACCTCAATGAGGGTAACGAGAGACTCAGATAACAACGAAAGCACAAAGGTCACCGCGAATACTCCCGCCATTTGCAGCGCACCGTATACTGCGCCGCTTTGCCCTTTGTGATCAGGGAATAAATACAGAGCAGTTGCTGCTGCAACGGTTGTCACCAAGCCACTGCCAAAAGCAAAGATAGCAAAACCCGCCACCAGCAGTGAGAAATTAGCCTGATAACCGGATAGCACGGCAACCACAAATCCCATAATTTGAAGACCACAGCCTATTGCCAGCGTTTGATTCTCTGTCACACGATTCATCATGAATCTGGAGAAAATGATCCTTGAAGCAACACTACAAACAACCAATACCGTGGAGCTCAAACCAAAGCTCTCTGTTGAAAGGCTAAACAGATCTTTTGCAATGTAAGACCCTGTCACCTGATAAGCCATGAAACCACTGTTAGCACAGATCATCAGCAATAAATAACTGATAAACCTTGGGTGTGAGGCAATCATCCAATAATCACTGAGTGCATTTTTCACTGTCAGGGACGCTTTGTGTCCTTGCTGTCTTGTTTCCTTCATTCCCCATGTGACAAACACAAAGATCATAAGACTCAACAAAAACATAAATACGAAATTTCCTCGCCAGCCAAAAATAGCGTCAATATAGCTGCCAATAACAGGCGCAAGACCGGGGATAACCATGAAGAGCACCCCATACCACGCAAGGACACTCAGCATTTCTTGTTTACTAAAACTGTCTTGCAGTACCGTCCTGCAGAGCAAAAACAAACCACCGACACCCAGTCCCTGAACAATCCGCCCGGCAATCAACACCTCAATGCTGCCAGCAAAGAGACATATTGCTGAACCAATCACAAATATTGCTGCACTGACTTTCGCAACAGGATGACGACCAAAACGCTCGCACAATCCACCACACAGCAACAAACTAACAGCAACTGCGATGAAAAAATAACTGACCGAAAGCTGCGCCATTGCTGCTGTTGTTTCAAGACTGGCCTGTATTGTTGGCAGCCCGGGCGCATACATACTGGATGAGAAAAAATAACTTGTCGCCATCAGTAGGCTGACAAATATAAGCTTAGATTTAGACATTTCACCTACCTCCTAAGGAAAGTCCACATTCTATGCCTGTTATCCGAAACTGTGCTTACGGCGCTGCGACAACCTGATCAGAATTTGCGCCAACCTTTGTATCAATGAACGTTATGAATGCATTCAGTGAACCGCTCTACCCGTTCAAATTTTCAATTTGCCTCTGATGTGCTTGATCCGTATTAAAGGTTAGGATTTTCAACGCTTTGCCTGTAAGTATTGAAGGCAGTGGAAAATGCAGAAAGACTGGAATAGCCCAACAGGAAAGAAATGTCTGTCGCGGAATGGCCGCCAAGTATTAATTGCCTTGCTCTTTCCATCACAATGTTTTGCCTGATCACCTGAAATGACATCCCAAAATGTCCCTGAAATAAGCGGTTAAGGGTGCGAACAGATGCGCCTGTTGAATCGGCGAACTGGGCAAGAGTCATTTTAATACTGGGTTGCTGTGCCAAGGCTTCAACTATCGGCAGTAATCGCCTATCAAGTTCACCTTTTGCAATCAGTTCATGGGGCTGAAGATTGCATCGCTGTATCTGGTCGAAAAGCACCTGTTGATAGCAATTAAGCATCTTTTCATCACTAGGTAACGCCTCTTTACCCCACAAAGAGAACACCTCACGTAGTAGCGGCGAAACACTCAATGCCCCCATCGTTGACGCACCTAACGGGTGAGCTTTTTGCGGCTCACATCTGATCAGTGAGCAGTGTGTCGAGGTCAGAGTTTGAGAGCGATGAGCAATACCTGCGGGAATGAACACCAAGTCTCCAACCATAATAAGAATACTTTCAGACTCGGTATAAATGATGTTGCAGCCACTGTGGACAAAGATGTACTGGTCTGTATCGTGACGATGAAATTCACCACGCCGGACAGACTCAGCAAATAACACTTCATGGGTAAAACGCATATCAGCTCAAAATAGACAGGAAAAAGAGAATGAAAAAAGCATATCACGATAAAGGCTGCGGATTGACAAACCAAGCCAGATGTTTGTTCGGAAAAGACTAAACTCTGAGGGCAGTCAGCCAAATTCGTGAACAATAAAAAAGCTGGCTTACCTGCCAGCTTAGGGAACCATGAAAGGGTATGCTAATCACGGCTGATATCGTGAATAACGGGGCCTGATACCGGGTCAGTCACACCCAGCTCCGGGCTTATCTCTTCAAGGTATTCCCGACAGGTATCGAGATACTCAATCAGTTCTGGTCTCGCCGCGACCATTGCTTCCTCACTCTCCCAGAAACTCCAGCCACAATAACTGCGGTCGCCCGTTTTGATGAATACCTGATGAAGCTCACCATTATGCAGCCCACCGCCTGAATGCACTGCTTTCTCGAACGCATCATTCATTCCGGGTTTAACCATGAAACGTACTACATTTGAGTATTTAGCTGACATAAACATATTCCCCTGTAAAACGTAATTTAAACGCTAGCCAAGTAGTGTGTCGCACTTTTCAGACTAGTGCCTGTTTGGGCAATTCGCTATGACTGGCAAATACTTTCAAGGGTATTCATCGAACCATCATCTAACGTCATTTCGACTCAGGTATCGGTATATTCATATTGAAAGTCACGTTTAACGATCCGTGCCGGATTGAAAGGTGCGCAACAGGAAATTCGGGACATGAAACTGCGATGGGTAGCGAGCCGAGCTTTGGCACGATGAGGGCCATAAAATACAAGTGGATGATTCATAACAGTAAGAAAAAAACCCGGTATGACCTTGAAGAGGGTTAGGATTAAGGCCAAGGCTGGGCAGATAGCCTCACCGGGTGCATGACGTCGTGTGCAAAGTCACGTCACCATACATCACTGAGATAAACTCGGAGCAGATATTCGCCTGCTTTACGAGTAACAGTCAGGTATCGCTGAGTGTCTAATAACTCAATTGCATATATTTATAAGCTTTAGCTAATTATAAAAATAAATCGCCAGAGGAACGGAACAACATTCAGAAGAAAATATACCCGGCGACAGGCTCAGTTGAAGGAAGAGAGGTCTGCCGCCGGGTTCGACATATGCTAGGACGCAGGTATAACACATGCCTTAACCCATACTATAAGTAGGTTTATAAACAATCTACCCATTCATTACTATTTGCGTACCATCAGTCAACACAGTTCATTGTTAATATTATTAATTTCACCCTCTATGCAGCAGACCGCTCAGAGTTTGCGATTGTCGATATTAAGGGTTTTGCTGGAATGTCTTTGGCCTTGGTCTTGGCCTTGATAAAGAGATTTAGTGGCATTTATCACCATCGTTCTGGTTAGGCATCAGTACAAAAAACATGTCGTCGGGCAACTCAAATCAGCTATCTCAACACAAGGTAAAAATATGATGCATCGTTACCTGACTCTTTCCTGTTGTGCCACCGATACTGTGACCGATAAAAAGCTATGGTTCAGCGCCCCATAGATAAAGGAAGGAAAGCACACTGCGATCTCTTTTTTCACACCATTGCCTCCCCCTCGAAGCGACTCAGAAACTTGCACTATGGTGAAGGCTCACTTACTCGTCTAGTCTTATCTATGCGTTACCAACTCATCACAACAGGGACTTACGCATGCTTTATCAAATGAACGCCGCATATATGGATTCAATCAAACCACTCAACAGCTGGTCGCGGTTTGTTCGTGATTTAAATGGTGTGCCGTGGAATGTGTTCAAAGCTTCATGGCCCTGCCGAACACTAGACGCATCGTTTGAGCTTATTGAGCGTTTAACCGATTGTTATGAGGAGCCCGAGTGGGGACTCAATACGGCAGAAATTAACGGCGAAACATTGGCGATTCAACAGAATGTCATTGCCAATAAGCCCTACTGTAATTTGCTTCACTTCAGACGAAGCAAAGCGCAGCCCAATCAGTCTAAAGTGCTTTTCATTGCTCCACTTTCAGGGCACTTCGCCACCCTCATCAGAGGCACGATAAAAGAGTTTCTGCCTCATAATGATGTCTATGTGACAGACTGGATCAATGCCCGTGATGTACCCATGGAACAAGGCGTATTTCATTTTGATGATTTCGTCGATTACCTGATTGAGTTTCTCGAACTATTAGGCCCGGATACACATGTTGTTGCGGTTTGTCAGCCCTGCGTGCCTCTACTCGTCGCCACCTCTGTGATGTCTAAACAAGACAACCCTGCCCTTCCTGCGTCGATCACCTTAATGGGAGGGCCGGTGGACACCAGTATTAGCCCCACTGAGGTGAACGATTACGCCAGTGGAAAGGATTACGAGTGGTTTCAATCTAATGTGATAAGCAAAGTCCCCGACAATTACAAAGGTGCAGGACAACTTGTTTATCCAGGGTTCGTTCAGCTCTCTGGCTTTATGTCGATGAACATTGATAGTCATGTTCAGAAGCACTTCCGATTCTTCAGTGACTTGGTGCGGGGAGATGGAGACAATGCAGAGGCACACCGTAAGTTTTACAATGAATATCTAGCAGTCATGGACTTACCTGCTCACTTCTACCTCGATACCATCAAGCGCGTATTTCTCGATCGCAACCTCGCCAAAGGCAATCTTCATTACCGTGATCAATTAATTGATTTGGGTGATATCAAGAAGACAGCGATTTTGACTGTCGAAGGCGAGCTGGATGACATTACAGGTAAAGGCCAAACCTCTGCAGCACTCACTCTATGTAAGAACGTTAAGGCCTCAAGAAAAGAGCATTATGAGCAAAAAGGTGTGGGTCACTACGGTATTTTTAACGGCCGACGCTACCGTGAATTTATCGCGCCAAAAATAAAAGCGTTTCAGATAAAAACTGACAAACAAGCAAAGAGGATGAAAGCGAGTAAAAATAAATGACTTAAAAGAACGAGCCACTATCATTACCAACACACAGAAAACCAAGGCATTTTTTTGCCATACAAATTGTCTCGCACGGAACTGGGCCTTGTTGAGTTTCGCCAAGTCTTCTGGCTCATTTTTGGACAACATCGAGTTGGCTAAAGTCATTTCTGAATAGCTGAATAAATAATAAAAACTGATATGTAAATCGATACCGAAAATAGTCGTATTAGAAATTTTGTACCCGCAATTAAGGGGGGTTCGCTAAAGTCTGAGACTTAGATAATGATGACGATATAGCCGGACAAAGGGGCGCTATATCTCCCCCCCCTCCCAAAAGGCATATTGAAATACACACTCAACGCTCAGTAATTTCAACGAATGTACGTTAAATGCCGTAACGCTGGTTTATAACGCCATAAGCCGACGACGTGTGTTTTTATCCAGCTTTTCCATCGCATAGCGGAATGCTGTTCTGGGCATCTGTCGATAATGCCTCTCCAGATAGTTGATGACAGTATCCGGCTCTTTCGTTGACAAGACTTTCAGCATCCAGCCATAGCCTTTTTGAACAAGGTAATGCTCATCACTGAAAAGCAAATCCGCTGTTTTAAGTGGCAATGTTCCGGAATATCGCCCTTTATTGATGGGATAAATCAGTACCACAGCCGCAGCTCGTCGCACGGCAAAGTTGTCATCATCAACCCACCTTGTGGTCAGTTCATACAGGTCATTATGTTGTGCAACGATTTCACCTAATGCATGGGTGCAAAAATCATCGCAGTCACCCCAATCGCGCACATAGGTTTTCAACCAACGCTCAAAAACAAAGAATGTGTCGCGGGTATACTGCTTGCGAACGCGGAAAGCCCAATCGAAAGCAATGACCCAACCAGCCCATCCTTCAATGTCGAATAACGCTTCAGATAACGGGAGAACAGAGTCGATCCCTTTATCCGGTAAAGTCCGATAGATTTGTGCTGAAAGAGCTCTGACTTGTGCTGTTTTAATCACCTTATCTGGATAGCCAAGGTTAACCAGCTCCTCCTTGACGACGTTTACAATATCCAAAGCCACTCCCATTCTGTCAGCGTAAAAATACAGACAGAAATTATTATCTGTATTAGCTTTGATGGCATGTCATTCGACGCGGGTTGTCGTGCTACATCCCAAAAAATACATCTAGTATCATTTAGTTTGAAAACAGATGCCCTCGCCCTTCAACACGGGAGTTTTTATTTTTCGTCATCTAAAAATAAGATTTAAAACCAGTTATTTAATCGTTTTTTACTATTGGCGAAGGCTTATGTAAAAGCAGCCATGGATTTGCTGGCTGAATAGCCACCAACTTGGTAGACACACTTAAACCTTTATATCTAAACCAACTCACCTTCACTACATGGTTTAAAGCATCACCCCTAAACGGTTTCTGTCCATACCTCAGTTTGGCCGTGAGTTGAGATAACGGCATAAGTATGCCGTGAGTGAGCAATATCAGTGGGCTATGCTCAAATATCAACAACTGAAGCACTACTCTGGGATTAAGAAATTATGAGAGGCCCCTTCCGCACCTAAAAAAGTCGCGTCAGCTTAATTTTTTCGTTGGGCCATCAACGTTTTTATGATGCTTCAATGGAAGCTGACGAAGAACGTTGATCAATGGATGTGCAAAGCTTGGGGAAATCATAGCAGCATCTTACCTTCAAAAGCAGGCGGTACCGCTTTAATGCAGTCACAAAGTCGACCATTACGCATGTTATCGTGCTGGATTGCGAGTTCATGTTTTTGCTTCTTAGTCAGAGTGACTTTCATAGGTCGAAGCATAGTCCTCATACCGCTAAAAATTAAGTATCTTCACATGGTTTGAATGTAAAGCCCCTAATTTTTACATATATAAAAATAAGACGCGTTTGAGTAATAATAAATATATATCAGTATTGATTAATTTGGTGAATATAAACATCCCGATATAGACAATATAAATATAGATGCATATTATTCAGCAGACTTTTATTTTATGTTTTTACATATGAAAAGTTAACGTTTTTTAAAAACATTTTCAAATAAAGGGATATTAAAATGAATCTCAAGAGAATTTTAATTGTTATCTGTTTATTCCTTACGCCAGCATTGTCTTTTGCAGAAATAATAACTTTTAAAGCTAAGGACATTAACTTTGAGAGTAATAACCTTTACCCTAGCTTAGATGTCTCGAAAATTAGTGATATTTTCATCAGACTTGATAGTACAGAGGTAGGTGAAGGTTTCGGTTTAAGTGTTAATAACAACATACACAAAGTTGATTTTGTTTTTCCGAATGCAAACAAGTTAACTGCACGTGGTTTTCAAAAGTTAGCATCATCAACCAATGGCTATGAGGGAGATGCTTATCGAACGATCACTCCAAGCCCATGGGTGTTTAAAAAGTTAGCTGTACAAATTACTTCGCAAGTATTTGTCGAAGGTGAGGATTTCAGCTTCAAAATTTTTGTTGTTAATGGCGATTCTTACTTAGACAACACAAATCAAGTGACAGGCGATCTTCTACTTGAGGGGTCAGCTAAATTAGTCAACACATCTCCAAGAAGAGTCGTAGATGTGCTGCACACTCGCTATCTCGACAAAAGATTGAGACTGCGTTTATATGAAAATATCGTTGCTCGAAAAATTCAGATCCAGGCAACTTGGCATGGGTATGGCGTATCAATACTTGAAATAGACAGACCCTTTGCACCTGTGCCCAACATGAAACCTATCGGGGTAAGGATTCAAGATTATAACGGTCAGCGAGTTGTCATAGTTCGCCTTTCAAATGGCGTTGACGAAGTTGAAACGTATCCTGAAATTCTGTCAACACTGCTGGATACAGGTTTTAGCTCGTTTTCGCCTAACTGATAGTCTTCAATTAGTCGAGAAAAAAAGGGAGCAGATCTTCATGCTCTCTTTTTTTAATTAAATATTAAAAACAAGTTGTTGAATATTAATCTAAATTCTACATACCCAAACGAATTGAATGTTCATGAACCCGGAGCACCTCTGCGAGTTGACTGACGCTGAAACATCGCAATGAACGATAAGTTAGCCGAAGCCATACTCGCCGAACTCCGTTTCCAAGGCAGCCAAGACAACGCCCTATGGGACGCTTCTGACATAGCAAATTACATGGAGTGCCGAATCATCTGTAAACACCACTTCCCAAGAGCACTAAAGGTGCCTACCACTAACAATGGCGGCGGTAGGCGTTGGCTCGCACGGGAAGTTAAACAATGGGTGATGAAGTTTAGGTAGGCCATTTAGTGGATAAAGTATGACCGTATAAGAACAAAAAAAATCTTAAACTTGATATGTCTAATCAGTACGGATAATGAATGATATCTAACTTAAGCTAAAACAAATTACTAGTGGAAACCTTAATCAAAGTTTACTTAACTCAATTGAGCCAGCTGTATTTAACTGTTTGTTCCAACAACGGTTTGTCCAAAAAACGCCTTTCATCTTCATAGTTTTCACATCCTCAACTCTCAGCGAGGCAGCTCCTTCATAGTAGACAGTATCGGTTTCACTAGGTGAATGATTCTTTCCTTGGAACATGTATTCTAATTGAAAGCTCTGATCAGGATTTCTTATAACTCGGCAATAGTTTGAATGAGTATTACCAATAGTAGTTTTTGCTTTCATTTTAATTGAAAAAAAGTCCGCCTCAAAAGTGACCGGAAATTCAACAACTTTTCCACCTTCATAATTTGATTCAACTTTACACATCCAAGTTCCATTGAAGTCGGGACAAAATTTTTCTTGAAAGTAAATGAAGTAAAATGGTTTCCAAGCGTACTTCCCAATAACAAAAGCTAATAAGGTAATAGCAGTCACAGTATATGATAATGATTGAGTTACTGGTAAGTTCAGGTACTTAGAAAAAATAAAAAACAACAGAATTGAAGTAGCTGATGTAATAATATACTTTATTTTTGACGGAAATAAATCCCACATAATTAACGCCTTTTCCCAAATTTATTTAAGCCTTTAAATTTCTTTGTCCTAGATATTTTTGCAACAGGACGTACTCGAACATTTACTAAACTAAAGCCCGTTATCATTCCCCAAGACTTGACCATACATTCCATCGAGTGTGTTCCAGTATATGACGTAGCACGTTGGAATGATTCATTAATTTTTGTTGTTCTACGATGGCCGATATCATTGGCATTTAGAGACTGGTCTCCATCATTACGAACGGTCCAATAGACCTCATCAGATATAATAAAGTCATCTATATTTTTAATTTTAAAAGTTAACGAGTCGCCTTTTCTGACCTCAATTTCAGATGTAATATTACCCGATAAATAATTACCTGAGCTATCATAGCGTTCAACATAAATCTCAGGAATTTTTGAAATCACTGGAACAGTATCGCCTAACCGCGATGAGGTCAACGCAGAAATCTGTGGAAAATAATGCTCAAAAATACACGAATATTCAATAGCTTTTGTGGAATCATCCTCGTCTTTAATTCTCAAATACAGACTATGTAATTGCTCAAATTTTCTCTTAGCGAACTGAGTCTCATCATCGGACATACCTAAAATATTTTCATTGCTTATCGGATTAAAAACGGTAAAACGAACTTCTAATGATGTACAGATATTTGAGAGCGTTCCTTCAAAAGAATCAAGTTCGCAATTACCAATATATAAGTTTTTTGCGACCAAAATATTTAGAGCCAATGAAGGAACCTTCTTAAACTCAGAATTTTTCCATTGAACATTAGCCCAGGCTTTAAAATAACGTACAATCCTTTTCATCAATGCACGTTCTTCATGTTTAGAGAAAGCATTAGTCAGCCAAGTCTGAATCGCTTTTGGATCACTATCTAACCAACCTTTGTCAGTTGCTAATAATGGAGTAGAGCCAGATTTTGTACTCATAAAATAAATTGGAGTATCAATTGTCAAAAAGTTCTCAAACTCTAAGCCTTCACATGCATTTTTTGATTTCTGTATTTTGGCTTCCGTATCCGTTTTACAGTAAAACTCAAGTGTCTGCCTGAGTATGCCTTTTGCCTCTTTTGCATTAATGTCCGGGAAATCACAGTCGTAGAAAAGATAAATTCCAATATCAATATCGTAAGTTGAATCCTTATCTAACGGAGAAATAAGCGTAGAACTTTTATAAGAACCTTGAAGCCAGAATTTCACATCTGTATCGAATGAGTCTTCAAGCTCTGTTCGTAAGTAGTCAATAAGCGATTTTTTTTTCGCCACTCCCGCATCTAAAATATTTTTAGAAAGTTTAATACGACTATGTAACGTAGTCGAATCAGATTTACTGTTATAGAAAAGATCACTACAGTTCATACATTATCCAATTAGGAAATTTAATCTTAAGATATATTATTTTTAATAGTAAGAAACATCTTTGTCCGCACATCTTCCTGTCTGTCTAAATCTAATTCTACCTGTAGTTTTTCGATCGGTATAATAATAACCAGATAGTTCCAGAATGGTCTTACCTTCTACATTAACCTTTCGAACATCAAAAATCGTAGAGCCAGTATACGAACTCCATGTTGGGTTTTTAGGTAATGAACGATAAATATAATAAAGTTTTGGCTCGCCGCTTTCGATAGTTGGCGTGGTTTCTTATGTTAATGACTTTGAGGTTTGAGTATGAATATTAATTTGTGTTTCAAGCAAAGACTGCTTGATAATTACACGCACAGGTATTTCATGTTCATCCTCAGTCGTAATTTCACCTTCCCATGTACCATTTAGGTCAGGATATAGCGAGGGCTTAATTTTCTTAAATACTCGCCACAGTGGTCGAGCAGTGATGCTGGTTGTTATAGCAACAGTCAAAAGAAATGATACCCAAGGTGCAATACTCAACACTTTCACGATACTTAAATCATTTAACCAGTAACTCTGTACCAATTCATATGCACCAATGCTAAATATTGTTGTAACTACGGCCATATATCTGAGTAATGACTTAAAGTCAATTATTCTAAACATATCAATTAAGTGCAGAAAAGTTGTGAAGACAGTGCTTGCCGCTACTCTTAGCTGATAGCAATGCTATATATGCTTCTCTTAGAGTTGATCCAACTCCGACTGAAAAGTGAATTTGAGGATAAGCAATAGATTTAATTGAATTAAAAATAAATACTTCATCCACTTTTTCTATCTCTGCGTAAGCTGCAACACCATCTGCAGCACAAAATATTATATTAAACCCATAGTCTTTCAAAAATTCAGAGATCAATATTGTTTTTTCATTGACTATATGATTGATCCTAGAGAGCTCGTTTAAATCATTTTTCAGGTATGACGATGTGATCATTTGACCTATATCATCACCATCAATTGTTATATAAATCATCTATATATACCTATTAAAAAATATCCATATTATACTTACTAGAAAGTGAGGTGTACCTTCTTTTCCCGATATGGAGTATATCAAATTAAATTTAAAACGTATTGAGACCAGTAAGTGTTTTGAATCCAAATTATCAAAAAATTAAATAGAAAAAATGCTAATAATAATTATTTAAGAGGAAAATATTTTCATTAAAAAAAATAATGAAAATGTTTAGGAAATATTAAATATCTTAACTTAATTTTAAAGTATATAGATGAAAATTTATTTTTCCTAAAAACTAGAGATAAGAAACGTTATCATGTTGCTTCTTTGATAATTTTTCTAGCGAGTTAGTTATTATTTTATATTTTTTCAATTGAGCAATTCCGCTATTTCACTCGCCGTCGCATTATAATAAATCATCAAAGAACGGGGATCGTTATGCCCTACCATCCTTACTAAATCCAGCATATTCAGTTTTTTGGCGAGCCTTGTCAGAGCTTCATACCGGGTATCATGAAAATTCAGCTCTCCTATTCCTGCAAGTTTTAAAGAGCGGCGAAAGATAACACCTGATGACTGCTGATTATACAGGAACACCCTGCCCATTCTTTCTGGCCTCAGTAATTTCAGTAGTTTTATTGCTTCTGATGACAGCGTTACATCCCGCTTAAAACCATTTTTAGTCCTTGGTAAGGTGACATAACATCGCTCAAGATGAATATGGTCCCACTTCATTCCCCATATTTCGCCCTGACGCATCGCCGTTTCCAACGCCAAAAGAAACTCGGCTGCAATATACTGACGCTGCGTGACAACTTTGCTCCGCCCTTCATAACCCAACGATAAGAGAATACGTTCAATTTTATCGTTACTGATACGTCGGTCTCTTAGGTGTGGGTTCTTTGGTCTGTCGGCATCGCGGCTTGGTTTTGTCGCTATCCACTTCCATTGTTTACGTGCTTTTTCTATAACGGAAGCGATGAGGTCTAGCTCTCTGTTGGTAGAAGAGGCTTAGAGTTGTTCTTCAATCAGGAGGTTTAAATGGTGGGCTCTGATGGCTCTAAGCTTTATTTTGGCGAGGTTTCTTCGCACCAGCTCAATAAACCGGATAAAGCTTCCCCTCTATACGGTAAATCTGTCGTAATAATTAGATAAATACGGGAAGGCAAGCGAGAGATTGGCTAATTTTGAAAGGCCCAAAACGAAAAAAAGACCCTGCATAACAAGGTCTTTTTCCGTCTTAGTATCTTACTAAGAAAAGTTAGATGGTGCCCCGGGCCGGACTTGAACCGGCACAACGCGAACGTCGAGGGATTTTAAATCCCTTGTGTCTACCAATTCCACCACCAGGGCACGCAATTCTTGATTGCAATGGATGACACCATCTTCATGCTGAACTGAAAATTCAATCAACATGGCAAATTTTGGAGTGACACACGAGATTCCTGATCTTCAAGAAATATGTGTGACTTCGACCTTGATAAGGCCACGCTATACCGGCTGAGCCAGTGTCGCTTTGTTCTCAGAAACTCTGAGAAGTTGGTTGCGGGGGCCGGATTTGAACCGACGACCTTCGGGTTATGAGCCCGACGAGCTACCAAACTGCTCCACCCCGCGTCCGTGTTTCATTATTTAAGGCATAATGACAGCCTGAAATTGGAGCAACACACGAGGTTCCCGATCTTCAAGGCTTGGGC
>NZ_LYBM01000057.1 GCF_001707825.1 Veronia pacifica | reverse complement strand
AACGATAACGGCAATGACAAAAAAGATAATGACTTATTTTCGTCAACGGGTGGATCGATTGGTTTTGTCTCTTTACTCGGCCTACTCGGGTTAGTCGGTAGAAGGGTAAGAAAGTAATCCCTTGTTTTATCGCATGAGTCGATAGTTATTTTATTCCCTAGATTGAATCGGGCTCCTTAGAGCCCGATTTTTTATTGTTTAGTCTGGATTTGTCTACGCTTAAAAAGTCTCATTAGTAATACGATTGTCTTAATGGTTTTATCTGTCGTATTGCGGATCTCAGCTTAGCAAATGGACTGCCGATGATAACGTTGGACACGTTTTTAGATTTTTACCGCGCTGCACTCTCGCCAACCTTAGCTTTGGTGCCACTGATCGATCCCTGGCTAATGCTAACGGCTTTTTTTTGCGGTTTTATCAATCTCTCTTTGGCTCTCCATTTCCGGCCTATGCTGGGGGCAGGGGAGACCTTTTTCGCCCTGCCAAGTTATGTAATAACTGGCTTGGTGTTTGCCGTCGGTATCTGGTGTACACAGAGTGTTGCTCTGGTGGCGCTGACCCCTCCCGGAGCATCTCTGTCTTGGCCTACTCTTGTGGTTTCATTCGCTCCAGCTCTGTTAGGAGGGGTACTTTTTATGCGTCGGTCAGCATTGCCTGAATCGGCGACAGGTTTGAGTTTTCGATTTTTATTTCTACTGGCGATACTTCTCGGAACATTGATTGTTTCGCTGGTTTCTTTACCCAGTCAGGGCTTTTCGTTACAACATCAACCTCGAATACTGTTATGTGTTTTCGCTGCTCTGGCATTCGCCATGTTCAGTCTTTTGCTGACAGGACATCATGTTCGCTGGAAATTAATCCCAATGACCCGTGCATTGATTGCAGGTACCTGCCTTGCATTGTCTGTGGTAACTCTCAATCTCGCAGCCGGGCAGTGTCTGGTTATTTCAGGTAGCCAGTCAAACGCTATCACGCCAGAGTTGGACAGAATCCAATCAGTAACATTTCTGTTGGCAGTGACAGTCGTCACCTACGTTGCAGCACTTGCTGCATGCCTCCATGTTAATGCCAGAGGTCATCATCGGGCACTGAAAAAGTACACCGAAAAACTCGAAAAAACACTTAATGCGCTACAAGAGGCACTGATCACTACAGGAAAGCAAGGGAGTATCATTTCATTCAGTCAAACTGCGGATGTACTCTTTGGCTGGACCTCTGAAGAGGTCATTGGCCGCAACATTCGTATGTTGATCAGTGATGAAAGTCGCCATCTGCATGATGAACAGATGAAGCGTTTTACCGAGTACAGCACTGATTGCACGACACAAGGTTCGACGCTCGAGCTGGTCGCTTTAAAGAAAAATGGCGAATCCTTCCCGGCAAGAATATCGTTTGAACTTACCATGCTTGATGGAGAATCACTGTTTGTTTTCAGTATCAGCGATATATCTGAACAGCAACAGATAAATCAGTCGCTTCGAGAAAATGCCAAGCAATACCGAACGCTGATTTCTAATCTGCCAGCGCTTACTTTTCGTGAAATGGCGAGGGGTAAACGACAGCTTGTCTATGTCAGCGATGCCGCAAAACAGCTAACAGGCTTCACAGCTTCATCATTGACTGGAGAGCACGGTGGTCAGAGTTTTATTGACCACTTACATCAAGATGATGTCCAAGAATACCTGAGAGGTCGAGAAGAACTGATAAGACAGTGTTGTCAGTATGAACTTGAGTACCGTTTTATAGGTCGGGATGGCCAAGAGAGGTGGTTTCTTGAGCTGGGAAATAGCTACCGCATACAGGATGGGACGGTTTGGATTGATGGCCTGATCCTTGATATTACCGAACGAAAGCAGAAAGCATTAACAATGGTAGAAAAAGTGGCTCAGGCCGAGCGACTGACTGAATCGAAAAGTGCTTTTCTTCACAACATGGGAACAGAATTTCGTACCCCGTTGAATGCCATGCTCGGACTGACGGAGATCATGCTGGCAAGCGAGCAGAGCAGTGAACAAAGAAAACACCTTGAAGTCATACTTCGTTCGGGAAATACCCTACTGACACTGGTCAATGATGCTGTCGAAGCTGCGCGTTTTGAAAGCCAGACGGTATCACTGGATATTACTGAGTTTTCGCTGTTGCCACTTTGCCGGCAAATTGAGTTTATCGCCTGTGAGACGGCGTTAACGGAGCGACCGGATATCTTGCTATGCCATTCCTCACGGTTGGCTGAAAACTATCTGGGTGATGCCCGGCGCATTAAACAACTCTTCCACAA
Organism: Veronia pacifica; assembly: GCF_001707825.1. Classification (GTDB taxonomy): domain Bacteria; phylum Pseudomonadota; class Gammaproteobacteria; order Enterobacterales; family Vibrionaceae; genus Veronia; species Veronia pacifica. The sequence goes on along the minus strand of NZ_LYBM01000057.1, from coordinate 28,753 downwards.
CATGGTGACTAATACCCTCTCAGCAAGACCCTCTGCTGCTCTCAGGCTTCATGTCTATCCTTGGCAACAAGGAATACGTTTTGCCGTCTCGGCTCACTCATCTGTTGAGTTGTCAGAGCAAAAGGGAGGAAAGTTCATGACCTCCAAAGTAATGTCCCACCTGGTGGAGCTGATGGACGGTTTCCTGTGGTATGACGAGAAAAAAAACGTGTCAGTCATGTATGTAGATTTACCTTTGGCCCCTTCTGGTCAGGTAAAAGAGGTAAAACACGCTGACAAATATCGCCATTTGCTGACTCCGGCAGATATTGTCGTCATCGATCCTTTACAGCGAAATCAGCGTGAGATCAGTCAGCAGATCATCAAAAAAGGCGCTTCAGTCACTACTTTTCCAGATTTGCCACAGGCACTCAAGGCGATGGAAAATCGTATGCCGGATATCGTATTGGTTGATGCTTATCTGTCGGATCTTCCATCCCTGAAAAGGGTATTTTCCAACAATGATAAGGGAGAGAATACATTCTCAATGCCTATCATCGTTGGCCTGACAGTCAGCGCGGATCCTTCAACACTCTCCAGCTGGAACACCCGTGGGGTCGATGCTGTGATCTCTAAACCTATAGAGCCTCAGGATCTGGTGGCTGAACTAGAGAAGATTGCCGACCAGACTCAGGCAAACCACAAGGTCACACCTATACCCACCAGACAGGATGATCTCTTCAAGCCCCTTTTTAATTCTCATCTCGCACTAGAACACTGGCAAACGAAATCGCTCTATGCTCAGGTCATCGAGGGGTACTGGTTTAGGTATCGAAATATTGATGATTTGGCTTCACATCTGGCCGCCCATAGTGACAAGACCCAATCCAGAATTGAGCGTGCCAGAGCATCAGCGCTCTGTATGGGGTTTGAACGCTTTGATCTTTTATTGGAGAGAGCTCAAGACGCGCACAGATACAGCCGTAATGATGTGTTTAGTCAGACGCTTGAACAGTTGTCGGATTGTCTTGATGCATCCTTTGAGAAGGCTTGTTCTTTTGTTGGTATTCGGCCATTCGAGAACAAGGAGCAAAAGCCAGTACCATCAAAAGAGACTGTTTTACGGGAGGCTGGGCCTTTCGTTATCGCGCTCTCAAAAGGACAACTGGATGAGTCCTGCTACCGCAAACTGATCCCCGATCTCGTACAGCTTACTGACCCCTCTGAACTGGTTCATATTATACGTTCTCTAGAAAACTTCGATTTTGAGGACGCACGACAACGGTTTGAGATACTACTGGAAAGATTGTCTTCAACCCCAGATCCAAGGAGCAGTTATGGCGTATAAAGTGTTAGCAGTGGATGATGAACCCAGTAATCTGCATGTTATTCGCAGCATTCTTAACGATGAATATACCCTGCTGTTTGCCAAAGAAGGTGAAAGAGCACTATTGATGGCGAGGGAACAACAGCCGGACATTATTTTGTTGGACGTGATCATGCCGGGAATGAATGGCTATGAGTTGTGTCAGGCACTCAAACAGGACCCTGATACCCGTGATATACCTGTCGTGTTTGTGTCCTCACTCGATGAGAACCAAAGTGAGATTGACGGGTTACGTTGTGGAGCGGTGGAATTTCTACATAAGCCCGTCTCTCCCGAGTTAGTGAGGTCACGTATCCAAAACATCCTTGAGCGCAATCGCTATTCAGATACGATGAGAAATATCCAACTACTGGTCGACCACATCGGACGAGAGAACGGCTGTAGTCAGAGTGACCATGAACAGAGCATCCGGCTTGCTGAGTTGACACAATTATTGGCCGCTGAGTATGGTTTGCCAAGTGAGCGGGTTGAGGATATCCGACTTGCCATCCCACTGGCCTGCCTCAATAGTCTTAGAGAGATTTCTGGTGTTGGTGATGCACCTGATACTGATTCAACGGTGACATTGTCTGAAGGCTTTCTTAAGCGGACATGCGAGCTGCTTCGCTACAGGGATGAAAAGTGGGATCCGGGGCGACACGATATGATCCCCGACGAAGTATGGCTTTATCAGTTAGCGACGGCGTTGGATTCAGGTATTTGGAACCAGCCTGACAGTCTCTCAAACAACATTGAACAGTCTTTTGACCGTGTGGCATCGTCAAGAAAACTGGTGTTACCTGACAAAGTGTTGTCGCTGTTCGATGACTCGAGAAGTAAGATCATAAACTATTTTCAGATGCTTAATCAGCATCACTAGGCGTGTGTGCAGGCAGATGCAAGACAAAGTCAGTCTGTGTTAGCATTGCGCCGGCTAGCAGACGCCTAAACCAATAAATAAGCAATAAACAAGCAATGAATGAGTGAAACCAGCAGTGCTACTGATTATCGATAACTATGATTCCTTTACCTACAACCTCTATCAGTATTTTTGCCAGCTTGGAGAGACTGTAGAAGTTCACCGGAATGATGCACTGACACTGGCTGATATAGAAAAAATGGCTCCAACTCACTTGGTCATATCACCGGGCCCTTGCACGCCCGATCAGGCAGGGATCTCTATGCAGGCCATTTCTCATTTTGCCGGTCGTATTCCCATTCTTGGCGTGTGTCTCGGGCACCAGTCTCTTGCTCAGGTGTTTGGCGGCACTGTGCGTCGGGCAAAAAAGGTCATTCATGGTAAAACCAGTCCGATAGTTCACAATGGTCTTGGGGTGTTCAAAGGACTCAATATGCCGCTGCGGGTGACCCGCTATCACTCTCTGATCGTGGAAGAAGCATCCTTACCTGAATGTTTTGACATTACGGCATGGACGGAAATCGCAGGCGAGCTTGATGAAATTATGGGTATCCGACACAAAACGTTGCCTTTGGAAGGGGTTCAGTTCCATCCTGAGAGCATAATGACGGAACAAGGCCATGAGTTATTGAGCAATTTTCTCCAGATGAAAATCTGATCTTTCTCTATTTTTTCACTAAAAGTCTTCTTAATTGTTACACTGCGATTGCTGGGATATTATGCAGTCGCTCATTTCACTCTATCCTCTGTTTCCTGTCAGGAAAGACACTATCAACCACTGGGCTATTAATTATTGTCCCGGAATTGCGCATAACTATCGTCCTTGACTGAATATCTCAGACTGCCGAGAGAATCGAAGAAGATTTTCGTCTATTGATGCAGTTAAATAAATGTAAATACTATGCTTAAAGCAGTATCGACAGAAGGAAGCGATCGATGACAGCCGAATTTAAAGTAGAACGTAAATTATTTGATGAAGTCATGGTGCCTTGTTACGCACCTATGGAAATGATCCCCGACCGTGGCGAAGGCTCGAGAATCTGGGATCAAGATGGCCGTGAGTACATCGACTTTGCAGGTGGGATTGCAGTGAGCTGTCTGGGGCACTGTCACCCGGTGATGGTTGATGCCCTCAAGGCGCAGGCTGAAAAGCTTTGGCACCTAAGTAATGTGATGACCAATGCTCCCGCACTTCGACTGGCGAAAAAGCTGACTGAGCTGTGTTTTGCCGAGCGGGTTTTCTTTGCTAACTCCGGTGCTGAAGCTAATGAGGCGGCGCTTAAACTGGCTCGCCGTTGGGCAAAAGAGGTCCACGGTGAAGAGAAGAGTGAAATCATTGCTTTCACGCAAGGCTTCCATGGCCGGACCTTTTTCACCGTAACCGTTGGCGGTCAGGCGACCTACTCTGACGGCTTTGGACCGAAACCCGGTCATGTTACGCACTTGCCATACAACGATTTGTCTGCGTTGTCAGAGGCGATTTCTTCCCGCACTTGTGCGGTGATGATGGAGCCACTGCAAGGTGAGGGCGGTATTGTTACCCCTGATAACGAGTTCCTGCAAGGCGTGAGAGAGCTGTGCGACAAACACGATGCGCTACTTATCTTTGATGAAGTGCAGACGGGTAATGGCCGTACAGGCACCTTCTACGCATATCAACAGACAGGTGTAGTGCCGGATATCTTGAGCACAGCTAAATCCCTAGGCGGCGGTATTCCAATTGGGGCAATGCTGACCACTGCGAAGTTGGCAGAGCACATGAAAATTGGTACGCATGGCTCAACCTATGGCGGAAATCCGCTTGCCAGCGCAGTTGCCGAAGCCGTGATTGATGAAGTGAGCAAACCTGATGTCCTTGAGGGTGTAAAAGTCCGTGAGAAATGGTTCCGTGACGGACTGACCCGCCTGAACGAGAAATATGACATGTTTGCCGAAATTAGAGGCAAAGGTTTGCTGATGGGCGCGGCGTTGAATGAAAAATGGCAAGGCCGTGCGCGCGATGTGCTGATTGCAGCGGGCGAAGAAGGCTTACTGCTGCTGGTGGCTGGTGCCAATGTTGTGCGTTTTACACCTTCTCTGGTTATCTCAGAAGAAGAAGTTATGGAAGGCCTGTCGCGACTTGATCGTGCACTGGCGAAACTGACAGCGAAATAATTCGTTGTTTGCATCTGGAGGAATACGATGCTGGTGATCCGACCTATCCAAGAGTCAGATTTTGATGCGCTTATGCTGTGTGCCGAGGAATCGGGCCACGGTTTTACATCGCTGCCGGTTGACGAGGAGATGCTGAAAGGCCGTATCAGTCATTCAGTCGAAAGTTTTAAAAAAGCCGTGACGGCACCGGGTACTGAAGGGTACCTGATGGTTGCAGAGGACACGGAAACCGGCGAGATTGCCGGTACCACGGGCATTGAGGCGGCGATTGGTCTCGACAACCCGTTTTACAGTTATCACATCAGCAAAGTCGTGCATCACTCGCGTCGCCTCAATGTGCACAACATTGTCGAGGTGCTGACTTTTGGTAATGACTACACAGGTGCCACAGAGGTATGTACTTTATTTCTCCGCCCTGAGTTCCGTGGTGGATTGAACGGCAAGCTGCTGTCTAAATGTCGCTTTCTGATGCTGGCAGAGTTTCCTGAGCGTTTCTCTGACGTGATATTTGCCGAGATGCGCGGTGTGTCTGATGAAAACGGTAACTCCCCATTCTGGGCGTGGCTGAAAGAGCACTTTTTCTCTATTGATTTTACATTGGCGGATTATCTTACCGGCATTGGTCAGAAAGGCTTCATTGCGGATCTGATGCCTAAGTTACCAATTTACGTCAATCTCCTCAGTGAAGAAGCCCGAGCGGTTATCGGTCAGGTCCATGAGAAAACCCGGCCTGCTCTCAAGATGCTGGAGAAAGAAGGATTCACCTGCCGGGGGCATGTGGATATTTTCGATGCGGGGCCAACGGTGGAGTGCCTTCGCCAGAATATAAGTTCTGTAAGGCGCTCATTTACTGCGACCGCTGAGATCACTGATCATAGCAGTGCGCAGGATTATTTGATCTCAAATACTGATTTTGCGGGCTTCCGGGCTACAGCAGCAAAAATCGGTGTTGATCAAGAGCGCAACCGGGCACTGATTTCAAAAGAGGTGGCCAACGCATTACATCTGGTTGATGGCGACAGCGTTCGTCTGGTTTCGTTGTAGGAGAGTCAGGATGACACATTGGATTGCAAATCAGTCAGTCGCAGGCGAGGGTGAGACCTTTCATTCGCTGAATCCGTTTAACAGTGAAACTGTTTGGACGGGAGAAGCAGCGTCAGCTCAGCAGGTTGAGCAGGCCGTGTCTTCAGCTCGTGAAGCATTTAAAAGCTGGAGAAATACCCGGTTTGAGGAACGTCAGGCGTTAGTTGAACGTTTTGCCGAGCAGGTTAAAGCAAATAGCGAGCAAATTGCTCGGGTCATCGCAGAAGAGACGGGTAAGCCTTTGTGGGAAACCCGCACTGAAGCAGCGGCGATGGTAGGAAAAATAGCGATCTCCATTCGTGCTTATCAGGAAAGAACGGGTCAGCGTGAGAAAGATATTTCTGGTACGCAGGCTGTTCTTCGTCATCGCCCCCTAGGTGTGATGGCAGTCTTCGGACCATATAACTTTCCCGGACACCTGCCAAATGGTCATATTGTGCCAGCCTTGCTGGCGGGTAATACTGTGGTATTCAAGCCCTCAGAGCTCACACCAAAGGTGGCTGAAATCACCATGAAGCTCTGGGTGGAATCAGGGTTGCCAACTGGCGTTATTAATCTGGTTCAGGGGGGGCGGGAGACCGGAATGGCTCTGGCTCAGTCCGATGGCATCGACGGTGTATTGTTTACTGGCAGTGCGAATACAGGCCATATTCTTCATCGTCAATTTGCGGGTGAACCCGGCAAGATGCTAGCACTGGAGATGGGGGGAAATAACCCCATGGTGATCAGCGACAGGTATGGCGAACTTGATGCGACTGTTTATACCATTGTTCAGTCTGCATTCATAAGTGCAGGCCAGCGCTGTACCTGTGCTCGAAGACTCTATGTGCCGCAGGGTGAACGAGGTGATGTGTTGCTTAAGCGACTTGCTGAGGTCACTGAAAAGATTTCTGTGGGTGGACAGTTCGACGAGCCTGCGCCTTTTATGGGGTCGCAAATATCTCGGGTAGCGGCAGAGTCTATTATCGCCGCTCAGCAGCGTCTGGAATCAGAAGGTGGACGTGCACTGATCAAAGCTCAGTTAAAACACGATGCTGTGGTCAGTCCCGGTATCATTGATGTCACTGATATAGCTGAACTGCCTGACGAAGAATATTTTGGCCCGCTGTTACAGGTTATTCGCTACGACAGCCTTGAGCGCGCTGTTGAAATGGCCAATGACACCCGTTATGGCCTGTCTGCAGGGCTAGTCTCTGATGACGATGGCGAATGGCAATATTTTCTCGATAACATTCGTGCTGGGATCGTTAACCGCAACCGACAGCTGACCGGAGCCAGTGGTGATGCGCCATTTGGTGGACCGGGAGCATCTGGCAATCTCAGACCTAGTGCATATTACGCTGCAGATTACTGCGCATATCCAATGGCATCCATGGAAGGTGATGATGTAGTACTTCCTGATTCACTCAGCCCGGGTATTCACCTTTAATGAGAGGACACGATGAACAGAGTACATACGTTATTTGACCACTTGTGGCAGAACTACACGTCAAGACTCTGTCCTTCAGCAGCCAAAGTGCATGCTTTGCTGGAAGAGGGGCATCCGCTTCAGAATGATCATATTGCTTTGCGGACATTTAATCTGCCCAAGACGGGACTTGATCGAATGGCTGCCCCTTTTATCGCGCTGGGTTATGAGCCGAAAGGCGAGTATTATTTTGAAGGTAAAAAGCTCTATGCACGTCACTTTGAGCTGCCCGGTGAAGAAGCGCCCAAGGTTTTTATCAGTGAGCTGATGGTCGGGCGGTGTTCCTCTGAGCTTCAACTGGCGGTAAGGAATATGGTTGATCAGTTAGATGATAGTGCGTTGGACGACCATGCGTTCTTGTACAGTGGTCGTCATGGCAGCTAGACTTTGAAACGTATCAGGCGCTGTCTAAAGAGAGCGAATATGCAGGTTGGCTTGCTGCTCATGGCTTTGGCGCTAATCACTTTACTGTCAATGTTAATCAGCTAAGCACGTTTGAAGAGGTCAAGCAGGTCAACGATGCTCTCAGAGAGGCTGGTTTTGCGATAAATATGTCAGGTGGAGAGGTGAAAGGCAGCCCCGATGTGCGTCTTGAGCAATCGTCCACTATGGCGGACAAGGTAAGTGTAACTTTCAGTGATGGCAATCAGCAGATCCCTGGTGGTTTTTATGAATTTGCCAAACGCTATCCGCTTCCTGACGGCACGCTGTATCAGGGATTTGTAGAGGCATCAGCAGACAAAATATTCGAAAGCACCGATAGCTGAGTATCAACCTGTGTGTTGATAGATGATATTCAAGGCAGCCTTAGGGCTGCCTTTTGTGTCTTTCGACCCATCTATGTTATTAGTCTTCAGTAGCAGAGCCGTAAATAGTGAGCATTGCTATCAAGAGAGCGTCATGTCGATAAACATTGAAAAACTCAGCTTATTGAATAGCGAAATCCTGTGGCTCTCTCGGACTAGCAATTTGGCCGTTAGGCGAGATAAGCTGGAGTGGATGCGCTGTTTCTATTTCGCCAGCAAGCGCCTGATGTTGCTGATAGTGGCTGATCCCACAGAACCCATTCATTTCCGCACTGAAAAACTGACTGGCAGTTGTTTGTTTGTGACTTGTCTCGACGGTAACTCTTTCGATATTCATTTCTGCCTCAAAGAGCTGATAAACCATACATGTTGTACAGAAAACTTTAACATTCGATGATGAATATGCCATGAATATCTCATCGACTCTGATCACAGACATAAAAAAAACCACCCTGAGGTGGTTTTTTCGCTTTGGCTTTAGCTCGATTTTTTATCAGCGAGTGCCATAAACAACGATGGTTTTACCGTGCGCAGAAATTAGGTTCTGCTCTTCCAGCATCTTCAGAATACGGCCAACGGTTTCACGAGAACAGCCTACGATCTGACCGATCTCTTGACGAGTGATCTTGATCTGCATGCCGTCTGGGTGAGTCATTGCATCTGGCTGTTTCGCCAGGTTAAGCAGTGTCTGAGCAATGCGACCTGTCACATCTAGGAACGCCAAATCACCCACTTTCTGACTGGTCACTTGAAGGCGACGTGCCATTTGTGATGAAAGACGCATCAGGATGTCAGGGTTCACCTGAATCAGTTGACGGAATTTCTTAAAGGAGATTTCTGCAACTTCACAAGGTGATTTTGCTCGAACCCATGCAGTGCGCTCCTGATCTTCCTCAAATAAGCCCAGTTCGCCAATAAAGTCTCCCTGGTTGAGGTATGAGAGGATCATCTCCTTGCCTTCTTCATCTTTGATCAGTACCGCTACTGAGCCTTTGACTATGTAATAGAGCGTTTCCGCTTTCTCACCAGCATGGATCAAAGTACTCTTGGACGGATACTTGTGAATGTGGCAGTGCGATAGGAACCATTCTAATGTTGGGTCTGTTTGAGGTTTTCCTGGAACCATAAATCTCATTTCCTCTGCGGTTGTTGCCCGATGATATGTCCGTATACTCATCATGGGGCAGCACTATCCATGCTCGCCTGACAGCATAAGATGTCATCAAGCAGGCGACAAGCTTTCACTATGAATTAAAGAGTTTATCCTTTTTTCCGACCGATTTCTTGAATTTGATAAAAGGTATTTGATTTAGTCCACATTTACGCAGTGATTACTGTCACGTAAAAGCAGAAAGTCGGAAGAAAGGGTCGTATCATAGAGAACAAATAGCACTTTTAAGACATAAAATCCCGTATAAGTTAGTCACTAGGTCGATAAAACGGGATAGAACTCATAGTTTGCGTTCGACCCTGAACACAATTCTTACATTTTTTGACGGAATTTCCATAACAACTACTGGTTGGGGGGCGAAATGCCCCCGAAAATAAGCATAAATCTCAGTTTAGCGACGGCGTGTCCAAATCATCGGTCAACGATTGACGGATTTCAGGGTGCACATCAACCTCTATCAGCATTTCCTCATGATCAATACCAGCTTTCAGTAGTGTTTCCTGCTTCATGGCCGTTATCATTGAAGACGTCAGCTCGAAGCGCAAAAAATGAACGCTCGATGTCTTTTCCCCGTTGTCACGTTCTAGGTCTTCATCACAAATGGGATAAACCTTCTTGTCTCCCTCCACCTGTAGCCACACTCTGTTTTCAACGCCGTGCAGTTTAGCCAGTGCCACCTTTCTCTCTTCAGGGTCGGGATACTCAAGCATTAGCGTCGCTTTCAGGTTAGTGCCGTCTGGGATCAAAGGATTGTAAGCGGCCAGTTCTTCATCAATGCCATCGGGCTCAAAAATCTTTTCGATTCTCAGCATCTCCTGAATCTGATAATGCACTGTCCGCCTGTTTTCAAAGAGGAGTCTGGCCCTTCGCCCAAGTGGCAGTTGCCTATTTCGTTTGTGTTGCATGATCTCTTTTCGAAAAGAGGCCCGTTGGCGCGCATATTCCTCAAGTGTCAGCAGATCACTGACTGTCAGTTTGTCCATAATTACAACTCCCTAAATGTTACAAACCATATGCCTGTCTGAGCAGTGTCATGGGATGAACCGGTTTATCAATATCGGCTATCTGAGCGACATGAGTGGCTGCCATCGGACAGTCGCTGGCGAAATGATCTGCATTACGCATTTTCACTTTCTTTGCAACAGGTCTGCCTATTTTGACTGCCTTATCATACGTTTCTACTTTCACAGCATAGGTGCCGTCATGGCCCGAACAACGCTGCTCTGCGGCGACACGGGTATCTGGGATCAGTTTCAGAATATCCGCCGTCTTCAGACCAATGTTCTGTACCCGGAGGTGACAGGCTACGTGGTAGCTTATATCGCCTAGCGGTGTGGTAAATTCAGTATTGAATTTGCCTGCCTTATGCCGCAGCATCAAATACTCAAACGGGTCAAAAAAGGCATCACGCACTTTGATGACCTCTGGGTTATCTGGGTACAACAAAGGCAATTCTTGTTTGAACATGAGTACGCAGGACGGAACAGGAGCGATTAAATCAAACCCCTGATCAACCATTGTGATCAACTGTGGCAGATTCTTCTCCATGGCTTGTGAAACGCTGTCTAAGTCTCCCAGCTCCATTTTCGGCATGCCACAGCAAGCCTCTTTATTCACGACTTCAATATGAATGCCGTTATGTTGGAATACTTTGAAAAAGTCATCGCCGAGTTCGGGACTGTTGTAGTTTCCGTAACAGGTGGTGAACATAGCAACTTTGCCTGTTGTACCATTTACGGGCTCTGCATCAATTTTTTGGCCTAAATCAGCGACGCGTTTTCGAAGGGTTTTACTGTGGTATTCCGGTACTTTGGCGTCCTTGTGGACTCCGGCTTTGTGCAGCAGGCTGCGAAAGGTAGGGTTCTTATTCATGGTGTTGACAGTAATATCCACCACAGGAATTGTTGCCATACCGCCGACAAGGTCAGTGCTAGATAAAAGTTTATCCCGCATTGACGCACCTTGTTCTTTAAACTTGACCGCCTTCGCCCGCAACATAAGATGTGGAAAGTCAATTTCCCATTCATGTGGCGGAACATAAGGACATTTGGTCATGTAACACATGTCGCACAGATAGCATTGATCAGCGACTTTTTGGTAATCCTCTTTATCGACACCATCTACTTCAAATGTGTCGGATTCATCTATCAAGTCAAATAGTGTAGGAAACGCATCGCACAAGCTGACACACCGCCGACAGCCATGGCAGACATCGAATACCCGTTCCATTTCGGCATTCAACGCATCTCTGTCGTAAAAGCTGTCAGACTGCCAGTCGATTGCGTGACGCGTAGGCGCCTCAATGCCGCCTTCTCGTTTCTCTTTCATAGGCAGTTACCGTTTAAGGGGCAGCAGATGCTTCCCCTTAATTGTCAGGTCAAACGTTAGCCATCGAGGTTATCGAGTGCTTTCTGGAAACGGTTCGCGTGACTGCGTTCAGCCTTGGCGAGCGTTTCGAACCAGTCAGCAATTTCGTCAAACCCCTCATCTCTCGCTGTGGATGCCATACCGGGATACATATCGGTATATTCGTGGGTTTCCCCCGCGATAGAGGCTTTCAGGTTTTCTCCGGTATTTCCCATTGGCAGACCAGTAGCGGGATCACCCACTTCCTCTAGGTACTCGAGATGACCATGAGCATGGCCCGTTTCGCCTTCTGCGGTCGAACGAAAAACAGCAGCTACATCGTTATAACCTTCAATATCGGCTTTTGATGCAAAGTAGAGATAACGGCGGTTTGCCTGGCTTTCGCCGGCAAAAGCGTCTTTTAGATTTTGCTCAGTTTTGCTTCCTTTTAGTGACATAACCTTTCTCCTAAGTCGTAAGGTTTGTGAGTCTAATGCTCGACATTAAGTAAAGGTCAGAAAACGATATTGAGCTAATGAATAATAACGGAATGAATCATCGGTTTTATCGATAACGAAATCCAGCTCACAGATCGATAAAACCGAGTAATAGAAAGAAGTTAGCCAATCTTGCCTGTTTCTATCAGCTGTTGTACCAGCGGGCGCATAATAAGCTCCATTGCAAAGCCCATTTTACCACCCGGTACCACTAATGTATTGTGGCGAGACATGAAGGACCCCTGAATCATTGAGATCAGGTAAGGGAAATCTACGTTTTTGATCCCTCTGAAGCGAATGACGACAAAACTCTCATCTAAAGACGGGATAGCTTTAGCACTTAAAGGGTTAGATGTATCGACTGTCGGTACGCGCTGGAAATTAATGTGTGTCCGGCTGAACTGAGGGGTGATGTAGTTAAGATAATCATCCATAGAACGGACAATTGAGTGCATCACCGCCTCACGTGAGTGACCACGGTCACGGGTATCGCGAACCGACTTCTGGATCCATTCCAAGTTGACGATCGGTACCATGCCTACAAGAAGATCAACGTGTTGAGCAACGTTGATATCACCATCGACGGCACCACCATGTAAACCCTCGTAGAAAAGAACGTCGGTATTCTCTGGCAAGTCCTGCCATGCCGTGAAGGTGCCCGGCATTTGGTTGTAAGGTACGGCCTCGTCGAAGGTATGAAGGTAGCGCCGAAACTGCCCGGTGCCTGCCGAGCCGTATTCGCGGAAAAATGCTTCCAGCTTTTTAAAGTCGTTGGCTTCCGGACCGAAGTAGCTGATATGACGGCCCTGATCCTTCGCTTTACGGATTTCGACATCCATTTCGGGGCGGGTAAAACGGTGAAAGCTATCTCCTTCCACCCAGGCTGCGCTAACGTTCATCATGTTGAACATTTTACGGAAAGCTTCTGTGGTTGTGGTGGTCCCTGCTCCGGAAGACCCTGTAACCGCAATGATCGGATGTTTCGCAGACATGACAAACCCTGTCAGAATTGAGGTGAATAATAAGACAATAAACAGTGATTCGTTTGAAGATCAAGCCTGTGAGCCAGAACTGAGGTCTCGGCACAGCTTAATGTCGACCGTTTCATGAAGTTCAGAATAGACCACGACGGCCTCTTTATTTTTCAGCAAGTTAAGCACCTGTTCAACCTTGTCGGTAAAACTGATCTCCTGCTCACCGTAGTCGGTGCCTTCGCGTAGCACAAAGTGTTCGATAAGATTGTGGAGGGTGTCTTGCGGGATCTCCTGCCAAGGAACAATCATGGATAAATGCCTTACTTGTCGGTTTATAGAATAGTTGTTCTCACGTGCTGGGCCATGCTCAGCAGCGAGATTTTAACGTAATGCAACGGAAAAGCAGAGTTGCACCCAGTCTTTATAAAAAGAGTTGGATGCAGCGGTAGAATCAGGAGGCAGTGACAGTGCGGTCAGACGTGGATTGATTAGCCTTCACGGACGTTGCATCGCCCAAGTGAAGCGCAAGGAAATCAGGAACAGCGGTTTCTAGCCAGAACACCGGTTGAGATAAGCTGCCGCCAACAAAACCGACGTGGCCGCCATATTCTGTTACGTGATAATCGATATTATCAGGTAACGACCCTTTGGGGATCACTGCACCAGTCATGAAGGGATCATCTGTAGCGTGAATAACTTTGAACGGTATAGATACCTGATTCAGATACTGCAATCCGCTACATTGCTGATAGTAGTCTTCAGCATCACGGAAACCATACATAGGGGCCGTCACCTGCTGGTCTAACTCATAAATACTGGAGATATTGATAGTGTCACCAGTCTTAAGGCTGCCGACTTGTGGGTGGCGCAGCAGTCGATCCCTCAAGGTATTTTTCATGCTGTTGAGTAAGTAGGCCTGATACACTCTTGAGAAGCCTTTCTGAATGCGATGAGCACAATCTGCAAGGTCTAGAGGGGGGCAAATGGCACATGCAGCTGACAGATGAGAGTCATGCTGATAGCGGGCGAGATAGTTTACCAGCATGTTTCCACCGAGTGATACCCCGACTGCAGCCTTCGGAACATCAGGAAAACGCTGCTCGATGTAATCGATAAAAAAACGGGCGTCGTCTGTTTCACCGGAGTGGTAACCTCTTGGCAGGCGGTTTAATGCGCCGCTACAACCCCTGAAATGCATGAGGACACCCAGCCAGCCTCGTTCGCGGAAAGATGCCATCAATCCGTTGGCATAAGGGCTGTAAAAGCACCCGGCAAGACCGTGAAAAAGAATGACAACCGGTTTATTTCCTGCGTGTTCTGGCGGTTCAGTCCAGCAAATATCGAGAAAATCACCGTCATCAGTGTCCAGTCGTTGCCAGACAGGCTCGAAAATCGCTTTGCGTCGAATAAATCGCGGCAGAAGCGTTTGCAGATGAGGATTGGTGAAACCGGGAATCGGGGTGAAATCCATATGAAATGCACATCCTTTTATTTTTATATACGAACCAAGCGGGTCCTTTCGCTATTTTTCTTTTGTTGACCGATTATCCATCGTCATCAGAAACTTTGTGAAAAGGACTCAGATGTCAGCCTGAAACACGACTCAACTGAGGGTAGAGGGTAACAGCGGACGCGGATAACTGGAGGCAATAATGACGCAGGGTAGACGGCCCATCAGTCAGCCATGGCAGCTGATTAACCGTTGAGACTAAATCTTGTTGCTGCTTTTTTTCCAGCATCAGCTCAAAGTTGAGCAGCTTCTGATAGTTGGCATGAGAAAGCTCACTTTTCAATTCCCGACGCATATATCGGTAGCGTCGAAGCAGCATTTCACTGTCAGCGATTGCCTGCCGAAGAATGTTGAGACTGTCGTCACTGAAACTGAAACCAGAGAACTCAAGCCAGACAAGCATCAGGGCAAGGTTAACGTTGCCCTGATAGTCATCCTGAAGCTTCAGGCAGGCCTGTTTGACATCATTGTGGCTGTAGTGTGCCAAACTGAACTGCCAAAGACCTTCTGCAGTCGCCTGCTGGATCAGCGGCTTTGGAATTCCGCTTCCATGCTTTCCAGTTCCTCCTGCAGTGTCATCCATTCAATCTCTACCTCTTCCAGTGACGATTTAGCCTCGGCCTGCTGTTTCAGTACATGCGCCAGTTTATCCTTGTTTTCGGCATTATATATCTCAGGCTCAGCAAGTTCTAACTCAGCCTTGCTCAACATGGTGCTGAAACGTTCAAGTGCACTGTCCATCTTATCAATTTTTTTACGGAGCGGGGCTGTCTGTCGTCTGAATTCTGCTTCCAGCCGTTTTTGTTCTTTGCGGCTGGTCTGGCTGTTGTTGGACGATGTTTTGCCTGCGCTGGCCTGCTCTTCCCGGCGCGCGGCGCGCTGTTGTTCTGTTAACCACTGATGGTAATCATTTAAGTCACCAGAGAAAGGGGCAACCTGTTTATCGTGAACGAGATACAGGTCGTCTGTTGTGGCGCGTAATAGGTATCTGTCGTGGCTGACAATAACCATTGCGCCCTCAAACGATTGCAGAGCCAGCGTGAGTGCCTGGCGCATGTCGAGATCCAAATGGTTGGTTGGCTCATCGAGAAGTAAAAGATTTGGTTTTTGCCAGACAATAAGTGCCAGCACCAAACGGGCTTTTTCGCCACCAGAAAAGGGGGCGATAGGCTCAAGGGACTTATCACCATGAAAACCAAAACTGCCGAGATAATCTCTAAGCTGCTGCTCGGTGGCATTTGGAGCCAGACGAGCCAAATGCTGAATGGCCGTGTCATCGTCGCGCAGTGTTTCTAATTGATGCTGAGCAAAATAGCCGATTTTTACGCCCTGAGAATAGGTCAGATCACCTGCTTTTTCGGGCAAATCACCGGACAGCAACTTGATGAGGGTAGATTTACCCGCACCATTGCGGCCGAGCAGACCGATTCGGCTACCTGGCACCAGATTGAGATGGATCTTGTCGAGGATTAGGTTATCGTCGTAACCCGCAGATACATCTTCCATCATCAGAATCGGATTTGGCAGGGTTGCAGGCTCCCGGAATTCAAAGCTGAACGGGTTATCAAACTGCGCGGGCAAGACTTTTTCCATTCGCTCAAGCGCTTTTATCCGGCTTTGTGCTTGTCTTGCCTTGCTGGCTTTATATCGAAAACGATCGATATATGACTGCATGTGCGCCATTTGCTTCTGCTGCTTCTGAAACATTGCTTGCTGGAGAACCAACTTTTCTGCCCGCATAGTTTCGAAGGCAGAGTAGTTGCCTGTGTACTCATTCAGCGTTTGATTTTCAATATGAACAATCCGGTTAACCACTGGGTCGAGAAAGTCACGGTCATGAGAGATGAGTACCAGCGTACCGCGATAGCTTTGTAGCCATTTTTCCAACCACATCACTGCATCAAGATCCAAGTGGTTTGTCGGTTCATCAAGGAGTAACAGGTCTGAGCGGCAAATCAACGCCTGTGCGAGGTTAAGGCGCATTCTCCAACCGCCGGAGAAACTGGTCAGGTGCCAGCTCATTTGTTGCTGGCTAAAGCCGAGCCCATCCAGCAACTCTGCTGCCCGTGCGCGAATGCTGTAACCGCCAACGGCGTCAATTTTGTCATGTAACAAAGCAACCTGATTACCATCGTCTGCCAGCTCAGCACGTTTCAGAGCCTGCTCAAGCTGTCGATATTCGCGGTCACCGTCAATCACATACTCGATGGCTTCCCGCTCAAGCGCCGGAGTTTCCTGCGCAACCCATGCCAGTTGCCAACCCGTGGGATAATTACAGCTCCCGGCATCCAGCGACAGCTCGTGGCGGAGCAAGGCAAAGAGCGTTGACTTGCCACAGCCATTTTTCCCGACCAGACCAACTTTATCGCCGGGATGAATCGTGGCCGAAGCACCATCAAGAAGTGGCTTGCCGCCACGTAACAACTGGATATCAGAGATTGTGATCATGAATACTGCGCGGGCGTTCCGCTCCATGTGAATTGACAAACTATCGCGGAGTTATACCAGTAATGATAAGCCGCTACCAGTCGTGCGGATTGTCAGATGCGTGTTACACCGCTGTGGGAACACAGTTTATTCGATTTGAACGATACTAATTACAGGCTTTGTGTAATCATTGGACAAGTTTAATAACCGCAATCCGGCATAGGAAATTGTCGATCGTCATAAGGATGGTGCTGTTCAGATGGAAAACCACCCCAATACCATGTTTTTGCCAAAAGTCCTGGTGATTTTTGCGCATCCCTATCCCCAGGAATCGGTCGCTAATAAGCGGATGATTTCGGCAGTGCAAAACCTGCCGCACGTGACTCTTCACGATTTATATGCTGAATATCCAGATTTTATGATTGATGTCGCTCATGAGCGTTATTTACTGACAGAGCATGACGTCATTGTTTTTCAACATCCTCTCCAAATGTATTCCTGTCCGTCATTACTAAAAGAATGGATCGATGTGGTTCTTGGCAAAGGCTTTGCGCATGGTGGAGGACAGGCACTGTCGGGAAAACTCTGTCGTTTTGTCGTGACAACGGGTGGCGCAGCAGAGGCTTTCTGCCAAACGGGATACAACAAGTACAGCATGGATGAGTTGCTGCAGCCATTTGAGCTGACTGCGCTTCTGTGCAAGATGCGCTGGGTTCAACCTTTGGTACTGCACTGGGCGCGCAGAGTGAGTGATGAAGATCGGGAAGCACATGCTGAACTCTATGCCGACTGGCTTCTCAACCCAGTACCGGAGGTGGTTTGATGGAACACAGTTACCTTGAAGGTGCATTGATTTTCTTAGTTGCCGCTGTTGTAGCAGTACCTCTGGCGCAGAGGATGGGACTTGGCTCTGTGCTTGGCTATTTAATAGCCGGCATGGTGATCGGTCCATGGGGCTTGAGTCTGATCAGCGACGTTGATGCCATTCTCCATTTTTCTGAGTTTGGTGTCGTGTTGCTGCTTTTCCTTATTGGTCTTGAGCTGAACCCCAAGAAGCTGGTGGCAATGCGTAAACCGATACTTGGTCTCGGCGGCAGTCAGGTTCTGATCAGTGCTGTACTGATCACTGCGGGTGTTGCCATGCTTGGTATTGACATGACTGATTCTGTGGTCATTGGAATGGGTCTGGCACTCTCTTCGACAGCAATCGCCATGAAGATCATTGACGAGCAGCGCCTGATGAATACCGAGGCGGGCACGTCAGGATTCGCTGTGCTTCTGTTTCAGGATATCGCCGTGATCCCTATGCTGGCTATTCTGCCTGCACTGGCGGGCGGTACCAGCGGCAGCTGGCTGGATGTGCTGACCATGCTGGGTGGCATTATTGTCCTGCTGGTCGGTGGTCATTATCTGTTGCGTCCTCTTTTTCGCTGGGTAGTGTTGAGCGGGGTCAGTGAGCTGTTCAATATTGCTGCGCTGCTGCTCGTGATAGGGATTGCTGTCGGGATGCAGAAGCTTGGTCTGTCTATGGCACTGGGAACATTTCTCGCTGGTGTGTTGCTTGCAGAAAGTGAATACCGCCACGAACTCGAGATCTCGATAGAGCCATTCAAAGGCATTTTGCTTGGACTCTTTTTTATCGCTGTCGGCATGGCAGTCGATCTAGGACTCTTGCTCAAGTATCCGCTTGAAGTGTTGGTGGCCGTGATCGCTCTGATTTGTGTCAAGAGTGCTGTCATTTATCTTCTGACCATGCGCTTTGGCATCAGCGAGCGCAACCGCAGTCAGGTCGCCTTGTTACTCAGTCAGGGAGGTGAGTTTGCCTTCGTCCTCTTTACCGCTGCGCGAGGCGAGGGGCTTTTGTCACCTGAGTTGAACAGTTTCCTGCTGGTGGTTGTCAGCCTGTCAATGATGACGACACCGCTGCTTCTGGTATCGCAGAAAATTTGGTTCAGTCATGATTTTAACGATAACCCGGAGCCAGAGAACACGAGCTTTCTTCAGCAGGAAGACAGGGTGATTGTTGCAGGCTTTGGTCGCTTTGGACAACTGGTGGGACGCTTACTGTTTGCCAACAAAATTAAGCTCACCATCTTGGAAAGAGATCCTTCCCAAATCGCCTTGTTGAGGCGGTTTGGTTATAAGGTTTATTATGGCGACGCATCACAGCTGGATCTTTTGCGGGCCGCAGGCGCGGAAAACGCCAAAGCGATAGTGATATGCACAGATTCACCGGAAGAAGTTCTAGAGATTGTTGACCTGTGTCGGCGACACTTTCCTAACCTTAAAGTGATGGCCAGAGCCCGAAGCCGAGTCGAAGCGAACGAGCTGATGGGGCATGAGGTAGATGGGTTTGCCCGTGAGACATTCCTCAGTGCTTTGGATTTGGGACGACAGACTCTGATCGCAATCGGTATGCATCCGTACAAAGCTAAGCGTGCCGAAGCTTACTTCAGAAAGCTTGACGAGACGCGTCTTCATGAGATGCAGCCGCATCACAGTGAGGACGTAGGGGCAGCCTCGAGGACGAAAGAAGCAAGGCTGGAACTAGAAGAGCTGTTTGATCTTGAAATGCAGGGCGACACCGAGCGACACCACAGCTGGAACAGGGAATAGAGGTAGTCAGATTCCATGAAAAGAAAACGATTTATTGCCGGGGCGACCTGCCCCGAGTGCAAAGAGACAGATACACTTCGCTGGTGGGTTGACCACCACATTGAGGTGGTGGAGTGCGTACGTTGCGGTCACATGGACCGTCGGTCACCCAATCAGTCTCCTCAACCCGAGGTGGTGGCACAATCGGCAGATGTTATCGGGATATTTAAACCTGAATGATAGCCGCTACGATGATATTTATGTATTATCCTCGCCGAAATGATAACCACTTCTGGAGTAAATATGAAAGTCTGTAAAGACGTAGTTGTAAGCCTGTCATATCAGGTGAAAAATGAAGACGGTGTGATGGTTGATGAGTCAACCAAAGAAGCGCCTCTCCAATATCTTCACGGACATGAGAACCTTATTCCAGGATTGGAAAATGCCCTCGAAGGTCGCGAGCAAGGTGATACCTTTGAAGTCACAGTCGCTCCAGAAGAGGCTTATGGTGAGTATCACGACGCTATGGTCCAGCGCGTACCCGCTGAGGTATTCCAAGGCGTTGACGAAATTACTGTCGGTATGCGCTTTCTAGCGGACACTGACCAAGGTCCTATCTCTGTCGAAGTTACTGAGGTTGACGGCGACGAGGTTGTGGTTGATGGAAACCACATGCTGGCGGGCCAGACACTGACCTTCAACGTTGAAGTGCTCGACATGCGCGAAGCGACAGAAGATGAAGTTGCCCATGGACACATTCATCAGGAAGGCGGTTGTTGTGGCGGCGAAGGCCACGAACAAAGCGAAGATGATTGCTGTAGCAGCGGTAGCTGCAGCAAATAAAGTGTTAAAGGCCCCATCTGGGGCCTTTTTTTTCTTTTGTGAAAGGGGAAAAGGAGGAATTGATGGCGCAGTTTTCTCTCGCAATCCACGGTGGTGCGGGCACAATAGAAAAGCACAGAATGAAAGCCGATCTTGAGCAGGCGTATCGGCATGCATTGGCTGATGCTTTGCTGGCGGGAAAGAACATTCTGATGGCAGGGGGAAGTTCTGTTGATGCAGTGGTTGCCGCTGTAGTGTCGATGGAAGATAACCCTCTGTTCAATGCTGGTCGGGGCTCTGTACTTACACATGACGAAATGGTTGAGATGGACGCGGCAGTCATGAATGGCAAAGATCTAAATGCTGGCGCACTTTGCGGTGTAAGACATATCAAAAATCCTATTGTGCTCGCCAGAGATATAATGACCGGATCATCACACGTTATGCTTAGCGGTGACGGTGCAGAGAAATTTGCCTTTAATGAAGCCGGACATGTTTACACCGAACAAGACTACTTCTTCACCGAACGCCGCTATGATCAGCTTTTGGACGCCAAGAGCACAGGAAGGGCTGCGTTATCAGAATCTACGTTTCCTGATGATAAAAAACATGGCACCGTCGGCGCTGTTGCGCTCGATGCCTCCGGCAACCTTGCGGCCGCCACCAGTACGGGCGGATTGACCAACAAGCGTTATGGCAGGATAGGGGACACACCTATTATTGGGGCCGGCACTTATGCTCGAAATGGTAACTGTGCCGTTTCAGCTACTGGGATGGGAGAGGTGTTATTGCGTTGTACTGTCGCCAGTGATATCTCCGGTCGGATGCGGTATGGAAATCAGTCTTTGAAAGACGCTTGCCATAATGTCGTCAATGGTGAAATAAAAGGACTGGGCGGAGAATGCGGTGTTGTCGCGGTTGACGCTGAAGGGCAGGTGCACTTCTCCCTCAACTGCCCCGGTATGTACCGTGGTACGCTGGACACGCACGGTGAGCCACTGGTGGCGATTTACGATACAGACACCCTGACGCCCGTGAACCAGTAGAAGGTGAACCCCAAACAGTGGCCTGCTGCATTGCAGCAGCCCCAGTCATCGTAAGCCTGCGCTTCGGTAAGAGACATTAGTAGTGAGGAGGAGGCGTTTCCTCAGCCATGTTAGCAATATTCGATGGTTCCATTGCTTTGAGTTTGGTCACCAGATAAGCAATTTGGGTATTCAGTTTATCGATAGACTTTTGTTGCTCAGTCAGGGCGTCATTCAGCTCTTCAATCGTGTGCTCCTGAAAAGCCAGCTTGCACTCCAGATCATCAATTTGTTTTTGCAGCTGTGGTTGGTGTTCTGTCATTACTGTGTCTCAGTGTTGTTCAATGTCCCAGGCTTGTGCAATTCCCGCAGAGGTTGCTGAAATCACCTGATTGTCTGGGGTGAAAGCCACATCATACACTACTGCGCTGGGTGGACGAGTATCCGGTTGCTCAGCAGCTACCCATCGTCCCTGATTGTCGCCTTTGGTGACGGACCAAAGCTGGACTCTTCTGCCCGGAGTTCCTGTTGCCAGTAAGCTGCCATCGTCAGAAAAGCGTGCGGTTGAGAAATTGGGGTGACGGTGGAAGAGATCGAGCTGACTCAATGCGTTACCAGTCGAGAGATCCCAAATGATTGCCATATCATCTCCGTCCGCCGAGAACGCATATTTGCCTCCCCTGTGAAGTGCAACCCGGGTGATACGGTGTTGATGTTCGAAAGTATCAATGATTTGCCCGCTGTCGGTATTCCAGAGGTAGGCGAAATGGTCATTCCCTCCTGACATACCGTATTTTCCATTTGGCGACAGCGCCACACTATTAACTTTTTCTCTGTGTGCAAGGAACTCAAGGCGTCTTCCCGTGCCTAAGTCAACAAAGAGCGCTTTTCCGTTCGAAAGTGCCAGCAGAATTTTTTCGCCGTTATTACTGATCGCCACATCGCGGATGTTACCGTCAGATATTGACCACAGTCCTTCTGATTTTCCCCATGCGAGATCCCAGACGGAAAAATTCTGAGACGTAGCTGTGATCGCATATCGATTGTTATCTGAAATCTGGCTGGCAATAACTGTGTTACTGTCAGGATCCTGAAATCCGAAACTGGCCAGTTGCTTGTTGGTGTTTAGGTCCCAGAGCACAATGCCGTTTTCTTTGGCCGCAATGAGACCAAATTGTCCGTTTCGGCTCAGGCTAAAACTGGTGACACCTTCGGTGTGTATTTCCCAGCGGCGAGCTTCATCAGCTGAATGAAAACAGCCTGAGATCGCTAAAATTGTTAGGGTTACGCAAAATGCGCGGATAAAACGATACATTATGGTTGTTTTCCTGCCCCATTGACCCTATAACGTCGAGTATATTGATAGTTTGGTACTTTCGCACAGATAAGCGAAATTGATTTTAAAAAGGAATGATATTCCTATAAACCTCGGAGCACCCAATGAAATCAGTGTTGAAAATGTCGCTGCTTGCCGCGACAGTCGCCATGGCCGCAGGCTGTCAGAAGGAAGAAGCAAAACAACCAGAAACCGCAAAGGCGGAAGCTGCAGCGCAAACAGAAACCGCAAAGGCTGAGGTTGCAACTCAAACTGAAACTCAGGCAATGAGTTTCAAAACAGAAGACGAAAAAGCAGCTTACGCGATTGGTACCTCACTGGCGCAATACCTGAAGTCTAACCTTGAACAACAGTCACAGTTTGGTATCGATTTAAAACCAGAAGTTGTGATTCGTGGTGTTGAGGATGCGTTCAATGGCACCTCTAAGCTGACTGACGAGCAGGCACAAGAAGCTCTGAAAGCGTTGGACGGCCGCGTTGCAGAGAAAATGAAAGAAAAAGAAGAAAAAGACTCTGCTGCCGCAATTAAAGCTGGCAATGAGTACCGTGATGGTTTCTCGAAGAAAGACGGTGTAAAGGTCACAGAGTCTGGTCTGATGTATCAGGTCGAGCGTTTGGGTGACGGTAAAAAGCCAAAAGCTGAAGATACCGTAGTTGTTCATTACAAAGGTACCCTGATTGACGGTACGCAGTTCGACAGTTCTTACGATCGCAATCAACCTGCGACCTTCCCACTGAATCGCGTGATCCCGGGCTGGACTGAAGGTGTTCAGCTAATGCCTGTAGGGTCTAAGTTCAAGTTTGTTATCCCGCCAGAGTTGGCATACGGTACTCAGAACACACCATCAATTCCTGGCAATTCAACGCTGGTATTTGAAGTTGAGCTGATCAAAATTGAGTCTGAAGCTGCGAAAGAAGAGAAAGCGCAAGGATAATCCTCTTTTCCGCATCGCTGAGAGACACTATTTCAAGCCCCGGTCATCCACCGGGGCTTGTGCTTTTTTTATGCCAAGTCTGTTACACTTGCGACCACATTTCATACGTCATTCATTTTATCTTCTGTCTAGAACAGCCAGAGAACCCTGAGGAGGAAGGCTGCCCGTGGTATCTACTGATAGCTTTGGAGCGGACATGGTGCCAGTATCCGGCATAGCAGGTCACTATCGTTTTAACGAACTTGATCGGGTGATCCTGCACTCGTACGAAGCTGTGGTCGACGGATTGGCTGCACTGATTGGCCAGCACTGTGAAATCGTGCTGCATTCATTGGAAGATCTTAATAACTCAGCCATCAGAATTGCTAATGGCGAGAACACCGGGCGGCAAGTGGGGTCACCTATTACTGACCTTGCACTCAAAACCCTGCGTGATATTGAAGGTTCAGAGCGGAACTTTTCCCGCGCCTACTTCACCCGGGCGAAAGGCGGGGCGTTGATGAAATCAATCACTGTTGCGATCAGAAATGCAACGGGAAGAATCATCGGGCTCTTGTGTATCAATATCAATCTGGATGCGCCTTTTTCACAAGTCCTTCAGGCCTTTATGCCAACTGATGAAGCGCGGCAGGCTGTCTCCTCCGTTAACTTTGCCAGTGATGTTGAAGAGTTGGTGGATCAAACAGTAGAGCGCACCATAGAAGAGATTAATGCCGACAAATCAGTGTCAAATAATCTGAAAAACCGTCAGATTGTGATGGAGCTGTTTGATAAAGGTATTTTCGATATTAAAGATGCGATTAACCGCGTTGCAGATCGTCTCAATATCTCTAAACACACCGTCTATCTTTATATTCGTCAGCGAAAAACTGAGGATGGCGAAAAATGAGCCTGAATTATGTGTTGGTGGTAAGTGGTCCTGTCTATGGCAGCCAGGCTTCCCGCTCAGCATATTTATTTGCCAAAGCATTACTTGAGGCCGGACACACTGTTTCACGCATCTTTTTTTATCAAGACGGTGTATCAAATGCCTCGTCGTTGACAGTTCCTGCCAATGACGAGTTTGATTTGGTCAAGGCTTGGCAAGAGATGCAGGACAAGCAGGGGGTCATGATGGAGACCTGTGTTGCGGCGGCGTTGCGGCGTGGACAAATCAGTCCCGACGAGTCCGCGCAACATGGCTTGTCATCGAGCAACATGGCTAAGGGTTTTGTGCAGGCGGGCTTGGGCAGTTTGTCTGAAGCGTTGCTCAGTGCTGACCGTGTCATTCAGTTTTAAGGCGCAGCATGAAAAAGATTGGATTTGTATTTTCCAGTGCACCGCATGGTAGTGCTAGCGGACGGGAAGGACTGGACGCGGTGTTATCAACCTCGTCATACAGCGATACGCTGTCATTATTTTTCGTAGGAGATGGCGTGATGCAACTTATCAAGGGGCAGTCCCCTGAGTCTGTTCTGTGTCGCGATTATATTTCGACCTTCAAAATGCTGTCGCTGTGTGATGTTGAGGAAATTTATGTCTGCTCACTCTCGCTAGAAGAGAGAGGGCTAGAGGGGACATCCATGATCATCGATGCTGACATAAAAACGCCGCAAGAAATTGGTGAACTACTTTGCCATTGCGATCGTTTGGTTCAGTTTTAGGGGATATTCATGCTTCACACGCTCCATACCTCACCGTTTAATCATTCTGGAATATCCCTTTGCTTGCGATATGCACGCCCTGAAAGCGAGATATTATTACTTGAAGACGGAGTAATTGCCGGGATCAGCGGTTCTCTCTGGCAAGAAAAATTAAAAACATCAGGTATGAAAGTTTATGCGCTGGATGTCGACCTCAAGGCGAGAGGTTTGATGGGTAAAGTTGACAAAAATATTCAAATAATTGATTTTGAAGGATTTGTTTCTCTTACTGAACGTCATGCTACGCAACTAAAATGGTGAAAATGCCGTTTTTTCACCTCGTAAAACAGGGGAAATTACCGTGTTCAGATATCGAACAAAAGAAAGATCGCTGTATAAATCTTGACACCCCCTTTGACGACGCCTAAAATTTCGCGTCCCTGCGTTTGTTGGGGATAGATTTTTCACACTTATACGTAAGTAATATCAGGAGCTATTTAATGGCAACTATCAACCAGCTGTACGTAAGCCACGCATTAAGCAAGTTGCGAAAAGCAACGTGCCTGCGTTGGAAGCGTGTCCGCAAAAACGTGGTGTTTGTACTCGTGTTTACACCACTACTCCTAAAAAACCTAACTCGGCTCTGCGTAAAGTTTGCCGTGTTCGTCTGACGAACGGTTTTGAAGTAACTTCATACATCGGCGGTGAAGGCCACAACCTGCAAGAGCACAGCGTTGTCCTTATCCGTGGTGGTCGTGTTAAAGACCTTCCAGGTGTTCGTTACCACACTGTTCGTGGTGCGCTTGACTGTGCAGGCGTTAACGACCGTAAACAAGGTCGCTCTAAGTACGGTGTGAAGCGTCCTAAGTCTTAATGGATTCCGTTAAGTAAGGCCAAACACTAATTAATTTGTAATTTTGAAAAAACTGAAAAGTTTTGGATAAAACCTGAAGAAGACAACGGAGAATTTCCATGCCACGTCGTCGCGTAATTGGTCAGCGTAAAATCCTGCCGGATCCTAAGTTCGGATCCGAGCTGCTGGCAAAATTTGTAAACATCGTAATGGTTGACGGTAAAAAGTCGACTGCAGAAAAAATCGTTTACGGTGCTTTGGATATCATGGCTGAGCGTTCTGGTAAAGAACACCTGTCTGTATTTGAAGCAGCTCTTGAAAACGTACGCCCAGCGGTAGAGGTTAAATCTCGCCGTGTAGGTGGTTCAACTTACCAAGTACCAGTAGAAGTACGTCCAGTACGTCGTAACGCTCTGGCTATGCGTTGGTTGGTTGAAGCCGCTCGTAAGCGTGGTGAAAAATCTATGGCTCAGCGCCTGGCAAATGAAATGCTGGATGCGTCTGAAAACAAAGGTACTGCTGTTAAGAAACGTGAAGACGTTCACCGTATGGCAGACGCGAACAAAGCGTTCGCTCATTACCGCTGGTAATGACTTTTGGCGCAGCCTTGTGCTGCGCCTACACCATATTCTAAGGATGCCCTTAGTAAGAGGATATTACTGTGGCTCGTAAAACTCCTATTGAGCGCTACCGAAATATTGGTATATGTGCTCACGTCGATGCTGGTAAGACTACCACGACCGAGCGCATCCTGTTCTACACCGGCCTTTCACATAAAATTGGTGAAGTGCACGATGGTGCCGCTACCATGGACTGGATGGAGCAGGAACAAGAGCGTGGTATCACTATCACCTCTGCCGCGACAACGACTTTCTGGCGCGGAATGGATGCTCAGTTCCCAGAGCACCGCATCAATATTATTGACACCCCCGGACACGTTGACTTCACTATTGAAGTTGAACGTTCACTGCGCGTACTTGATGGTGCGGTGGTTGTGTTCTGTGGTGCATCAGGTGTAGAGCCTCAGTCAGAGACCGTTTGGCGTCAGGCTGACAAGTACGAAGTACCGCGTATGGTCTTCGTCAATAAAATGGACCGCGCAGGCGCAGATTTTCTGCGTGTTGTAGATCAAATTAAAGACCGTCTGGGTGCGAATCCGGTGCCAATTCACTTGAATATTGGTGCAGAGGATGAATTTAAAGGCGTGATCGATCTGATCAAGATGAAAGCCATTAACTGGAGCGAATCTGATCAGGGCATGACCTTCTCGTATGAAGACATCCCAGCGGACATGCAGGAACTGGCCGAAGAATGGCACCAGAACCTGATTGAATCTGCAGCAGAAGCGTCCGAAGAGCTGATGGACAAGTACCTTGAAGAAGGTGAATTGACCGAAGCTGAAGTGAAGCAAGCGCTTCGCATTCGCACACTGAATAATGAAATCGTTCTGGCTACCTGTGGTTCTGCATTTAAGAACAAAGGTGTTCAGGCGGTATTGGATTCTGTTATTGAATTCCTGCCTTCACCTGTCGACGTTAAAGCGATTAAAGGTGAAGACGAATCTGGCAACGAAGTTGAACGCCACTCAGACGACAATGAACCATTCTCGTCGCTGGCCTTCAAGATTGCCACTGACCCATTCGTGGGTACATTGACTTTCATCCGGGTATACTCAGGTGTGGTTAACTCCGGCGACGCTGTTTACAACTCTGTGAAGCAGAAACGTGAGCGTTTTGGCAGAATCGTTCAGATGCACTCGAATAAGCGCGAAGAGATAAAAGAAGTTCGTGCGGGTGACATTGCAGCTGCGATTGGTCTGAAAGACGTAACGACCGGTGACACACTTTGCTCTCCAGACGCCAAAGTCGTACTGGAGCGTATGGAGTTCCCTGAGCCAGTTATCCAAATTGCGGTTGAGCCTAAGTCTCAGGCTGACCAAGAAAAAATGGGCATTGCCCTGGGTAAACTGGCAGCAGAAGATCCTTCGTTCCGTGTTGAAACCGACGATGAATCAGGTCAGACATTGATTTCTGGCATGGGTGAACTTCACCTCGATATCATCGTAGACCGTATGCGTCGTGAGTTCAGCGTTGAATGTAACGTAGGTAAGCCGCAGGTGGCATACCGTGAAACTATCCGTGGACAAACTGAAGTTGAAGGTAAGTTTGTCAAGCAGTCGGGTGGTCGCGGTCAATATGGTCATGTGTGGCTGAAACTTGAGCCTTGTGAACCAGGCGAGGGTTTCGTGTTCGTAGACGAGATCGTAGGTGGTGTCGTACCGAAAGAATATATCGGTGCCATTGCTAAAGGTATTGAAGAGCAGATGTCGAGTGGTGTTCTGGCTGGTTATCCAGTACTGGATATTAAAGCGACTTTGTTCGACGGTTCTTATCACGATGTTGACTCTAACGAAATGGCGTTTAAGATCGCTGCATCGATGGCCTTCAAGAAGGGTGCGCTAGACGCTCAGCCTGTTATCCTTGAGCCAATGATGAAAGTTGAAGTCACCACGCCAGAAGACTGGATGGGTGATGTTGTCGGTGACCTGAACCGTCGACGTGGTCTGATTGGTGGTATGGACGATGGTCCAGCTAGCCTGAAGATCATTCGAGCTCAGGTACCATTGGCTGAAATGTTTGGCTACGCAACTGATTTGCGTTCTGCCACTCAGGGCCGTGCATCTTATTCGATGGAGTTCAGCGAATACGCTGAGATTCCGAAGAACATCGCTGATTCAATCATTGCCGAGCGCACTTGATTGAGTCGCGGTTTTTGATGCTGGTCTTTGACGGCCAGCATTGATAAAAACTTCTGATCGCACTCATGACGGTGAGTGCGGCTCATAACTAGGAAGGAACACGATCG
>NZ_LYBM01000056.1 GCF_001707825.1 Veronia pacifica | reverse complement strand
GGACAGAACCAAGTTGGCAAGACGAGTTCTATGTGCACCATATGAATTAGTAAATATATGGGTAATTTACGTATCACTGAAGATATTTCTGGTTAACTCGAAAGCCATAGCCGTTTGTTATATTTTTATTCCCAACAAGCGCTTAGGTCAGCTTCTATTTTTGCTACAAGCTCATCTACATTGACCACCTTACTGAACACAACGCCTTTCTTGTACTTCATAGACTGCAAAATATTGGGTTTAGCTAGTTCTGGGAACTTCCAGATAATTTTGAATAATCTCGGTATTATCAGAATCTCTGGGCAGTTATCAGGAAGCTCAGGACGAGAGCGAAACAGATAAGGTAGATTACGTTTAATACAACGGGATATACAAATATGCCTTGGGACATCAAGGAAAATAACATAGTCAGCGCTATCTCGAGCTGTTTTAGAGACACCCTCAATAATCCACTGTTTCTGTCTAACTAGTTTTTGCTCACCCAATGCACGCTCCTCTTTTGAAGCCGCAACCCATCCATCTTTCCAAACCACGCCATCTAAACTCTGGACTGGTATGTTCAATGCTTGCCCTAATTGTTTAGCTAACGTAGTTTTGCCAGAACCAGCATTTCCCGTGATATGAATCTTCATGTTCCCTCAAAAAGATATAACGCCTTGTTAAGGGATGAGCAACGCAATACCTACGCAGCAGCATACCGCCTTAAACACTAAAACCAACGCTTAGTGAAAATGCCACGCGTTGCGAATCCCTCTTGCACAATTTGTTATGCGTATGGTTTGACACCTAAAAGCTTTAACGCTTCATGACTGTGCATTACACGAGAGACTGCACTCTCGGTGAGCCACCAATTATCCCTCCGAGTACTTCGATCGTTTACAAAGTAACTGTGAAGTTCCAAATATTGAGGTAAAGCATTTTTGAATAAGTGCATTGCCCGTTTTATGTGGAAAGCCGTTGTCAGTATTGCCACCGACCTTTTTGCGATTTCACTCTCTACGATAATCTTTGAAGAAAATTGTGCATTCTCTACTGTATTTTTTGCATATCGTTCTAAGATAATATCCGAATCTGGGACAGCATTATCCAATGCATACTCTTTCATCGACTCAAACTCGGGCCTTTGATCTATTGCTAAGTTGCCGCCTGACAACAATAGCTTGGAGACTTTTTTCTCCTTGTACAGTCGTATAGCAGTTGGCATCTTATATTGAGTTGCTTTGTAACTACCCAGCACAACAAGCACTTCTGCATGTTGGAACTCATTTTGGTGTTTCGGGAAGACTACCTGCGTAATACTCTCGATTTCTCTTTTGTTCAATCCTAATCCCTTACACGATTGAGTGAATACGCATATCGCCTGCCAGCACAGGTAAAAAATGGCGGAGCATTTTTTGTCCTGTGGCTGCATTTGGTAGCCCTTGCTCCATGTCTTTCGCGGCTTGCCGCCAGCACCTTTTGAAAAAGCTACCGTATTTCACTTTGCCGCAAACCGTGTTTAAACCACCAAGAGACAACAACCCGAATGTGAATTCAAATGTGTGATTGGAATTTCAGACAGGTCACTCAAAAAAAGGTTGTTCGCCAATTTCGATACAAATCTGCGGCTATGAAAAGAGGAACTTAGCGACTAAACCCTGGGACTCAAAACTCTAAAGTTGATGGGGGATAACGCCGCCAGCAACTGCCGGAGTGAATTGGCTGCTTTTTTACGTCTCTTTGCAAAAAAGAAGACAGTTTACGGAGGTCAGATTGACTGGCCTTGTTACGTGTTTGCACTGGATATTGCACCGTTGCTTAAATTTATACTATGTACATCACCGTTAAAATCCGTAACTACGGCTATGTCTTCATGCAACTCTAACCACTCGGTAAAAATATCTGGGCCAGATGAACTCCACATTTTTTCACCTGTTTGGGAATAACATCCAATCTCTAGCTCGCCCCACGTAAGAAGGCACTTTCTATCTTGGAGCCAGAAAACACCAAAGCATGTAGCGAAATCAACTTTTACACACCAGTTTAATTCGAGCGAAGGTAAGGACAGTGAATATAGTGCATCACCCGAAGCCATATAAAGAGATTTGCCGTCAAATGCCACAGAGTTTTCGTTAACCCCTGTAGCACCACCAACCCCCAGTAATATTGCGGAAGCTAACGTTTCGTCATTTTCCCTGACCCGTACACCATGTGCGGATACATGTTGATACTCATTACTACGACAGTATTCATGAATATAGGCTCTCGAGTTGTCAGCCGAATTACGAGAGTAAGTTGGCTCATCCCTTAACGTAATTTCGTAATTATCAAATACTCGATTCATGACTCTAGTACACGTAACGCCTGCCAGCACAGGCTAAAAATTGCGGAGCGATTTTTTGTCCTGTGGCTGCATTTGTTAGCCTTTGCTCCATGTCTTTCGCGGCTTGCCGCCAGCACCTTTTGAAAAAGCCACCGCATTTCGCTTTGCCGAAAACCTTGTTTAAACCACCAAGAGACAACAACCTGAATATGAATTCAAATGAGTAATTGGAATTTCAGACACGCAACGCAAACAAAGGTTGTTCAGTGACTTCGACAAAAACCTGCGGCGATGAAAAGAGGAATTTGGCTACCAAACCTCGGGAATCAAAACTCTAAAATTGATAGAGGATAACGCCCGCATAAGCCGCGGGAAAAGTTTTGGCTATAATACCGAACGCAGTGAGGAAAGCCAAAGCTTTTAGGAGTCAGCTTGATGCGTTTGTTAGGTTTAGTTAGTTGATAAATTAATTTGAACTTTAATTTCATAATCGCTTATGTGATAAAAATAAACCTTAAAATTCAGGTTTGATTCAATATAGGTGAATTCCAATTCTTCTTTAGGAAGCTTTCCAAAAAACAAACAATCTTGATCACAAAATATTAAGTTATTATTTTCCACAGCACATTGAACCCCCGTTGGTTCAGATGCCAAATTCTTTTGTAGATCAACTCCTGATAAACTAAGAAATTTATAAACGCTAAAAGGTAATTTGCTAAAAGTATTATAAAAATAATCGCAATCTGAACAACTACAGTCTTCCAGTATATTGTTTTGATGTTTGTAGAATTCTCTAGTTCTTTCAGAGTCAACAAGTATTCCGAATTCTTTAAATCTGATAGTTTCCATGAGACCTAACGCCTGCCAGCACAGGCAAAAAATGGCGGAGCGGTTCTTTGTCCTGTGGCTGCATTTGTTAGCCCTTGCTCCATGTCTTTCGCGGCTTGCCGCCAGCACCTTTTGAAAAAGCTACCGCATTTTATTTTGCCGCAAACCGTGTTTAAGTCACCAAGAAACAACAACCTGATTTTGAATTCAAATGTGTGATTGGAATTTCAGACACGTCACTCAAACAACGGTTGTTCACTGATTTCGATTCAAATCTGTGGCTATGAAAATTGGAAATTTGTCCGGTGCAGCCGCTTGTTAAGTTTCATTAGCATGTTTCTCTGCCATCCATAATAGAAATGCCGTATCTGCACTACCAATTTCGACTATTTTAGTGCCATGCAAAAGGAAACCAAGGCCATGCTCTTCTTCCCAATTGCACCCCATTTCAATACCAATGTATGGAATACCGTCTTTAGTAACTTGGTGGATATTGACTGATACGATACCAACGACATTTTTAATTTCATTGGCTCCTTGTACATTCGGAAAATACTCAGCCATCTCTTCGCCACACTCTTCAATATAACTTTCTCTGATCGAAGAGTAGCTAGAGAATAAAGCATTGACTATAGATTCAATGACTTGGAACTGGTAAGAAATAAACCAATTTATCAGCTCCATTTCTTCAGAATTGATTGCTTGATCATCTCGACCCTCTGGGGCAAAAACTATCTTGATGGTTCCATCTGATGGTTCATTTGACGATAACGCACCATAAGGCCCATTTCGCTCTTGAAATCCTGCCCAATCAGGTAACTTGAGTTCAGTTTCCCAGCAAAACTCATTCCATTTGAAGTTTGGATGTGAGGAGTTACCCACTTTGTCTCCTTGAAACTCAACGCCTGCCAGCAAAGGCTAAAAATGGCGGAGCGGTTTTTTGTCCTGTGGCTGCATTTGTTAGCATTTTCAAAAAACACTATGCTTTGATAGCAAACACCGTTATATGGTTTGAATTTTCACGCTCATAGACTTTGACATTAAGAGCTTGGAGCCCAGCTTTCTCTAATTCTCTGATCAAACTATTTTGAGATGCAATGTGTCGATACGGGGCGTTATTCTTATGTGTTTCATAGCTACTTTCATCTTTAGAACACAAGCTACTAACAAAAAATATCCCATTATCAGAGAGTGAGCTGTATACATGGTCCAGAAATGTGGTTCGATCTTCGCCGATAATGCAATGTAAACAATTCCCGTCAATCGCAACATCGTATCTCTCTGAGAGTTTGAGGGATTTTAACGTTAGGTCGGCAGTAAAATACTCACCTTTTAAACCTGTGGCTTTCGCTTTTTCCTTTGCCCATGCAATTGCTGTCGGTGAGATATCTATGCCTGTCACATCAAAACCTAACTTATTGAACGCTCGGCAATGATGACCTTCACCACAACCTAATTCGAGCAATTTAACTTGCTTTGAACCGTCATATAGATCTAGAAAGCGCTCTACTAAGGTTGCTTTAGACATTCGCTCATTACCACCCCAACCCTCCCAGCCTACTTGACGGGCTTCGACGTACATTTCTTCATGGACGTGATAATTTGGTTTCATTTTCATCCTGATTGCTAACGCCTGCCAGCACAGGCAAAAAATGGCGTAGCGGTTTTTTTGTCCTGTGGTTGCATTTGTTAGCCCTTGCTCCATGTCTTTCGCGGCTTGCCGCCAGCGCCTTTTGAAAAAGCTACTGCATTTCGCCTTGCCGCAAACCGTGTTTAAGCTACCAAGAGATAACAACCCGAACATGATTTCAAATGTGTGATTGGAATTTCAGACATGTCACTCAAACAAGGGTTGTTAAGCGATTTGGACACAAACCTGCGGTGATGAAAAGAGGGATTTGGCGACTAAATCTTGGGACTTGAAACGCTAAGATTGATGGGGGATAACGCCGTCATCTCCCGCAGAACAATGAGGTTCGTTTTTGCTGTGTTTTAGCATAAAAAGGGCGACGTTGTGGCGTCGGTTGGATGGTTTTATTGAGGCCGCGCCTCAATTAATGGCAAAATTTCAACCAGCGCTGTAATAACTTGTGCTTCTGGTAACACACCATCTTGTTGGTGAAAACCAGACAACCAGATCGCTTTCATACCCGCGGCCAATGCACCGTCTACATCGTTCACCGGATGATCTCCGATATAATAGCAATCACTTGGCTCGAAACCTGCCGCGATGGCTGTTTGAACAAATATCTCAGGATCAGGCTTCTTGGTTCCAAACGCTCCCGAGCTAACAACTTGCTTAAATCTGTCCGCGAAGCTGGTTGCAGCCAATGTGGCAAGCCTCGACGGCTCAGCACCATTTGAGATAATGCCCAAGTGGACACCATGCTTGGCAAAGTGGTTAACCACATCAGCCGCACCGGCCATTTCAACAGTACATTGCGGGAAGCGCGTTTTCCAAAATTCATGAATTTCTGCTTCACTTATTTTCTCCCGCCAGGGCAGTTTACTGCTTAGCTCGAAGGCAATGGCCTCACTTATCTTCTTGTACTTCGAGTCACTCGCTAAGTAGCCTCCGTTATCAGCTTTCTTAACAATACCGGATATCTCGGAGATAGAGACCTTAAGCAGCTTGGCACCATACACTTGTGCGAAAAGAGTAGCGAAGCTATCGATGCTTAACGCTCGATTAACCAGCGTATTATCTAAATCGAAGTAAACCGCAATAGCCATAGGAACCCTGACAGATGAATAAACCGCAAAGTGTCCAATATAAGTCCTGCGATTGGTCCAATATCATTCACGAGTGAAATTTGCGACTGGCTGCATTTGATAGGCGCTGACTACCCTAGCAATCAGCTCACCCTTTAATTTCGTATAAAGCTTTATATCTGATTGATGTTTTTCGGCGAGCTGTTCTTTGAGCTCAGCATATTCAGCTTTTAGCTTTTCGTTAGACCTGAGCGACTCTCTGAACTTAACGAGATCACGCAGTCGGGCAGTGCCTGCAAATGAAACATGAATGTAATGTGTTCTGCACGATTCAGGTCCCTTAGCAAAGAAGAAGTCGCCTTCAATATCTCTTTCGCCAAAGTACTCATAAATGTCTTCAGGCAGAGCCTTGATGATTTCATTTAGATCCCTGGCAGAGCCAACTTCTATTCCATTATCTATGACAGGTTTTGCTTTAAGTCCCGGAACTGAAGTACTCCCTATGTGTTCAATACGGGAAATACTCGAACCAGCAAGCTCCAGAAGCATCGCTCGTTCCTTTTATATTCAATCGGTCATTGCTCTGAATATGCGCTAAGCGCAACCGTCCCTCGTTTTAATCCGATACTCATTGGTTCCTCACCCTGCGATTTACGTCCCAATTGGTTGTAACAACAATTGAACATCTTTGGTTTGGTGTTTTACAACGTGATAGTTTGCTGCTTGTAGATGGTGCAATCGCGCTTGCATTAAAGGGCATGATCACCGTATCGATGGTCTATCTGATGGTTCAAAAACATGGCCTTACTTCACCCAATTTTTTATAAGGAATAATAAAATCAGCTTAAGCACGACACTATCGATTTTATCGAATGCGCACAGTAAACCGTTGGAAGAAACATACGGTGAGTTTTATCAATGTTGTCAGGAATCGACATTTCATGATGGTGATATTGATCAGATAATCACGTCACTTATCGAATTTCAGTCCAACTCAAACGACCACTCACAGAAGTCTTACGCTCTGTTGCTCGTGGGAGCCGTGTTAGACAGTTGTGAGCTCAATGACACACAAGCAGAGCAAGTCAGCGAGCATGCAATCGCTACCCTAAAAGGGCTTGATGTGTTTGACGTGGTTGGCCCCGATGGTCAGTTCATCCACTATCTAAATCATGCTGCAGTTTTGATTGAAGCGTTATCCCGCCAAACCAACGTGCAGCCTGCCCAATTGTCGACCTTGTACACGGCGCTATTGCAAGCATATTTGCGGGCGCCGGAGTCGTTGGGTCACAATGAAGCCATTGTGATAGCGGAGATTCTATTAAAAGAATCGGGCGCTGAATTCAACACGCTATTGAAAGCGCTTGAGCCATCAACGCCGAGTCAAAATGTCTCGATGATCGATTTCATCGCAATGGAAAACAACAAACGAAATCTATGGATGTCGATGTTCGTAATAAACTCAACGCAACAACAGCACGAGCAAGGTCGGTTCAAGCCAGTGATTGAGTCGATGATGGAACAATATTTTCCGGAAGATTGAAGCACGCTGGGACACCGATAATTCATTCACCGCAATACCGATTCGATTTGCATGTTTGTTAGTGTCCGAGCATTTGTTGGCGCACATAATGAGACTCGAAACCCGCCAGAGAAGCTAGCGCGAATTTGGACAGAAATCAGTTAGCGGACAGAGGAAAAATCTACCCTTCGGATAAGTTTTAGTACTACAAAGTGGAGTACTACGCCCTTTACAGAGATACCGCACGTGAACGAAAATGGACAAAACCTGTCACTCACAGATTATTTCTGTAGATATAGTTTGTGCAAATATAATGAAGAAATACTCAGCCCGCCATTTGCGCACTACACGTACATAAATTGGTTTTTAGAACGATTATGAGTTGCCCAGCTCGAAAACACTTTACGTAGATTCTGCTCTGCTTACTTCACGGATAACAAGGAAATACAGCGAGGAAATTAAGAGTATCGAACCACACAATATCCAACTAATCGATATCCCGAAATACTCGGAAATGACTCCCATAGTCAAAGAGGCAAGCATCCCACCGCATGTAACAGCGAAAGAGCTTATGGATAAAGTGGTTGAGCGAATCTCTTCTTGAGTGTTCTCATTAAGTAATACTTGCTCGGAGTTATTCCCCATGGTGAAGAGAAAGAAAAACGTCAAGTACAATAAAGCAAAGCTTGTGGTATTGGTAGCGTTCGCAAGCAAGAGCAGTGAAAAGCCAGCAAGTGATCTAGTTGTAAATATTAAGGCTTTATGTGAACCGAAAAATATTTTTAATAAGGGAATAGAGAGTACTGATGATAAAGCTGACATCAAGAAATACAGTGCTGATATGATGCCAAAAAGAGTCAAGTCATCAGGTGCCGTTCCTATCAAATCTGCCAGATAAGGTTGCCAGAAATTTTCAACGGCGCTCATCACTGCTCCAAAAACGAGTGTAGCTTGAAAGAGCAATCTTAAAGTCCATTGATTTAAAGAAACTGTAAGCGCCGTAATACTAGTTTGCATCGCGATGGCTATGGTGTTTTGGGTATTTTCTTTGATATTTTTCTGTTCAGGAAGCAGCACCCATGTCAGAAAAAACAAGACAATACTTGATACGCTAGCTACGAGAATATTGATGTCATATACGCTAAATGTTTCAATGTATGAGCTAACAATACTGTTAGGTAGAACCCCACCTATCAAAGACCCTGTAGCCAGTCCAGCAGTAACCAATACATTTATTTTCGCAATTGCTGTGTGGTACGAATATTCTCCCATAGAGTTAACAAAAGAATCGTAGAACCAAGCGTCTAGACTGCCAGAATAAACAGCCCTTGAAGCTCCCAAAGACATAGCGCTAACCAAGATACCCCCCAAACTACTTGCATAGAAAAGAGCAAGGCAACCCAACAAATTAAGTGCTAGAGAAAACAAGTACGTATTTTTGCGCCCAAAGGTGTCAGCGACACCGCCGAGAGGTACTTCTAATATCGCAGTACTCCCGATCCACACCGCCATGACAACTCCAATTTCTGTTAGGTTTAGCCCTCTAGATTGAAAGATAAGAGTTATTACTGGGATAAGTAACCCGACTACCATCCAGTGCATGCCTTGTTGTATTCCAAATCGTATAACCAACTCGCTCTGTTTCATCAGTGTGTCCCCCTCTCTTGTTTAGTTTAAATCATCCTATTTTGATACATTAGTGCAACTTAAAGTCAAAAAGGATAGTATTAAGATAC
Organism: Veronia pacifica; assembly: GCF_001707825.1. Taxonomy (GTDB): domain Bacteria; phylum Pseudomonadota; class Gammaproteobacteria; order Enterobacterales; family Vibrionaceae; genus Veronia; species Veronia pacifica. Next base: position 21,951 of record NZ_LYBM01000056.1, on the reverse strand, counting down.
TTTCAGTATCTATATAGGGATAATTCAGACGAAATGGATGAACAACTATCATTAGAAGTGTGTAAATTACTCAAAAGAGAGCTTAAGAAGTGCAATATTTCGTATCGCACACTCGCTACGGAACTCGAAGTATCAGAAGTCAGTGTCAAAAGGTTGCTAAACAACTTACAACCGCTTTCCATACAAAGGTTAATAGCTATTGTTAATCTTACAGAGACACCAGTATCGAAGCTTCTTTCTGAGGCTGAAGAGAACATTTCTTCAATTCCTGTTTTTTCGCAAGAACAAGATGATGCTTTTTATGATAATCCATCTCTTTTTTCATTTTGGTCAGAACTAGCGGAAGAACTTACCGTTCAACAAATCAAAGAAAAGTACAGGTTGAACGATGCTTCAACGCATCTGTATCTTCGACAATTGGAAAAGCTCAGTCTCATCCAGATAGGATCAAACAACGCGTGTAATCTGTTGTTGCCTAAGCAAACCTCATTTGTAAAGGGGGCTAGATTCCCTGTTTACTTTACGACGCAAGTGTTAAATGGTCTTCAAGAACGAGTCATTAACTTACCAGCCAATGATGATGAAGCGTTTCTCACAAGCTTCAAAGCTGATCTGACGAAAGATGAGTTTGTCGAGATCAATGGTATGTTAGATAACTGGTTGTTTGGTAAGCTTCGAGAAAGACAAGGATTTGGTGGACGAAACAACAACAAGGTTAAACCTTATACATTTGGTTTTATGGGAGCACAAGGAGAGTTCCATGGTAAGCTACCGTCAATATCCAATTTGATTTAACAACCCTATACGATCAGTTTTGCTAACGCAAACACGTTTATATCTAATCTATGCGTTCCACCATGTTTGCATAACAATGCAGGAGGAAGTCGCTGGTTAGAAACTCCGATTATGCGCGGAAATGGGAGATTCCGAGCACCGCCCCTCAACCGTCAGCCATTAGGAAAAGTACTGTGATTCCAATGGCACGATCTGCCACTGAGTAAGTGCGTTAAATTGGAATGGGGCAATTTCAAGTTACCAGATGATTTGGTAACGGTTTCCTCAGTACATTTTTAACTCAATAAAGTGACAAACTTTATTGTGAATGATCAAACAGTATTGTCCTTCGACACCAAGAGACAACAGCCCGAGCATGAATTCAAATGTGTGATAGGAATTTCAGACACGCGACGTAAACAAAGGTTGTTCACTGATTTCGACACAAACCTACGGCTATGAAAACGGGCTTGGTCGAGTATTCAGGGATTCGAATCTTTGCGGATGCTCAACAAAGGCCTGTTTGATTTTTGGTTACGTCATGATGAACGGGACACTCGGGTACGGGAGACATCCGCCTTCATGAATAGGCTGTTCAATGTGGAGCCGGTTTTCACCTGAATACAGGTATAAAACCAGGCGAAATTTACACCACTTCGTTTTTTGCAACAAACCCAATGAGAGAGCCCCTTTAAATGAGATCAAGTGCCCCTATAGCGTTGGGGCACTCGGCACACATGGTGTCAGCAATAAATTACGATGAAATATAGGAGCGCATCGCTTCTGAATAGGTTTCGACGAACTCACCTTCCGGCGTTTTAACGATAAACAGGGCAGCGATATTGTGTTGATTAGCTAATCTCATCGCGGCCTTCTCTCCCAGTACCATAAATCCGGTAGACAATCCGTCTGCAACCATACAAGAAGGATCCAATACCGTTACTGATACCAATCTATGGGTAACCGGTCGGCCCGTTTGTGGGTTGATAATGTGGGAGTAGCGTACGCCATCTTCTTCGAAGAAATTGCGATAGTCTCCTGATGTCGCTACGGCGTTGTCTTTAGGAACGATGATTCTTTGTACAGCGACTTCCTGAGACACCGGCTTTTCAACGGCGACCCGCCAATCACCATTTTGGCCTTTATCGCCCTTGACCCGCATCTCTCCACCTATTTCAACCAGGTAGTTTTCAATTTTTAACGAGTCCAACAGCTCGGCAACCTTGTCGACGCCGTAACCTTTTGCCAAGGTTGACAAATCCACGTAAATATCGGCATTTTGTTTGCTGACGGCAGAGCCGTTTAAAACTAAGTGATGAATACCGGTACGGGCTTTTGCCTCATCGATCTGTTGCTGCGAAGGCAGGTGACTGGGCTTTTGAGAGGGTCCAAAACCCCAAAGGTTAACCAAGGGCCCCACGGTGACATCCAGCGCTCCCTCTGTTAACTCCGCTAAACGCACCGCCTCGTTAAACATGGCTGTGAGATCGTCAGAGAGAGGAAAAGGGGTCTGGACTTTATGCTGATTAAGTCGAGACAGCTCTGAGTGATCGATATAAGTCGACGCTGTTTGATTTACTTCCGCCAGAACACTATCCACTTTTTCCTGAACAACCGGGCCTGTCAGCGCCTTATCAACAGAAAGATAGGTAATGTGATAGGTGGTCCCCATCGTTCTCCCTTCAAGCTGCACTTTTTTCTGACTAGGCTGTGTACAGCCTTGCATAACCATTATGACGAGCAGGAAAATCATGCCGCCATAGAGCTGTTTCAATAAATACATCTGCTTCTCTTTTCAATAATAAAAACTTATCTAAAGTGATCTGTTTCAGAAAAAGATCACTGCAAAGGTTATACTGCCGATTCGAACAGCATGTTCATCTTCAAGCACTATGACGCTAGGAATCCGTTCAGAAATACACTCACAGAAAGGGAAAGGAAATCGATTCGGCTTTTCGTACAGCATTATTACAGATTCTCCGACAATATATTCATGCAATATAAAGCCCCACCTTGGAGAGATAAGGCGTAAAAAACTGTCGCTGTACTTAGCCTTCAATAAAGGAAAGCAAATCGTTTATGAGGCAATAAAACTGGAGGATAGGAAGAATAAACACCCTTTTTTCGTCACTGACTTTACACGCCAGGCACAAAATTCACTATTTCACAGCTAATTTGTCGTTATCGAACTGAATGTATCGCTAAAACTGACCGCTCGAAGTGTATTTTTACAAGCGGGCAGACAAATTTCTACTGCGCGGCAAAAGATACCTGTACCCACTTTTGAAGGCAAGTGTAAATTGATTTATCTGGCTTATCTTACTTGTTGTTATTTTGATCTTTGTCGAACTTTTAGCAATTTAATTAATAGTGCACAATATGCCAATCTCAGTAATTTATGTTTATTATTTTTACTTTCATTAAAAGTGGCGAAGTAATTTAAGTTTAACTTTTTTAGTACAATGGAGCCTTGATCTCATTTTCATTCGTGAAAAGAAGTTGATGCGGATAAATGCTAGCTCTATGTCAACCGAACAGCTTTTGGTTTTCTGCAAACAATGGCAAGTCTTTTAAATCCCCTGTTCCACCTCCTTGTGTCTATTGGTGAGATAATTGACTCGATACTCAATATCGACTCACCATTTCTCAAGGATACGCTCACTTTGTCTCCCCTCAAGTTAGTGGAGCGTTTAACTTCTGCTGGTTGTTAAGCTATCTGAGAGCTTTAGAAGCGGCATTCTTTGATAACGTTATCTAATGCTCTCGATTAGTATGAGTGGTAAAGAGAAGCTAATCCTCTAACTCATTTTGGACAAAATTGAATTAGAAGGGGGAGCACCGGGTATGCCAGATGTATCAGGAAAAATAAGGGTAATATAGGTCTTATTGAATGAGATTTTAGTTAGCGCGAAGACCATAGTCTCTTGTTATAAGCCGGATAGAGACTCACGAAGAACTTCTATGCTTTGAATCCCAATATCACTACTTAACCAACCAAATTGATCTCCATCGAAGCGAGGAAATATGTGCAAATGATAATGGTCAAGCTCATTACATTTTCCATTATTTTGGATAAAAGATATGCCATCAGGATTAAACTTATTGACGATCCGAGAATAAAGATCTCTTGCTACAACTTGGATTTCATCGTGAACTAATGCGGGTAAATCAATGAAAGACTCGTACGGTTCTTTCGGGCAAATGAGAATATGACCGTAATTGATGGGGTCGTGATCAGCGAAAGCAATTACCTGTTCAGATTCATAGATAATTACAGCTTCAATATCACGGCTGACTATTTGCTGAACAATCGTTGTCACCCGATCTCTCCTAAAGACTTATAACGCTTTACTAATGGGCGCATAAATGCATGGCTAAAATTTGCGACGAAGGAGCACAAGTCAAGCGTTTTGCGTCCTTTTGAGTAAATTGTTATACGCTGCCTTCAGCTTCCACAACCAAAATTCTAGCTTCACCTTTTGGATGAGCTACATGTTCAGTACCAACAGAGGCATAAAAAATATCACCAGCATTTAAAGTAGCTGATTGCTCAAGTCCATTGTCTTTATAAAACATATCAACAACACCATCCAAGACAACAAAAACTTCTTCGCCATCGTTAATGTGCCAATTATATGGTTTATCTGTCCAATGTAGGCGAGTTGTGATCCCATTTATATTTGAGATATTTTTAGCACCCCATGCGCGTGTTGCCGTAAACTCTTTACTTCTGATTATTTCCACAATATATCCAGATTAACTGCAAACTCTGTGTAGCTTATAACAGGTTAATAAACCCCAACGTGTCCAATATAATTCCTGCTATTTGTCCAATATAATTCACGAGCGAAATTTGCGACCGTCTGCACGCCCCGGCCCCTCTGGCGTGAAGTGAATTGTCCAAAACCCTTTTGGGGAAAAAGCAAAAATGGGAAATATATTGGATAAATTGGCCGATATGGATATTTAAACAGTGTATTTGAGAGGCGACTGACTAACCGTGCACAACAAGTATCGAGAAATCCTTCATTTCGATTGACGATCAATTTTGGATAAAATTTTTCTTATCTAAAACCTCGGTATTAGACTCTCATAGTGCTATTGCCCTAAATTATTTTTGAACAGACACAGCTTAGATTTGGTGTTGTAAACTATGGATTTCGGATGAGCTGGGTTTGGGAGAAGATAGGCTAAAGTGTGTTTATTGGATTGATGGCTATTGAAAACAATATCCAAGCCTCATCTTCATTAAGCTTAATTTCGATACCTTAGCTTATAGCCTGCATTTACACAAAAATTTAGAATAACGTGCATATACTAGCCAGAACTGATTGAAAAACCTAAATCACAGTGCCTTTATAAAAAAGCACCATGAGTAAACGTCCATTGTTAACACACTTATTAGGTTATTAAAAAACGCCGTTCATTTGAAAGGTTACAATACAAGAGCTGCCCAATGGTTTTAAAAACATTGGAATTCCACCCTTACTTTTCATAGCAATGTAATCACCTGTTTCAGCAACGTAGTCAAAAGATTTCAATTCACTTGCGTATGCTGTGCATGATTTTCCTGTAGTAACGACAGTTGTTCCCGTTACATAACATTGGTCGCTCTTAACTCGGTATTCGGATTCTACAAAAACGGTATCTCCTTTTTTACCATATATACCTGTAAGTTTTAATGAATCACTTCTAGTTCCATCAAACCAATCGGTGAAAATTCTAATATCGGAGCCAAATGCAGTGCTAAATGTGTTTTTTATGGCTTTATCACACTGATAAAACCCTTTTTGGTGTGCTTGTTTTAAAGCAAAATCAATAAAGTCAGAATCTGCACTGGCAAGTGTACTATTTGACAGTAAAAGAGCTCCAACAATTAATCCAACTTTATGTTTCATTGCAATTATTTCTCCATAGTTTAATTACTTAGTCTAACCGGGGGTTAAACCCCAACGTGTCCAATATAATTCCTGCGATTTTTCCAATATAATTCACGAGCGAAATTTGCGATCGTCTGCACGCCCCGAACCCTCTGGTGTGAAGAGAATTGTCCAAAATCCTTTGCGGGAAAAACTGAACCAGAACAGTCAACATCGCACACATTTCGCTAACGGGATGCGTTGGCGGTCTGCCTACAGGCAAAGTGTGGAGGGCATCCATGCCGCCTTGAGTAAACCAGTCAATCCACCTACCCACTGAGGAGCAGGCTGCACTGATAATGCGGCAGACATCGACAATCGTTTTGCCTTCGTGGAGTTGCATGAGAGCAATAAGTCTGCGGGCATAATCCTTGTCCTTGGTAGTCTGTATCGCTTTTTTCATCCTACGACGTTCGCCACGAGGTATCGGTGCTATGATGGCCATCACTCAGTCCTTTTGTCGGTATGTTTCGGTTTGGCGATTGATCAGATCGCACAAAAGGACTGAGTTTCTCTTACCTTTGAGATCTACTATTGGGAAAAGCTATTTAGGTTTTTAGGGCTTTTTGATGAGATTTATTTGAGGGAGATGAATTGCCGACATAAATCCCAATAGCGACGATACAGACACCGAAAATATGTTCAAACTGAACATGTTGGCCTGAAAATAAAGAAATAAGTAAAGTAAACACTGGCATGATGTTAAATAAAGGAGATATTTTTTCCGGACCAAGAACGATAGCACCTTTCATCCAAAAGTAATATGCGAGCAAAGTTCCAAACAAACTCATATAGGCTATGAGTGACAGATCTATAAGCGTTATTTCATTCAAGTTATCTCTAAAGTCAATTTGGTACATCGCTACAGCTGCCATTTGAATGGTACCAATGCTTAATATCCAACGTAGCTGCTGGCTCACTGGGATATCAGATGTTAGTCGCTTTGCTAGAATCGTATATAAACAGCCACTGACTAAAGCAGATAGCATATAAAGATCACCGATATTACTGAATATAGAATGAATCTTTCCACCTGCTATCACAATCACCACGCCAAAGAAACTCACTATTGCTCCTAGAGTTGCTCTCAACGAAATGGACGTATTTAGGATGAATCCTGACAGAATAATAGTGACAAGTGGAATATTTGCTTGAATCACAGCAGCGTTAACAGGAGAAGTAAAATTCATTGCAGAAAAAATGGAAAAGTTCTGGACAGTAACACCGATAGTCGCTAATAAAAAAAGTGAAAGTACACTTTTTTTGGTCAGTTTGACATCACTTTTAGACCGCTTGCTTACCCTTATCAGCAATAGAATCAAAGCCGCAATCGCAAACCGTAAGGTCGCTGAAGTGAGTGGCGATATGTTGCCATTGATAGTCTGAATGACATTAAAATTGCTAGACCAAAAAAAAACTGCGACAACAACGCCACACCAGATTGATAAATGTTTATACATAGAGCTTCCAGATTAAAACTTACTTGACACGGTCATGTTATATATTTCATATTTGATCGTTAATAGTGAATAATGAGAGAGTAAATCCCAAATATGGAAGATCATTCTTTAGACGATCTTTTATTGTTCGTTTCTGTCGCTCGATATCAATCCCTTACTCAGGCGTCTGAGCATCTGAATATTCCGTTATCAACTATCAGCAGAAAATTAAAAAGACTTGAAGTCAGCCTTAATTGCAGATTATTTAACCGAAGTGCACATCATTTCGTATTAACTTCTGATGGAAAAAAGTACTATCAACACTGCGAGCCACTCCTTACTCGCTTAAATAATGTGTCATCAAGAGTTGCCACTGAACATCAGTCCTTGAGTGGTACATTAAAAATATCAGCACCAATCAATATGACACAGTTGTGGCTGAAAAAATGTATCTATGAGTTTGCAGAAAAGCATCCAAACATATGTATCGACTTGGATGTTCAGAATGAAAAAATCGACCTTGTCTCTAAACGCGTCGATATTAGTTTTCGTCTTGGTGATCTTATTGAGCAAGACTGGGTTGCGAGAAAATTATGGTCGATTCCATTTGGGCTATGTGCTTCAAGAAGTTACATTGAAAAAAATGGTCCAGTTACCCACCCTAAACAACTTGTTAATCACCGTTTAATTACGGTAAATAATGATTGTCACTGGAAACTCGTCAATCAAACTACCAATGAAGTATTTAGTGATGAATTACAGTTCCAATTCTCTTCAAATGATGTGTTACTGGTAAGAGACGCTGTCGTCCATGGTTTAGGTATTGCGTGGATTCCGACCTATTACTTTCATGAACTAAATCATGATCAACACAACCTATTGCCTTTATTGCCCGATTGGCAGGACGCCGGTAAAGAAGTGTTCATTATGTACAGAGATCGTGATAAGCGCCCCATGAGAGTTGATGCATTTATTGAACATGTTTCTATGTGGAAGAACCGTTTTAATATGTTCGTTTGAGATGGACTTGTTAAATTGTGTCGACACAAATTTGCTTAAGCTGACTCCAAAACAGAATGTATAAGGTCCACAAGACAATCAAGCAGATGTAGCATTGAGGGGCAGTTTTTTCTGCGGTTTATCAAGGAAGGTCTGATGCGGTTTGAGTGCGTTATATTGCGCAGCCTCAGTGAGTATCGGACGGTGAGTAAAAGGAAGATGCAGTGGACTACCCATCATTAAAGATTGAACTAACAAAAAGGTCTGAATCCAATCCTGACATCGTGGGGCTTGCGATAGCAGGTTCTTACGTGAGGAATACGCAAAAGCCGGACTCTGATATTGATGTCTGTCTCTTCGTTTCGAACCCGGATCAGTTCATCAGCAATCCCTGTTGGGCTGAATTTTTTGGAGGAATTCAGTCCACAAAAATAGAAGACTGGGGTGTCGTTAAAACGCTGCGGGTATTTTATAAACATGGCCCTGAAGTTGAATTCAATTTCAGTACGCTGGCATGGGCTGATATACCGGTTGACCCCGGCACGCACAGAGTTGTCGCAGACGGAATTGATATCCTCTACGACCCTACCGAAAGATTATCGACGCTTCAGCACCATGTATGTGCTTAACGCGCTTGTGTGGGTTACGGCCGCTTTTTCGGTCCGGGGGATTCCACTTCGCATTGGTACCCCTAGCAACCCCAAGATTTAACAGCCTCGAGATTTAGCAGCCCCGAGATCTAGCAACCCCAAGATTAAAAAACCAAAGGACATGGAATGAGACTTGGAATTATTTCCGCAATTAAATCAGAAACCTCCGTGCTTATGGAACAACTTGAGAGCGTTGAAAGCATTGCATCGCCATATCAGATCTATAAAGGCACGCTGAAGGGCATTGACGTGATTTTGTGCATTTGCGGGTTGGGTAAGGGGAATGCGGCAGCAGCAACGCAAACCATGATAGATAGGTTTGAGGTGCAAGAGATCATTAACCTGGGCATTTGTGGTGGCCTGCGTCCTGATGCGAAAATAGGCGACGTAATCGTCTCTGCCTCATTTGTTCAGCATGATTTTAATCTGGGGCTTGGCGATAGACATTATGCCTGGCACCCGACATACGAGTCTCACCTTGTCACGACCCAACTACCACGCTCGTTGCCCCTTAATGCTGATGCAGTGTTGGCCTCTGGCGACATGTTTATCAATGACCTCGTCGTGAAGCAACGTCTGATTGAATTAACGGGTGCGTCTGGCTGCGATATGGAAAGCGCGGCGATTGCACAAATATGTTTTCGAAACAGAATACCCTTTGTGAGTATCCGTGGTGTTTCAGATATTGCCGAGGACGTCCCTGGCGATTTTGACAGCAACATGAAACAGGCCATTCAATCTTCGACAGAATTACTCTTACGTTCAATAATACGCTCACCGGAGGCGTCGGTGGTATAGCAAGAGACTGTGGCATCAATGGCCATCCAAGACGCCTTCAATTTTCAAGATATTCGTTCTTCAAGGCTATCAGTCTTCAAGGCTATCAGTCTTGAAGAGAAACGGGACTAACATATTGATTTGACGTTATTCGCCATCTCTCCAGTACACAAAATTTAATTGAGAATAGTTCTCATCAGTGATATTTTTCAGACAGCGATGTTTTTCAGACATCTATGTTTTTAGATACCTATGTTTTTAAGACACCCCTGTTTTTAAAACACCCATATATAAAAAGCTATCAGTTAGCACAGACACCCGTGTTAATCCGGTAAGGACAAGGTATGAAAAAGACAGTCACCCTTGGTTCTGTTCAGGAAACTCTGCTGATCCCTCTTCTTGGCCGCGCTCAAGAAACGTCACGTCCCAATGGGTTGCTCAGCGATCCCCGTGCGCAAGAGATCATCGACCAGCTTGATTATGACTTCAGCAAATGGCGCGGCGACTCCAGCCTTGCGGTAGCCTGCGTCAGAACGCGGATCTTCGACGATATCGCCCTGCGTTTTCTTGAGAAATATCCCGATGGCACAATTGTTGAGATTGGCTGTGGTTTAAATACCCGCTTTGAACGCATCGATAACGGGCTGGCCAACTGGTTTGAGCTGGACCTTTCTGACTCCATCGCGTTACGTCGTTCGTTTTTCAGCGACCAACCTCGCCGAACTATGATTGAAGGCAGCGTGCTCGATAAAGAATGGATAGAGCCTGTTGTTAAACTCGGTAAACCAACCCTGTTTTTATCAGAGGCTGTACTCATTTACCTTGAAGAACATCAGGTGAAACAAGCGATTGTGCAGATTGCTGACGCATTCCCAGAGGCTTGGTTTGTAACGGATATGTGCAAATCTTCCATGACAACAGCACAGGCTCATAAAAAGAACATGGCGCGTTTTGGGGTGAAAACGTGGTTTAAATGGGCCTGTGATGATCCCACATTACTTACCCATTGGCACCACGACATCGCGTTTGTCTCCACACAATCGATTGCGGATGCCAGCCCAGACATTGTGGCAAAAATGCCGTTTATATGGCGTACCTTGCTTCGGGTGACCCCATTTATTGTCCGCTACTTAATGAAAGATTACTGCATAGCGCAGTATCGCTTAGGCAAGTAGCGGTTTAGTCAGCCTGAGCGCGACCGTGGTTCTTAACACGCTGGCCATGCAGCAGTGACGGTCACGCACAGGTCACTTATTGGTATGATTGAAAATAAAAGCGACAGACAGGAAGGCTAAAAATACCCCTCAACCAGGATGAGTTTACTCTCGATTGTTTGGTGGCGAATGGCAAACAAGGGCTGTACGTCGGAGTCAGCCAAAAACGCCTTCGCATGGGTTGTGCTGGGAAACTCCAACACCACTACCCCTTTGCCTGCTTTCTGACCTTGGCAATGGTTGAGCGGCTACAGCCAAGCAAGCTCTGGATCTGAGACCAGCTTTTGCCCTCATTAAGCAGCAGGCCAACGTTTTCCCGCAGTTGATGGTCTGGTTGCCGTCCCGGGTATTTGCCCAGCGTCTTGGCCTTGGCGATCCCTTGTGCCTGACGTTTTCTGCGGGTTTCGTAATCGTCCCTCGCCATTGCGGCGGCGAGATCAATCATAAACTCGGTCAACACCCGGGATATCATCGAATGCTCACCACTGCCATCGAGCACACCGTGGGTCATTGGCTGATCCAGCACCACAATATGCAGTCCGGCATCCACCAGTTGCTGTTTTAGCTGTTTCCACTGTTCGAACGGCAAACGCGACAGCCTGTCCACCTTTTCTATCAAGAGTACATCATCTTTATGTGAATCAGCTATTAAGCGTGCCAGTTCAGCTCTGTCCAGTTTTGAGCCTGACTGACTCTCTGTGTAAAAACTGGCAATGCGTACACCTTTTTGCTCAGCAAACTGAATAAGCTCTGATTTAGCACGATTTGCATCCTGATCATCAGTTGATGCTCTCAGGTAGGCTCTTATGAACATATGGTCCACTATCGGTCTGTTTTGGGTCTGGTGTTCAATACTAGTTCGCATAGGGTGTTAAATCAATAATTAGCGAACCAGTCTGTGCACCAAATCTGATGGTTTCCGTAAAGTGCACCCTAAAAGAACCACTTGCAATGCAAGTGATGACGGACTCATACCATGAATCAATGAGCAAATTGGAAAATGACTATGTCGGTTTAGTGGGGCCTGTTGCAAAAACGAACAACGGGCAGCAAAAACTGAAATCGAGCACCAGACTCTAGCTACCTTCCCCTGAACATATGATCCAATGAACAATCCCCACTTCAAATGGAAACACTTCGCCCCTGAGATCATTCTTTGGTGCGTCCGTTGGTACGGCTCTGCGCCCCCTGAGTTACGCACACCTCAGTGATATGCTTGCCGAACGAGGGATCGCCGTTAGCCGTTCGAGGCTTTACCGCTGGTTTATTGAGTCTTCCCAGAAGCTATGCCTTTTGCGTAATTTATTTACATTACTGTATTGACGCAGTAAAAAAATATGCAGCCAGAAAAGGAAACAATCAAAATTAAAAATCAGATACCTGTCGCATTATAATTATAATATTTATCCACTAAAAATTTTAATGAGAAAATTTATATTCAATAAAAATAAATAATTTTGAATACAAAATAGAAAAAATAACATCAAAATTCACAATCACTTATTTTAAAGTAAGAAAGACCAACTAAAAAATAATGTCAATATTGCATCGTGCTAATTTTGATACTTACTATTTGTTTTTTGATATTGCACCATATATTGAAATCTATGCATTCCAAAATAAAGAAATAAAAATACTATACAGCGCCAACTTGTTGTTAAGGTTACAGATATTGAATTTACTCCAAGGCAATGCCAAATCATAAACCTACTGGTTCATGGCTGTTAAAATAAGGAAATAGCCAGAAAAATATTCATCACTGAGAATACAGTTAAATACTACTGCAAAATCCTATTTACCAAATTTTAGGTAAGCAGCCGGACGCAGTTGATATTTAAATTCAGCACCCAGAAGTCCGCATAAATATCATAAATAAGGTAGTGTATGACCCTATTTCGGCAGCAGGCCGTTGATGCTCAACATCAGCGATCATATGGTAGCGTGTCCGTTTCACAGCCCATATCTTTACATCTTCTTGCACGTGCCCTCTATCAGCAACCCAACATACTGTATATGGATGAGGCAACGAGCAGCCTCGATGTGGCAAATGAAACAAGGATTCGTGAAAAAATAGAACTATTGGATATCACCAAAGTGGTTATCGCGCACAGGCTCGAGAAAATTAAACAGGCTGGCCGGATAGTAAAAATGGAAAAAGGGCAGATAACAGAATACCGGGATAATACGAACTGGAGGTCACTGGATGATGAATGATAAAAAAGTTAGATACATGTTACCCTGCTTTTTCATGGTGCCTGAAATCATATATTTCGCCATGAAACAGTTGCTCAAAGTAGACCAACTTCCCGATGATGAAGCAAATATTATTCTTGATATCATAAAGATCGTATCAAGTACTACATTATTGATAATTATGGCTTTAATATTCAAAAAAGACATAATCAAGAGTGTATCGGCACCTAAAGAAAATAAATATACTCAGTTTATATTTTTAGGGTTCTCTCTATTACTTGTGACAAGCTTTACACTCCATTCGGTGTATTATTTAATTTCCATAGTTAATCCTGATTATGTTATTGGCATTTTTACATCAGATGAAAAAACGCTGGTTGATATGTCACATCCAGACGTAATTTTAGATTACTCTCTATATTTTTTATCTCTGGTTGTTTTGGCACCAATAGTTGAGGAAATTTTCTTCCGAGGGTTTCTTCTTGAAAGACTATCACTAAAGTATGGATTCTATTTTTCGATAGCTTTTGGAAGCTTATTATTTTCTATTTTACATACAGATATTTTAGGCGCTTTTATTTTTAGCATCTTTCTATGTGTGGTCAAGGTCCATACAAAGAGTTTGTACGGTCCAATTTTAATACATGCATCTCATAATCTATTTTTATTCATAACTGTATTATCATATGAACTCTTCTCACCATCTTATGAAGAGGATTTAGATAGCAGTTCTATATTAGATTACTTCTATGATGAATCTTATTATATGATTCTTATCGGCATGCTTGGATTTATAGCACCAATTATTTACTTGAGAAAAATAAAAAATAAGGATACTCTTTTTAGTGATTTAAAAACAGTAAGTTAAATGAAATATAATCTCTTAAGTATCATTAAAAAATAGGGGAGTTATACGGACATACTTACTCTTGATCAATTATATGAATGTTCTGGCGGAAAACGACAAGAAAAAGATGTTATCCGTAAAATGTAACATATTAAAAGGGTATACAATGCCCTTTTTTTTAATTTAGGTGGTTAAATAAGTGAAAACGATACTTTGTGTTGCTCTATACTTTTCTATTTTATCATTAGCAATGATTATCTCAGGAAAGATAGATATATTTATTGATTATCCGGGGCTATTTCTTACTTTCATCCCTTGGTTCTTATCTTTTCTAATTTGCTATCCATACCAACAATTTTTAACGTTAATAAGATTGACATTCCAAAAAGTAGAAAGTGATAACGTTAAGAAGACACTGACATGTTTCCTGATGATAGGAGCAAAACTAGCACTATTCTGGGGCAGTATTTTGAGTTTTATCTTCACCATTTCTGCCGCGGGCCAGCTAAGTGGTGAAGATTCTTTTGTGGTAGCGAGCGCTCTGACACTCTGCTTACTTCCTCTTTTTTATGGGGTAGTTTTAGCCGGATTAATGTATGTGTTATCGCTAAGGAACCGTGTTCTATCAGTAGAAACCCTGGTAGATAGTTAGGGTGTTTTTATAAATAAATGACGACATGTATTTACGACTAAGTAATAAAAAGCATCACTAAAGTAAGTGATGCTTTTCGCTTAATTGATTTAAATTCTTGTGCTGAGCCCGGTGCTCTCACTGAATACCGACTCAAACATGTCACAGTTAACACCTGACTGGCTGCTTACTTCCCGCATACGCGCCGTTTTATTCGACTCAAGGCCACAGGGGTAATGCCAAGATACTTTGCGATGTCATTTTGGGTGATCTTGCCGATAAGGTCTGGTGTCTCTTCAAGCAATTTTTCATACCTTTCCTGCGCAGACATACAGAGTAAATCCTTCTCTCTACGTTCTTTTTTTATCGCAAATGCCAGAAGAATATCCATCAGGCTATTCGACAGCTCAACATCACTTTTGCTTGCTTCATAAAGATGACGAAAAGAGAACCGACGTATTACGCAATCGCTCAACGCAACCAGCCCAAAGGTATTTTCACAGTCAGTGTGTGCTGCCGTCAGGTTCCCGATGACATTGCCTTCCCCAATAAAGGATTTCACGGTTTCTTTGCCATCCTCACTGAGGTAATAGGCTTTTAACACGCCTTGCTGTATCAGGTACAAATTCCTATCACCTTCTCCCTGATGAAAAATATGTTCACCCTGAGCGCGAAAAAGCGTTTCACCATGACGTTCAACAAATTCAAAAAATTTCATCACTTTTAACCTAAGTTAACGCGCTGTCCCCGCCAACATTTTACATTTCCTGTCAGCACCTTATCTACACATACGAACAGGGAGCAGTGCATGGAACTCATTGATAAAAAAATAGTGATCACAGGCGGGACGTCAGGTATTGGGCTTGAGGTCGTCAGGGCGGTTGCGCCATTGAACCAGGTCATAGTGATAGCCCGAAACAGCGAAAAGCTTAGCCAGCTTGCCGACACCTTTAACATTACACCGTATCAGTGTGACTTATCTGATCTTGAACAGGTTAAACAGACGGCCACAGCGATAGAAAACGACCATCCAACACTGGATGTCTTGATCAACAATGCTGCCGTGCAGTTTGCGCCAACCTTCATCAGTCGTGACTTCAGCTATGACAATATTGAGAACGAAATTACCACCAACCTGACATCAGTCTGTTGTTTAACCTCAATATTGCTTCCCGCGCTTTTAGCGTCTTCTGACGCCGCGATTCTCAACGTGAACTCAGGGCTGGCACTGGTGCCGAAAACCAGCTCCGCCGTCTATTGCGCCACCAAAAGTGCTCTTCACGCGTTCTCCACCTCGTTTCGTTACCAGTTGGCAGACACACACATCCGTGTTTATCAGTCGTTAATGCCATTGGTGGAGACCAATATGACGGCAGGCCGAGGGTCAGGAAAAATGTCACCGGAGGAAGCAGCAAGTCAATTGATACGCGGTATCGAGCGGGGCGTTGAGGATAACGATATTGGAAAGGTTAAGATCCTGCGCTGGCTGACGAGGATTGCGCCCTCTGCGGCAGCCAAGTTGATGAAAGCCTCTTAGTGACCCTTGTACGTCAGCACTCTGTCATTGTCGAAAAACGAGTTAAATGGAAAACCCGATGAAATCACTGATTAAAGTAATGCTTACTCTTGCGCTTGGCTTTGCATCCACGCTTCTTATTTTAAAAGCGCTCGGTATTCTTGATGCACAACAGATTGAGAACTGGTTACGTCATGCCCAGACGCTGTCTCCCTTTTACACGGGCGGCTTGGCCGTGTTGTTACTGTCAGCTGACCTCTTTGTTGCCATGCCCACACTCACTATCACTATCCTTTCCGGCTTTCTGTTGGGGCATTTGGGTGGCGCGCTGTCGGCAATCATTGGCATGATGCTCGCAGGTGGTATCGGCTTTTTTATGGGCCGAAGGTATGGCGAAAAGCTGCTGATGTTTCTGCTGAAAGATAAGAGCAAACTTGATGAGGTGAGAGCGGCCTTTCAGCGTCAGGGATTTATGATGATTATCTTGTCCAGGGCAGTGCCTATTTTACCTGAGGTGACTGCCTGCCTTGCGGGCACAACGGGGATGCCATTCTCAAGGTTTCTCATCGCGTGGTCTGTAAACACTATCCCCTATTGCGTCATTGCCACGTATTCAGGGTCAATCAGCACGATTGAGGATCCAAAACCTGCAATTATCACCGCCGTGTTGCTGACCGCCTTCTTTTGGTTGGGATGGCTGGTATTCAGAAAGCTGGTGTTGAGGCAAACACTGTCTTTGTCAGATAACTAAACCCACACTGTCACCCGATAAGGCGAGTGAAGTGGATGACCTTTCACTCATTTTACCGGGGGGTGTTGCTCCGGTCAGACCGGCGCTTTTTTTTTACACCACGTTAATGACAATTTTTCCGATGTGCTCACCCCGCCCGAAGCGCGCCATTTCTCTTGGAATATCCTCAAAAGAGAATGGGCCATCAATATGTGTTTTTAAGGTGCCGCTTTCGAACATCTTGTTGATATGTTCGAGTCCTTGGTTCGGTTGAAGCATAATTACAGACAGACGTTTGCCTGTTACCTTTCCGATTAAATGGCCAAGTAACGCAATCTGTATCATGCTCGACGTATTGCCACCACAGGTGATGTGGCGGCCGCCTCATTCAGTACGTTGAGATAGCGGGTCGGAAAATGCTGGGTTTTGACATCCAGGATCAAATCGTAACGTGTCGCTTCTGCAGTAAAGTCGGTTTTTTGATAATCAATGACATGGTCAAAGCCAAGTCCCTTCATAAAATCGAGCTTTAAAGCATGGTCGACACCTGTGACTTCACAGCCGAATTCTTTCGCTATATGTAAGGCAAAAACGCCTACGCCGCCGCCAGCGCCATTGATGAGGACACTCTCGCCTTGTTTGATGTTTCCGAGGTCAACCAGCCCCTGCCATGCCAGCAATGAAGCATGCGGTAGGCTGACTGCCTGTTGAAAGGTCATCAGATCAGGCATGTTGTGCAGGGCCGTCTGCGAAACGCTGGCGTATTCTGCAAAGCCACCGAAACCCGCATCGGAGACGTCACCAAATACCCTGTCTCCGACAGCAAAAGATGACACTCCGGGACCAACAGATTCCACCGTGCCTGCAATCTCGGTTCCCAACACATCGATGTTGGGTTTTAAAATGCCGGACACCAGTCTCGTGATAAAGGGTTTTCCGCACATGATCTGCCAGTCAAAATCATTGACTGATGTGGCGTGAACTTTAACCAGTACTTCCCCTTCTTTGGGTTGTGGGATCGCTTTTTCTACCAGCGACAGCGAGTCTGTTTTGCCATAATGAGAAAGTACGATTGCCTTCATCATTTCCCCTCCACATAGTTATGCCACGTCCATTTTGGCATTGGCCGATATAAACTTAATACACTGTATTCACTGCTATTTACAGGCCAGGCTGAGTCTTGATGGCGGTTTTTTTTCTGACTGAATGGAAGTGTTGGACTATTCACAAAAAGTTGATTTTAATGAAGGGGATACAGTACAAATCTGAGAAGATACGAAAAAAATGAGTGATAAAGTGATTATTGAAGAAGGCGAGCCAATGCCAGAGTACCCTGATGTGGTATCAGTTAATGTTGTTGACGACTGGGTATTATTCATCGAGTTTGCTGATGGCCATAAGAATACCGTCGACTTCAAACCATTCATTTTTAGTGATGACGTTAACCCGATGAATCACAGATATCGTGACCCGGTTAAGTTCAGAGAGTTTAACATTACGTATGGTGAACTTAAGTGGGATGACTACGATATGGGGTTCCCGAATTCGCAGCTATATGATGTGAAAGAAATGGCCCCTGCTTAGCGCGTACTAAAGAAGGCGAGACTGAGCATTGCCATTTTACAGACAAAAGGAAACGGCAATGCTCTGGCGATCAGAATTGCTTGGGTGCAAAACCTGTTACCACTTCCAGCTTCAGCTCTTTACCCAGCTTTGTCAGTGGGTGAACAACAACAAGACCGCGGACAGATTTTTTCAGTTTGCCCATATCACTCTGCTCTTGCTTGGTGATCTCACGAGAAAAAGGCATATCAAGCAGTGCTTTACGTTCTTTGTTCAGCGTGAAATTTTGCTTGTGAGTTAACTGGCTGATCTTCTTGCTCAAATCGTCGATGTCGTCAGTGAACTTGGTCACCATCAAATCGTCACCACGAGACTTAGCGGCATCAAGCTTTACTTGGCTCTTGTTCAGACGGTTTTTCAGTTGTTGTAACTCTTGTTTCATGCTCATGGTAATCGACCACTCAGATTGACTTGGGCGCGGAGTGTATCACAGGCAATGAAAGATGGCATACCCAAACATGTTAAGGGGTGTCTGGGGTGACGCGAGCGCCCTGAAACAAAGGGCAGGGAAGGTATGAGGGGGACGATAGAAATGTCATTCTCATTCACACCACCGACACCGGGCACCTGTGCTTAATCTGGATGGCGCCTGTGCTTAAACTGCATGGCATTTGTGTTTAATCTGCATAGCTGCAGGGCTTTAACACCCTGAATTAATTGATAACAAACGCCTGTCGTTCCTTTATGCAACCTTCCACTGTCACTCTGCGTTCAACCCACTCAGCGTTCAATCAGCCAGCGGCCGGTAAAAACCACCTCACCAATCACTTCCAATGCAGAAAATGCCTCGTCGCTGAAGTGTTGGGGCGGGGCATGTTTCTCATCGTTGCCATATACGGTGACGCCCTGTCCCAGCTCACGGCGGACAAAGCGGATCAGCGGTGCGCCGCCTGAGGTCAAGGCGTAAACACCGGCAGACATCACCTGATTGCGGGACGCATCGACCAGTACCAGATCGCCGCGGGTAAAATCCGGAGCCATCGCGTCGTCACTGACCTTGAGCATAGAGAGCGACTCGTCAGACAGCCCAAGCGTGTCGAGGGCGTCCCGATCAGTGGTCTTAGTTGATGACTTCTCCGTGATATTATGTGTGACAGCGTCACGCCATCCAGCGAGATACTCAGGTGTGGTGTCCAGCGCCCGCGCCAGAATCGGCAACAGATTCAGTGAGGGTTTGCGTTGGTCGCACTCCCAGTTCTGCCAGCGTCCGGTGGAAATGTTCAGCTCTTCCGGTGCCTCGCGGCTTGCGGCCAGCGCCGCTTCCCGTGCCGTCCAGCCTTTTTGCAGCCGCAGCGTGCGGAGTCGTTCCCCTATTTGTTGTTGGTCGGCAGCCTGTGCTCTGGACTCTCTTGTCATTTCGCCCCCCCTGAGTGGGCCTGTGTCAGTAAAAAGTGCCCTGCCGTTTTTTGGACAGGCTATGAACGCATTGTGCCACTAATTGACAGAGGATTACCACACTTTGCGATACTAATCTGCAAAATGAATATTGTTATTACATCATTATGTTGTTAGATTTCCGATCGGATCTAGCAAGGAGAAAGCAATATGATATTACTGGCGATCAGTGGTGATGAAGCATTTGGCCGGGCATGCTGTGCACAGCTCAGTGCTGAACTTGGCAGTGCCAGGCTGCGGCGTCTGTATCTCGGACACCTGCCGGAGCTGGCAGAGCGGGTACGCCGGATCCGGCTGTCACTGCCGCGACTGTCAGACCACTATGTTACCGTAGCCACCGGGGTCAACAGCGAAGAGGAAGCCGCAGAATACCGACGTCTCGGCGGCATGGTCTGTCATCCGTATGGCAGCGTCTCCCTTGAAAAAAATGCGCTGCGTATCCGGCATGGTGATGTGCTGATCAGTCCCTCACCGGATACGCCCTCTCATGTGCTTGAGCCGCTTGATGTCTGGTCAGAACACCTTATTCAGCGGCGGGTTCAGCGTCAGGAGGCCAGAGTATGAACGCACAGTGGGACGCTGTGTTTGAGCAGTGGGCAAGGTGGGTTCACCACGGCCGGATGCTGCCCGGTGGTCAGTCGGTACTGGGCAAACTGATAGAGTGTCAGGGAGTGTTTGGCACCCGTGGCCGACCCGGTGCCCCTGTCGATTGTATGGAGGCGGCGGTCGAGGCGTCGCTGGCGAAATTAGCCAAAAGTAACCAACAGGCTGCGACGGTATTCAGGCACGAATATGGCGCGCTTTCGTCGCCGGGTGCTGATACCCAGCTTAAACGTGCCCATGCCATTTCGGTCAGTTTACCGACCTACAAGCGCCGCCTTAAGCTTGCCCGTGAGCATGTCATTACCGAGCTGAACAGCGCCACATCAGGCGATCAGAAAAGAAAAGTGTGATTTAAGTCACCAACCAAATAATTAAATAACAACATTATGTTGTCATTCCTGAGCTAAGGGTGTAGAGTGTTTGTCAACGTGGTGATGTTGCGCCTGAGGGCACACTCTCAGCGCAGACCAAACGTTATCCAAACTCACAGCAAGCCTCCGGCCCGCCTTTTATGGCGGGCTTTTTTTTACCTGTTTATATGCCTATGACAATGATTGATCGTGTTTCCGACTGGAAAGGACGCCTTATCGCCTATTGCGGCGGTGCGGGCGTCTCTGTGTTCAGTGCGTCGGCTCCGGCGGCAGAGTCGGCGGTATCGACAGCCAGTCCTGACATTCTGACCCTGACCATTCTGCCGGGCACCAGCGTCAGCGCCCTGCTGAGCATTCTTGGTGCTCTGGTGGTGGTTTGCCGCCTTATCTTTGATATCTGGACCTATTTCGACCAGCGCCGTCTGGCCACCAGACACAGGAAACCCTGATGGATGCGACACAACTTTACACCCTGGTGATCCGGCCTGTGCTCCGTCACCTCGGCCTTTACACCCCGGCAGCCGGGCAACTGGTTCTCGGTACCATTTATCAGGAATCCGGTGCCCATTACCTGCGCCAGCTGGGCAAGGGGCCGGCCCTCGGCATTATCCAGATGGAGCCCGCGACCTATCAGGATATCTGGCATCACTTTCTGGCCTATCGCCCGGCACTGGCCGACAAACTCCGGGCGCTGGTCAGTCAGGCATCCCTGAAAAACCGGGAGATACCGGACGACAGCCAGTTGGTCTCCAATCTGGCTTTCGCTGTCGCCATGTGCCGGGTGCATTACCTGAGAGTGCCCGAGCCGCTGCCCGCTGACGACTGTCTCACCGCGCAGGCCGCCTACTGGAAAAAGTACTACAACACCGCGTTGGGAAAGGGCGAAGCGCGAGACTTTATACGCCATTTCCCAGCGGGTGTGTTTCCACCTGAGAAAAGGAGAGCCCATGAACAACAAGAAGAAGATGCCACTTAGCCGTTATCTTGCCAACCGGCTGACCGAGCGTTCCACCTGGGCCGCTATCGGCACCCTTGCCGGGGCCGCGGGGCTTGGCTGGCTGACGGATGCCGAGGTCAGTGTGCTGGTTGACCACGCCCCGCAGATCACCGCAACCCTGCTGGCTCTGATGGCCGCAGTGCTGACACCGACAGGACGTCATGACCGCTTTTTTCCAATCACTGACCGCCGTCGCGGCGCTTCTGGGCCGATTGCTCAATCTCATCGCCCGCCAGCAGCGAAGGCGTCAACACCAACAACGGGAAGCCCGCC